>JAFGMV010000115.1 GCA_016927315.1 Anaerolineales bacterium | reverse complement strand
TGAAAGGAGTCCGTATCTGTTACGGAAAAGATCCGGCTTATTGGAAAACATATCCTTTTTTCGGGCGGACGAAAGTCACCTGGACTGTTTTTGCCGGCAAGCGGGGTCGTTTTTTTGCTTTGTTCTCCATTTCAGTTGTCTCCCTGGTGATGCACGAACGCGTCATTTTCTCACTCATCCTGCCCCTAAACTGATATGCGCCCGTGTTTGTGCGTGTTTGTGCCGCTGCAGGCGTTTTTGTCTGACAATTATAGTTTTGTCAATTGCTTTTCCAATTCAGCCCGGACAACCTGCGGGTTGGCCTTACCTTTGGCTTTGCGCATTACCTGGCCGAACAACCAGTTGGCGACTGATTCTTTCCCAGCCTGATACAAAGCGACCTCTTCCGGGTTTTCATCCAGGGCATCTTTCACGATCCGGGCGATGAAATCGGTATCCGAGACTTGCTTCAAGCCGCGAGCCGCGACGATCTCCTCTGCCCCTCTGCCGCTGGTGAACATTTCACCCAGAACAGTTTTACCGGTATTCGGGTTGATCTGCCCCTCCGCCACACTCCTGACCAGTCCGGCCAGTGCTTCCGGTTGAACTTTGATCACCTCAATCCCGGTCCCGGCCTGGTTGATCAGGGCAAAGAGTTCACCGGTGACCCAGTTCGAAACGATCTTGGGTGACACGCTGGTGGGGACATGCTCTAGTACCGCCTCGAAGTAATCGGCAGTGGCTCGGTCGGCGGTAAGTACACTGGCGGCATAGTCCGTCAGTTGGTATTCTTCCTTGAAACGCAGGTAGCGGGCACGCGGCAGTTCAGGCAGGGATGCACGCACGACATCGATCCAGGCTTGATCGACCACCAGGGGGGGCAGGTCGGGTTCTGGGAAATAGCGATAGTCGTGGGCATCCTCTTTGGAGCGCATGCTGTAGGTTGAACTATTGGCTTCGTTCCAGCCCAGGGTCTCCTGGTCGATGCTGCCCCCGGCCTGCAGAACCCTGGCCTGGCGTTCTGTTTCAAATTCAATTGCGCGCTCCATGGTGCGGAAGCTGTTCAGGTTCTTGACCTCGACGCGGGTGCCGAACTCTTCGCTACCAGTGGGACGGATCGAGATATTGGCTTCAAAACGGATCACACCCTTCTCCATATCACCGGAGTTTACATCCAGGTAGCGAACGATCTGGCGCAGGGCTTCACCATATGCCCGGGCCCCTTCAACTGAGCGGATATCTGGTTCGGAAACAATTTCCAGCAGGGGCACCCCGGCCCGGTTCAGGTCAACCAGTGAATGCGAAACCCCGTTATTTTCAATGTGGGTCAGCTTTCCGGCGTCTTCTTCCAGGTGGACACGGGTTACCCGGATGGTCTCTTCACCCCGTGGAGTGTTGATCACGATCTGGCCGTGTTCAGCCAGGGGCAGTTCGTACTGGGAGATCTGGTAGCCTTTGGGCATATCCGGGTAAAAGTAGTTCTTGCGGGCGAAGATACTGGTCTGATTGATGGTGCAGCCTAGCGCCAGAGCAACTTTCATCCCAAACTCAACTGCCTTGCGGTTGACCACCGGCAGGGTACCAGGCATTCCGGAGCAGACGGGACAGACGGTGGTATTGGGTGGCGCCGAGGTCGAATCAACTACAGCACAACCGCAGAACATCTTCGAATCGGTTTTCATTTCGGCATGGACTTCCAGCCCGATCACAGTTTCGTATTTTGTTTTGATTGCTTCAGTCATGATTACTTCCGTTGAGAGGATTTTCCTGCGGCTTCCAAAGCCTGGAGACTTTGAAGCCCTGGTCAAGAAAAAATGCATCCGCCATCAGCCAGAACAGCAGCCAGACAGCTGACCGGTATTGTACACTGGCCTGGACGGCGTGTCGACCGATTTCGGCCGCATCTCCCAGCCAGCTCAGGTAGAGGTGCGGGATGGAAAGTACATAGCAGGCCACTGCCAGCCAGAAGACCCGCATTTCCCGCCAGCCTTTTTGGGTCAGGGCCAGGATAACAACCAGCCAGCTCAGCCCAAAATAGACCCAGAACCACCGGGCCGGGTAGAGTAACTCGTTGAGAATTCCCGGAAGGCTGGGGCGATATTCGGGAGGGCCATAGCCAGATTGGTTGGATGCCAGGACGTGGTTCATATCCTTCAACGGAGAAATAAACGTATAACCGGGATGAGCCAGCATAAAGCGGACATACGTTTCTTTACCATGTTTAAACAGCCAACCCTCGAAGGTTTCCAGTTTGGGATTATTGAAGATTGCGAACTCTCCATTGATCGATGTGCCGCCGCTGAGCGCTAAGAGTTCCGGGGTGATCGGCATTTTTTCCCCTTCGAAGAAAGCCAGGTATTCAGGGACTGGCAGGATGCGGCCCAGAATAATATTCCCCAGTGGATAGATGTGGCGCGGCAGATCAGGCATGGCAGACAGGCGGGTGTTGGCAGCGAAGGCCAGGAACAAAACCAGGGAAACCCCCCAGTAGAAGCGCTGGTTCCGCCAGAAAATGCCAATCGGAAGCAAAAGGACTGCGATCATCAGACCGATGTAAGCATTTGATTCTCGGGTGAATACCCAGGCAGTCAGCAACAGCAGCAGGCCGGCCGTCAGATACCAGCGCCAGCGTTGGATTATAGCAATCCATAAGGCCAGGATGAGGGCCATCATCGACATGGAGAGCGATTCGCTTAATGCTGTATGGTTCCAAATCTGAATGTTGGGTACCAGACTGAAGGACAGGATCGTAATGAAGGCAGCCAGCTTCAGCCAGTGGTGATGCAGTCCACGGGCAAAGACCCAGGCCAGCGCCAGCCAGGCCAGTGTTGAGACCAAAACCTGCAGCCCATCGATCCAACTCAGCGAAGCACCTCCAAGCTGATAGACCGCGGCTGTAAAGGCAGCTTTTTTGTAGCCCCAGAATTTCAGGGTCCATATGTCCAGGTTCTGTGCCGGGAAAAGATAATCGATTGAGTCGGCCACGACGTAGGCCTGGCGCACATTGAGATAGCTGATGGTCTGCAGCAAGCCATAAATGATTGTGATCGATCCCCAGACGAGCCCCTGAACCGGCTGGCTGATATTGTGGATGATCTGTACTGGTTCGTCAAGTGGTGTTTGGCGGCAAAAAAAGAGAACGATCTTCTCTCGCAGTGTGATTAACAAGGCCAGCCAGATTTGTCCGCTGGCCAGGGTCACCCAGACCAGCGATGGCTGCAGGCGGCCATAGAAACCCTGTCCTGAGAGACGCAAGGCATTCATTCCCCAGGTGCTGGTCAGCAAAGCGGCAAAGAAAATCACGGTCAACAGGAGTAAGAAGAAAACCTGAACCCTGAGGCTCTGCAGCCAGGTCAACAGCCGCAGGCCTGTAGGCTGCGCCTGCCATACTGCGGCTGCCAGCCATATCAAAACCATTAAAGGAAGGACGTTGGCAATGATCAGCAGCCAGCGTCCAAGTGAATATCCCAATACACGGATATTCCCGGCTGTGGATGGCTCCAGCAGCAGCAAAAGAACAACAAACAGTCCCTCCAGCAAGGTTATACTTGCAAGTATCAGAAAACCGCGTTCAAAAAGGTTTCGGGAGCGCCTGCGTTCTTTGTTTTGCATACTCTCAAACAAAGTCCTCTACTCGTAACACCCCTGGACAACAAAAAGGGACAGGCCTTGTTTGCCTGTCCCTTTTGGGTGAAACCTAAAATTCGGGACCATCAAAGTCAGAATCGACTTCATCGTCACCAGTGTCGATTTCAAATTCGACCTCGTCCTGGTTCAGGTAAATCCACAGCAGCAGTACCTGCCCATCATCCGAATCCACAGACCGCACAGCCAGGATTGGGGCTGTTTGCTCCAATCCCAGATCGTTACGGTAATGCAGGCGTATTGGATCGTTCTTGCGCCAGGCACGGTAGCAGCGTTCGACCAAAGCCGGACCATTGAATGTGCGCAGGCGGGTCATGACTGCAACCGAAAGGTTTGGCCCTTCGTTGAGACCAAGCGCCCAGGCATCCTGGACAGGCTCGAATACAGGTGGGGGACCTTCAATGATTGTTATTCTATCGTCCATAGTTGTTCCTAAGTGCGCACATCATACCACAATTAGGCGGTTGTACAGAATCGCTTATAAATTTTTAACGATGTCTTTTACAAGTCCAGGACCGTTGTAAATCATCCCGGAATAGACCTGCACCAGGGCGGCCCCCAGGTCGAGTTTTCGCCTGGCATCCGCCGGGGTCATGATGCCGCCCACGGCAATGACTGGTACCCGGCCATTCACCAGCCGGATGACCTTTGTCAGGATTTCATCTGACAGCGCCGTCAGCGGCCTGCCGCTCAGGCCTCCCTGTTCACCTGCCCGGTCAGAGCGCAGCGTTCCCCTGCTGATAGTCGTATTGGTGGCGATGATACCGTCCATACCGGCATCCAGGATGGCTCCAACCGCATCGTCTAATTCTTCGTTGGTCAGGTCAGGAGCCAATTTAACCAGGATGGGGATATTTTTTTGTTGGGGTGAGTCATCGGCTGCCCGTTCTCCGGCAACTGCTCTCAGGAGTCCTTCCAACATTTCACGCTCTTGCAGACGCCTGAGGCCAACGGTATTCGGCGAGGAGATATTGATCGTCAGGTAATCGGCCAGAGGGGTAAATGTTCGCATTAGCTTGATATAGTCACCGGCCGCCCCTTCATTGGGTGTGTCCTTGTTCTTCCCCAAGTTAACACCGACAACGATGTCATTACGAATCTGCGTAGCATTCTCCTTCATAGTCAAGGGATTGCTTTGTATCCGTTTTGCGGTTCCTCGCAATGCTCTTGCTGCATACTCCATCCCTTTCCCCGGGAAACCCATGCGGTTGATGATACCCTGATCTTCGATCAACCGAAATATGCGCGGCTTGGGATTTCCCGGCTGCGGACGCGGCGTAACAGTTCCCAGTTCGAGATGTCCAAAACCCAGGGTGGACAATCCTCGTATGGCTTCACAATCCTTATCGTAGCCAGCCGCCAGTCCGACCGGGTTCTTAAAGGTCAGCCCAAACACCTCGACCGGTTTCGGCCGGGCCTTGAACATGGCAGCCAGGAACCAGCACGAAGGTGGAATCATCCCGGCTGTACGGATCAACTGCAGGGTCAGGTGGTGTGCAGTCTCAGGATCAAGCCTGAACAGAAAAGAGCGGAAAAAGGGATACATTCATGGATCCTATCGTTTGTATATCAGTCTAAATCTTTCGCAGACCACCGGCATATGCTGGCTGGGTTTGCGGTTGATGGCTTTACAGGTTTCACCGAAAAACCACCAGTGTGCTTTACGCCAGTAGGCCAGGGAGCGGTCTCCTTCACCCTCATCGTTAGCAAAACCAGGTTCAACTTCATCGAATGGCAGGATGCGAATTTCGGTCGTTTCGATGAGACAGATGGGTTCATCCCTGCCGTTTAAAATGATGCTCAAATCGCCGGGTTTGGGGATCATTTCCCCCTCCGCCTCGTACTCCCAGACCAGGGAGGCGGTGGCGGTCTTGATCCCATCGTAGACCAGCTGCCCCAGTTCGTCGGCCATTTGGGGACTGCTGCCAAAGCCCCAGGCTTCGGGCAGGTCGGTGTTTTCCGGGTGCTGGTCCGGAGGTAGTGAATTCAGGCAGGATTGCCAGAATGCAGTAACTTTATTGGAATCCATATTTCAAAGTCTGGTTTGCGGTTTTATCGCAACCACATCTTTCCGGAACTGCTCGAGATACACATCAGAGATCTGTGTGAGATCAAGAGATACCCTGGCGGTAGCCTGTTTTTCTGAAACGATCTCAGCCAGGATCTATCCATCGGGGGCAATCGTCATGGTCGGGCACAATTGCTTCGCGGCAGCAATGTTTGTGCTGAGAACGAAGCGCTGTGTCTCGGCTGCCCGGCTGATCAGATGGCTTCTCCAGACCGGCCGCGGGAGGTCGTGGCCAGCAGCATTATTGAGGTGTAGAAAGATCTGTACACCCTGCCTTGCCAGCCAGCCCCACTGTTCGGGATAGCGCATCTCACGGCAAAGTTGTATTCCAATGAGATTTTCAAGTTGAAATACGGGCAGTTCAGACCCGGCTGTAAACACACCGCGTTCGTGGTTTGCCAGGTTGATTTTCCGATAATGAAGCCGTCGGCCGTCCGGGGTAAAGCCAAAGGCCTGGTTGTACCAATTCCCATTTTCGAAAACGCAGGCGCCAACCCATAAATTAATTTTCCTTTGGATGGCTGCCGCCTGCAGCACCGTTAAACCTTCTTGCAGTTCCTGCTGGTCAAGATTTTCAAGGAATGACAGATCAAGGGAGTATCCACACAGAGCCCCTTCAGGGAAGAATACCAATTGTCCGGGTTCTGCCTGTTTTGCAATATCCAGGATCGTTTTCAAATTGTGTCGAATTGAAATGGATATTGGGAATTGAGCAATCAGGGCTGACAAGATCATACTGCTTTTCCAGACAGGTGTGTATCAATGTAAAGGATAAACAGCAACCAGGCCCCAATGCGAAACTGGATGTTAGCGACCACGGCATGCCGCTGTACCGAATGTGCATCACCATGCCAGACAAGGTACAGGTGTGGGATCGCCAGGAGGAAGAAAAACACCAAAACCCAGAAGGAATGTCTCTTTGTGCGCAGATGGGTTAAGATGAAAGCCGCAACTGCAACAAGTGTGATCCACAAATAAACATTGACCCAGGCACTTGGGTACAAAAATTCGACAGCCAGGAAGGGAATCACCGGTGGATATTGTGTCAGGCTGGAAGATGTGGCATAACCGGCTATTAAGGCAGCGATATCATTCACAGGGCTTGTAATAGTGTATCTTGGATGGGCAAGCAAGAAATTTACATAAACTTCAGGCCCTTTATCAAACAACCAATTCATAAAGTGCTTCAGTCCGGGGCTGTTGACGACGGCATAATTGTTTCTGTTGGCCCATTCGCCGCGCAAAGAAAGTAGTTCCGAATTCACCGGCATGCCGTGTGCCTCAAAGTACTCCAGGTATTCATTGTTTGGCTGGATGCGTTTTGTGATCACTTCAGCCAGTGGATACCCCCAGCGCGGCAATGCATACGCAGAGGAAAGCCGGTGATTGATCACAAAGATCAAACTGATCACGATGGCCAAAATAACGAAAAAGCGATAGCGCCGCCTGACTAAACCAAAAAGAAGGAACAACATTGCGGCCAGCAGACTGATATAGATACTGGATTCCCGGATACTCATCAACATCAGGAAGCAGAAGATGACCGAAAAGAAAATCGGCCATTTCCACTGTTGGAGCAGTAATAAAAGCAAAGCCAGCAGGAAGATCATCATCGAAATCGAAAATGAGTCACTCATCGCGGCATGATTCCAGAGCTGGATGGCGGGTATCAGGCTAAAAGCCAAAATGATAAATGTGCTGATCAACTTAACCCACTGGTTATAAATCTGCCTGGAAAAAGCCCAGGCAAGTAATGCCCAGGCGGCTGTTGAAACCAATGTTTGGGCAAGATCTATTGCAATCCGTGAGTTACCCAGGATTTTGTAAAGCAGCAGGATGCCCCACGGACGCCGTTCCGACCAGAATTCCGGATTACTCAATTCCAGACCAGCGCCATAAAAATAACTATTGCTGTCGGGGAAAATGGCGACTTCCCGAATCGATAAATAGATCAATCCCTGAATAAACAGGTAAAGTACATATATTCCGATCAGGGACAAGGAGATGACTTTGCTGGTTGGCGAAATTGGTTTCTCTTCGGGAAGTGGCAGCCGGTCTGTTATCATTTCACCAACTTCCTTTCGCAAGATAACCAAAATATATCCCCAAACCTGTACCACGGTCGCCGTGAACAGCAGAACAACAGGCAGCAGTTTAGGATAATAGGGTTTTAATGCTTCATTGAAGTACAACCAGATATTCGCCCCGATTGCAATTAACAATCCAGTTGTGGTGATAATGATCAGTGTTCCTTGGTATCCCCCCTGGTCAACACGATCAATCGTTTTCTGCACCCATTCAGAATTATTCACTACTACCCACTGTGTAAACAAGACCAGGGCAAGAAACACCAGTGAACAGGTAATCAACCCCCAACTCTCCAGGGAATGGTGTAAAAATACCCGGGAAGCGGGTTCCGAGAAGCTAGCCAACTGCCAGACAAGGATTCCAGAGCCTTCCAGAAAAGAGATGAGTACCAAGAAAGAGAAAGCCCGCATATTGGGGCGCCACTGAGGTGGGTATTTCGAAAAATGGACCCGTCTCATAGTCTGGTTACTTCCTGTGGATGCTTCTTTCAGGCTGCTGTGTTCAAAAAAAGTCGTGTTTGATCAATTTTACTTTGCTCGACATTGCCGGTTTCTTCCCAGTGAAGCAGCATTTGACTGATCGTCAAAACCGTGTGGAAATGGTACCCGGCCTCTAAGAGGGCTTCCCGTGCACCTGATTCCCGATCGATCAATACAACCACATCATCAACGATCAGACCGGCTTCGGTCAGTTTTTCGATCGCTTCGAACTTGCTGCCTGCGGTGGTGGCCAGGTCATCAATGATGACAACTTTCTCACCGGCATGGTATTCCCCTTCAATCTGCGCTTTTGTACCATAGGTTTTGACCTCTTTGCGCGGGTAGATCATGGGATATTTTCCCTGCAGGGAGACAGTTGTTGCGATTGGAATGGCTGCATAGGGCAGTCCGGCGAGGCGGTCAAAAGTAAGTGTTTCCAATAACGGTAAATAAGCTGTCCCGACCTGCTCAAGTAATTTGGGATCGGTGATAATCCGGCGCAGATCGATATAAATAGGGGAGACCAAGCCTGATTTCAGCGTGAATTCCCCAAATTTGATGCAGCCGGCCTCCAGCAGGTTATCGGTAAGGTCGCAAAGTTGTGATTTGAACACAGAATTGGGCATTGAGTGAAACCTTTCTGAACGATTTTGCTTCAGAACCAGCATAATTCAATTGTGTTGGTTTTTATATATCTCGTTTTGCAAAAACAGGATTTCGTCACGCAGTTCAGCCGCAGCCAATTTAGGGTTTTCTGCCTGCGCAATACCGCGAGAGACATTGACCAGCATGCCCTTCCCATCTTTCCGCAGGCCGACCTGCAGGGCGGTCTTCAGGTCGCCCCCCTGAGCGCCGATACCGGGGACCAGGAACCACAGTTCTGCCGCAGCAGACCTGACAAGCGCCAATGCTTCGGGTTGAGTCGCCCCGACCACCAGGCCAATATTATTCCCGGTGTTCCATTCCTGGGCAAGCTGTGCTACATGACGATACAGTGGGATTGATGTTTTGGAACCCGGCGGGTTCACCAGCAGGTCTTGCAGGTCGCTGGCGCCCGGATTACTGGTTTTACAGAGCAGGAAGACGCCCTTTTCCTTGACTGTCAGGAAGGGATCAAGCGAGTCCCGGCCCAGATAGGGATTCAGCGTAATTGCATGCACGCCCAGGTTCTGGAAAGCAGAACGGGCGTAAGCCTCGGCTGTTGAGGCAATATCGCCGCGTTTGGCATCCAGGATGACCGGTATCATTGAACCGATGCGACCAGACTCTGCCTGTATGTCTTCAACCAACCGGTACAGGGCGGCCCAGCCTTCAGGGCCAAAGGCTTCAAAGAAGGCTGCGTTCGGTTTGAAGGCGGCTGCAAAAGGCGCCGTCTGCCTGACAATATCCTGGCAAAAACGCAGAGCAGCATCAGCAGTAGGTTTGGGCAGGTCCCTGACGTGCGGGTCAAGCCCGACGCACAGCAGGGAAGAGCAATCATCGACTCGGCGTTCAAGAAATGAGAAAAAAGTTTCCATGGTTTAAGTATTAAGTGCTTTGGTACCGGGTGTCAAGTTGATGGCGTCTGAATAATGTAGCCCTTGACACCAGACACTTGCTGCTAGGCTTTGCCCAGTACCATGGCTAGCAGGGCCATACGTACATACAGGCCATATTCCATCTGGCGAAAATAGGCTGCGCGCGGGTCGTCATCGAAGTCGGGGCTGATCTCGCCAACACGCGGCAGGGGATGCATGACGATCATTTCATTTTTGGCAGTTTTCATGATTTCGGGGTCGATCACAAAGGCGCCCTTTACTTTTTCATACTCAGCAGGATCTTCAAAACGTTCTTTCTGAACCCGGGTGACATACAAGACATCCGTCTCAGGCAGGACTTTCTCCAGGGTATTATATTCAGCCTGGGGGATATTCTTGACCGCTATTTCATCCTTGACCTCCTGAGGCATACGCAGGATATCAGGCGAGACATAGTTGATCTTGACGTCGAAAAGTGTCAGCAGTCTGGCCAGGGAATGGACTGTGCGGCCGTATTTCAGGTCTCCCAACATGGTGACGGTCATTCCGTCAATCTGACCGGCGCCCAGTTCTTCGAAAATGGTGAAGTTATCCAGCAAGGCCTGGGTGGGATGCTCGCCCACTCCATCACCTGCGTTGAGCACCGGTTTTTGGGCGGCCTTGGCGGCGATGGCGGCCGAGCCGACTTCGGGATGACGCAGGACGATCACGTCGGCGTAGCATTCCAGCGTACGGATGGTATCGGGCAGGCTCTCACCCTTCGAAACCGACGAGTATTTTACCTCATTGATCGGAATAACGCTGCCGCCCAGGCGCTCCATGGCCGCTGTGAACGACGATGATGTGCGTGTGGATGGTTCGTAGAACAGGTTGGCGAGGATCTTGCCTTTCAGCAAGTCAAAGGTGCCAACTCGCTCAACCATGCCGCGCATTTCATGCGCCACGCCGAAGATGTACTCCAGATCGGCGCGGTTGAACTGCTTGACCGATAAAATATCCTTACCGTACCAGGGTGTGCGGGTGTTATCGCCGAAGGGCAGGTAAGGTGATTGGGGATCAGTGGGCATTTTCTCTCCTTGTTTTGTCTTTCCTGGCGAGGAGCGCTTTTTATGACAAAAAAAATCTTCTTGGACCTGGAGATTACCACGCTCCTCGTTACTGGGTTCAGGGTCACGTTAGTATATCTTTATTCTATATTCTGTTCTTCTCGAATGTTTTTCCCATAACCGGGTTCAACCAATAATTTTCCATTTTCGAAGGCAACCTGCCCTCGTAAAACGACACGCTTCACCTGTCCACATACCTGCCAGCCCTCAAAAGGGGTCCAGCCGCAGCGAGAGTACATCTGGCTGGTTTTGACTTGGTAGCTGGCGGTTTCATCAACTTCAACCCAGGTTTCAGGCTGCTCTGGCAAGTTGAAGATGCGTTTGGGGTTGGTATGCATCTTTTCGATGATCTGGTCGATGGTTAACCGTTCTTCGTGGACAGCAGTCAGCAGCAGCGGCAGGATAGTTTCTACCCCGGGGAAGCCAGGCGGCGGGGTGTTGGAATCCTTTTCTTCAAGGGTATGCGGAGCGTGGTCAGTGGCAAAACAGTCGATCACGTCCAGGTTAGACCACAAAGCCTCGACATCTTCTTTCTCAGCCAGTCGCGGACGGACTTCACCGCGACCGGGATGTCCATGTGAGATGCCAGGAATATCATCTTTGCTCAAGAACAGGTGATGTGGGCAGACCTCGCAGGTCACTTTGATGCCGCGTTCTTTTGCGGCCCTGATGAGAAGCACTTCTTCTTTGAGAGAAATATGCGCGATATGGACCGGCCGGTCGTAGAGGGCGGCAAACAAGATCCCGGCAGCCATGCTGCGGGATTCTGAGTGTAGGACGATGGGGAGATCCCGGGGGAATTTCTCGAAATGCGGCATCCACAGGGACATATCGTCCAGTCGCAGTTCGCCGAAGGTAGAATCAAGATACATTTTCAGCCCGGCTGCATACGGCGCCAGCCGGGCAGCCATTTCAGCGTTTTCAGGGCCTGCCCCAATGAACTGGGCGTAGTCGCAGTGGGCTTTCTTCTTCGCAGAAGCAAGTACCAGGTCCAGGGTAACTTGGTCAAAGATCGGTGGTTTGGTGTTGGGCATTGCCAAAACCATCGTGATACCGCCTGCCAGGGCGGCTGATGTCCCGGAATCGTAGTCTTCCTTGTGGGTGGCGCCGGGTTCTCTCAGGTGAACGTGCGGGTCAATTAATCCGGGAAGTTTGAGCATGATCTAGATCATTATAGCGTTTTTAGGCATGGAAAGGGACCGGGAACTCCATATCCCGGTCCCTGAAGGAATATCCAGGTCGGGGATTTTATTCAGCCGGCTTGAAGATGACAAAAACCAGGTTCATCAAAATACCGACAATGGCCGCAAAAACGATAGCCGGGATACCGTTCGGGAACAGGAACGGAAGCGGGAACGGGAACATACCATCAGGCAAGGTCAGGTTGCCACCGATACCGAGGATGAGAATGACCGCACCGATCGCAAGTTGTTTCGGATCGAACAAATTAACTTTCTCTGATTGGATCAGGGCAACACCCTGCATGCCGATCACTCCGAACAGATAGATGCTCAATCCGCCGACTACTGCCTGGGGCATGGTATTGACCAGAGCCACAAGTTTACCGAAGAACCCAAACACCACCGCTATGGCGCCTGCCGCCATCAGCACGGTAGTGGAGTAGTTACGAGTAATCGCCATCAGAGAATTGTTTTCTCCGTAATTGGTACCGGCGCAACCGCCCAGGAAACCAACTACCAGATCATCTGCACCATCGGCAACCAGGTTTAGGCCGATGAGGCCTTTGATATTGTAGGGTTTACGTCCTAACTCAGCAGCCAGATTATCTATATAGAGACTCATCTGGTAAAGATGTGCAGTAGATTCGGGGACAGTTGCGATAAAGATCAGGGCTATACTCAATGCCATGCCCCATGCTTCAGCACTGGTAAATGCAGGAAATGTGAATTTGGGCAGTTCGAGCCAACCGGCAGTAGCTACCGGAGCAAAATTAACCAGCCCAAACGGAATAGCGACGAGATAACCAAAGATAGCACCGAGCAAAATCGGCAGCATTCCAATCAGGCCTTTCCCTTGCAGATAGACCGAAAACAGAATTGTCGCAATCAGGGTGATAAAGGCTACCAGCCAGGTGATACCGGCCACTTCCGGTGCAGCCCAGTTACCGGCAGGTCCCAGGGCGGCGTTCGCCAGGGCAACGCCTATCACCATTGCCATCGAACCGGTGACAATTGGAGGCAG
The DNA here is from genome assembly GCA_016927315.1 of Anaerolineales bacterium. GTDB lineage: Bacteria > Chloroflexota > Anaerolineae > Anaerolineales > Villigracilaceae > JAFGMV01. The sequence continues at coordinate 6,802 of JAFGMV010000115.1, read as the reverse complement.
AATACGGTCCAGGGCAGTTTTACCGACACGCATGATGAGCAAACCAACCAGAATTTCGAAAACTGCAGTCAGGATGATGCCCACCTGTACAATCTTGACACCTTCGGGGCAATACGCTGCACCTGAGTTGTAACAATCGGGCGCAAATTTGCTCATCACTGTGATGATGACCGCTATATACGAGAAGGATGAGCCGTAATACATTGGGATTTTGCGTTTGGAAACCAGAAGGGCGACGATCGTGCCGAGACCAGAAGCCAGCAAGGTGATGCCGACATCGAACCTGGTCATGATGGCAACCAATACGGTGGCAGGGAACATCGTCAAGAACTGTTGAAATCCGAGGCTTATCATTGCCCCGACAGGGGGGGTATCGTCGGGCAGGTAACCCAGGACTTTGGTGGACTTGCTATCTGTGGTCATGACTTCCTCCTATGGTGAATTCGAGTTGACTACAACTTCAATGTTGTGAACACGCAAGATGGGTGAGAGGATATGGATCCGATACAGAAAAAAAAAAGAGAGCCGTGATCACGGCTCTCTTTTTCAAAAAAATAAAAAAATAAATACTGTTTGGTTGAAAAATGTTTCGAAGGATGCGCAAATAATTTTGTTTGTACATGCCGGGCGTAATTCTACGCAAGCTTACAAAAATGTCAAGGGCTGCACATATAAATCACATAAAAATGAGATCATCCAGGACTTTTTCCCCACCTGAGAGACCCGTCCGAGCCAGAAAGTTTTCCTGAAACACCACCGTGGGTTTAATACGGGATGAATACAGGATACTCGCAGGATGTGGAAAGGGAATTACAAAAAAACTATCCCGAAAGGATAGCTTTTTTAAAAACTGCAGGATAAATTAATCTCTGTCCAGGGGGATATCGTGAAGCGAAATCTCGTCTTCGACCGGTTCAAGGTGTGTGAAAACAACAGTGTCCCCCAGTTCCTGGCGGATATCCGCTTCGATGTCTTCGGCAACATAGTGAGCATAGTGGACCGTCCAATGACCGGGAACCAGCACATGCACAGAAACAAAACGTCTGGCGGCTGCCTGGCGGGACCGCAGGGCATGGAACTCAATCCCCTTTTCACGATAGGCGGCCAGGACTTTCTCTATTTTTCCTAACTCCTGGGAAGAAAGCGAGGCGTCCATCAGTCCAGCCGTCGAGCGTTTGAGCAGTTGGAAAGCCGTCCAGACGATATTGGCCGCGACCGCCAATGCCACCAGCGGATCAAGTATGTTCCACCCGGTCAGGACTACCAGGCCAATACCTCCCAGGACCCCGGTCGAGGTCCATACATCGGTCATCAAGTGCTGTCCATCGGCTTCAAGGGTGATTGAGTTGTGCTTTTTACCGGCTTTCAGCAGCACCTGCGCCACAACCAGGTTGATAATGGAAGCCGCGATTGAGACAACCAACCCTATTCCGAGCTGTTCCAGTTCCTTTGGATGGATCAGACGCTCAACAGCTGTGAACCCGATGCTGACTGCGGCAATCAGGATCAGCAGGCCTTCCAGGCCCGATGAGAAATACTCGGCCTTGCTATGACCGTGCATATGTGATTCATCCGGCGGACGGGCGGCAATCGACAGCATCCATAAAGCCATTCCTGCACCGATCAGGTTGACGACTGATTCGACGGCATCCGAGAGCAGGCCGACTGAACCGGTCAGATAATAAGCGCCAGTCTTGAGACTGATTGTTGCTACTGCAGCGCCGATTGAAAGCCAGGCGAAGCGCGTAAGCGCTCCCCGATCCTGGTTTCCCGGGTTATGTGTTCCATTTCCAGGTTGATTGTGACTCATGGTCTCCTCGATTACTTGAGGTCGCCTGGCGTCTGGCCCGCTTCTCGCTCTGTAAATGGAGCTGCCATGGGCTTTGAATTGGGGGACTCCGGCGTTGATGTCGATCATTGTGCTATGCCGCTTTGAACCGGGTATCTGATCAAAGGACCCGGCTATCCGATCACATCCAGTTGTTTGCCTACGCGGGCAAAGGCTTCCAGGCCGGCATCCAGGTCGCTGGTATCATGGGCGGCCGAGATCATTACCCGGATGCGGGCCTTCCCGCGCGGGACGGTGGGGAAACCCAATGCCATGGCAAAAACACCTGCTTTGAATAATTCCCGGCTGAACTCTTGGGCCAACAGGGCCTCACCCAGCATTACCGGGGTAATGGGTGTAGTGCTGAGACCTGTATCGAAACCGAGTGTCTTCATTTCTGCTTTGAAGTATCTGGTATTGTCCCATAATTTGTTGACCAGTTCGGTGGATCCTTCCAGAAGATCAACTGCAGCCAGGCAGGCAGCAGCATCCGGGACGGTCATGGCAGATGAGAACAGGAACGGCCGGCCGCGCTGCGAAAGCCATTCGATGATAGATTTGTCTCCGGCCACGACCCCGCCCATTACACCGAATGCCTTGGACATGGTACCAATTTCTACATCAACCTTGCCATGCAGGCCAAAATGGTCAACGATACCGCGCCCTCCTCTCCCCAAGACCCCCTCACCATGGGCATCATCAACCATCAGCAGTACATCGTAATTCTCTGCCACTTTGTAGATTTTGTCGACAGGGGCTACATCACCATCCATGCTGAAAACACCGTCGGTTACAATCAGGCCGCGTCTGTAATCATCCAGGTTTTCCTTGACAACAGCTTCGAGGGCTTGTGGGTTGTTGTGTTCGTAGGGGATGACCCTGGCTCCGGACAGGCGACAGCCATCAATGATGGAAGCATGGTTCAGGCGATCGGAGAAGATCACATCCTCTTTACCCACCAGCGCCGGAATAGTTGCCAGGTTTGCCGTGAACCCGGACTGGAAGGTCAGGGCTGCTTCAACGCCTTTGAACCCGGCCAGGCGTTTTTCCAGTTCGATATGCAGATCCATGGTTCCGGCGATTGTGCGCACGGCGCCCGGGCCAACACCATATTTCCCGACAGCTGTTTTGACGGCCTCCACAATGCGAGGGTGATTGGCCAACCCCAGATAATTGTTCGAGCAAAAATTGAGCACCCTTTTCCCATCAACCACCAACCAGCTGCCCTGTGGTGAGGAAAGTATGCGGATATGATTATACAGACCTGTTTCTCTCAGGCCCTCAAGTTCCTGTGTTACCCAATCTATTTTTGACATATTTTTCTCCTGCTGGAAACATCTCTTGAACGGATATGACCCACGCGGGTAATTTAAGGTGGTCTTTGTAATTTTTAGTCTTCATGCGAACAGTAACTTGTGGAGGGCGGAGATTATTTTGTTGTTGCTCAAGGCATTGGAGGGGCGCCAAAATATTCTCTGGTGTACCAGGAGTGGTAATTAATATCAATCTGTGTATGAAGAATGATTTCCAAAACTGCGATACCGGCAGGTTCGAGTTCGTTGTAGTAATGAACATACCCCTGGGCATCCGGGCCAGCGGCACAGGAGGCCCCCAGGGCGCCGCAGGTTACCGGGAGGGGCAGCAGGCAGCTGCAACAAGTGCAAAAGAGAAGGATCCCTATGATCAGGAAAATAATGTATCTGCGTTTTTCATACATCAACTACCTCTGCCAGCAAGCCCAGTTCTGCCAGGGCGGCGATTACTTTTGACTGGGCCCCGGCTTTGACGATCACAACCGTAGGCCCGAGCGGTTCTCCCAGAAAGCGGACTGCCTTTGATTTGAGCAGTTCTTCCAGAACTTCAGGCCTGCTGACCCGCAGGACAAGCCGGGGCTCTACCCGGGCTTCGGTTCCATTCTGTTCCCAGCGTTTGAGTGCAGTAATAAGGACCGGGGGGATATTCCCGGAAGTGTGTTTTGCCAGCAAGGCCAGCAGGTGTTCGACCTTTAATCCCTGCTTCCCGGCTCTTACCAGCGAAGCCGGGGTAACATGGTAATGGTAGTCATTCCTGATTTCTTCCCATTCGCAGAAGCGGGCGATCAGGTATCGCGCCGTTCGGGAGGCCAGACGGGGTACGCTGATACGCCCATTTGAGGAGACGTGAATTTTTGCCTGGGCGGGCTCCTTTCCACCAGCGTCAGAAGGTCTGATGCGAAAGGCGGTAGGAACTGCCCCCTCTTCTGGCGCAGCCAAGTCTACCTGTCCTAGCCAGTAAAGGGGACCGGTGACCAGATAGCGTACCAGGGCCCCATCAATTTCATCCCAGGCTTCGAAACCGCGCAGGTAAGAGTCAGTAGAATTCCGTTTAATAAACCACGAATCATAGTCTCCTGCAGGTCGTTGATAGTCAGGGTACCTTTCTTTGATTATGCGGACAAAAGCCGGCAGGCTCCACCATTTTCCTTCCGGGACAGCTTCTAACAGTTCCAGCAGGAACTCGCGGGTGACCAGAGGCTGATTGCTCCACTCTCCTTCACAGGTCAACCCCGGCAGCTGCCGCAGTTCGTTGAAGGTCTCGCTTGCCTGCCAGGATCCGGCCAGGAATTTCAGGGCCTGGATACGAGGCGCCTCCAGAAAAGCCTTGACAGCCTCCCCTTGAGGCGTGGTGTTTCTTACCAGCCCGGCAGATTTCAACAGGTCCAATAAAGTGCTTTGTGGAAACCCAAGCGGAGGTGGCTGAATGCCCAGGCGCAGGGCAGCCAGCAGGGTAGTGGCATCATCCAGAATGGCATCCGTAAAAGAGAGGGGATATGCCTTTTCACCAGGGGAGGCCGGGCGGCCGGGTGGTTCAACCCGGGCTGCCGTTGTGTGGGTCTCCCCGATCAAGGGAACCAGGTCTGTGGGGATATATGCGAATTCCTGTGGGCCATTGGAGGTGTCGAAGAAAGCACGCGCCAGTAAACCGCGATAAAAGAGCATCTCAGCCGCAGAACTCGGGTTACGATGCGGCTGTTGTCGGTCCCGACGACCCGGTCCCATTTCCCGTATCCTTCCAAAGCGGCGGACAAAGACCACCCAGGAAAGACGGGCTTCCTGTTCAGCTGCCAGGGCGATCAGGGCAGTACACCCATCTTCGGGCAGGGTGGTGACAATTTCTGAAAACAATTCAACATCGAGCATGGCTTCTGCCAGTTCTTCACAGGCAGGAAGAAACTCATGCGAGTCCAGTTCCACCCCCCATAAGTCTGCAATGATGTCAAGAAGAGTTTGATCGTATTGTTGTAAAGAATGGAGTAAATCTGGCATCTTTCCTTTGCCGCACGGACAGGTAGATACTTGAGCTAAAACTATTTTACCCCCTCATCTTTCTTTTTTGAACGTTGGGGCAGCAAGAGTTACGATCCTGGGGATAGGAAGACACTGCCAGGGTGGGAGTGCCAGGCGCAAAAGAGAAAGATCATAAAAACCAGTACGAGTGATTGATCATGTGTGCAGATTGTCTTGCTTTGTTAACCTAACCCGGCTAAACTGCTCGGGTTAAGTGGACCGGTCATATTCCTGGCCAGCATGAATTCGCCGCGATTGTATTTCTTGGCTCGATAGAGCGCCTCGTCAGCAGCTCGGATCAGTCCGGTCGTTGTGGAAGCATGAATTGGATAGACGGCGATACCGCCGGTCATGGTCAATACCAATTCACGACCATCAACCATGGTTATCCTGAAGTTTTCCAGTTTCTCGCGCAGCTTTTGTGTCACCAGCAGGGCAGAGGAAGTGTCTGTCTGGTTCAGGATCAGTGTGACTTCATCACCGCCGTAACGCGCCAGGAAATCACTGCTTCGCAGTCCCTGAGAGATGAAACTGAACGTAATCCGTAATACTTTATCTCCTTCAGCGTGACCGTAAGTGTCATTGATTACCTTAAAACCGTCCAGATCCATCATGACAACAGCAAAAGGTTTCCCTTCTTTTCTGGCGTTACGCCATTCGTTTTCCAGGTGCTCATCCAGCGCCCGTCGGTTTGGCAGCCCGGTAACTGTATCACTGTATGCCTGCTTGCTGACTTTCTCATGGATACTGGCATTGACAATGGCAACGGAAGCCTGGTTGGCCAGAAGGCCTATCAACCGCAGGTCAGATGGAGAAAAGTGTCCGGTCCGTGAACGGGAGAGGTTCATGACCCCGACAACCTTATCCTTCATCGTAAGGGGAATACCAATAACTGAACCGTCCCAATCGACCGGAACTCCTTCATACAGGGGATGGTCCTTTATATCGGGTACTACAATGCGTTCTCCGGTGCGGGCAACCGTGTGGGTCAGACCGTTGGGACGAGGTTCTGACAGAGATTTATCCCTTTCCCCTTTGTTGTTCAGCGCGGCGCCGAATTCCAGGATGTCGTAATCTTCGTCATACAGGAAGATATGGACCGCGCGTGCATCCTGAAGCAGGTTCATCGCCTCGGTGACGACTGCCTCCAGGACAGTGGGGAGATCCAGACTCGAGGTCAGGTTGATACTCAACTTTTTTAGCGCGTCCAATTCATTGGCCTGCTGTCGCAGCATTTCAAGCAAGGCCTGCTTTTCTAAAATATTTTCGGCCACGGAGCGCATATCGTTGGTAACTGAAGCTGGATTGGAATACCTGCTGACAGATAACATCAGGATATCTATCAATTGCAGTAGATTGTTCTGGTCTGCCGGAGACAAAGTTCCCTCTCCAAGTCTTTTACGCGCTTGAACCAGAATCTCAAGCCTGTGGTCTTTCATCCATTATTCCATAATGCCATAAAAGTCACGAGACACTATCGTCCTTACTTCCTGGCTTGTGGGGAAATAACCACACTGCCTGTGTCTGTTTTCGATCATCCTTTATTATAGGGTGCACTAAAAATCTGTAGAATCACAAGATCTGAACGTCCCGAAGGGTTTCTATCAAACCCTCTACCGGGCAGATCAACCTTCGGGATGCTGCGCTG
>JAFGMV010000114.1 GCA_016927315.1 Anaerolineales bacterium | reverse complement strand
GCTTGTCACGCCAACCTTCTGGGTATAACCGCACCTTCTTTGCTGCCCACTACTCAGGTTTGCCGGTATACCAACTGAACGGATACCAAGTTATTTTTCTAGCAGCAGTTCTTTCAACGCCAGCCACTCCCCTTTTCGCCGAGCATATTCAAGTCCTCCGGTCAGGAAGCCATCTTTGAGCAGCCCCTTCAGGACACGTTTTGTGACCTCCGGACCCCAGCCAAATAACCTGAGCACATCCCGCTCCTGGGCCAGGCCAACCAATTGGAAGTAATTGGTCGCCAGTTTGCAACGAGCCTCCGCTTCTCCAAGCGAACGTGCCTTTCGCGGCAGGTCAGGCATAAAACGGGCAGTTACATCGTAGATAAATGCATATTTCCAGGCTCCTGCCGGGGAGATACCGATTGGCATAATCTTGAAATCAGCTTGCAGCATTTCCAGCGCCCGGCTGAACTCAGAACTCTTGGCATTCAGCATTCCTGCTGCCCGTCGCAGGGAGATCGAATCGAGAGGGCCTTCATCCAGCAATGCCTCGTACACCAGTTTGGCGGCCTGTGTCAGGCGTCCTTCCTGGTAGGCGACCAGGTGATCTTCTTCAGGGGATCCGTAATTCTCGGTCAGGGCATAAAAATATGGGGCTTGCTCTAATGAAACAATGGTCGCCTTCCTGCGCAGGATCTTGCCATAATACCAGACGCGCTTGCCGAGGGCTTCATCTTTCCATCTCCAGGTCACGTGTCCGGGATCATCATGTTCATTCGGCACAGGACGGTCCCCGGCAGTTGCAACCCAGATGGAGGGCATATCCACTCCCTTGATCGGCCAGAAATATGCATAGCCGCGCTGGTTGACAAACTCAATCGCATCGGTCAGGGTTTTCAATTTCGGGTAGGGGGGCAGGCCAAATACTTTGGCCCGGTAAGTTTTAACACGCTCCAGATCCAATGATGCCATTTGTCGATTCTAGCACATGCGTGCTAATACGAACAGGTCAAATCTACACCTGAGGCAAGAAAAACATGCCCGCCTTCCCATCTGGCAGTGATCCTGCTTCTCCCGTTTGAAGCAAGATAGAAAGCGCAAGTAAACCAGTACACCAACAATCATATATAATGAGCTCAAAATCAGCGAGGAGCAATGTCCGTTAAGACGATAAAGGTTTTCGATACGGTTGAGGACCTCAGCATTTATGCTGCCAGGCAGTTGATACGATTGTCCAAAGATGCAATCCGGGAACGCGGCCAATTCTTGATTACCCTTTCCGGAGGATCAACACCAATGCGGCTGTTTGGACTGTTATCCCATAACGAATTCGCTGACCAACTCGATTGGGCCAAGACGCATACCTTTTGGACTGACGAACGCTGTGTCCCACCGGACGATCCGGACAGCAATTACTTCCAGGCCTGGGACACACTGCTCAAACACGTACCGATACCGGACAAAAATATCCATCGCATTCAGGGTGAACTGCAGCCTGCTGTGGCTGCAAAATCCTACGCGCAGCTGCTAGGTACGTTTCAAACGCCCGGGAAATGGCCGCGTATGGACCTGATCCTGCTCGGGCTGGGTGAAGATGGTCACACCGCGTCCCTCTTTCCGGGATCTGACCCGGAGCCCGGCCTCTCAGCCCAGTCTGTGACGGCCAGCTACCAGGGAAGACCTGCCAATCGGGTAACCTTGACTTCAGCTGTCTTCAACGATGCCCGTCAAATATTCTTCATGGCCGCGGGAGAAAATAAAGCCTGGATCCTGAAAACCGTCATCAACGGGCCTTACGACCCGAAACAATACCCCGCCCAACGTATTCATCCCGAAGATGGCTTGCTCACCTGGCTGGTAGATAAAGCTGCCGCCCAAAGTCTGCGGTAAAAAACTTTACAGTATCATCATAGTAAACCAAAAGGATAAGAAAGCATACGAATATGTCAAAAAAACTTCCACAATCAATGGTTATCTTCGGCGCATCCGGAGACCTGACTGCCCGCAAATTGATCCCGTCCTTATTCAATTCCTGCAGAAAGCAGCGGCTGCCCGAAGATATAAACATCATCGGGTTTGGCGGTTCACCTCTCACAGATGAAGAATTCAAGAACCATTTGTTGGAAGGACTTGCAAAATATGCCGCCTTCCGCTTCACAAAAGAACAGTGGCAGTTTTTCTCAAGGCGCTTGTCCTATCTCCAGGGAAGTTATGCTGACCTGGAGTCGTTCAAGAAACTGGATACGGCCTTAAAGAAAATAGAAGGTGGACCGGCCAACCGCCTGTTCTATTTGGCAACACCGCCAACCGTATTTGCAAACATTATCGATTTGCTGGGAGAGACCCGCCAACTTGAAGAAAACAATTTCTGGCGTCGCGTCGTTATCGAGAAACCATTTGGAACCGACCTGGCCAGCGCCAAGGAATTAAACCAAAAAATACACCGGGTACTGGATGAAGACCAGATTTATCGCATTGATCATTACCTTGGGAAAGAAACTGTCCAGAATATACTGGTCATACGCTTTGCCAATACCATTTTTGAACCGCTGTGGAACCGTAATTATGTAGATCACGTTCAGATAACGGTGGCCGAATCTGTTGGCGTCGAACATCGTGGTGGTTATTATGATAACGTCGGTGTATTGAGAGATATGGTCCAAAATCACTTGCTGCAATTGTTGTCCCTGGTTGCCATGGAACCCCCTGCCTCGTATACCGGTAACGCGCTTCGTAATGAAAAAGTAAAAGTATTAAGTGCGGTGCAACCGATCAACTCACTTCAGGCCGTGGTCAACCATACCATCCGGGCACAGTACCAGGGATATTTGGATGAACCCAATATAGACCCGGCTTCAACCACCCCCACCTATACCGCTTTACGTTTGTTTATTAACAACTGGCGCTGGCAGGGCGTTCCATTTTACCTGCGCTCGGGGAAAAAACTGGCTGAGAAATCTACCCAGATTATCGTTCAATTCAAAGAACCACCAATGCCCATGTTTCCTCTTTCATCGTGCCAGAATTGCACACCAAATACACTGGTACTATACCTGCAGCCTGACGAGGGAATACACCTGCGTTTCGAAGCCAAGGTTCCAGATACTGTCGCAGAAACAAGCTCGGTAGATATGGAGTTCCATTATGCAGATTCTTTCGGCCCATCCGCCATCCCGGAAGCTTACGAACGCTTGCTGCTGGATGCGCTGCAAGGCGATACAAGCCTTTTTACCAGAGCAGATGAGGTTGAAACAACCTGGGGATTGATCGATCCAATTCTTAATATCTGGGAACAAGACCAGGCCCCCCCGGTCTCAATCTATCCATCCGGCAGTTGGGGACCCGAAGAAGCAAATAGAATGCTACAGCAAGACCATCGCGATTGGCTGATTGGCAGCAAGGAACATATTCGGCACACGACCTGAAAATGTTCAGGACAAAAGAAACCTCAGGATTTGACGAAGGTATGTGAAACTGATACAACCATTTCTGAGACCTGTTCACTAATATACCTGCCGATCTCAATGGAGGCTGTTGCTGCCGGGGAAGGTGCATTGCAAACATGCAGGCAACGCTGATCCCGAATGATGACAAAATCATCCGCCATTTGCCCGTCGCGGTAGAGCGCCTGGGCACGCACCCCGGCAGGTGAAGGGATCAGGTCCTCTGTCCGGACTTCCGGAACCAGGGTTTGCAGACTGCGGACGAAGGCCGCCTTATTGAGTGACCGGTAGATCTCCTTCAGACCTTCGCCCAAATTGGACAGCACCAGCCTCCAAAAACCCGGAAAACTGATTACCTCGAGAGAATCTCCCAGGCTGAAATCGGTTTTCCGATACCCTTCACGCTTCAAAGCCAGGACAGCATTTGGGCCGGCATGAATACCCCCGTCGATCATGCGTGTAAAATGCACACCCAGGAAGGGGAAAGCAGGGTTCGGTACCGGATAGACCAGACCCCGAACCAGGTTCCTACGCTCCGGAACCAGACTGTAGTATTCCCCTCGGAAAGGCACGATCCTGACCTGCGGCTTTAATTTACTCATCCGGGTTACCCGGTCGCTGTGCAGACCAGCGCAGTTGATCAGGTACCTGGCAAGGAATTCTCCCTGGCTGGTATGCAGCAGAAGTCCTTCGGGCCGGGTACTGATGGCTTTCAATCGGGCGCCCAATTGAAGACTGCCGCCCCTGAACACCAAAATCTCAGCAAACTTCCTGACAACCGCCGTGTAATCCACAATACCCGCATCCAAAACACGAATGGCTTCCAGGCCGCGCACATGCGGCTCTATGTCTTTCAACTCACCGGATCCAATCTTCCGGGCCTTGACCCCATTCGCCTGCCCGCGCTGGAATATGTTTTCCAACAAGGGTCTTTCCCACTCCTGAGTGGCAACAATGACTTTACCGCACATATCATGCGCGATGCCATTTTCTTTGCAAAACGCCACCATAGCCTGGTTTCCCCGGACTGCCAGTTGGGCTTTCAGGCTGCCGGGTTTATAGTACACACCCGAATGGATCACCCCGCTGTTGCGCCCGGTCTGGTGTTCGGCCAGATGATCTTCTTTTTCGATCACAAGGATTGAACGATCCGGAAAGCTTTCCGAGAGGTGCATGGCGGTCGAGAGACCAACGATCCCCCCGCCAATTACCGCAAAGTCATACATAACTTATCCCGATCCTGCTGGATACCAAATGATTAGAATTCCAGAAACATCCGGTAAACCGGCAGGCCAACTTATTCAACCGATCCTTCTATCGTTTTAATTTCATCTTCTACTGAAGGTAGAAACTGCGGCGGCGTTCTGACCTGACTGGCCAGTTCGAACGCATATGCCAGCCGGATCAAGGTCGGCTCCTGCCAGGCGCTGGCAAAGAATGATATCCCTACCGGCAGGCCAAAGATATATCCGGCCGGGACAGTAATGTGGGGGTACCCGGCAACTGCCGCAACGGAGGAGCATCCGCCGCCATAATGGTCCCCGTTCACCCGATCAACCAACCAGGCCGGTCCTCCAGTTGGAGCAATGATTGCATCCAATGTATGCTCCTGCAAAACAGCATCAATACCTTCTGCCCGGGACAGGCGCTGGTTCCTTTCCAGGGCTTTCAGATAGGTCTTTTGCGTTAATGGTCCTTTGGCCTGGGCGGCTTCCATGCGTTCCTGCCCGAAATACGGCATTACCTTTTCCCGGTTGCGCTGGTTGAAATCGATGACTTCTTGCAGCGAATGCACCCCGGCCTCTGGGCCCAGGTTCTCCAGATAGGAATTCAGGTCGGCTTTGAATTCGTAGAATACTACCGTCATCTCGCTTTTTTCAAAACGGTTCTCAGTCTTGATATTTGCCGGATCAACAATCTCTGCCCCGGCTTTCTCCATGATGGCAATACTGGCTTCCATGATCCGGTCCACACGGGCGTCAAAACCAAAGTAATTTCGGGCGACGCCGAGACGGGCGCCCTTCAGCCCTTCGCTGTCTAGGAATTGGCTGTAATCCAGGCAGGAGCGGCCCTGGCTTGCTTTCGTGGCCGGATCGCGGCCATCCACCCCAGTCATGGCCTCCAACAATAAGACAGCATCTGCCACAGACCGGCCCAGCGGACCGGCCGTATCCTGGCTGTGGGCAATCGGGATCACGCCCGAACGGCTGACCAGCCCCAGGGTCGGTTTGATACCGACTACCCCGTTGGTCTGCGCCGGACAGACGATCGAGCCATCTGTCTCCGTACCGATTGCAGCCGCGCACAGGTTAGCAGCCACTGCGACCGCCGAACCGGAACTGGACCCGCAGGGACTGCGGTCCAGCGCATACGGATTCCTGGTCTGCCCGCCCCGGCTGCTCCAGCCGCTGATCGAGTGATCGCCACGGAAATTTGCCCACTCACTCAGGTTGGTCTTGGCCAGGAGTACTGCACCACGGGCCCGCAGCTGCGCCGCCAGGAAGGCGTCCTGTTTGGCGAAGTTGCCTTCCAACGCCAGCGACCCGGCGGTCGTCTGCATCTTATCGTGAGTATCGATATTGTCCTTGAGCATCACCGGGATACCATGCAGGCGGCCGCGCATCTTCCCCTGCCGGCGTTCGGCGTCCAGCTCGCCGGCAACCTGCAGGGCGTCCGGGTTAACCTCGATCACGGCATTCAATGCAGGACCGGATTGATCAAGCTGTGCAATACGCGCCAGGTACTGCCGGGTAAGCTCCCCGCTGGTCAGTTTACCGGACTGCATATCAAGTTGAATTTCCGTGATGCTTTTTTCCTGCATGCTCTGCTCCAGCTAATTCTATCGAACAAATAGAAAACCCATCCATGGATACAATGGAGAATGACTGCCCGGGAACACACAGAAATACAGTCTGTACCTTCCCGTTCGCCTGTGATCACAAGACAAACCGATGATTGGTCCAGTATAGTGTCGGGGTATGATTTTGTCAATTTGCGGGCAAGCCTTTGCGGGCAAGCCTGGTCAGGAATAATTCAAAACCAAGGCTGAGAATGCGCCATAAGTCGCCCATCTATGGTGCATAGGTGGGCGATCCACGTATCGTCAGTGGGCGACTTACGCACTGTAGATGGGCGACCTGCACAAAAGAAGTAAGCCGCTTTTTGGGATTAAGCAAGCAACTAATTCATTGATAAGACAGCATTATTGAAAAGAAAGGCTGCGCTGCTTCGGATATAAAGCCGAACTACCCCCGGCGCGAGACTGAAACCAGCCTGTTGAACATAATGTCTTCTACCAGGACACCGCGTTGTGCCGGTCTTTGAGCGGTCTTGCTTTACGAACCAGATATCCCGATTGCAAGGATTGAATATTCATCCCTGCTGTTTCACTTTTCCTGATTGCGCTCAATCAAGTGCTTCAGGTATTTCAGTCCAGAACCAGTATTGAAAAGGATGATCCGTTCATCAGGCTGGACCCATTCCGTTTCAATCAGCTTATGCAGTGCAGCCAGTGTAGCCGCTCCTTCCGGGGCCGGGAATATCCCCTCCATATACCCGAATTCGATCTGGGCGTCCAGGATGTCCTTATCACTGACGGCGACTGCCGTTCCATGGCTTTCACGCAGGTTATCCAACATAAGCGCATCCGCGAAGCTCTTGGGAACGCGTAAGCCTGAAGCGATCGTTTGAGCGCCAAGCCAAAAATCACAGAAGGGAGCCCCCTCTTCAAATGCCTTCACCACCGGGGCGCAACCGTCTGCCTGCACAACAACCAGACGCGGCATGTTTTCACTCTCCAGCCATCCCAACTGTCTGAGTTCCTGGAAAGCCTTCCACATCCCGACCAACCCGGTGCCGCCTCCGGTCGGATAAATGACCACATCCGGCAGTTCCCAACTGAAGGCCTGGGCCAGTTCATAGCCCATTATTTTCTTGCCTTCTACACGATAAGGCTCCTTGAATGTAGAGACATCAAACCAGCCTTCATCCCGGGCTTTTTCCCCCGCCATACCGGCTGCTTCACTGATCAGTCCATCTACCAGACTGACTCCGGCGCCTACGATACGGCTTTCTTCTATATTGGCAACCGGGGTATCTTTAGGCATAAAAATATGCGCTTTCAGCCCTGAGCGGGCAGCATACGCGGCCATGGCTCCCCCTGCGTTCCCGGCTGTAGGGATAATCACCTTTTCAATCCCCAATTCCTTGGCTTTGGATACTGCTGCCGACAAACCGCGGGCCTTAAAAGAACCGGTCGGGTTTGTACTCTCATCCTTTACATACAGATCTGTCAGGCCCAGCTTTTCTTCCAGGCGAAAGAGCCTTAACATCGCTGTATCCCCTTCCCCCAGGGTAACACAGTTAGCAGGATCCTTAACAGGAAGCACTTCGTGCCAGCGCCACATCCCCCTGCGTCTGCTGGCTGCCAGTTCCCTGTCTAAATCCTGTTTGACGGCTTCCAGGTCATACCTGGATAAAAGGGGCGACTGGCAATCCGGGCAGAAGGTATTAATTTCATCCGGAGAAAATTTCTTGCGGCAATCATAACACTCAAGATATTCGATATATGAAAACTTCTTGTAATCTTTCATCATGTTACTATCGCTTTCCTGGTATTCATTCCAGCATTGCCGATTTTACAGTATCTGCAAAAACAACCATGGAGAAACGATGTATCCAGCGTTGCCAAGAGGGCTTGTGAATTCCCACCTGTGTATTTGGTTTCTGCCAGGGGTAACCTGACGCAGGGTCTACGTTTCCTAATCTTTCTTCGGTAAAAAGCCTTCAAGTCGGGCCCATAATTCCCGAATATTGATGGGCTTTGACATGTAGACATTACAGCCAGCGTGCAGCGCCTTCTCAGCATCACCCTTCAACGCATTGGCTGTAATGGCAATGATAGGGATGGTTGCCAGTTTCGTCTTACTAGCGCTACTGCGCAGACGTTTTGCCACTTCATAACCATCAATATCGGGCAGGTTGATATCCAGCAAGATCAGATCGACCTCATTGCTCTCCGCCTGTGTCACACCATCCAGCCCGGTCTTGGCATTCGTAAAAATGTAACCTCGCGATTCCAACGCTCTCTTGACGAGCACGGTATTATCCGGATTGTCTTCGATGTACAATACTGTATAGGCCATAATTACCTCCTTTAAGATCCTTTCTTGTCTTCTTCTATTACTTGAATTACTTGATCTACAAATTTCTTTGGGGTCAGCGCCCCTTTCTGGTACAACGCCTCGATATGTCCATTCAGGCGCTTACGTTCTTCGGGGGTAATATCCTTGGCGCTGACCACCACCAAGGGGATTTTACTGGTACGGGGATCAAGACGCAGTTCCTCGATAAGACCAAAACCGTCCATGCCCGGCATCATCAGGTCTGTGATCACCAGGTCGGGCATCTTCTGCCGGGCGATTGCCAGCCCTTCCCAACCATCCTTGGCTGTATACAACCGGTAAGATTTATACGCTTCCAGTAAGCGGCGAATGAGCATACTGTCATTTTCATTGTCATCGATCAATAAGATCGAGGTTGTCTTTTCATCCAGATTCTCCAACGCAGCCTGGATACCCTCACGCGGAGCCGGAGCCTGCCCCTCGCTGAGATGGATATCTACAGACCACTGGTCTCCCAACACATGTTTCTCCACCGGGAAAGTATGCCCGGAACAATTCACGACCACAGTTTCAGTCCTGGAGATCACATCGCTTTTGATCAACTTCTCGAGCCCTGCAAAAGCGACAGCCGCTGCGGGTTCGACTGCCATTCCTTCACTCTTCGCCAGGCTGCACATGGCGATATATGCTTCAGAATCGGTGACCGCTTCCATTGTACCGCCGTAGTCTTGGATAATCTTCCAGAGGTAGGTATAGGTTTTTCCAGGATCCCCGGTAGACAGGATAATGATACGCGTATCCGGAATCACTGCTTTAGCCGTGTCCTTCTTCGCTTTAAAGGCTTTGACCATCGGGGAACACCCCTCAACCTGGATAACCGCCAATTTTGGAATATGGTCAATGATCCCCATTGCGAGCATTTCCTTGAAGCCCTGATAGACCCCCATAGGACCCAACCCACCGCTGACCGCCTGGACATACCAATCTGGCGCCCGCCAGCCAAGCTGCTCAACAATCTCATAGGCAATGGTCTTCATTGACTCACGCGCCGGCACTGAACTGGCGCCGCGATCCAGGACCAGCTGGCGTCGTTTAGCAAACCTGGCTGCGATCTGTTTGGTCTGATCGTAATTTCCACTGACCCGGATCACTTCGGCCCCGAACAGGGCCGCTTCACGCAGCTTTTCCTGTGGTACCAGGCTGGTCATAAAGACCCACAATTTAATCCCCGCCCGGGCGCATGCAGCCGCATAAGCAACAGCAGCATTACCGGTTGATGCAATGACCGCCTCACTAACCCCGTTCTCATTCATCGCGGCGACTGCAACAGCTGCCTGTCGATCCTTGAATGAACTGGTCGGGGCATAACGCTCGTCCTTCAGGTAAATATGGTTGTGACCAAGACCGGGCCCATATCGCTGGGACAACCACATCGGGGTCCCACCTGCCGGGTACAAATCCAGCTTCTCGGGATGCGCCAACGGCAGGATATCCAGGTAGCGCCACAGATTGTCAATGCATCCAGATAACCCGCCCATCAAGACCTTACGTTTGAATGCTTCAAAGTCATAATGAGCTTCAAGCCACTGCTCACCGCATTTCTCACAAATGGCAGGTTGAAAAGGATCATAGGATTGTTGGTGATTACACAACACACATTGCAAGAAAACCGGTTTTGCCATACTATCCTGTTACTTCCATATCCACGATCTGGGCTTCAATTGGCAGCTTCACAAAGAAAGTAGACCCTTCACCGGGCGCCCCGCTGCTTTCAGCCCACAGTGCGCCGCCATGTAATTCGATCAACCGGCGGCTGATCGGCAGGCCGAGCCCGGTGCCGCCAACCTTGCGGGTCATGGAGTCGTCCACCTGGGTAAACTCCTGGAAAATCACTTCCAATTGTTCCTTTGGAATACCAACTCCTGTATCCCTGACGCTGATCAGGATATCCTTTTTTACCCGTTTGGTATTGATCGATATCTTCCCCTGGTCGGTGAACTTGATCGCATTATTGATCAGGTTGATCATCACCTGCCGCAGGCGGGTTCGATCAGCCGTCACCACCAGGCCGCTTTCTGATTCAGGTTCGACATACAGCGCCAGATTCTTTTCACTGGCCAGGGTGGATGTAATATTGGTCACTTCTTCGATGATTTCATCGAGGTTGAACTCTTCCACAACCAGGTTCATCTTGCCGGATTCGATCTTGGCCATATCAAGCACGTCATTGATCAGGTGCAGCAGATGCTGGCCATTCTTCTGAATAATCGACAGGTCGTTGGACATATTCTCGGTCAGCGGGCCATCCAGTTCTTCCAGCATCACATCTGCAAAACCAAGGATTGAATTGAGCGGTGTTCGCAGCTCATGTGACATATTCGCCAGGAAGGATGACTTGAGCCGGTCCAGTTCTCGCAGTTGGGCTACAGTTTCGGCCTGTTCTACATACAGGCGAGTATTCTGCAATGCGACCGCCACCTGGGCGGCCAGGGTTGTCATAATGTTGATATCCGATTTATCGAAGCGCCCGACCTCAACTGCCTGAACGTCCAGCACACCCAGAACAGTATCGCCCACCACCAGCGGTACGGCCATTTCCGCTTCAGTCTGCGGGAGCAGTTCGTTGGGCAGCCAGTTCTTATCCCTGCGCACCTCATTCACAATAACACTTTGTCTTGAACGGGCTGCCTGGGCAACCAGCGACCGCTTACTTGAAAGCGGGATGACAACTTCTTCTGTCGTCCCTTCATGCGGACTGTTTTCTTCCCAACCACAAGCTGCGATCTTGAGTTCTTTTTCTTCCTTATCCATCAAGAACATATGGCAGTGATAGAATTCAAACCTGCGCTGTGTCAGGGTCACCACCGTTTGCAGCAACTGTTTTTCATCCAGAATAGTCGAGACTGTAGTACCGACCTCTGCCACCATTGCCAGTTCACCAGCCCGCTTGGTGCTGACCGCTTCAGCCGTACGGGCTTCATCGAAGAGGCGGGCGGTTTCCAGCGCAAGTGCAACCTGCTCCGCAACCTGCTCCAGAAGCTGCTGCTCTTCGTCAGAAAGCGGCTTACTCGAATCCTGGTACGCTCCCAGGGCGCCGACAGTACTGCCTCCCAGCAGGCTCAGAGGCGCCGCCATCAAGGGTTGTCCCGGGCCGGGAACGAGGGACTGGGATTTTTCTATCACGGGCGTCAAGAGCCTATCAAGCTTCTCATCTTCCAGGGTATGTAAACCTGCCTCGTCGTAAACAAACCCATGCGGCAGCCCACCACTGGCAGTGTAAGATTTCCAACCTTCCCGACTCATCGCCTGGTACAGGCGGTTGATCTCTTCCAACCGGCTGGCCATTTCCTGGCGCAGGCGGGTCTGGCCAATAGCAATCGCGATCTGACCGCACAAACCTTCCAACAGCAGGCGGTCATCATCTGTGAGTGCTCCTGCCCGGTCGCTCTGCACATCCAGCACCCCCAGAATTTCGTCGCCCTGTTTGATCGGCACAGCAATCTCGCCTCGGGTTTCCGGTAGCAATGGGTTCGAAGCCCAGTCAGAGTCTTCTGTCAGGTCCGGACGCATCACGGTCTCGCCGCTTTCAGCCGCCGTACCGATCAGGCCGGAGCCCAGTGTGATGCGGTGTCCCTGGGCCAGCATCTTCTCACCGATTTCGCCATAACCTGAAACCAGCACGACTGCATCCTGACTGGGAACGTAACGCAGCAGTTGGGAGTGGTAGTAACCCAGGCGTTCCTTGATCAGGGTTACTACCCGCTCGAGAAGTTCACTCAACTCAGTAGCAGTTGAAATTTCCTGGGCGATCTCTGTGCTGACCTGCACCTGATAACCACGCCGCTCAAAAGCTGACTGGACATCCGCTTCCAATCGCTTGCGCTCCGATAGATCAAGACCTGTTCCCATCACATACATATCATCGCCAATAATCATCCGAACTGCCGTCATGAAGTAAGGTATCTTTTCACCTTTCAGCGTTTGAAAAAGTACTTCGAGCTCCACCCTGCCTTCAGATAAGGCCATCTGGATAGCTTGAGCAACACGTTCTCTATCTTCTTCAGCAACAGCATCCAGAGCATTACGCGTGGCTATTTCTCCTGCTGAATAACCCACCACGGTCTCGTAATTTTTGTTCCTGCGGATGAGTTTTCCCTGGGTGTCGAACATATAAAAGATACCTGGTAAACTGTTGATTATGGCGTCAGAGAAATTCCTTTCCTGCAAGATTTCAGTTTCCGCCTGTTTGCGCTCCGTTATATCGCGGACGGATGTTGCCCGGATGGTACGGTCACCGAGCTTATAAGTTCGGGTCGATGTCTCTGCCGGGAAGGCAGAACCGTCTTTGTGGATACAGACCACTTCATATGGCAAGACGGTTTCCAATTGCATTTGCTTCAATACCATTTCGTGCGACTCAGGCACGAGAAACTCCAGCAAGCTTTTCCCAACGAATTCTTCATCACGAGAAAGGCCAAACATAGCAAGAGCAGCCGGATTTGCATCGACGATCTGGCCCTGCTCATGGAATACCAGACCTTCCAATGTGGCTTCGGTGAAACGGCGAAATCTTTCTTCGTTTTCAGACAGTTTCGCTTCTGCCTGTTTTCTTTCAGTAACATCTCGCAGAATAGCGGCCGCACCTACCGGCCGGCCATCTTCACCACTCAACGGGAACATCGTGATATCGACATCAACAACAGATCCGTCCCTGCAGACCGCCCGGGCCTCATTCGAAAAATTGTCTCCTCCAGTCATCAGCATCTGGATAGCTTCCCCTTGCCGGGCCCGCTCTTCTTCAGGCGCCAGCGCCGCCAGGGATATACCTGTCATTTCCTGCTGTTTGAAATCGTATCCAAGGAGTTCATAAGCCGCCTGGTTGGCAAAGGTTACCTTGCCATCCAGGTCTGAGATCATAATTGCATCGGCTGAGTTCAGCGCCAGGGTCTGGAAAATTCGAGTGCGTTCTTCCCTGCGTTTGCGTTCAGTAATATTGCGCCAGCCAACCGAAAGAAGCTCGCGCTCCCCGACCCTAATCGCCGTCAGGGTTACTTCCACCGGGAAATCAATACCATTTATGTCCCGATGGATCCATTCGAATTGAATATTCCCTTCCTCGAACGCTTTCTGGATCAGTGCAACCTGTTTTTCAGAAGAGAGCTTTCCATCCGGTTGGTGCAAAGGAGAGATCTGGGCCGGCTCCAGGGATAAGACCGCGACTTTGGAATCTGCCTTGAGCATCTTAATCGCGGCATCGTTACAATCAGTAAACACACCATCTTCGATAAACAGATAAGCATCTGATGAATTCTTAAAAAGCGCATCAAAGGTAGCTGAATTGATCTCTGCCTTTTTCAAGTCCGTTATGTCTGTCAGACTGGAAAGCAGGGCAGGTTGTCCTTCGAATTGGATCAGTTCAATCGTCAGGATTACCCAGATCGGTGTACCATCCAACCTTTTGATCTGCAGCTCAAAATCTTCCAGGTGACCATCCTCTTTGACTGCGGCAAGCACAGTTTTACGATCTTCCGGATCAGCGTAAAAGTCTGGTGTTGCCATACCAATCAATTCTTCCAATGGTATATCCAGCAACTGGCTCAAGCGCCTGTTCCCAAAAATCACTTTCCCATCGGCTGCATTGCTGACCAGCATCGCGGTTGGCGCTGATTCCAGCACTGCCCATTGCGCTTTTTCGGCTTGAGAGATGGTTTCGCTTACTTTCAAATCTGGTTTATTCTCTGCCATCGCATACCTCCATCAGCTCTTCTTATCCGTCTTGCTGGCGCCAGACTTACTCTTCCCCGTTTTGGTAGAAGCACCTTTGCTCTGGCTGCTTGTTTTCCTGGCGCTGGTCTGGGTCTTCTTCCCGGATTTTTTGGCTGGGCTGGTTACAGATTTTTTAGAATCCTTTCGACTGGTCTTATCCTTGGCAGGCATACTATCTGATCTGCGTTTAATTTTTTCTTCCGGTAGACCAAGCCGGACTACTGTCCTGCGGCCTAAAATCTCACCCAATTCACGTACAGCTGTTTTCAAAATAGACTCGGTATCCGTTGTGCTGCGGACAGCCTCTGTGATCTTACGCAGGGTTTGTTCACGTTGGGCTCGTGCCTGAACCTGCTCGAAGAGTCTGCGTCCCTGGACAGCCGGAGAAGCCAGACCGATCAGGGCGCTATAAGTATCCTTCTCATACTGGCTGAATTCATGTGGATTTTGCCAGCTAAAAATAACCAGCGCGATACGTTCACCTGCACGCGTCAACGGGACAATGACCATCGCCCGGACACCGCTTTGTTCTATGATATTGCGTGCGATATCATCAACATCCTTGTCTGTGCGTACATCAGAAATCAGAACCGGATTATCAGGATCAGCAATCCATACTTTGGATAAAGGAATTTCCTGCAGGTAGAAACGTGAACCAATCGGTATTGTAGATAAACCACCTTCAGGGTACCAGCTTGCTACAATCTCTGCCCAGATCGGCTCACCTTTTTCATCCAGATCCAGATACATTAGAGTTGCACTGTTCGCACCTGTCTCCTGAGCAGGTCTCACCAAGGCAGCCAATACTTCTTCTTCGGTGTCCGCTTCGTTCATCGCCTGGCTGATCCCATATAACTCATCGGTACGAGCCAGCGCTTGTTCCGTTTGCTGGCTGAGACGCAGGTTCTCGACATGCGTACTTAACTGCTGGCTGACCTCTGCAATCAGTTCGGCATCTTCGCTTGATAAACTCCGCATGCCCAAAATACCAAACTGCCCGATGGTATCATCGCGTACTTTGATATCGAAGGTCAGCATATCAGCAGACCGGGCATCCTGATCAACCCAGCTGTCTACCTGTCCTTCCTTGTAGACGTATCCAGGTTCTTCGACCCATTGTTCGGTGAACCCTTCCCATCCTTCTCGAGTCAGTCGACGCAGCGCTTCCTGCGCTTCTGCCTGGTACTGCTCAGCCTGTGCCAGCAGCCGCAGATTCTCAACCTGCTGGGCTACCTGCCTGGCAACCGCGTTAGCCAGCATATTATCATCTTCGGTCCATTCCTGGTCACGCTCCAACTGGAACTTACCGATGGAAGTTCCCAGAAATTCCACAGGGGCAACCAGGACATTCCCATCCGCTTCTTCCGGGAGCATGGATAGAAGTGGCATGATCTTCTCCTGGTCGTAGGTATATCCGATGCGTTCCCCGCGTTCGATCGCATCCAGGAAATCTCGCCAGCTTTGTGTGGTTACACTCGCGATCTGACTCTCCAATTCAGTCCGGGCGTTTTCTGCCGTTTCAAACAGGTCAGCATTGGAAATAGCAATCGCCAGTTGTCCGGCCAGGGCTTCAAATGCCGCCGGGTTTTCCTCACTCAGGGCGCCGGGTTTATCACTCTGCATATCCAGCACACCGACCACCCGGTCGCCAACCAGCAGGGGGACCACCATTTCAGAGCGGGTATCCGGCAGCAGGGGGTTGGGACGGTGGATGGTACTGGCTTCGGTATCGCCGACAATCACGGTACGGCGCTCAGTTGCTGCCACACCGTTCAGGGAACTCAGGTCAATCGACAGACGGTGACCACGCCTTAATAGGGTCTGTCCGACATCACCGGTACCGGCTCGTAATACCAGGGAACGTCCACTTGTATCCGTCAGATATATCTGGGTGTAATACAGGCCAAAACTATCACGAATAATCTCCACCGCCTCGCTCAACATGCTGTCCAATTCACGTACCAGAGACAGGCGCCGCCCCACTTCAGCTGCCAGGGACAGGTTTTGTGTTGCTTCATCCATACGTTGTTGTAACAGTACACCGGATTGCGCCAAAGTTTGATTTGCTTTTTGGAGATCCTGAACAGATTCATCCAACCTTGCTCGGAACAGGTAAAGCAGTGCGGATGCGAGAAAAACGATTAGGAAATATGTAAATACCGCAGTAATCCCAGTTTGTTCACTAATAGGTGGAGGCAGCAAACCACTATTTTCCATTGCCAAAGCAATGATCGTGGTGAGAAAAGTTCCTATGCCGCCAATGATCACAGCCCGGCGTCCAACCAGCAACCCGAAAATCAGAACCACCAAGATTAAGACGAAAATCGCAGCCGAGGAGGCGCCGCCCGTAAGATAGATACTGTAGACTTGTGTTATCCAGAGAAATACTCCCAGGAAAATACTGGCAGCCCGAACCTTCCCAAAACGCATAATAATTTGAGCAATAATCAAAACCACAATCACAGGGAAAGTGCGAATTAATCCTTCACGAAGTATTTGACCTGCATCAGGAGATGCAAAAAATGCTCCACCCACTGTTGTTAACGAGATCAACAGATAGGCAATGGTGACAAAGTTCAACAAATAAGCTGTCCGGCCTTTTTCTTCATCATCAAAAACAGGAGCTGCAAATATCTTCCCTATACGGCCAGGCCAGTTGGAACGCGCAGGTTGAACTTGCTGTTCTGATACGACTACCTGTGATTCAGGAAATACAGACAGCTTGTCCATGGGTCGAATATCTGCCAGTTCTGCTTCGAGTTCAGCCACCCGCTTCTGCAGCGCTTCCACTTCCTGAATACTCAAATAGGAAGGAGGCGCCGCCTCTCCGGAAAATAGAGTCTTGAATTGATTCTGAATCCTTTTCTGGAGCTTATCCTCTCCATGTTTTCGGGGTTTATTCTCTGCCATAAAGAACCTCTTTACACGCCACTCTCAATCGAGAAAAGCCAATATCAGAAGGATCGTTGCCTGCTTGAACTGCAAACTTTTCTTTACCTTCGCCCATCTTTGGACGAAGCTTTTATACTCAGATCGACACTGGATCGCTGGGCGTTCAACGCCTGACCAAGTTCGCTTACTGCGATCTGCAGCACATCATCGATCGAGGTAGCCGATTGAATACGCTGGTTGATAGCAGTAATACGGGTTTCACGCAATGCCTGCCGCTGGACCTGTTCATACGCCCGGGCATTCTGGATAGCAATAGCGACCTGATTGGCAATCGCCTGGATCAGCCCAGCATCCTCCTGCTGCAACCCATTGGTAACATTATGCTGCACATCCAACACCCCAATCACTTCCGTACCGATCGTAATCGGTACCGCCGCCTCGGATTTTGTATCGGGCAATAATGGGTTGGGCAGCCAGGTTGGAGTCTGAGAGACATCCGGCACCAGCACGATCTGGTTTTCTTCAGCCGCCCGGCCCACCAGACCCTGACCCTTTTCTAGCTGGTGATGGCGAGCCAGCATGGTCCGTCCCGCATCGCCGGTGCCGCCCACCATGACCAGGTTCTGTTTACTATCATCAAACAGATAGATGTGAGCATGGTAATATCCAAAGGCCGCCACCAGCTGCTCAACCACTTCGCGCACCAACTGTTCACGCTCCAGGATGGTCGAAAGGCGTCGGCTGACCTCCGTGGAGGTCTCCAGCGCTCGGGTACGGTCTGCAACCCGCTGTTCCAGCGTACCGATCAGGTCCTGCAGCTGTGCAGTCATACTGTTGAAGGCTGCAGCCAGTGTGCCGATCTCATCCTGGGAATGGATCTCCACCCGCCGGTCCAGTCGCCCGGTGCTGATGGCGTCAGCCGCGTTCGCCAGTTCACCGATTGGACCGGTAATAAACCTGGAACCATAAAATGCGGTCGTACCGGCCAGGATCACTGCCGCCAGGGTAACCATAACAATAATTAACAGGTTGAAATTCGCCAGCGCCAGCGCTTTTTCCACTGAAAGTTCCGCAACAACGTCAAAAGTTTGAGCGCCAAATACGATCCTTGAACGGGCCATGGCTACCTGGGCGCCTTGTAATCCTTCAGTATAACTATCCTGCAAAGGTAGATTGACCTGGCTCCCCTGCAGCACCACTGAAGGGTTCCGGTGCGCAATCACCCGATTATTATTATCAATCATATATACATCACCGCCCTCAACCACCTCAACCTGTCCCATGAGGTCCCACACCGGTTTAAAGCGCAGCTTGGCCGCCAGAACATTGGACAGGTTCCCGGAACGTAAATCAAACACCGGGATTGCAATAATCATATATGGTTCCCCACTGGTCTCATCGAAGGCCACCGGACTGAAATAGGGTTCCGCTGTCTCTTTGGGAATTTCATACTCGGGTTGACCGGTTCTTCGAATCAACTTTTCTCTGGAAACAATCCCCAGACGGGAAATATAGATATCTTCCCTGCCGGTACCATCCAACAATACGAGTTCATCATATGCATCTCTTGAGCTGAGCAGGCTGGTCAACAGACTAATTTGTTGCTCCCGCGACAATTGCTCAATCCCGCTCACTTCCGTCAGGGCCTGCAGTTCATCAATCCGCTCCTGGATAAAGAATCTAACCTGGTCGGATACACGATCGGCGATCAGGCGCTGTTCATTCAAAGCCTGTGGCCGCAGGGCATTGAATGTCTGGATACTGACGATGGTCCCCACTGCCGCTAAGGGCAATATGGTCACCAGCAAAGTAATGATAATCAATTTCGTCTGCAGGTTTCCTACCCATATACGGCGAATGGCAAAAACCAGGGCGAACAGGATCACCAGGACAGCAATGATCGGTATAAAAACCTGAAGTGTTGTTGGTACAGGTAAACGATAACCTCTTGGAAACAAATCCAAAACCACGCAAACCAGACTGGCGGCAAGAATGACCAGGCTTGCTCTTTTGGAGTCTCGCTCCGGGAATAATCGGGCCGGGGAAATAAACGTGAAGACAACGCTGATGATGGCATACATCAGGCCTGTTCCATAAACCAGCAAAGATCCAACCGGGAACATAAACGCCAGGCCAGCAATCACCAACCACAACCCGCGCTCAAGACGCCCGGATAATATAAACCTGCGGCCAAAGAATGCAAAACCCGTAAAAATAATTACGTCTGCTAACAGGAGAAACATCTGCCAGGTTCTTGACTGCCAGAACAAAAATGCATAAAAAAGAACCACCACGACAAAGTTCAGCAGGATGAACAGCAAGGTACGGCTGGCGCTCAACCGCCGCTCTTCTGCGCTCATTTCCGAGTCGCTCAAAACCAGCACATCACTCTGAATGAGTACGGCCAGTAACCCCAGAAATGCCAGGGTAATCATGGGATAAGAAAAGCCCTGCACCAGTTCGGTTGTTTCCCGGTATGCTGGATTCCAGATTTCAAACCCGGCTAAATAAAAGACCGCCAAAACAATAGAAATAATTACCAGGCGTCTCAACCTGGGCGGAACAACAAATATAATTACAACCGGCAACAGAACCGCAATGAACAGCAGGGCAATTACCCAGAGACCTTGCAATATGCTAACCAATGCAATGGGTATAGACAGAGCGGAATAAAAGAGCAGACCCGCCCCCAAGTTGTGGCGATCCCTCCGAACCAGGAAATAACTTATTAAACTGAGGATGAACAATACCCCTGTAAGGGGCATCATCACCTTGTCTGCCTTATCGAATTCGCCCGATTGGATAAAGACCACAATATAGACAGAGAATATAAAACTGGACAGGCCTATCCCGGCAAATATTGCTGCCGTCCACAAGCCCGCAATTTTTTGCCTGTTACGCAGCGGCGCTGTTTTATCTTCAGATATGGTTGTGGGTTTCATCTCATTCATGGCAAACTCTCCAATATTTCATGCCGGTATTTTTCTTTCATTACCATCTTCTTCGAAATAATTCCAGTCAGCTTTACAATGGCAGCCCCTTTTGAAGGCCGTCACATGCAGCGGCCTTCAAAAGGGTAAAAAATCCTGTTCAGCGGATGATGGTATCCGCCTTTCGTAAGACAGCATCGGAAACATCAACACCCTGGGCCTCGGCAGCAGGAAGGCTGATAGCCAGAACTGTATCAGAGGTTTCTACCGGCAGTGTTCCCACATCGATCCCCTTGAACACCTTATCAGCCATTGCAGCCGCCTGGTAACCGGCGTCAAAAGGAGCCACGTCCACTCCATACAAAGTTTGATATTGACCAACAGAAGCCATCGCCCCACCTGCAGGGATGTTATATTCATAACTGATTTCCCCCAAGACCGTAACGGCCGCGGGGTTTACCATAAGGGGTTCCGGAATGATGAGAACCGCATCGAAACCAGCTTCATCACCTGTTATCAGGGCTAACATCTCCTTTTCCAGTTCTTCCGGACTGTCAACCGGTAATTCGATGAGAGTCACACCCAGGTCTGCGGCGACTGGATACAAAGCTTCCATTTGTGCTTCTACAATCGGGTAACCGCGCTGGAAAGGCACAAGAATATTCTTCGCATCCGGAACCAACTCAAGCAATATTTCCAGGCGCTCAAGCGCAATTCCTATGCCGGGATAACGAACACCACTCATATTGCCGCCCGGATTGCCGATATTATCAACCAGACCGGTCTCCTCGGTCACCGCATAAACAAACAACACGGGGATCTCCATCCCTGCGGTAATTGCTTTGGCCTCAATGCTGGCTTCCGTTGGGTAGACGATAATCATGTCAACATCGTCATCGATAAACTTTTGCAGGATGCTTCGGTAGGTTTCCATATCAAATTCGGTCTGCTGAAAGTCATAAATAATATTCTCTCCCTCCACATACCCCAGTTCAGACATTCCCTCCTTAAATCCATTGGATATATCCTCAAGAAAACTCAAACCGGACAGAATGCCAACTCGATATACCTGCTGACCAGCGCCTGTACTGCTGCATCCACTGGTTGCCAATACTGCCAACAAAACAACTGACACAATCCACTGAATTCGAAACCTGATAGTAATTTTCATTTTTATTCCTTTCAAATTTCTAATCAATACCTATGACTGATCAATACAGTCGCTAAGAACCAAAGTTGTAACAGTGATAACAAGAAAGAAAAAACTGGATTGAAACCTATTATGCTTCATTAGCATCTCTTATAAATGAGAACCTACTCCTTCTCCGCACCTTTTCCATCTAGTATGGTGGCCAGGCGCACACTGGTATCGGTTTTCAACGCCCGGCCCAACTCACGTACTGCCACCTTGAGAGCTTCATCCACATTATTCGCGCTTTGGATTTCGTGAGCAATACTTGTCACCATGGTTTCCCGCTCAGCCCGGCGCCGGGCTGCCTGATAAGCCCGTGCATTCTGTACCGCAATGGCAACCTGGTTGGCAATCGACTGCAGCAGGTCGGCATCTTCACGTTTCAAGCCGTCAATCTCATCGTCCTGCACATCCAGGACCCCCAGAACATTTTCACCAATGGCAATCGGCACCGCCGCCTCAGAACGTGTGTCCGGAAGCAGTTCGTTGGGCAGCCAGCCAGCTTCTTTGGACGTATCTGAAACCAACACAACATTATTCGTTTCAGCTGCCCTACCCACCAGACCACGGCCTTTAGGAATCTTGTGCCCGCGGGAGAGCATGATTTCACCAACTTCCCCGGTACCCCCCACCATGATCAGATCCTGTTTGCTTTCATCGAAAAAATAAATATGAGCGTGGTAGTAATCGAAAGCCTGCTGGACCTGCTCCACCACCTGGGTAACCAGTTCACGCTCATCCAGAATGGTCGACAGACGTCGGCTGACTTCAGTAGAGGTTGCCAGGGCCCGGGTACGTTCGGTCACGCGCTGTTCCAATGTGCCGACCAGGTCCTGTACCTGCTCTGCCATGGCATTGAACGTTTCTGCCAGGGTACCAACTTCATCTGAAGTCTCTACCTCCGCCTGGACATTCATATCACCCTGACCGAAACGCTGTGCAACACTGGTCAGATGCGAAATCGGCGCCACAATGATCTGGGCAATCCAAAATGCAGCCGCAACAACAACCGCCAGGATCAAAAGCGCCACCATCAGGATTCGGCGTGTAATCTGTGGAATTGTTTCAAAAGCTTCATTGGTTTCCTGGCGCAGGAATATCGTCCAGCCCAGTTGATTGACAGTATCAATGATTTCCTCTTGTGAGACAGAGTAAAATGCCGCGTGAGGGTATTCTTCATCTTCTTCTAATGGCGTCAGCGTAAAATGGCCTACGATCAATTCATTGCCCTGCAGGTCAGTGACCAGATCGTAATGGGCTGTTTCTCCCTCATTTTCTTCCTGTACATGTTCGCTGCCAACTTTAATTGCTTTGGCGATAAAATCAGGAGGCAGTTCGGAGACTTTACCTGTATCTGCGCGAGGATCAAATAAAAGTTTGCCATCGCGATCTACTAGAATCACATAGCCAGTTTCCCCTATTTGCGTCTCAGCAAGATATTGATATACACTATCAATAATGATCGTTGACCTGAGTATCCCAATGAGCTTGCCTGACTCATTCGCATAGATCGGCAAGGAAACAATCAGGGCGGTTACCTGGGCGCTTTCATCATAAACTGGCTCGGATATGTAAAGCGCACCTTCCCCATCATTCCATGCTGCCTGCCACCAACCCTCATCTGCCTGATAATAATCCGAGAGCCTGTCTGTTGCAGCAATAGTGGCGCCATATTGATCTGTAATAAAAACTTCTGTGTTTACTGGAATAGCCTCTTTAAACTCATGAAGCTGGAACGCCAGTGGATTTTGCGCCCGATGATCAGAAATTACTCCAAGAATCAGGGGATCATTATCACCTGCACGAACCCACTGATTGTCTACATTCTGGATAGCTCCCAATATTTCGTTTGTGCTGCCCGTATATGAATTATTTCTTTCTTCAACCAGGTCCTGCAAATAATCGATTTCTGACAATACCTGAAGCTGCCCAATATTTTCGAGGAAATAATTGTAGACGACATCCCTCTGACTGCTCGACAAGTTTGAAAATTCAGTACCAACGCTTTCACGCAGCGTCTGCTGCAAAGTGTAGGTCACCATCCAGGTGATGACACCGAGCGAGATAATCGATACAATAACAAAGGATATGACCAGTTTTGTGCGCAGTGGATAACGATAAAATTGCCGGACGATCAATACACCATAAACAATGAGCAGAATTCCAGTGATTATCCAGGTTTGAATCGGCGTTGGGTTTGGTATACGCTGGAAAGGTTCAAAAACATCCAGCAATATGACAAAAACAGAAACAACAATAGCAAAAATATTGGCATAACGAAGACCCCTGGGCGTGAACATAAACGAGCCAAAGCTGAGTGTCAATATGAGAATCACTGCGCTAATTGCCACGCCCGCCCCTGATATAACCAAGGCTGTCAGAATGCCGGTTACATTCAATATAAACAGAATAATGCCAACGCCAACCCTGGGTTTTCCAAAGCGGGCCATCACAATACTGACCAAACCAGCCAACGAAATTTCCAAAGCAAACAGACGTACATCCATCATGCTGATCAATGGATCTGGACTGGTCACCCACAACAGTATAGTGATAACCAGCATTGAAATGAAAGCGATCCATGAAATACGATAACCTCGGCTGATCAAGATTTCTTGTTCTAACTGAGGTTGCTTTTGTGTGTTTTGCATTTCATCACCTCGAAAATCATCCATACAACAAAGCCACGCACCCACCATCGGCAATAGGTGCAGCCGATACTGTAAACTGGCGGCCGTCTGGCCAGGGGATTTCCCGTGAGCACACTCCACCTGCCAGCCGGGCTTCTTGCAGTAGTTCAAGTAAGAGATCGAATCCATTCCCTGACTTAATGACCTTCCCCAAAGATTTTTCCTGTTTTTCAAACAGGTCCCCTTCGGGGGGGGCCATCGATGTTAACTGGTTCTGTTTATCAACCATCAATACCGCCAGGGCAACGCCCTGTTGTTGAAAGCGCAGAGCGGTATGCAGTTGGGCATTCTCAATCGCAATTGCAGCCTGGCTGGCAATTGCCTGCAGCAAATTCATATGTTCATCGCTGAAATAACCGATCTGCTCATGGGCCAGAACCAGAAATCCCAACAGGTCCGACCACCCGGATATTGGCACAACCGCGACGGAATGAGCAGGATCACCCTCGGCTGCCTTCCAACTGGTGTCTTCATGTACATTATCAATGATGAAACCCTGGCTGTCTTTTTTTACCAGTGCACGCAGTGTTTCTGGCGAAGGAAGGACAGACTTTGTCACAGAAGGATCTGCTTCTGGAAAGTGATACTTCTTCTGCAAGATCTCTCCCTGATTGAAAATAACTACATGCCCCAACAAGGCCCCTAACGTTTCAACGGTACGGCGCAGGACCACATCCGCGAGTTCATTAACGTCCAGCCGGGAACTCAACTCCCGGCCGATCTCGGGCAGTACATTCAATTCCTTATTACGCCGGCGGATGGCATCATCGGCTTCCTTGACACGCAGGCGAGTACGGATGCGCGCCATCAACTCCTGACGATCGAAAGGCTTGGTAACGTAATCATCCGCCCCCAGGTTAAGACCGTCCTGCATGTCGGTCGCTTCTAACCGCGCCGCGGTCAGCATGATAACCGGAATATGGGAAATACTGGCATCCGCCCGGATTTCCTGGACGGTCTCAAAACCATCCTTGACCGGCATGTTTACATCCAGCAGGACCAGGTCTGGACGCTCTTTCCGGACCAGCTCAAGCGTTTCCAATCCATCTGAAGCAGTGACGCAGGTATATCCTTCATTTGTCATATAACGTGAAAGCAGGGTCACATTATCTTCGATATCGTCTGCAATCAGGATCTTCTGCTTTTCTCTGTGGCTGGAACCCTGCGCTGGCAGGGTCATGCGCCCCATATCCTTCAACGCTTTTGCAACAATCTCACACATTCGCTCCGGCCGGGCAGGTTTGATAACAATCTCATCGATCTTTAGACGTCTGGCGGTCTCCTTCAAGCCAGGGACATCATAGGCCGTGATCAGGATCGTATATGCCGGCCGGCCCACAGGATGTTCTTGCAGTTTTCCCACAAGTTCCAGGCCGCTCATTCCGGACATAACCATATCAGTGATTAAAACGTCAACAACAGAGTCTTTGGTCAACTCAAGCGCTCTCTCACCACTGGTAGCCGAAAACACATCAATTCCTGGTCCCATCTGTGAAATAGCGCGTGCCAGCATTTTAGCTGTATTGGGATGATCGTCTACAACCAGGATACGAACAGAAGATACATCGGCAGAAAGGTCGTTTTTTGCCATCACTACTATTCTGGCTTAAAACCAACCCCATAATATGCCGGTTT
The DNA here is from genome assembly GCA_016927315.1 of Anaerolineales bacterium. Taxonomy (GTDB): domain Bacteria; phylum Chloroflexota; class Anaerolineae; order Anaerolineales; family Villigracilaceae; genus JAFGMV01. Next base: position 4,642 of record JAFGMV010000114.1, on the reverse strand, counting down.
ATTTCGAAAAAGTTGGGAAAAGTTGGGAAACGGTTTACTGCTAAGAAAGGTACCTGTTTGTTAAATTCAGATACACCTGCCTTACCAGTCAAAACAAAGTCAGAAAGAGGAACTCGAAAAGTGAGTGCCTCTTTCTGACTTGTTTATTTCTTTTACGACTTCGATACAACCTGGCCATACATGGTACCAAACGAAGCTATTCCACGATTCTCTCTCACCGGATGATGATATCAGCCTGTTCCAACACATTTTCAGGAATATCGAGGTTGATACGATTGGCCACATTCAGATTAATCCCTGAATAGTAGTCAGCAAATTCCACAGGCAGGTCTGCCGGAGAAATTCCGCGGAAGATTTGATCTGCCAATCGCGCGGCCTGTTCTTTTGCCGCTGCTGGAAGGTCAATACCATAAGCTGTCAATGCCCCATCTTTCAGGGTATTCACGCTTGGTCCCGAAGTCGGCAGTCCACGTTTGTTTGCCATAGCGAACCAGTCTATTCCCTTCTCAGTAATCACTGAATCGGGTAGAAACAATATCGCGTCAATATCTTCCGGAATATTCTCAAAAGCCGCTTCAATATCCTCGGGGGTGTTTGCCTGGCGTGTAACAAGTTCAACACCCAGCCTTGAAGCTGATTCTTGCACCGATTCCAGCGCCAGGACAGGACTTGGATCTTCAGGATTGTAGACAATATAGACTCGCTCTACCTCAGGCGCCGCTTGCAGCAACCACCGCAGTCGGAGTTCTTCTTGTGAGGTATAAGTAACGCCGGTAATATTACCGCCAGGATATGTAAGACTTTTCACAATATTGGCCCCGACCGGATCCGTAACAGGAATAAAGACGATTGGTGTTTTCGTGCTGGCTGTTGCCCGCTGAACCGCCTGGGTCGCAGATGTCGTGAGAGACAATATCAAGTCTACATTGGAATTCACCAAACCCTGCGCAACGAAATCATGTTGGTCTATTGCTGTCGGCCCGGCATAGAGATAGGTAATATTTTCACCTTCAACATAGCCTAAATCAGACATGCCTTCCTTAAAACCGTCAACAACCTGATCCAAATGTGGTGAGGGATTTATCACACCAACGGTATACGTTTTTGTCTCCACATCCCCGCCACAAGCATCTATCAACAAACTTACCAGGATACTCCCAGCGACAATCCCCCCTCTTATTGAATGGAATATTTTCATGTGATCACCTTCCATTTCCGTCAATGCCTCGAATTTAGTGTTTAGATTAATAGACCTGGAATTTCAGATGCTCCGATAATAAAATATCCTTTCATTTCTCCGAACGACAAAATCCTTTACACTCCGATGACAAAAAACTCTGAGAGCAGTTAATCCCCAACAAGACGATATCCTATGCCGCGTACGTTGATCAGATAAGCCGGTTTACGTACGTCTGCCTCAATCGCCTGGCGTAACTGGTGGATATGCCACTTAACCAGTTCCCTGGCCTCCTGTTCGCTGGCCAGGTATCCCTGCGCCTCAGTCACCAGAGTCTGGTAATCGACCACATTGGGTGCATGGCGGGCCAGAACCAGCAGATAATCAAAAGAAGTCGGCGGCGGGGAGATCACCTGGGCGCCCTTTTTCAGGCGTCGGGCATGCAGGTCCAGCATCAATTCCCCACACTTCAGGAACCGATCCGCCGCTGAATTCAGGGGTGAGGCGACCGGGCCAACCACTTCATCACGATCCAGGCTCCTGAGTTCAGCCTGCAGGGCTTCGATCTGGGATTGGATCTCCCGTTTACGCCGTTCTTTCTGCTGGCTTGCCAGGATGGATTTCGTCCGTTCGATAACCACTTCCGGTTTGAGCGGTTTCAACAGATAATCTGTTGCCCCTCGCCGCAACGCCTCAACAGCCGAGTTGACATCCGGTTGGGCAGTAAAAAGCACCACCGGTAAAACTGGATAATGCATATGGATCAGGTTGAGGGCATCCAGTCCGGCCAGGCCAGGCATACGCAGGTCCAAATAAACCAGATCAAAATGTAAACTGTCCAGATACTCCAACCCCTGTTCCCCACTTTCCGCAGTCATCACCTCGAAACCTGCCTGCTGCAAGATGCGCGCCAGGGTCTTGCGCAGGCTGTCCTCGTCATCAATGATCAGGATCTTCCCACTGACTTTCATACAGCCGGCTCCTGCGCAGCGGGCAGCCAGACCTTGAAGGTCGCTCCAGGGCCTTTATTATTTTCTGCTTTGATGCGGCCGTTGTGTTTGGCAACGATCTCATAGGTAATCGTTAACCCCAACCCAGAACCCCGTTCCTTATTCGTCACGAAAGCTTCAAAGACATTCGGCAGGATAGCCGGTTCGATGCCGACTCCGGTATCCGAAATTGTGATCACCACTTCTTTGTGCTTCTTATCATAATCTGTGAATACACGCAGGCGCCCACCACTTGACATGGCGTCGACGGCATTCACAAACAGGTTAAGCATAACCTGCCTGAGTTGTTCATCCAGACCGAATACCCTCGGCAGGTTCGGATCAGGATGAAATTCAAAAATGATCTTGTTATGCCGCAGGTGGGTTGCCACCAGGGCAGCGATATCTTCAATGATGTCATTGAATTGAATAAGTTGGAAGTCTTCCACTTTTACAGTCCGATATGCCACACGCAGCCGTTCAAGCAGGGAGGCCATCCTCTCTGTTTCGGACAGAACGATGTTCAGGTCCTGGCGACCCTGTTCAGAAATCCCAATCTCTTCTTTCAAGAGGAAGAGGGCATTCTGAATAGCCTGCAGCGGGTTGTTCAACTCATGCGAAACCGAAGCCAGTAGTCGTCCGACCACTGCCAGCCGCTCGCTGTGGATCAACTGCGAGCGGGTTTCCTGCTCCTGGTGTAGGGCCGTCTGCAGATCTGCATACAGGTTGGCCTTTTGCAGCGCAACAGCCAGCTGGTCGGCCACAGCGCTCACCAGGTGCATATCACGCGAGGTCAATACAGACGGAGGTTTTTGCTGAACATCCAACAGTCCCAACATGCGATTGCCGACCTTGATTGGGACTGCCAGTTCAGACTTCGTTTCAGGCAGCAATGGATTGGCGACAAAAGAAACCGAATCCTCCACAGTATTCGTAAAAAAGGGCATACCGGTTTCTGCTGTATACCCGACGAACCCCTCGCCAACTGCCAGGTGATGTTTCATTTCGACCAGTTTTCTTCCGATTTCTCCGCTCCCGGCCCGCACATAGAAATCCCCACTTTCCGGATCAGCTACATAGATCTGCACATGATAATAACCAAAATTTTCTTTCAGCAGTTCGACCACATCGTTCATCAACTGCTCAGGGTCAATCGCAGCGACCAATCCTTGAGAGATCCGGTATAAGGCGTTGGTCTCTTTTTGGCTGGTTTTGGTCAATTCCAGCAAGCAGGCATTGGCCGCCTGGATACCCAATGCACTGAGCAGGTCGCATTCATCCTGCGTGAAGGCATTCGGCAGGTTATTCCAGATGCTGATCGTGCCCAGTTTTTGTGAACCACTCTGAACAGGCGCCACGATCATCGACCGGAATTTCGGGGGCATATCGGTTTTCAGAAACCGTTCATCGGTAAACACATCGGCGACTTTGATCGTCGCGCCGTTGGAAAGCACCTGCCCGGCAATCCCTTCGCCCAGGCGCATTCGAACTGTATTATCTATCTTTCCATTCAACCATGAGACAGCTTCCGGGACCAAATACTCCCCATCTTCATCCAGGATATGGATAACGGTCTGGTCCGCTTTGGGGATCAATTCTTTAACAGAAGCCACGATCAACTGTAATACACTTCGCAAACCGACATGCTCCGTCTCACTGAGGTTCCGGGCAATATTTGCCAGGGTATTGGTCTCGCGCAGCCGCTTTTGCAGTTCATAATCCTGCTGGGCATCGCAAAGCATCAGTGCAATCTGTTGACCTACCTGCCCGGCACAAAGCCGGTCTTCTTTCTCTATTTCTTTTCCCTGACCATAGGTCAGGATCGCTGTGCCAATCTTCATTTCAGAATAGATCAAAGGAATGACCAGCAGGGTGCACTTTTCAGAATGTTTACAGATAACCTCCAGGTTTGCTGCCAAAGGGTCAGATTGTTTGAGTACCAGCACCTTTCTCTTATCAAGAGCTGATATAACCAGGGCTTCTTCTTGGGGAGAGAAAGCCTGTTCGTCAGAATAGGGTTTGAACTTCTGGGTAGCAGCCGCCAGTGAAACCGGCCTTCCAGAAGGCTGCCAGCGCGCCAGATAACAGTCATCGGCTTCTAACAGATCTGCCAGGTCTCTTACAAGCTTTTTCATCATCAATTCATAGTCATCCGAAGCAATAATGGAATTGATAATATTGTTCAACAGCCTGAGATGCCGCTCATCCGAGCAAAGCTCTTGATCACGCTTTTTATGACTGGCTTTCTTTTCAGGCATCTTGTATCCAATCAGAACAAAACAGAACAAGCGGAAATGAGTTTTGTAAATAATCCTTAAAAAGTTTACCACAACAGCCCCTTTTCATATATCCATCCCACAGAAATATCATTTTTCGATGAAAACCCTGGCATCCCCCCTGTGGGGGAACCGGGACCTGGAATCAAAAAGACTCCTTCATCAGGAGCCTTTCCTGGTCGGGGTGCGCGGATTTGTAT
>JAFGMV010000113.1 GCA_016927315.1 Anaerolineales bacterium | reverse complement strand
GCGATCAGCGCGAGGAGGAGGATACTGATGAGGTAGGGGCGGGCAGTTTTTTGCATATTGTCTAATCTGTGTTCTCTCGGGTCCTTGTAGCCTTCGACAGGCTCAGGCTACGGTTGATGTTAGGGCGGGCAGTAGCAGCGCAAGCTGAGCTTGCCGAAGCCGAAGCGGGTGTCCTACCCTTCGACAAGCTCAGGGCTCGTTACTTACTCCGTGAACAGCTCGGGGTGGATAGCCCGGGCGAGGGCTTCGAGACCGTCGACCAGACGCGGGCCGGGGCGGCTGACGAGGTCATCGTTGAAGGGCAGTACCTTGCCGTTGACCACAGCGCTGATGCCTTCCCAGCCGGGACGTTCGGCAACCATCTCGGGGGTGATGCCCCACATGGCATCGCCGAGGAGGATGATCTGCGGGTCCTGCAGGATCAGCTCTTCCTGGCTGTACTGCGCCCAGGGCGCATCCATGCCACTGGCGATGTTATGTCCGCCGGCCATAGTGATCAGGGTGTCGATGAAGGTGCCGGAGCCGCTGGTCCACGGTTTGGTGGGGTCAGTGGCATCCAGCTCATAGAAGACGGCCGGGGTGGTCTCTGCCCGGGTAATGGTTTCTTCCACGGCGGCAACGCGTGCCTTGGCTGTTTCGATCCAGGCTTCGGTCTCTTCTTCATGGCCGGTCAGTTGGGCCACAATACGCATGTTCTCGTACAGCCCGTCCAGATCGACCGGATTGTTGATCTGAAAGACGGCGATACCGAGGTCTTCGATGGCTTTGATCTGTTCAGGCGCATTCACGTCGGCGGCCAGGACGAGGTCGGGCTGCAAGCTGACAATCATTTCGAGGTTGTATTCCTGGGTGTTGCCAATGCTGGGAAGGTCCAGGGCGGCTTCGGGATAGTTGGAAAAATCTTCGCGGGCGATGACCTGGTCACCGGCGCCAACGCCGAAGAGCAGCTCGGTGTTGGAAGGGGCCAGCGAGATGATCGCCTGGGCCGGGGCTGCCAGGGTGACTTCGCGGCCCAGACCGTCAATGAGGACGATGGGTTCGAGGGCGGGTAGTGTTTCAACGGCAGGGGCCGCAGGGGCGCAGGCGGCCAGAGTCAGGATGATCAACAGAGCAAGCAGGGGGAAGAAACGTTTCATTTTGGGTATTCTCCTAGAAAGATATGGGGTTTTCTTCCACCGCGAATCAGGGTCCGCCATCCCAATAAAAAGCCCCTGTCATCAGGACAGGGGTGAGGTACCATCAGGAAATGTACAGCCATGTTCCGTCACCCGTTCCGCGAGGTTGAAAGGAACGCAGATTCGGGCAGTCGACCTGGCTTAGAGCAGAAGCTCATCACAGTTGCGGGTCAGCACCGGATTCGCACCGGTTTCGCTTCCCGCCTTCTTTTTTTGAAGGCGGTCAAACCTGAATCATTGCGATCTTATGGATTGATTGTAATGACAAAGGGGAGGGGTGTCAAGACAATGTAGAATGTACAATTTATAATGCAAAATGATGGGGCGATCACTCTTCCGGCGCGGCCATCCAGCCCCACATTTCTGAAGGTGAATACCAATATTCCACTACTATATCTTCGAGAATATACGTGGCAAGTCCTTGCTCCGGGTTTACCCAGATCACGCTGTTTTGGTCGTAACCATACTCATCGACTAATAGCAGTTGCTTGCTGTCCGGTGACCAGAGGGGAGCCGGCGGTTGTGGAAAAATTCCCATTGATGAATTAACTGATATACAGTAATCAGTAAGTTTTTCTGTATATGTGTCCAGGATGGCCAAGTCGCTGTTTCCATTTGCATCAGAATATAAATAGAAGGCAATAAAGCGTCCATCTGGTGACCAGCTGGGACTTGAAATAGTTACACCGTCATCAAGATTTGCAAGATGAGTCATTTGCTTCACCTGTCCACTTCTAGTAATAACAAACAATTCGGATATGTTAGCATTTGAAGGATCACTTCGCCATACTATCCCTCCAAGCGCAACCCGTGAACCGTTGGGAGACCAGGCAGGCTCCGGGAAGAAAGGCAGACCTGTAATTAAGTTCACCATAGAATCCATGCTGAGCACAAGCCGTTGTTCCTGAATATTCCAAAGATTGTAAGTGAATCTTTCGTTCTCTTCATCAATTTTGCGTGGATAAATAGCCATGGTGTATCCGGAATCAAGCCATGTTGTAGAACGGCCAGGCCAAAAAGCAGTCGACGATATGGGCGCTGTCTTGAAAAAGTCATTCCAACCAGGTGCTGTGTTTTGAAGTTTGATACCTTCTTGCGTTTCAGTGAAAGGATTGAATTTCCATAGTGAAAAGTCTTTTTCGAGATCAGAGTTGACGTTCAATAATAGATGCTGATTATCCACCCACCCTAATAAAGAATAACCCCAGTCGTTTTTCCAGGGAATGGTCTTCAACCTTTGCCCATTGGCATCTGTAATGACCAATTTATAGACTGTGGAATTGTTTTCACCATCAGAAAAATATTTAATTGCCATAAGGCTTCTATCGGGAGACACTCCCCAGGGGGAAACAGTTTCTTCCGATGAAGAAGCTTGTATTATTTGTTGTGTTGTCATATCCAGCAGGAAAATATCCGGCTTTCTTCTAAATACGACGACACCGCTGGTTTCAGCATTTTCAGGCATCTCAGGTGAGATTTCTATGCATTGTTGATGCACTTCATAGGTGGGAGTGGGTGTAACATCAGGCGTGATTGTTGAGGTCACGATGCGCCAGAAACTGGTTTTGCTCGGTGTGGGGGAAGGCGGCGCGGGGGTGGAGGACGCGGCGGGTCCCTGTATATCCTCCGCTGCGCAGCCAGCCAGCAGGAGGAGGGTGACGCAGAACAGGAGCAGGACAGCTTTTTTCATGGGATCTTCCCCTGGGTGAAAAAGGAACCGTATGGTTTTCTGGTTGTATTATAGTGCAATGTTGAATCCGTGCACGGTGGAATCTTTGTGTCAGGGTTTCGGACAGGCCGGGAGGCCTGTCCCTACAATAGCATTGTGATTATTGACAAGATTGTTTGGTAATCCCCTTTGTTGGCTGGTAGGACAGGCTTACCCTGGCGGGTACCATGTCCAGCCTGTCCGCACTGTGTGAAGGGATGATGACGGTCTGGATAGTGAATCCTGGTTGGGGAATTTGATGAGGGACATCAGGATGGAGGTGGAAAAATGCAGGGCGGTGGTTCGGACAGGTTCGCTTCGCAAAACCTGTCCGAATAAAAAATGCCTTACTCTTCCGGTGCGGCCATCCACCCCCACATCCCCCCTGTGATAAACCATTGCACCAAATCAATATCCTCAGCTACCTGGGCGGCAAGCCCTTGCCCTGGGCTAACCCAGAGTACGCGATTGAGCTGTGTTTCATAGTTGGTGTCAAGCAGCAGCAACTGCTTACTGTCTGGCGACCAGAGAGGGACTGGCGGGTTTGGGATACCGGCACTTAGAACATCAAGTGGTATGCAGTAATCTATGAGCTTAAGAGATTTTGTGTCCAAAACAGCCAGGCGACTTGTTCCAATTCCATCAGGAACCAGATAGAACGCAATATAGCGTCCATCTGGTGACCAACTGGGATATGTAGCGATTATTTCATCGTCAAAGTTTGCCAGATTGGTCATTTGCTTCACTTGTCCGTCTCTTGTGATCACAAACAACTCAGATTTATAACCTTTATCCAGATACCATTCTATTCCTCCAAGCGCAAACTGAGCGTTGTCTGGAGACCAGGCAGGCAGCGGATAATAGTAGAAAAAATTGTCCATTTTTACAATAGATTCGAGGTTGAGTACAAGCCGCTGTTCAGCTATATTCCAAAGGCGATAGGTGTAATGCGTTGGATCTCCTTCAATATCTTGAGGATAAATTGACATGGTATATGTAGGATCCAAAAGCAAAGAGGCAAAACCAGGCCATATGCCAGTCGGGGCATACGTTTTAATGTATTCGCCCCAACCAGGCGCTATATTGTGAAGTTCAATTCTTTGCCGTTCATCATTGAATGGATCAATTTCCAATAGGGAGTAATTATTTCTATCGAAATCAACACTCAGCAGAACATGTTGGTCATCTTTCCAACCCAATAAACTGCGCCAATTTTCTTCCCAGGGGATGCTCTTCAACCGCTGCCCACTGGCATCCGCAATGACCAGTTCTTGCCCTGACACTCTTCCTTCGTCATCTAATAGAATGTTGTCGATTGCGATGAAGTTTCTGTTAGGCGAAACTTTAAAATCATACGGCTTTTCATTCGGCAAGGACATTTTGGTGAGCTGCTGTGTTGTCATATCGAGCAAGTAGATTTTTCGATCTTTCATTAACACGACAACACCGCTGGCTTCTGCGCTGTCAGGCAACTCGGGCAAAATTTCCAGACAATGGATTGTATTTTGCGCTTCAATTGGGATGGGAGGCGGGGTAGATGTGTGTGTAGGAACAGGTGTGTTTGAAGGCGTCAGGGTTTTCGTAATTGGCGGGGTGATCGTCGAGGTCACGATACGCCAGAAGCTGGTTTTGCTCGGTGTGGGCGAAGGCGGCGCGGGGGTGGAGGAGGGCGGCACGGGTGTGGAGGACGCGGTGGGTGCCTGGATTTGTTCCGCTGCGCAGCCGGCGAGCAGGAGGAGGGTGACGCAGAACAGGAGCAGGACAGGTTTTTTCATGGGATTTTCCCCTGGGTGAAAAAGGAACCGTGTGGTTTTCTGTTTGTATTATAGTACGGAGCCAGGTAGTTTAGGGACAGGTCTCTGACCTATCCGCATCGAGTTAGCTTAGTCGATTATCTGGTGGAATGAGACAACTTTGAATTCGCGAACAATGTTTATTTCTTCATGTGGGTTTCGGACAGGTTAGAAACCTGTCCCTACGATAATAGTGTGATTATAAACAAGATGGAGTTATGGTATCTACAAAAAATTACTTGCGCCGTTTGCTGGCCCCCGGCCGGTAGGGCGGGACGTCAATATAGTGGATGGTACACAGGGTGGCGTCCAGCATACGGCTGCTGATGCGGTTGTCGATCTCTTCCAGGGGGGAAGAGGTGGTGATCACCGTGGGCAGCTCGGCGTTGTAACGGTAGTTGAGCAGCTGGTAGAGCTTCTCGCGCGCCCAGGGGGTGGCGCTCTGCGTGCCGAGGTCGTCGAGGATGAGCAGCGGGGAGGTGCGTACTTCCTGGAACAGGCGGTCATAGGAGACTGTGCTGCTGGGGCTGAAGGTGGCGCGCAGGTGGTCCAGCAGGTCGGGGACGACGACGAACATGGGTTCGTCGCCCTCGGCGTGGCGG
>JAFGMV010000018.1 GCA_016927315.1 Anaerolineales bacterium | reverse complement strand
TTTGGACGCACAAACTCACCTTTTCATGTACAATATTCTTGTTTATTGGTGGAGACTGATCTATTATCCTGATATTGGAAAGACTTTAAACTCTTTAAAACCCAAATACTACTCGAGTTCGTTTCGGCGGGCGGCTTCGTTCAACTCGGATTGATACGGCGGCGCTTTCTTGCCCTCTGCCTGCTTTCCTACTACCCGCCGCATCAATCCTTAATTCGTTAGCCCGCTAAAATCATAATTATCCTATCTCTATCCGCTACTCCCCGCTATAATAAATTCAATACCAAATACAGCACCATAGGACTCGTAAATGCCTGACAACCACGAACTCGAAAAAACCCTCTGGGCCGCCGCGGATAAGATGCGTTCCAACATGGACGCCGCCGAATACAAGCACGTCGTTCTCGGCCTGATCTTTCTCAAATACATATCGGATGCTTTCAACGGCCTGCATCAAAAACTCGCAGAAGGCCAGGGGGAGTTCGAAGGCGCAGACCCCGAAGACCCCGATGAGTACATGGCATACAATGTCTTTTTCGTACCAGAAACCGCCCGCTGGAAATACCTGCAAGACCGCGCCAAACAGCCGGAGATTGGCAAATGGGTGGATGACGCTATGGACGCCATCGAGAAGATCAACCCCTCGCTCAAAGGTGTGCTGCCCAAAATCTACGCCGACCCTGATATCAATAAGGCGCGCCTCGGCGAACTGATCGACCTGATCGGCACCATCGGCTTCAACCAGGAAGGCCATATCGCCCAGGATTTGCTCGGTCGCGTGTATGAATACTTCCTCGGCCAGTTTGCCGACGCCGAAGGCAAAAAAGGCGGGCAGTTCTACACCCCCGCCAGCATCGTCAAACTGCTGGTCGCTATGCTCGAACCCTACAGCGGACGTGTCTATGACGGCTGCTGCGGCAGCGGCGGCATGTTCGTTCAGAGCGAGAAATTCGTCCTGGAACACCAGGGCAACATCAAAGACCTGTCGATCTTCGGCCAGGAATCGAACCCCACCACCTTGCGCCTCGCCAAGATGAACCTGGCCATCCGCGGCATCGACGCCCAATTGGAACTCGGCGACACCTTTCTCAACGACAAGCATCCCGACCTCAAAGCCGACTTCATCCTCGCCAACCCACCCTTCAACGTTAGCGATTGGAACGGCGAGCAGCTGCGCGAAGACAAACGCTGGAAGTACGGCGTGCCGCCCGCAGGCAACGCCAACTACGCCTGGTTGCAGCATTTTGTCCACAAGCTCAGCCCCACCGGAACCGCCGGGATCGTGCTCGCCAATGGCAGCATGAACAGCAACACCGGCGGCGAAGGGGACATCCGCCGCAACATGATCGAAGCCGGGCTGATCGACTGCATGGTCGCCCTGCCCTCGCAGTTGTTCTACAACACCATGATCCCTGCCTGCCTGTGGTTCCTGGCCAGAGACAAAACCAACCATAAATTCCGGGATCGCTCGAACGAAATTCTCTTTATTGACGCCCGCAACCTGGGCAACATGGTCACTCGCCGCAACCGCGAACTGACGGACGCTGACATCGCCACTATCGCCGACACCTACCACGCCTGGCGCAGTCTCCCCTCTCCCGATGGGAGAGGGGCCGGGGGTGAGGGCGATTATCAAGACGGCCCCGGCTTCTGCAAATCCGCTACTTTAGATGAAGTCCGCGCCAGCAATTACGTGCTCATGCCGGGGCGGTATGTGGGCGTGGCGGAAACCGAAGATGATGGCGTGCCATTTGAGGAGAAGATGGAGCAATTTACCACGACCCTGGCCGAGCAGTTTGCCAAAGGCGCTGAACTCGAAAAGACCATTCGCGAGAATTTGAAGGGGATTGGTTATGAGTTCTGATGAATGGCAAAAAACAACGTTAGATAATGTTGTAAATATCGTGAGTGGAGGAACTCCATCCACTACTGTTCCTGAATACTGGTCAGATGAGGTTAAGTGGGCGACAGCAAAAGATGTATCTGAAAGTTCAGGCTATAAGATTTACGATTCGGAAAGGAAAATTTCCACACTTGGTTTGGAAAATTGTCCAGCCAGTATTGTCCCCAAATATTCTACAGTTTTGATTGCCAGAGGCGCTACAATGGGAAAGAGCTGCATGCTTGGTGAAGATATGGCAATTAACCAAACATGCTACGCTTTAGTTGCAAAAAAGGGCAAGATAAATCCGCATTTTTTGTTTTACTCAATAAAGTATTTGTACGAATACTTTCAGAAAATTGCACATGGAGCTATTTTTAATACGGTTATTGGCTCAGGATTAAGAGAAACAGAAATCTCCCTTCCCCCTCTCCCTACCCAACGCAGCATCGTCGAGATACTCTCCGCCCTCGATGACAAAATCGAACTCAACCGCCAGACCAACGCGACCCTCGAAGCCATCGCCCAGGCCATCTTCAAGGAGTGGTTTGTGGATTTCAATTTCCCCGGCGCAAGCGGTGAGATGGTCGAGAGCGAGTTGGGGTTGATCCCGAAGGGGTGGAGGGCGGGAACTTTGGAAGATATTGTCAATAACTTTGATAGAAAACGTATTCCTTTATCAAGTAGAGAGCGTGAAGAGAGAAAAGGAATTTATCCCTACTATGGCGCAACTTCAATTTTAGATTACGTAGATGACTATTTATTTGATGGTGTTTATTTGCTAATGGGTGAAGACGGAACTGTTGTAACGGATGACGACAAACCTGTTTTGCAATATGTTTCTGGAAAATTTTGGGTAAACAATCATGCTCATGTGCTACAAGGCAGAAATCCGTTTTCTACCGAATATGTTTATATTCTTCTAAGTAACACAAATATAAGGCATGTAGTAACTGGGGCGGTTCAACCAAAGATCAATCAGCAAAACATGAATGGTTTGGTTGTAACCCTTCCGGATAATATGATACTAAATAGATTTCAAGAGATAATTAAACCGATTTTTACAAATATTCTGCTGTTTGAACGTCAGACTTCTGCCCTTGCTTCTTTGCGCGACATACTTTTACCAAAATTGATGAGCGGGAGTATTGAAGTATGAGCGAGGAGAAAGAATTAGAGTATTCAGATAATCCTGAGTTCAATCAATCAATTGATGATGACATCGGAGATATATTTATTTATGGAGAGAAGTTTACTCCGAGTTATGTTCTATTTGAATTAAAAAGGGAAACCTATCGAATTGCATTTACTGATTTTTTGGTGCGCCAATCTGATGAGCTCCAGCAATTAGTTTTTGATGCCTTCCCAGCTTTAATTGCGTACAATTACAGATTATCAGTTCGAGGGCCAGGAGCGAATGATTCTGTCAAGAAGTTTCTCCATCTAAAAGATGCCTGGGAAGGCGCAATAAACATTTTGAACGCACTGGCTTTTGGCGAAGTGCGAGCCAAATCCATCAATCTAAAAACCGCCAATGTTTTCCACAGTGGCAACCCAAATTTACACTTTAATTCAAGAGTCATTCGTACAGACGAATTAAAACAAAGGCTTGAAAACACTAAGGCTATCGTGAAATTTTCAGTAAATAATTCTTTGGGACTTAAGGTAGAGGAAATCAGCTTAACAGCCTTGGATTATCTTTATCAATTACAGGATAACCGCAATCATTTTTCTCATACATCAACTCCAACTACCGAGCAGGCAAATGAAGAACTAAAAATCGTGCAGCCACTTTTTGAAAAAGTCTTGAGCGAATTGCGGTTTTTAGCAAAAATTCAGGTTATAAGGTTTGATTCCTATACCGATCATTGCCGTTTTGAGACTTTCGGAGGGCATCATTTAAATAAAGATTATGATGAAAACATCAATGTTCCTCCAGATAAATTAAATTATGTATTGACGCATCCTGGAGCGGTAATATTAGCGAAATGGGATGCTGAAATATTTAGTCTATCGCCATTTATTCACTTCATGAACGACACTACTGGACATGAAACTTATTTGTGCTTTTTCAAAGGCAAGAAAGCACACAAATATTGGTACGAACCTATAAAAATGCGGGAAGAAACATCATTTGATGCAGTCCACTCACGTTTCGATTCAGAATATGCAGAACTTGTAAGTCTATTGGTGCCGTGATGATTTTATACGAATCCGAAATCGAAGAACTCGCCCTCGATACCCTCGCCGAGAATGGTTACGCCGTTCTCTACGGCCCCGATCTTGCCGATGGCCCCCAGGCCGAGCGCGCCCTCACCGAAGTCATCTTGCAGGCCCGCCTGCGCGCCGCCATCGACCGTCTCAACCCTGGTATTCCCCCCGCCGCCCGCGACGAAGCCTACCGCATCGCCCTGCGCGTCCCCGCCCTCACCTTGCTCGAAAATAACCTGGCCTTCCACCACCTGCTCACCGATGGCGTCGATGTCAAGTTCGGAGTGGGCGAGGGCAAATCCCGCACGGATAAGGTCTGGCTCATCGATTGGGATCATCCCGAAAACAACGAATTTCTGGCCGTCAACCAGTTCGCCGTGGTCGAAAACCACAACCACAAACGCCCCGATATCGTCATCTTCGTCAACGGTTTGCCGTTAGTTGTTATCGAGCTTAAGAATCCTGCCGATGAACAAACCGATGTCCAGGCCGCTTATCGCCAGCTTCAGACCTATAAACAATTAATCCCCTCCCTGTTTCACTACAACGCTTTTATGGTCATCAGCGATGGCTGGTTTGCCAAAGCCGGGGCACTCACCAGCGAGTATCCCCGCTTCATGGAGTGGAAAACCGCCGACGGCCTCACCATTGTCGATTCAAAGACTGAGCCGGAACTTGAACCGATGCTTCTCGGCCTGTTCAATCCGTCTACCCTTTTGGATGTGCTCCGCCATTTCATCGTCTTTGAACAGGCCAAAAGTGGGACGCAAAAGAAGCTGGCCGCCTACCATCAATACTATGCTGTCAACCGCGCCTTAGAATCAACTATCCGAGCGGCTAGTGGTGAGCGTAGTCGAACCATTGCCGAAGCCCCGGAAGTTTACGGCCTCCCGGGGGTCGCCGGCCAGCAGCCCGGCGATCAACGCGCCGGGGTGGTCTGGCACACCCAGGGCAGCGGCAAAAGCCTCTCGATGGTCTTTTATACCGGCAAGCTGGTCTTGGCCGGGCAGATGAATAATCCCACTGTGGTGGTCATCACCGACCGTAACGACCTCGACCAGCAGCTCTACGAAACCTTCAGCAACTGCCAGCAGTTGCTCCGCCAGACCCCCGTCCAGGCCGCCAACCGCGAAGAACTCAAAAAGCTCCTGGCCGTCGCTTCCGGTGGGATCGTCTTTACCACCATCCAAAAATTCTTTCCTGCCGAGGCCGGGACCGCCTATCCCTTGTTGAGCGAGCGCCGCAATCTCGTCGTCATCGCCGATGAAGCCCACCGCAGCCAGTACGATTTTATCGACGGCTTTGCCCGCCACATGCGCGACGCCCTGCCACATGCCACCTTTATCGGCTTTTCCGGCACCCCCATCGAACAGGCCGACCGCGATACCGTGGCCGTCTTCGGCAATTATGTCGATATCTACGACATCCAGCAATCCGTCGAGGATGGGGCCACCGTCCCGATTTATTACGAAAGCCGCCTGGCCAAAATCCGCCTTTCCGAGGAAGACCAGCAAATTCTGGATGCGCGTGTCGAAGAAGTTACCGAATCCGATGAATTGACCGAACGCCAAAAACGCTTCGCCCGCTGGACGAGCAAGGAAGCCGTGGTTGGCAGCCAGGGCCGCCTGGAGCAGGTGGCCGCAGATATGATCAGGCATTTCGAGCAAAGGCTGAGCGCGGCAGACGGCAAAGGCATGATCGTCTGCATGAGCCGCCGCATTTGTGTTGCCCTGCATCAAGAAATCATCCGCCTGCGCCCGGACTGGTACCACCCCGATGACGATAAGGGCCTCATCAAAATCGTCATGACCGGTTCCGCCAGCGATCCCCTCGATTGGCAGGAACACATCCGCAACAAAGCCCGCCGTCAGGCCATCGGCAACCGTCTCAAAGATCCCGCCGATCCCCTGCAATTGATGATCGTGCGCGATATGTTCCTCACCGGTTTCGACGCGCCGCCCCTGCATACCATGTATATCGACAAGCCCATGAACGGGCACAACCTGATGCAAGCGATTGCCCGTATCAACCGCGTTTTTGGAGATAAAGTGGGCGGTCTGATTGTCGATTACATCGGCATCGCCCAGGATTTGAAAGAAGCCCTGGCAATTTACACCGCCAGCGGCAAAGGCAGGCTCTACCACGATCAAGAAGAAGCCGTTGCCAAAATGCAGGAATTGTACGAAATCGTGGTGGATATGTTCGCAAGGTTCGATTACCGCCGCTACTTCACCTTAGAACCCAAATACAAATTACAATTCATCCTCGACGCAGCCAACTACATCGCCGACCTGACCGAGGAGCGAGACGGGCAAGCGATTCGCAACGGCAAAGAACGCTTCAGGAAAAATGTTATCCAGCTACAAAAAGCCTTCGCCCTGGCTGTACCTCACGAAAAAGCCTTCGGAATCCGCGACGATCTCGCCTTCTTTCAGGCCATCAAAGCCCGTTTTGCCAAGTTCGACGAGCAAACCAAAACCCGTACCAACGAAGAAATAGAGACCGCTATTCGCCAGGTCATCAACGATGCCATCCTCTCCGAAGAAGTGGTCGATATCTTCGACGCCGCCGGGATCAAGCGCCCCGATATTTCCATCCTCTCCGATGAGTTTCTCGCCGAAATCCAGGCCATGCCGCGCCAGAATCTCGCCCTCGAATTGCTCAAGCGACTGCTCAATGATGAGATCAAAACCCGTGGAAAGACCAATCTCGTCCAGGGCCGCAAATTTTCCGAAATGCTCGCCGAAGCCATCCGAAGATACCAGAGCGGATTGATTGATTCTGCCCGGTTGATCGAAGAACTCATCCAGATGGCCCAGGATATCCGCGCTGCCGAC
Source organism: Anaerolineales bacterium (assembly GCA_016927315.1). Lineage (GTDB taxonomy): Bacteria > Chloroflexota > Anaerolineae > Anaerolineales > Villigracilaceae > JAFGMV01. The sequence continues at coordinate 57,017 of JAFGMV010000018.1, read as the reverse complement.
CAGCGCGGCGAAAAACTCAACCTGCGCCTCGATGAACTTGCTTTTTATGATGCCTTAGCCGATAACCTCACTGCCGAAGCCGTTCTGGGGGATGATGTTTTGAAACAAATCGCCCTTGAACTGGTGGCAAGCGTTCGCAAGAATACCTCCATTGATTGGCAATTGAAACAAAGCGTCCAGGCCAAATTGCGGGTGCTGGTGAAAAGAATCTTGCGGAAATACAAATATCCGCCTGATGACCCAGCAACCGGCGAGTACACAGAATCGGTTACGAAAGTTTTGGATCAGGCTGAATTATTGGCAGACTTTTGGACAAAGGTTGAGTAAGCAATAGCGATGATCGTGTCCTATGAAAAGAGCGGGCTAACACAAATTGCAGCCGACTGTGCTTCGGACAGAGGGTACGCGGCGCGATTTGCCAAGTTTGGCCTGGGCTGGGGAATGGTTCGGGGCTAAAACGCACAGCGGCTGAATAAACCGTTAGCCCGCCCCTTGCAAATTGTGAACAATGGAAATATTGACATGGCCTCATTTACAAAATATTTCAATCTAATGAAAGAACACCCACAATTATTTATCAATCCTGATGAAGAAGGCGTTATCAAAATTATTACAGACCATGAAAAAATAAGAACATTGCAGGCAAAATTAAAAAAGGAGTATAAGGAATCTGGAAAAAAAAACTGAATGGATTGATATTGGAGTATTATCAGAAGATTCATGGTTTTGGGTGTTAAGAGATTTGGTTGAGTTTCCAGACGGAAAAATTGGCGGTTATTTACGAGTATTGAATCGCAAGACGCTTGACGGCGGAACAAACGTTGTAATAATGGCTGTGCAAGAAAACAAAGTCTTATTGCTAAAGCATTTTAGACACGAAACCAGAAATTGGCATTGGGAGTTTCCAAGAGGATTTGGAGAGCCAGGATTTACTCCAGAACAAAGTGTAATGGATGAATTAAAAGAAGAAATTAATCTTTTGCCACAAGATTTGATGGAAATCGGAAAAATATCTGACGTAGATGGCGAGACATTTTTTTATTATGCAAAGTTGGAAAATGGAAAACCGAGTAAACCAACAGGAGAAGCCATACAACATATCGAACTTATAGATTTTGATGAATTAGAAAATTGGATATTTAATGGAAAGATAACAGACTGGTTCACGATTATGGCATTTATGATGTATAAAAATCAGTAACACCAATCCCAAAGGAGATAAAATGTCAACAAAAACAGCGATAATCCTCCCCGATAAACTTGAAGCGGGAGCAGTAATTCCACAATGTTTAGATAATCAATTTGTGCCAGACAATATATTCTCCTATATGGTAGATAAAAATGCTCCATATTCTGATGAACAGGTACAAAGCAGTCGAACTGAAGCAACTAGAACAGAGTTAAATCGCGCTTTAGTTTACGCTCCGCAAACTGTTATAAATCGAGCCTTTCTGTGGAACAATCGTGTATTGTATTCTTCTTATAAAGATGAAAAAGACAATCAAAACAATAGGCAAGCGTTTATAACACTCATTAAGGATGGGACAATTGTTCCGTACCTTCACGATAAATCAAATATAGAAGACGAGCCAAATTTTGATTTAGATGAAGATGGCGTTAGAACTTTCAAATCTCTCTTGCGCGACGTAGATAAAATAAATTGCGTCAGATTTGCCATTGATGATGATAAGAACAAGTCTGCAATCCAGTTAATGACGCACAAATTTCACGAATATTTTTTGGGGTTTGTAGCCCGTCCAGTTTCACTTTTGAAACAAACAGCGGACGGATTATTGCCAGGAAGAGATTCGAAAGAAAGAAGGGAAAAGGTTGATTTATTAACAAGTGAACTGAATACATGGAAACGTCAATTACACGATGTTGTTCTTACACAAATTGACAAAAAGGGTACTGCGACACGAAACGACTTTTACCAAGAATTTGTATGCAGAAAAGATATACCGAACTCAATACCTCAAGGTTATTTTCTTGACCCAACGACATCTCCATTCGTTTGCGAGAAGAAAAAATTATTTGATTTACGATATAACATAAATTTAGCAGATAGTTTGAAAAGATATGTGTTCACCCCTTCGGAAATGCCAATGCGTTCCGCTTTAGCCGTAGATGTTGATTTAGGCGTAGGGAAGGGAGATGAAATGATAGATATTCTTTCAAACAATATTCGTCACACTTTTGTCGAAGGAACACAACAGGCATTGAATTTGCCATATCTAAAAGACTTGGAAATACAGGATATTTACGAGTTAAGGTTATTGCCTGGTTGGGGAGAATATATCAAGATTCAGCGAGAGATTTTAGAGAAACCGCTTGATAGTTTACAACATTTGGACGCCTTCACAAAAGCACTCGAAGTCTATAATACACAAGTTGCAGATTGGTATTACAAACAAAAACGCCTACCTGTTATTGAAAAAAAATATAACATGATAGTTAGAATGGCTATCAAAGTTGCTGGTGTTTGGATTGCCCATAATTTGACTGGCAATTTCTACGCTGCCGCCCTTGCTGCGTTAATAGATTTGCCAGACAGTGCTTTAGGATACACAGTAAGTTTGCTGGTTGACTTTATTCCTGTTGGTCGAGACGAAGTAGACCGCCAACTAGGGTACAGTCTCGATATTGTAAATTATGAAGCGAATGTTACTAAAGCATCTTTAATTCAATTGGTTCGCAAAGCCGAAGAAGCGTTCAAGAAAGAAACCCCGCCTGTAGTTAAGGATTTAGCCAATCAATCTAAAAGTTAAATTTATAGAGGTCGCATGGAATACGAAAACATAATGAAAGAACATTCTGATTTATTCGAGAACACAGACGCGCCAATAAAAATAATTAAAGATGGCAGTCGTGTTCAAGAATGGCAACAGAATAGACGTGCAAAATTGCAATCCGAAGGAAAACCTCCAGAATGGGCTGATATTGGAGTAGTTCTTAACGACCCTTATATAGTTGTTCTACGAGACCTTGTTGAATTTCCTAGCGGTCATGTAGGCGGCTATTTTCGAGTAATAAATCGTGCAGACTTAAATGGCGGTCAAGGTGTTGTGATGTTATGCGAAAAAGATGGTAAATATTTAATTCTGCACCAATATCGCCATCCTATACGCACTTGGAGTTACGAAGTACCAAGAGGTTTTGGTCAAGCAGGAATTACCGCAGAAGAACAAGCAAAAATAGAAGTGTTTGAAGAAGTTGGCGGAGAAATTAGTAATTTGTTTGATTTAGGACTTTATTACAACAATACTGGATTAGAAGCAAATAAAGTGAAGTTGTTTTATGCTAAATTGAAATCCATTGGTCAGCCATCTGAAGAAGAAGGAATTGAAAGTATCCTTTGGGTTTCATTAAAGGAATTAGAAGAAATGATAGCAAGCGCCAAAATCACAGATGGCTTTACAATTGCGGCATATACACGGGCTAAACTAAAAGGGTTACTTGCTTGAACACAAAAGCGGGCTAATTATGGTCGGTGGGGCAGTCACCCGCCCCACCGCCACTCCCGAACCGGACATGAGACTTTCACCTCATCCGGCTCTTCAGAAAACAGGCTCTTGTCATGAGCACTTTGTCCGATGGACTTCATCATGGCAGTGACAGTGAAGTAAGGCCAGGTTGGCGGGCATGTTGTCGTTGTGGTTGCCGTCCCGGTGGTGAACTTCGAGGTGGTCTTCTGACATGAAGTGCAGTCCGCAAAGCATACAGCGGCCTTCTTGTCTTTTCAGCAATGTTACAACCCGTTTGGGTTTGGACAGATCTCTCCCTAATCGGTCTATCCAGTAGGCCCAATCCCCATCAAAGGGGCTTTTGCTTCCCTGCACTTTGACATGCCGTTTGATTGGCGTATCTGCGTATTTGGCAAGGGTGGCTTTCCCGTCTGAGAAGTCGAAACGGTTGCGCTTGCGCGGCCAGTAACGTTGTTTACGCCAGGCGTCGCTCTTGCGCGGGTTTTGCCATTTGGCCCACTTGGTTAGTTTCCAGTAAAGCTGGTGATCCATTCGATTGAAGGTGCGTTTCGCCGAGCATGTGCGGTGGTAGTTCGTCCATCCCCGGATGCGCGGGTTGAGTGCGGCGATGAGCGCAGTTTGGTTACTCCCGCGATGGGTTTGAATGAGATTTTCCACCTGTTCCAGGTGACGCATTTGTGCCCTCTTGCTTGGCTTGACGATGACCTTATAGCCTTTTTTGCTGTGATGTTTGCTCATCGGGAATTGACGTACAGTGAAGCCCAGAAAGTCAAAACCTATATGGCCTTCATGCTCGTAGAGCGTGTGCGTGACGTAAGTTTTGGATGCTTTCAGGGCCAATCCCATTGAAGCCAACCAGCTTTCGGCCAGGGTTTGGGCGGCCCGGAGCGTGGGTAAGTCTTCGCAGATGATGACAAAATCGTCTGCGAAGCGAATGACCACAACCCGGTGCTTTTTCCCGTAGGTAGTAGAGATGGCGGTTTCAAGTCCGTGCAGTGCGATGTTGGCGAGGAGAGGCGAAGCTATGCCCCCTTGCGGTGTACCGGCTTCGGACGGGGAGATTTCCCCATCTTCAAAGATATCCGCTTTCAGCCAGCCGCGCACCTGTCGGTTGATGATTGGTAAACTGTTGAGTTTGGCTAATAGGGCTTGGTGGTCGATCCGGTCGAAGCATTTTTCGATGTCTGCCTCTAGCACGTGCTTGGGTTTGTGGCAGATGTTGCTAACGATGGCTTCTATGGCGTCATGGGGACTGCGGCCCGGCCTAAAACCATAGCTATTGGGTTCAAAGCGGGCCTCCCATTCTGGCTCAAGGGCCAGCTTGACCAGGGCCTGTTCGGCCCGGTCACACATAATGGGTATTCCGAGCGGCCTTCGTTCGTTTGGATTACTGGCTTTTGGGATGTAGACCCTGCGAATGGGAGCCGGAGAGCTACTGAAAGTGCGTAACTTCTCCACCATCTGCATCCGTTGCGGGGGTGTTAGACGGGCAAGCCCATCCACACCAGGGGTTTTCTTCCCCTTGTTGTCTTGCGATACCTGCCTCACGGCCAGGCATCGTGCTGAATAAGAGCGAAGCAGCAGCCGTTGCAGCCCGCGAACACGCTTGAAGTCGCCACGAGTTTGGGCTTGGTAAATGCGCTTTTGGATGCGGAATACATTCCGCTGGAATTTCTTCCACGGGAGCGTCTTCCAGTCTTCAGTGCGAGTTGTTGGCTCGCCTGCCATAAGACCTGACATCTGCCAGTACCTTTACCTTCCTGTATTCCGTGCCCACGTCTGCGTATCCCCTGGCTTTCCCTGGGGCTTTAGCTTCTTGGGCAATCTCTCCCGTTTGGGCTTGCGGTTGGTCACCTGCTCCATTTCTGGAGAGCGTCAAACGGGTTACTCTGTTCCGCACATCCATTTCGCGCGACGTTAGGACGATGCTTTATGCCGGGTCTCTTTACAAGTGAACGCCCATCGGCATTGTGCCCGATAGACCTTGAGACCTTCCCCATTTTGGGTCCAGCCTGTCATCCGGCTTTGGCTAGTTGAGAATTACGACACCTCAATGCATCTTTAGTTGTCTTATCCATAGTCGCCTTCCCGACCAGTCCGGTCATCCGGTTTGACTTTTCTGGCTTTTCTTCCCGCTTTCGACCCGCGTTTACCAGGCGCACGCCGAGGGAAGGGGCTGTCTCCCGTTCACCAAGGAGGCAGGAGTTGTTGTGATACCGACCTCCTTTTTACGGTATCATTGACCTGCATAGATATGCAGTTACGAAAGTCAAGCGACTTTCGCCGCTCAGCCCCCACTCTTGCGAGTGGTTTCGAGCGAACAGGTCGCACACACAGCGTTCTCAGAAACCCCCATCATAAAGGGACAACCGAACTCTGTCATAGCGAACTGAGCCGTGGAAAATCAAGACAAACTTGAAAAAGTACATGTTTTTTTCGTAACCGATTAAATGCAAAGCAGGCGTTCCACCGTCCCGATGTCCTTCGGGATCCAGGCGAGGACGCCTTTCTTTTTCTCATCACCCGGCGTTCAAGCCGGAATGAGTGCCCCATCAACACGGGGTACGAGTTGGTAGCCGAGTTTCGCGGCTTTCTTTTTCATATGAGAAAGCAAGGTCACAAACAATACTCGTACTTACTGAAATGGGAGTTGAAGCAGGAAATAAAAATGTAGTTGAACCACTCATTCAAAGCCTAAAGGATAAAGATCCTGGTGTTCGGTGTGAGGCAGCTATTGGTCTCGGAGAAATCGGAGATTCACGTGCAGAAAAACCACTCATGCGAGCTTTAAATGACAGCGATAAGGAAGTACGAGAAGCCGCAGAAGAGAGTTTGAGGATGGTCAGGTCTAATTAAAGCTAAAATGTTATACGCACGATTATGCATTACAGAAGAATGAACACGAGATGTGAAAACGCCACCCACCGATTAACAGCAAAGTAGATTAACTGTAAAACTATTTTTTTTCGAGAGCGCCGGTATAACGATACCTCATACAACCCAAAAAAACAACAAATACCGCCATGAATGGCGGTATTTTGGTATGACCGACCCGGGACTCGAACCCGGAACCCACTGATTAAGAGTCAGTTGCTCTGCCAAATTGAGCTAGTCGGCCTTGCGGGGGGTATTATACCCTAAAGGGGAGGGCTGTCAATGTGCACCTACTGCACCTACTGCTTCTTGCATAAATATCTAAACCTGGATCCAATAAAGCTCCTTCAAACACCAGAATTTCAGTTCAGATATTTTCGCAGCACTCTGTAACTTGAGTAAGCATCCCTGTATGGCGCCATGAAATTTTAGATTTGGCTGGCTGCTGCCCCAGTTTGGGGTTTCCATTCAACTGCCGGACTGCCGAACAAAACAACCCGTTCGGCAGTCTGAAACAGCCTGAGGGGGTGATTTTTTAAATCCTCTGCGCAGAGGATTTAAAACCTGATAGTTTTTGATAGTCTTTGATAGTTTTTGAGAGTCTTATGCGGCTATAACAGGGGTCGAAAGGGCGGCGACCCCGCGGAACGATCCGCCTGGCGCTGCAACGGGCAGCGCAGCGATCCCGTACAGATCGTGCTCCACCAATTCTTTTCGCCAAAAAAGGAGATAAACAATGGCAAACGTAAAACTGAATCCTGTATTCTTGCAAATGCGCGGCAACATTGGAGACCTGGTCTTCAAACGTTACCGGGGACGGGTGATCGTCGCACGCAAACCCGACCTGAGCAACATCGAACCGAGCCCGGCCCAACTGGCCCAACGCGAGCTCTTCCGCCAGGCAGCGCTGTATGGCAAGCTGGCGCTGGCAGACAGCCAGCTGCACTCGCTCTACGAACAGGCCGCCGCGGAGAAAGGCCTGCCGGTCTTCGCCCTGACGGTCGCCGATTACTTCCATGCTCCGGAGATCGATGAGATCGACCTGCAGGCCTATAACGGCAACGTCGGGGAAGAGATCGTTGTGTACGCACACGACAACGTTGCCGTCAACCAGGTGCAGGTCAGCCTGAGAGATGAGAATGACCAGCTAATGGAGAACGGTCTGGCAACGGAAGAACCGGCTGGCAGCGGGCGCTGGGTGTATTCCGCCCTGACCCAGGCCCCGTACAGGGCAACCGTCCGCGTGGTCGTCACGGCCAGCGACCTGCCCGGGGGCGCCACCATCAGCACGGTTGAGAAAGAAGTCGAGTCTCCAATCTCGCCCAACCAGGGATAATCCCGGTCACATCAACAAGGCAGCCCTCCTCTTGGGAGGGCTGCCACTTTTGGGAAACCCCGCAAGCCGTGTTCGAGGGCGCCGCGGCCAACGCACGCCGGGCAGTAACAGCCGGGAGAAGCCGCATCCACACAATTCCTTCACAACCTTACGACAGGTTCTTTATATCCTGTGCTTATACTGGGAAAGCGATCAAAGCACATTGACCGAGCCAACCTCGCGGAAAGGAAATCTTTATGTTCAAGAAGCTGAAACTCCTGCAACCATCCAGGGGAACGTGGATCACCGGCCTGATCCTCCTGGTTGTAGTTCTCACCGGCGGTATTCTTGCCGTCAGACAGCTCGCCAAACAAAAAGCGGTGGAGGAAACACAAACCCCGGCCTGGCAGATGCAGCCGGTCCGCAGGGGAACCCTGAGCGTAACGGCCAGCGGCGACGGCGCCCTGATCCCGGCCGATGAAGAGAACCTGTCTTTCGCTTCCGAAGGGATCATTACCGGCATCAACGTCAGGGTCGGCGATACGGTCCAGTCTGGCGACCTGCTGGCCGAGATCAAGAGCACCGCTGCAAAGATCCAATATATCCAGGCCAACCGGGAATTGAAAGAGCTGACCTCGGTAACAGCCATCGCCGCCGCAAAACAGGATATGGCAGCCGCCTGGGATGAACTGAAAACAGCCCAGGAAACCCTGGAATACCTGATCAGCCCGAACGTTTACTACTGGGAAAAATTGGTTGCCAGCGCGGAGCAGAAAGCGGCAGAAGCCCGGGCCGAGGCCGAGAAAACCCCCGAGGATGAAGAACTGCAGCTGGCCTATGAAGAAGCCCGGTACAAACTCGACTACGCCCAAGACAGCCTGACCGGCGCCTGGGAATCGTGGGAAGAATATTATCTGCCTGAAAACTTCACAGACCGTTCCACCGGGAAAAAGTATCTCAACACTCCCACCGAAGCACAAATCCTGGAGGCGCGCGGCGCCATCATCCAGGCTGAGACCGTATACAACGAAGCCGTTTCTCTTTATAAAACCCTGACCGGGGAAGAGATCCCGGAAGATGCTACCGGCTCGGGCCTGTCTGCCCTGGAAAATGCACGCTTTACGCTGGAGGCAGCCCAGAAGACCTGGGATGGGAACCGCATTTACGCACCCTTTGACGGGACCGTCATGGCAGTCAACGCCATTGTCGGCGACGCCGCCGAAAACGGGACAACGATCATCACCATCGCCGATATCAGTGAACCGTACCTGGAACTTTACCTGGATGAAACCTATTGGGGCAGCGTTGAAACGGGCTACGCTGTCCAGGCCCGCTTCGATCTGCTGCCCGGCCGGGTCTTCACCGGTATGGTCATAGAAAAGGACCCCAAACTTTACACCTCCTTTTCCAGCGCCTATGTGCGGGCCATCGCCAGGCTCGACAACACCGGTGGGAATTTCAACCTGCCGATCGGGATCTACGCCGAAGTAGAAGTCTCCGGAGGGCAGGTGGAGAACGCCCTGCTGGTCCCAGTGGAAGCGCTGCACCAGGACGACTACGGTAACAGTTTCGTCTACCTGTTCAAGGACGGGCAGCCTACAAAAACGGTGATCCAGACCGGCATCCAGAACAACCTGTATGCAGAAATTACTTCCGGGCTCCAGCAGGGAGATATGGTCATCCTGGACAATATTGACCTGCCCCAGAGCAATGATTGAACAGCCATCATCCTATCGACAAAAGAAGGATCAATACTCATGTCCGACAAACCAAACCAAACACAGAAAATGAACCGGCTCCCAGCCTGGTCGTTCCGAAACCCCAAAACCATCCGCTGGCTCCTGCTGTCCGCGGTGGTCGTGCTTGCCGCCGTTGGCGCTATCGCGTTTTTCCGATCTGCGGCTTCTGGACAGAAAACGGCAGTCACTGAACCGGAAATGCGAACCGCCGTTGTACGGCAGGATGACCTGGTGATCTACGCCAGTGGAACCGGGACGCTGATCGCCTCGGATGAAGTCAACCTGGCCTTTAAGAGCAGCGGCCGGGTTACCGAACTTAACGTGGCCATCGGGGACCAGGTCGAAGCCGGAGACCTGCTGGCAAAGATCGATGACAGCGACGCCCGGATCAAACACATCCAGGCCAAACGCGCCGCAGCAGAACTGACCTCGGACGCCGCTATTGCAACGGCCCAACAGAACATGGCCGCGGCGCAAACCTCCCTCAATGAATCGATCTCTTCACTGCAGTGGTTGATCAGCCCCAATGTTTACAACTGGGAACAGAAGGTTACCGCAGCCAAACAGGCCCTGGAAGACGCCCGGGCAGCGGGCAAGGCGGAGGCAATTGCCGAGGCCGAGACCGCCCTGGACGCTGCAAACCATAGTCTCTCCAGCGCCTGGCAGGAATGGGAGAACAACTACGTCCCTAACAACTTCACAGAGAAGTCTATGGACAGGGCCACACGCCGGGTGACAAAAACCGTCAACCAGCCCAATGAGATCGAGATCCTGGAAGCCCATGCGGCCGTCGATGCCGCCCGGGCCACCCTGACAGAGTACACCTATCTTTATGAAGCCCTGACAACCGGCGAGATCCCGGAAGATGCCACCGGCACAGACCTGGCGGCACTGGAGAACGCCCTACTGGAACTCGAAGCCGCCGAAGACACCCTGAACGGCGCCCAGCTGCACACCCCGATTGCGGGGACCGTGATGTCCATTGACACCCGCGTGGGTGATACGGTCAGCAGCAACAGTGTCATTATCACCATTGCCAACCTGGAGCAGCCCTACCTGGAAATCTTCCTGGATGTGGAAGACTGGGTCAACATTGACCTGGACTATGATGTCGAAATCACCTTCGACGTTCTGCCAGATACGCCCTTTACCGGCAACGTCGTCCAGATCGATCCTGGTTTGTACACCGAATCGGAAACCTCCCTGGTACGCGCCGTGGTTAAACTGGACAACCCCGGAGAGCACTTCAACCTGCCCCTGGGGACCGGTGCAGCCGTCGATGTGATCGGCGGGCGGGCAGAGAATGCCGTCCTGGTTCCCGTCGAGGCATTACGGGAATTCTCGCAGGGTGAATACGCCGTCTTTGTCATCGAAGATGGCGAACCAAAAATGCGGGTAGTTGAAATCGGTATCCGGGACCTGCTGTACGCCGAAGTGCTCTCCGGTCTGGAGCCGGGTGAAATCATCAGCACCGGCATTGTGGAGACGGAATGATGAGTGCACGCAAGATTATTGAAACAATCGATATCAGGAAAATATACGGTATGGGCGAGGTCAGTGTTGCAGCGCTGGACGGCGTTAGCATCGACATCGAAGAAGGTGAGTTTGTCGCCATCATGGGGCCCTCCGGCTCGGGGAAAAGCACCCTGATGCATATCCTGGGGTGTTTATCCCGGCCTACCAGCGGACAATACCTCCTGGACGGGGAAGATGTCAGCCGGTTGAACAAGGTCGAACTGGCCGCCATCCGCAACCGGAAGCTGGGGTTCATCTTCCAGTCGTACAACCTGCTGACCCGCACCACCGCCCTGCGGAACGTCACCCTGCCGATGGTCTATGACCGCACCAAGGAATTTACGCCGGAAGAATCTGACGAGAAAGCCAGCCGCATCCTTGAGCATGTCGGGTTGGGAGAACGCGCCCACCACCAACCCCATGAACTGTCCGGTGGGCAGCAGCAGCGTGTGGCCATTGCCCGGGCGCTGGTCAACGACCCCGTACTGTTGATCGCCGACGAACCAACCGGCAACCTGGACAGCCAATCCGGTGAGGAGATCATGACTCTCTTGCACAGACTTCACCAGGAAGGGGCCACCATTGTTATGGTTACCCATGACTCAGAAATATCCGCCCACACCCAACGGACCATCCACCTTCTGGACGGGCGCGTTGAAACGGTCGTCAAGAATGGGAAAAAGAAACCCGGCAAGGAAAAGGTGGAGAAATGAAACCAATCGAAGCAATTCGTATCGCCTGGGAAGCGATTGCAAAAAACAAAATCCGTTCCTTCCTGACCATGTTGGGCATTATCATCGGTGTAGCAGCCGTGATCATCATGGTAGGGATCAGCGCCGGCACCGAAGCCGCCATCCAGGAACAAATCACCAGCCTGGGGTCCAACCTGGTCTTTGTTCAATCCAGCTTTACACGCGGCCGCCCGGGACAGGGGCCACAGAGCGGCGGACTGGTCTTCGACGACTCAACCGCTATCCAGGATGAGGTCGAGGGTGTGACAGCAGTGGTCGTCGAACAGTACTCATCCGAAACTGTCCGGGTCGGCGATGTCACATTGGAGGAGGTCGAGATCCTGGGCACCACCACAGGCTTTCCTTCAGTCCGCGACATAGACATCGCCGAAGGGCGATACTTTTATGACCTGGAAATCGAACGTAAACAAAAAGTTGCCGTACTCGGCTCCAGCCTGGCCAAAGAACTATTTAACAATGAAAGCCCAATCGGCAAGTATATTACAGTCGGCAGTACCAAACTAACCGTGATCGGTGTACTGAAAGAAAAGGGTATGGTCGGGAACACGGATTATGATTCCCGGGTTTACCTGCCAATCAGTGTTGTCTTCCAAAAATTCACCCCTTCCTTTTTCGCCCGCATCATGGGAGATAGTGTCCGGATGATCTATGTAGAACTGGATGAAGATGCCAACCTGGACAGCGTCATCACGCAAATAGAACTGCTGCTGGCCAAACGGCATGGAGTCAGCCTGGAAGAAGCCGACTTCACGGTCACTACACAGCAGGACATTATCGAGACACAAGAATCAACTACAGCGGCATTCCGCTCCCTGCTGGCCTGGGTCGCCGGGGTTTCGCTGATCGTGGGCGGGATCGGCATCATGAACATTATGCTGGTCAGCGTAACGGAACGGACGCGTGAAATCGGTATTCGCCAGGCTGTCGGCGCCACCCCTAACGATATCCGCATCCAGTTTCTGACGGAGGCCCTGCTGCTAAGCATCGTCGGCGGCCTGATCGGGATAGTGCTCGGCGTGGGTGGAGCATACATCTTCAGTGCTTTCAGTGGAATGCGCACCGTCATCATGGTTCACTCCATCCTGCTGGCCTTCGGGTCAGCGGCAATTGTCGGCGCTTTTTTTGGTTACTACCCGGCCAACCAGGCGGCCCAACTGGATCCAATCGACGCCCTGCGGTATGAATAATAATCTGCCAATCAGCGCAGAGGTTGAAAATTTGAACAGCAACGGCAGAACCTACTACATAACCCGAAAGAGGTAATCCTAATGAAAAACACAACCCTGCTCATTATGCTGGTGGTCTTCTCCCTGGCGCTCAGCGCCTGCGGCAGCGCCGGCGCTGAGAAGACAGCCCAAGATACGCAGGGCAGCTGGCAGTCTCAGGATTTCGAAATGCCGATGGCCACGCGCCTGGCTATTGGCACCCTAAAACTGGAAGAAACAGACCAGGCGATAACCAGCGAGCAAGCCGCGGAATTGGTCACGCTCTGGAAAGTGTTTCAGAGCCTGGGTACCAGTGATACGGCCGCAAATGAAGAAATCGAAGCAGTCATCGAACAAATTCAAGAAGCGCTGACACCGGAACAACTAAAAAGCATCGCCGGGATGGACCTTGGCTTTGAAGATATGCGGAGCGTCATGGGGCAAGCCGGTTTTGGAGGTATGGACCAAAACAGCAGAGAAATGCCCGAAGGCGGTATGCCGGGTGGAGGTCCCGGTCCTGGCGGCGGCGGAGGATCGGGTTTCGGCGGTGAACAAGGGCTCAACCCCGAACAGATCGCTACGGCCCAGGCGAGCCGGCAGAACTCTGGTAGAACCATGATGGTTCCAGCGCCATTGATCGAAGCTGTCATCACCCTGTTGGAATCCAAATAATCAGAAATTTCAAGCCGGGACCATCATCTGAAGTAATGATCCCGGCGGGTACGAATTTTGTTATACTGCTTTAGAAGCGTGAAAAAAGGATTATGCGCATGACAAAAACTATCCTGGTTGTCGATGATGAGAAGCGCCTGGTATCGGTTGTCGAAAGCTACCTGGTCCAGGATGGATATCGCGTGGTCACTGCCCACAACGGCCGGGCGGCGCTGGAAGCTGCCAGGAAAGAAAACCCGGATCTTATCATTCTCGATATCATGATGCCCGAAATGGATGGGTACGAATTCATGCGCCAGCACCACAAAGAGAAAGACACGGCCATTATCTTGCTGACAGCCAGGGTCGATGATGAAGAGAAAGTAATTGGCCTGGAACTTGGTGCAGATGACTTTGTCACCAAGCCTTTCCGGCCGCGTGAATTGATGGCACGCGTACGAGCTGTGCTGCGGCGGATGGAGAAAGTGAACCCGGACGCCAAAGTACTACGGGCTGCAGATATCGAAATCGACCGGGAGAACCATTCCGTAAAAGTATCCGGGCAGCCGGTAAACCTGACCCCGTCCGAGTTCGATCTGCTCTCAGCGCTGATCGCCAGACCCGGACGGGTCTACTCCCGTCTTGACCTGCTTGATATCTTGCAGGGTATTCGTTATGAAGGGTATGAACGTACGATTGATACACATATCAAGAACTTGCGATCAAAACTCGAACCGGACCCGCGTTCACCGCGTTACATCGAGACTGTCTACGGTGTGGGATACCGTTTTAAAAGCAAGTAACCAGTATGAGATCGATCAGCCTGAAACTCGTCATCTCGTTCCTGGTAGTGACCGCCGCCAGCGTCGCCTCGATCGTATTATTCATACGATGGATCACGAACCAGGAATTCAATCGTTTCCTTGAAAACCAGAATCAAAATGATATAACCGTGGTTTTCTCACAATATTATGAAAGTAATGATTCATGGGAAGGGATCCAGGATGCCAATCTATCCATTATGCCCTGGAATGAACCGAGGGAAGAAAGAAAGCCCCCATTCGCCTTGGCCGATGAAACCGGATTGATCGTGCGTTCTGGCGCCAGCTACGAAATTGGAGAAATGATCCCGGCCTCTAAACTGGAAGAAGGCCTGCCAATTGAAGCAGATAATCTTGTTGTCGGAACCATCCTGTTTACTCCCCGATCGGATCAAAAAACGCTTCCCAACCCGGCTGAAACGCATTTTATCAGCAGCATTAACAAGGCACTGCTCTTCAGCGCAATCGGCACCTCACTTCTGGCGCTGCTGCTCGGGATCGTTCTCTCCCGAACACTGACCCGCCCGATCCGGGAACTTACAGAGGCAACCCGGGCTGTCTCGAGCGGGAATCTGTCGCTGGAAGTCCCGGTCCGCTCAAAGGATGAATTGGGCGAACTGGCGGTTTCATTCAACAAGATGAGCACCAGCCTGGAGCGTTCGATCAATGCCCGCCGCCAGATGACTGCAGATGTGGCCCATGAACTGCGCACACCGTTGAGTATCATTTTGGGACATGCTGACGGCGTCCACGACGGGGTCCTGAAACCATCAAAGGAGAACTTCGAGATCATCCGTGAGGAAGCCAGCCGGCTGGATCACCTGATCGAGGATCTGCGCACACTTTCCCTGGCTGATGCAGGTGAACTGCGCCTGGAACCGCAATCCGTTTCGATAAAAAAAATACTGGATGAGGTTACCAATATTTTCGGTTTCAAACTTCAACAAAAAAAACTCTCCCTCAACCTGAGTGTTTCTCCCAACCTGCCTGAAATAGTGGTTGATCCCATCCGTATCGTCCAGGTGCTGACCAATATCCTGGAAAACGCCTTGAAATACACCCCGGAAAATGGCCTGATCACCATTTCGGCGCAAGTAATTGAAAACTGGCTCGAAATCACCACGCTGGACTGCGGACCGGGTGTAGAACCGGAAAACCTGGAATATCTTTTTGACCGCTTCTACCGTACAGACCCTTCCCGTCACCGCGACCAGGGTGGATCTGGCCTGGGCCTGGCAATTGCCAAATCAATTGTCCAGGCTCACAGCGGACAGATCCGGGCAGAAAATAAACCAGGTGCAGGGTTGAAAATCTCAATGCGGCTGCCCCTAAAATATTAACACATGGTATAATAGCGCCCGCTAACAAACGGAGAGGTCGCGTAGTCTGGCCTAGCGCGCACGCCTGGAATGTGTGTAACCTGAAAGGGTTCGCGGGTTCGAATCCCGCCCTCTCCGCCTTTGGAGCCCTTCTTTTGGAGGGCTTTTTTGTAAAGAGGAATGTGTGCACCCTCGCGCAGCACACCCACCAGGGTGCTTACGATGTATTCGATACCCTGAAAGGTTTCGCGGGGTCCCCCATTCGCGGACAATGCGAATCCCGCTTCTCGAGCCATCTTGTTGGAGTTTTTTTGTAGTTTAGAACGGTTTGCATAAACTGTATCGCAAAGGCCTCCTGCTTCTTCATTCCAGCAGGAGGCCTTTGTCTGTTTTTTTTCAGAAGCAGCCAACGATCAACGAAGTTTCCTTTGTTCAGGCCGGTTCGCCCATATTAGCCAGACCATGACAATCAGGAAGCCACAGAAGGCCGCCAGAACAAAGCTCTCGTTAATCCGGGCCAACCGGATTTTCTGCCAGAACTGCAGCCAGTGAATGTACAGCTGGTTCTGCAACACAGGAGGAACATGCCGGAGAGCCAGCACACCAAAAGAAAGCACCGCCGCCAAGAATATACCCAGAGCCCAATCCAACCAGAACAAACGGAAAGTTGCCTGACGAGGCATTTTTTGAATGCGCTGCAGCACCAACCTGGGCAGATCCGGGGGCGTTTCTGCCAAAGGGTAAGACCGCAGGGCATTTTCTACAATAGATCGTTCGAATTTTTCTTTCATACCACTATCTCTTCCAGAACATTGGCTTTCGCGGCCAGTGTACTTCTCAAGCGTTCCTTGGCACGAAACAGACCTGTTTTTACCGTTCCAAGCGGTAAGTTCAAAACAGATGAAATCTCATCATAGGATAATTCCTGTTGGTACCGCAGGCTTACCAGCAAGCGGTATTGCTCAGGCAGCTTGTCGATCTCATAATACAGAAAGTCTTTCAGATCATTCGCCTCGGTGATTGCAGCCGGATCATCCTGTGCCGCATTCAGATCAGACCAGTCTTCCAAGTATTCGTCCCCCAAATCATTAAGCTCCCGCCGCAGTCCCGGCAAGCGATTGAAACAAAGATTGGCGACAATGCGGTACAACCAGGTACGGAACTGGGCCTGTTCACGGAAATTTGGTAAAGCTATCCAGGCACGTACCAGGGCCTCCTGGGCCAGGTCTTCGGCTTCCTGAGGATTGGCAACCACGCGCAATGCCAGGTTGTAGACATAGCGTTGGTGAAGCTCAACCAGGGAACCAAATGCTTTTGTATCCCCGGCTTTTGCCAGTTTAACAAGTTGCTTCTCATTAGCTTCCATGTGCATATTCAAATAGTTAGACCGGTAAAAAAGGGAAATGTTTCATGCTACTGCCAGAATTTTCAGAAAATTGAAACTTTTTATTCGATTTTCTGTCATAGTTAGTAGAGATCCGATAAAGCAGGAGAAATATACTATGAAAAACAGGAATTTGATCGCGGGTATTCTCATTGTAACACTGCTGACCCTCTTAGGAGCAATTGTGTATGCATCCTGGCAAGGAATAGAACAGATTCAGACCGCAGGAACACGCATAGAGTTCTTCAGCATGGATACTGTCAGCGCTGAGAAAACGGATGAAAGCAAGTTGACTGTGGATGGTGCAGTTGACCTTTTGCTTGAGACAAACTACGGCGATGTCAGCATTGAACAGGGGAATGAGGATGAAGTGGTCATTATGGCACATATGGTGGCCTGGAACCGGAATCTTGAATCAGCCCAAACCGACCTGGAAGACCTGGGCTACAATGTGAACCAAAATGGAAACAAAATAACGGTTTCTTTCAAGCACCAGAACGTGCACATCGGTGCCGGTTTAGGGCAATCCGACAGTATTGACTTCACAGTGTATGTTCCTATGGAAACATCTGTAACGGTCGATACTGGCTCAGGGGAATTGGTGCTGCGGGATATCAACGGTGATATCGATGTTAACAGCGGCTACGGCGATATTGAGCTTGAAAACGTGGAAGGCGACATAAAAGTCTGCACCAACAGTGGAAAAATCGAAGCGAACAGTGTGAAATCCTCCAAAGAAATCGAACTTAACTCCAATTATGGCAGCCTGAACTTAAATGACGCTCAGGCCATGAATATTCTGCTGAGCTCAGGCAGTGGTGAAATTAACGTAACAAAGACCAGCGCCCGAGAAAGGATATCACTTATAACTGGCTACGGGGATGTAGATTTCACATCTGGCAGTGCGATGACAGTCAATATTAATAGCAACAGCGGTGATATTACCCTGAGCGGTTTGAAAGTAAGCGATAGCCTGCAGGCAAATAGTGACTACGGAACGATTGATTTGGAGCAGGTCGCTGCCCGGGTTTACGAACTCGACACCAATAGTGGTAACGTTATTGTAAATGGAGTCTCAGGATACTTGAAAGCGATTTCCGGATACGGCGACATTGAAGTCTCCCATGCAAACAAGGTCACTCTGGACCTCAATACAAACAGCGGCGGGATTGAGTTCTCCGGCTCTCTTGGAAAAGGGCCGCACATGGTTTATTCCGATTATGGTGAAATCACCATGACCATTCCAGCGGACACAGCTCTCAATTTTGATTTCAGAACTGATTATGGCAGTGTAAAATCTGAACTCGAAGTTACCATCACCGGCGAAATGGATAAGGAACACTGGATTGGTAAGATCAACGGTGGCGGTGAAAAGATCAGAGTAGAAACCAACAGCGGAGACATCCGCATTAAAATATTTGAAGAACAGGAATAGAAAGGAGATCAACCATGGAAGAAGGAATCGTTACTGGTGCGTCTATCGCCATTATTACGCTGCTGGTATTTGGGTTTATCCTGATCATGAGGTACATCCAATATAAGGAAACCATGGCACTGGCTGAGAAAGGTTTGGTACGACCACAACCCGAACGCAAAAACGGGAACAGCAAAGGCGCCATGCACTGGGGTATCATCCTGGCGAGTATTGGGATCGCGATCCTGATTGGAATCATCCCAGTCGGCGGTTACCACAGCGCTTTAATGCTGGTGGGCTTGCTCCCGACTTTCTTTGGCCTGGGCCTGGTGCTGATCTACGTACTGGGACAGGAACCTAAAGACAAAGACCAAAACTAAATAGTATTCGTACATTCGTAAAAGAGAGCGGCATTTCGCACCGCTCTCTTTTCATTCCATAAAACAGGTCTTATTCTGAAGGGTTGTCGATCTCGATACCCGCGAATACGATTGTAGCGGTCGCATCATAGTCGACCGAACGCCCCAAGGGCATTGCCAGCGGTTCACCCTGCCTGGCGATCAGGACCTCATAAAGTTTTGAGCCTTTCCAATCTCCTCCACCCAGAATATCATTGCCGCTTTCGTCTGCCGAAGGCCGGCGGGACCCCGCCAGGATTCCATTGTAACTGCCCAGGTCCATCTGGGCAGATGTGTCTGACAGGGAAGCATTATGGCAGGTTGTACAGGCTAACGCACCACTGTACCATAGATTTGATTCAACAAATAACGGCTGAATATCTGTGGTGAAAAGGGCAGAACACTCCCGACCTCTGGCATCTGTAAAAACAACCGGTTCGTTCTCAGGATAACCGGCTTCGATCCAGACCGCCAGCAAATCAACCGCCGTCACCTGGCATTTGGGTGCAGAAGCGGAGACAAATTCTCCGACCCCGCCGGCAGCAGGCAGGGTTGCCGGTATCAGGGTTGGAATCGGTGTGCGTACAACAGCCAAATCTCTTTTTTCACAATCCAGTGAACCATCACAGCTGACAAAGAATAAGAAACCGATCCAAACCAGGACACCCACCAGGAAAACCGCCAGCAGGCCATAAACAATTTTTCGAAGATCATCCATACGCGCCTACTCCTCAACCGCCAGCGTACGTAAAAAGTTCACTACATCCCAGCGCTCGCGCACATCCAGGTTCTCATTCATAGGCGGCATGGCCTGGGCCACACCACTACTGATTACCAGGAAGAGAGCACCATCACTTTTTGTCTGGGTGGCGCTGCTGGATAGATTTGCAGGCTTGATATTCTGTAAATAAGGTGCGATCACGCCATCTCCCCGGCCTTCCACCCCATGACATATGGCACAGTGAATGCTAAAAAGCTGGGCGCCGCGCGCCGCCGAAATATCGTCGGCGTCAACCGGATTTACCGGGGCTCCCATGCCGGGGACATAAGCAGCGCCTTCCACAGGGATGGATCGCGCCGGAACCGGCAGGGGATTTTCCATCGGCCGGTATGAGGCCTGGACTTCCATAAAACTGAGCCAGTCAATTTTGATCACATCGTAAGTAAAAAACACCAGGAGTCCAAGCAGGGCAGCCGCTACAATCCCCATAAATAACAATCGTTTGCTCAGGCTCATAGCTTCTGCACCTCCGCTGGCTTGACTGACTCAGCCCCCAGAGTTGTCATCGCTTTGACAAACTCTTTCTGCTTTTTATCAGGGCAGTTGAACAGGACAGCGATCTTCCCATCACTGATCTCAGGAACATACTCCTTGGGCGAATAAGATGGGAAATAACTGTCCAGAAAAACCCCCAAGAAGGTTGCGATCAACATTCCGAGCATAGTCATTTCAAATACAACCACAATGCTGGGTGGAATCGGAATAAGCGGCTGTCCCCCTACCAGGATCGGATAAAGGTTGGGGGTACCAACTGCCAGGAATAATCCGATGAAAAAGCCGGTTACAGCCCCGCCTCCCGCCAGACGGGGTACATTGCTCCACTGGCGTGGACGACCGAGCATGGCCTCAGTCACCGGGATACCGGCAATAACATTCATATTCTCATCCGCTACGCCCAACGAACGCAGTTGTTCAATCCCATCTGCTGCCGGTTCAAGGTCCGGGAAAACAGCCAGCAGGGTGGTCGTCTCAGTCATGCTCCACCTCCTATTCCAATTCACTAACAGAGATGACGGTCTCCCGTCCAAACCTGCGCAGAGAATGGGCCATCTGGCCTTCCTGCACTTCCCAGACCGGTACAATCGGGATCAGCTTGGTCGCCATCATGTAGAGCAAGATAAAAAATGCGAAGGTACCGATTGTCAAGAGGACCTCGATCCCGGGGACATACTCGCGCCAGGTAAACGGCATGCGGTTAACCGTCAGGGAAATTGGAATGATAATGTAGCGTTCGAACCACATTCCAACATTGATCAACAAGCCTACAATGAATAATATCCATGGATTGGAACGAATTTTTTTGTTCCAGAGAGTCAGCCAAGGAATGGCAATATTTAAGATCAACATCCCCAACCACATCCATCCCAACAGGCCGGCTTCATGGAAATGCAGCAACTGGTCGGTCCATTTATCTCCACCATACCACTGCACCATGTAATCATTGAAAAAGAAATAAGCCCAGGCCATTGAAACGATCAACATCAATTTCCCCAAGGCATCAAAATGCTCCGGACGGATAAAGTATTTCATGTTCTTCATTATTGCCCGTATCACGATCAGCACCATCGCCACGGCCGCAATACCGGAGTGCAGGGCGCCAATCACAAAATACGGGCCAAATATGGTTGAAGACCAGCCAGGGCGGGTCGCCACGGCAAAATCCCACGAGACGATGGTATGCACAGAAAACATCACCGGCAAGATAGCAAAAGCAAAGATATTCATGGCATGCCGCAGGTGGGTCCATTCACCTTCAGTGCCCCGAAAACCCAGTGATAATATTCGGTATAGATTCTTGCGCCAACCCGTTGATCGGTCACGTGCCATGGCTACATCCGGTATCAAGGGCAGGAACAGGTACATGGTAGAAGCCAACAGGTAAGTATTGATGGCCAGGAAGTCCCACATTAACGGAGAGTGGAAATTCGGCCACAAACCACGCTGGTTTGGATATGGGAACATCCAATAGGACAGCCAGACACGGCCCATGTGCATAAAAATGCTCAATCCAGCCTGGACGAGGCCGAAAGTCGTCATTAATTCAGCCGCACGCGTGAATGGCCGGCGAAATTCAGCTTTAAAGACCCGCAGAAGAGCAGAAACGAACGTACCGGCATGGCTGATACCGATCCAGAAAACGGTATTGACCAGGAAGATACCCCAATATGCCGGGCGATTGGTTCCGGCTACCCCCAGGCCTTCAAAAATCATATATCCCCAGGCGCCAAACAGGCAGACCAGTACAATGATCCCCAGTATCCCGGCCGCAACCCAGAACTTCCAGGAAATGGAAAGCATCGAATCCATGACCATCTCGTTCATTTCACCACGTGGCCGGGGATCGAGCATCAGGTACTGCCGTGGATCATGGTGCATCTCTACCTGCGGGTGAGAAAGTGGTTTTGCCGAAACAGCCATTGCTTAGCCTCCCTTCAAATAAGTAACGCGTGGCTGTGTCCCCAAATCTTCCAGCAGCTGCACACCGCGTCCACCCTTGGTCAACTTGCTGACTTCGCTTTCCGGGTCATCGATACGGCCAAACACAATTGCATCCGCAGGGCAGGCCTGTACACAAGCAGGTTGGACTTCACCATCCACGAGTTCGCGTCCTTCTGATTGGGCGCTATCTTCTGCTTCATGAATACGCTGTACACAGAAAGTACATTTTTCCATGACACCACGCTGGCGGACGGTCACGGTCGGGTTCAACTGGTTGTTCAACGGTTCTGGTCGCTCCCAGTCCCGCCAGTTGAAGACGCGTACCTGGTAAGGACAATTATTCGCACAATAACGGGTTCCTACACAGCGGTTGTACACCTGCAGGTTCAGTTCTTCTGACTGGCTGTGTACCGAAGCAAAGACCGGGCAGACTGGTTCACAAGGCGCCGAACCGCACTGCTGGCACATCACCGGCTGGAAATCTGTGGCCTTTACTTCCGGATATTCTCCTTCCCAGAAGCGCTCAACCCTGATCCAGTGCATTGCCCGTCCATAGACAACATCTTCTTCCCCTACAAATGAGATATTATTCTCCATTGCACAGGCAACCACACAAGCCTGACAACCCGTACACAGATCCTGGTCGATGACCATACCCCAGCGGCCCTGTTCTTCTTCACTCCAACTGGTGTTGTATTCAGGAATTTTGTGCTTGCTCATACACTAATACTCCTCATCCAGCCCATAAACACCCATACGGCTCTCCAGGCGAGCCAGGGTATGCTTCTTGCCAGTCTTTTCAACACGGACTTTCATTGCTGCATAGGAAAGATCACCAGCTGCATTGAAATTCAATCCAAGCACATCGGCAGGATTGGCGCCGCGGCCCTGAGCATAGCGCCCGTAGGCAGTATGACCCTGACCAAACGGGACTGCGACCGTATCCGGGCGAATGGCCGGATACAGGTAAACAGCGGCTTCAATTGAGCCGCTCTCTGTAACAATCCGAACGATATCATCATCCTTGATGTCAAGTTCGCGGGCAGTCACCGGATTGATCTCGACCCAGGTGTTCCAGGTTACGGTCGTGGTCGGGTCGGGTACTTCCTGCAGCCAGGGCTTGTTCGCACCGGCCTCACCTAATATCGGGGACACAAAAGGCAGGAAGTGAAATTCCCCTTTCCCCTCAAATTCTGCGGCAGGGATCTTCAGGGTACGGGTCAATGCATCATCGTTCTCGGGAACGCCCAGACTATCGGTTGTTTTCCACCAGCCCCCAAATTGCTGGAAACTGGCCAGGAAGGTATTGACTTCTGGCGCAGAGAAAAAGCCATCACTTTCTTCAACAAGGTCGGCTAATTTACTCTGGATGAATTCAACTTCATCTGCAAAAGACAGCACACTGGCGACTTTGCCGCCCATCTTTTCCGCCGCGGCCAATAGGATATCCACCGTGGAACGCGTATCGTAATAAGGGACCACAACAGGCTGGGCGCCTGATATGGCAGCATTCCCCGTACCGGTAACGACCCGCTGGTACCCCCAGGATTCCAGACCATGATGGTCGGGCAGCAGGTAATCAGCCAATACTGCGGTCTCATCCGGGAAAGTCGCAAACGAGATCACTTGCGGCACACCCGTGAGTGCTTGTTCGAAACCCAGGGATTTTGGGAATTCGAAAACCGGATTGATCCCATGCACAAAAAGGGTTTTGATCTTCCCGGATTCCATCCTTTCTACCAGGGCAGCTATTCCAAATACAGATGCCGGATTATGATCTTTCTCTGACAGCGGCGCCACCGGTGAAAGGTAAACCCCACCCGGCTGGCCTGTATTCCCCAAGTAAATGTTCAGGGTCAGGATGGCTTCGGCAGTCTCCAGACCGTTTGACTGTCCCAGTGCAGCCCCGCCGGGTATGGCCACAGTCCGGCCAGCCACAGCGACTAACCCAGCCAGGTTCCGCAGGGTCTCTTCTGCAACCCCGGAAGTCTCCGCAGCCTTGGCTACATCCACATCAAAGGCATGGGGAATAATATCACCGCGCTGCTCGGCGACAAGTTTCCCGAGGGCTTGGGCAACCAATCCTTCGGTGCCCGGTCTGGCCGGGATCCACTCATCGGCAGCCGCTGCAGTTTGTGACATTCGGGCTTCAAACTGCACCAGGTAACCACGGCCTCCATTTGTATTGCCCTTGCGCATTTTTGAATAGCCACGTGTATAGGAGACCGGCGACAGCCAGGTCTCGAGGAAGTTTGCCCCAAAAGAAAGGGTTACCTCTGTATTGGCAATATCAAAAAACGGCAGGGCCAATTCGCCAAACAGGTTTTTTGCTGCCTGACTCAGAGTTCCCCGCGCTTCGAACATCGCCAATGCCCCAAAGCGGAGCGGAGCGGGAGCACCGATGGCGGCTGCCAGATCTGAAACCAGGTCAAAAAGATGGTCCGGAGCCAATCCCATCAGGAAGGCAATCTCACCCGGGTCGGTTTTTTTAAGGGTATCGACAATCATGTCAATGGCCGCCTCCCACTCAAGAGACTTAAAATCCCGGGAACCACGTTTCTTCTGAGACACCGGTCCATGAACTCGATCGGGGTTGTACAGGCCATGCAGGGTAGCCTGACCACGGGGACAGGTTTTACCCAGGTTAACCGGATTGTTTCTGTTCCCCTCCACTTTGAGAGCCCGGCCCTGCATTGTGCGAGCCACCAGACCACATCCGGCCGCACACTCGCGACAGGCAGTTGCATAATAAGTGCTCCTGCCACTGTATGTATACTCAGGCATGGTTGTATAGGGTTCACGCTCAACATATCTTGCCGCTGGGCCACAACCTGTCAACACCGCCGTTGTAGCAGCCCCAACACCTGCCATCTTCAAAAAGTCTCTTCTCGAAATCTTATCGGTCATAGTTACTCTCTTGATCCGTAATCATCGCAATTACTTCTGGTTCCCTGTGATCATCTATCGCTAATAATGACAGGTGCCACAATCCGTCAACTTTATCAATTTCTCTTCATCACTGGCAGCCTCAACACGATGACAGTCCAGGCACCAGCCCATGTTCATTACCTGCGGGTTTTCAGCTATATTGACTTTGGTCATATCCCCGTGACAATTTTCACAATTTAAACCAGCCGCCAGGTGGGGGCGATGCCTGAAATGCACAAAGTCCGGGACAATGGCTACCGGTACCCAGGGAATAGGTTCATTATTCTCAACATAAGATGCCAGCTTAGGCAACTCGCTTCCTTTCATAGCAATCTGTTGGTGACAGCCCCAGCACTTGGTCTGGGTTGGCAGCCCGGAAGAACCACCTTTAACAGCACCAGGATGGCAATATAAACACTGCATACCCAGGTTGACGTGTAATTTATGCGGAAACTCTATTGGTTGTTCAGGTGTTTTCTGATTTTCAGCAATCCCCCAACCTGCCACGCTGAGCAGCGCTACGCCTGCAATAAGCAGGGCAACGATGCCTATTGGCTGTTTCAGCCACAAAATAACCTTATCAATCATTCCTGCTCCCGTATGTTATTCTCGACTTCGTAACACCCAGACCACAGTTCCCACAAGGATTAATAAAACCAGGATAAAGATCAGGCTCCCGCCAAAGATACCCGCAAAGGTACCTAAACCGGTCAGCATCCCGGACCATAGATCACGGGCTGGGCCGCCCAACAGAGGGGCAGCTTCTGAGACTTCGGAGGCTGGAACATCTTCCTGACTCTTTTCACCGCCCAGGAATATCTGTACGTATGCCAGTACATCACGCCCATCAGTAGCCGTCCAACCAAGTTCATGGCCGATGGGCATGTCAACGCCGGCCAGCCCAAAGCGTGTCCGGTGCAGGAAGCGCCATGGATCGCGCCTGGCAATTGAGCCAAGATATTCATCCACACCTTCGCTGCGAAATATGATCTGCTGCCCATCCCCACCATGACATGCGGCACAAGACTGGTCAAAGAGTTGTTTTCCATGGGACACATTCCCATTGATAACTTCAAGGGTTACATCATCGATGTATTTTGAATCATCGATCAGTCCGGTTTTCAGGAAAAGCGCCAATTGCTGGAGGGAAATATCATCCAGGTAAATCGAGAAATCATGGGCAGGATCCATCCCGCCTTTCAGGTGGGATACAAGCTCTTCCCGGGATGCTGTGGTCGTCTCGGAGATCAAATTTGGAAAACCCGTATAATGAGAACCGGCGCCATAGGCTCCTTGAAACCCCTTGTAATCCCAACCATGGCATTCAACACAACGCCAGGTATCCCCTCCAGAGCGCGTATTGGAAGCTTGCCGGCTCCAAATTGGATGATCCCTTTGTGGAGGCAGCTGTCCGGTGGCGGCATACCATTTATCGTAAAGCTGTGCACCAGCAACCAAGTCTTCGCCTGCTTCATCCTGATTAGCAGCATTTACCCAACCGGTCCCCAACAGGAAAAAACCCAAAAGCAATACCATGATAGAAACATAGCGCCGCATCTCATGCTCCTCACTGTACCAAGCATTCGTGATACCTGCCACAAACCGGAATTATACAATAATAATATACTATTTGGGACTAAAATAGGCATATTACCCTGAAAATTAACCCAATCGGGTTATACTTTCGGATATTATTTTGTTCGATTTCACCATGATATACTTGAGTCATAATTGGCCATTCAGGGAACCTATGAAACACTTGTTGAAAAAATTCCGTCCCAAATTCCTGCTTACAATCGGGAGCCTGCTGTCCTTCACCAGTGCAGCTTTCAGCTACAGTGCACCAGTTGGTCAGCCAGCACTACTCAGTTCACAGACTTCAAAAACTTCCTTTTCAACTGCGGCACAAAAGGTTTCGGAATCGGGATCTACGGATGGAATTGTATTTATGGCAATCATTATTGTTTTGATCGTCATCATCCCAATCATCTGGACACGGTCACAATGGTTCCATGATTAACACAGGCCCCGTCCAAACATTTTTCATAATTGATCCAACAAAGTAAAACTCCATGAACTTTCTTATTACCGGAGCAGCCGGTTTTATCGGTTCATCGCTAGCCAACCATCTGGCCCGTGAGGGACACCAGGTACGCGGCCTGGACGATCTGTCCGCCGGAAACCCTGAAGCACTCTCACCAGACGTACACTTTACACGCGGGGATGTCAATGATCGTCCTAAATTGTGGACACTGCTACAGGATGTAGACTGTGTCTACCACCTTGCGGCCCGGGTCAGTGTTCCTGAATCTTTACTGTACCCGCGTGAATATAATGCAACCAATGTAGGGGGAACTGTCAGCCTGATGGAAGCGATGCGAGATGTCGGAGTCCGGAGAGTTGTACTAGCCTCATCCGGCGCAGTGTACGGCGACCAGGGGCAACAACCCTTAACAGAAAGCGAAATACCCAATCCCCGGTCTCCATATGCGGTCTCCAAGCTGGCAGCGGAATATTATGTGCGCACAATCGGCATGTTGTGGAATATAGAAACCGTCAGCTTGCGCATCTTTAACGCGTATGGGCCGGGGCAGAACATACCGCCTTCCCACCCACCGGTTGTGCCCCATTTTCTGCGGCAGGCGTTGAGGGGCGGGACCCTGGTGGTACACAGTGATGGAAAGCAGACCAGGGATTATGTCTATGTAGATGATGTCGTTACGGCACTGATCGGCGCTTCGACAGCTCCATCGATCGATGGACAGATACTCAACGTTGGCGCGGGTAAAGAGACCAGTGTTCAAGACCTGGCAAAAGCTGTGCAGGAAGCCACAGGCCGGGAGGTAGATGTGCTGTACAATGCTAAGACCACAGGCGGCGTCTCCCGAATGGCCGCCGATCTGACGCTGGCAGCCAAAAAGCTCAATTACAAACCATCGATCTCACTGGCTGAAGGACTAAAGCTTACCCTGCAGCGAGATGAAAGATTTAAATGACCATTTACTCAGCCAGCAAGGAAGAACCAGTTGGTTAAGCCCCATAGAATACAATAAAGGGGAGATCAGCGCCCAATAGGTACACTTTTCTTCTCAAGATGCACGATGTCCCCTGTCAAAAACACCATCCTCCCCCAACAGTTCTACAAGCGCCCAACTTTGATCGTTGCACGGGAACTGCTTGGGAAGCGTCTGGTGCGAGTACTGAATGGGAACCGTCTGGCAGGCATTATTACCGAGACAGAAGCCTATATCGGCGAAACGGATCTGGCATGTCATGCCAGGGCCGGAAAAACACCGCGAACTGATGTTATGTATGGCCCGGCAGGTATCGCTTACGTCTATTTCACGTATGGGATGCACTGGTTGTTGAATGCCGTTACAGAAGAACAGGGCCTTCCCGCCGCGGTATTAATACGGGCGATACACCCGGTAGAAGGGCTTGAAATCATCTCTGAAAGGCGGCTGGGAGGCGATACCAATGGTCCTGCCAAACTGACGCAGGCTCTGGGTGTGGATGGAACCGATAACAGGGTCACTCTGACTGATAAAAAACAAAACTTATGGATAGAAATGGGGGAACCAATTTCAGAAGAATCCGTGACGATTGGGCCTAGAGTGGGTTTAAATAGTGTGCCTGAGCCATGGAAAAGCATCCCATGGCGTTATCTGGTACAAGGCTCAAAAAACCTATTTGTTAAATAATCCTCCTTTCTCTGCGATCCTGGAGGGAGGCTGCAGATGAAACGGGGAAGGAATAAACGACTCAGCACCAGTCTTAACATCCTGGTGCAAGCCGTAATCTTTTTGGAGGCACATACTATGAGCTATCATTCGATCGTGCTTGTCAAACAAGTTCCCGATACACGCCAGGTTTCCGGTGATGTCATGACAAACGCCGGGACGATGAACCGCAGCGCACTGCCTGCGATCTTCAATCCTGAAGACCTGAACGCACTGGAAATGGCCCTACGGGCTAAGGAGCGGTATGGCGGCACAGTGACTGTGATCACGATGGGGCCGCCACAGGCAGCTGAAGTACTGCGCGAATCGCTTTATCGCGGCGCAGATAAGGTCTGCCTGCTGACAGACCGGAAATTTGCCGGAGCAGATACCCAGGCAACTTCATACTCGTTGATGAAAGCCGTTGAGAAAGTCGGGCAATTCGACCTGATCTTTTGCGGCCGCCAGGCCATTGACGGCGATACCGCTCAGGTCGGTCCCCAGGTGGCCGAGAAATTGCACATCCCACAGATCACATACAGCGAGCAAATTATCGAATTGAAAGACAAAGAAATCGTAGTACAGCGAGCCTTTGACCTGGGCGCTGAAATCGTTAAATGCAAACTGCCCTGCCTGCTGACAGTGGTAGGTTCAGCCAACCAACCGAGGCCGGCTTCGGTCCGCAAGCGGATCCAGTACAAGCTGGCGGCCATTCCGGCCGAATACCCGCTGT
Organism: Anaerolineales bacterium; assembly: GCA_016927315.1. Taxonomy (GTDB): domain Bacteria; phylum Chloroflexota; class Anaerolineae; order Anaerolineales; family Villigracilaceae; genus JAFGMV01. The sequence goes on along the minus strand of JAFGMV010000018.1, from coordinate 27,545 downwards.
TGCTCGAAACCTGGCCTGAGTTTGAAAGCGAAGACAAGATCGAGGAATACCTGGAAAAATGCGACCTGAAGATCCCGGTATGGACGGCTGATGACCTCAATCTCGATACCGCCCGGATTGGATTGGCCGGTTCGCCGACCCAGGTACACAAGATCAACTACGTCGTTCTGGAGGCCGCCGAAAGCAAGGAAATCCAACCCACCCCGGAGGGCATCCAGGCTTTGATCGAAGAACTGATCCGGGAATACGTGGTAGGGTAGGTGCATCATGACCAAAGAGAATCGAAACATCTGGATATTTATAGAGCAAGAAGACGGCAAACTAGCCGATGTCGGCCTGGAACTACTTTCCAAAGGCCGGGAACTGGCAGGAACCCTGAACAGCCAGGTCTGGGCATTGCTATGCGGCCACAAGGTTGCAGACCTGGCCAGGTCACTTATCCACCATGGGGCGGACCATGTCCTGCTGGTGGAGCATCCTGAACTGGAAATTTACCGCACACTTCCATACACGCGGGTCACCGCAGATCTGATCAAAAAACACCAGCCGTATATCCTCCTGGTGGGAGCCTCCCCCGTAGGTCGTGATCTGGCGCCGCGGGTTGCTTCGGCTGCCGGTGTCGGCCTGACCGCGGATTGCACAGATCTGCAAATTGGGGACTTCACCATCAAAAAGGAAAACCGTCTGTGCAAAGACCTGCTGTATCAGATCCGTCCGGCATTTGGCGGCAATATTATCGCTACTATTGTCAATCCCAACACCCGTCCACAAATGGCAACCGTCCGGGAAGGCGTCATGCGCAAAAGCCAAGCCGATACCAGCCGGAAGGGTGAAGTTGAGACCTTTACGCCTGAATTCCAGGAATCAGACTTTGTATTACAAGTGCTCAGCCGTGAAATGCGGGAAGCCACTGTCCATTTAAAGGATTCCCCAGTGATCGTGGCCGGAGGCGGCGGCGTTGGCAGCCAGGACGAATTCAACCTGCTGTGCGACCTGGCCAACCTGATGGGCGGCGAGGTGGGCGCTTCCCGGGCCGCAGTCGATGCCGGTTTGATCTCCCGTGAACACCAGGTAGGACAGACCGGGACAACCGTCCGGCCCCGCCTGTACATTGCAGCCGGTATCTCTGGCGCCATCCAGCACCGGGCAGGGATGGACCAATCCAATAAAATCATTGCCATCAACACCGATCCAGACGCACCCATCTTCCAGGTGGCCCATTACAAGATCGTCGGCGACCTGGCAGAAGTGATGCCCTTGTTGATCAAAGCCCTGCGTGAGAAAGCCAAGTAAGGAGAGCCAACCATGAGTGAAAACTACTTCCTGGACAACAAAGATCTTCAATTCCGGCTCGAACAGCTTGATCTGCAAGATATCATCAGCATCAAGGAAAAGGGATACAGGTATGCTGAAAAGTATCCAGCCGCTCCACGTAATTACAAGGACACAAAAGATAACTGGCGACTGCTGTTGGAGGTATTGGGAGATATCTGCGCCAACCGTATCGCTCCACGTGCCGCGGAAGCAGATGAGGAGGGGGCACAATTCAACCAGGGTGAGGTTACGTATGCAGCGGCAACCCAGGCAGCCATTGAAGCCCTCAAACAAGCCGAATTGATGGGCGCCATGCTGCCCTGGGAATTCGGCGGTATGAATATGCCCGAATCGCTTTACCAGATGATGGTCGAGATGGTCTCGCGCGCAGAGGCAGGCCTGATGACTATCTTCGGGCTGCAGGAGATCGCGTCAACCATCAATGAATATGCCGATGAAGAGACCAAAGTACGGGTACTGCCCCGCTTCTCACGTGGGGAAGTCGGCGGCGCCATGGTACTGACCGAGGCTGATGCCGGGTCTGATCTTGGGGCAGTCCAGATGCACGCGACCTATGATGAAGAAAACGACACCTGGCGTCTGAACGGTGTCAAGCGCTTTATCACCAACGGCAACGCTGAAATACAGGTCATCCTGGCCCGCAGTGAAGAGGGCTCCAGCGATGCCCGCGGCCTGTCGATCTTCCTGGTCGAACGGGATGAGACAGTCAAAATCCGCCGGATCGAAAACAAGCTAGGGATCCACTCATCCCCAACCTGCGAGATCCAGTATAACAACACCCCGGCCATCCTGATCGGGAAACGCCGTTTCGGTCTGCTGCGTTACTCCATGGCCCTGATGAATGGCGCCCGTCTGGCTGTTGGAGCCCAGGCATTGGGCATTGCAGAAGCTGCATACCGGGATGCGTATAAATACGCCGGAGAACGCGTACAGTTTGGCAAACCGATCCGTGAACTGCCTGCGGTTGCACGAATGCTGCTCAATATGCGCGGTGAGATCGAAGCTGCCCGTGCCCTGCTGGCCGAGACTGGAGATTGGGTCGATACCCTGAAGGGTTATGAAGAACTGCTTGCAGATAAAGACAAGGCAACCCCTGAAGCCCGGGCAAAACAGAAACAGGCATCCAGCCTGTCTGATGCACTTACCCCGTTGGTCAAGTATTTCTCAACAGAAATGGGCAATCGGGTCTGCTATCAGGCTATGCAGATCCATGGTGGTGTTGGATATATGCGCGAATTCAATATCGAGCGACATTACCGCGATGTGCGCATCACCAACATCTACGAAGGCACCAGCCAACTGCAGGTAGTTGCCACGATCAGCAAATTGCTGGGACATGCCCTGGATAAACTCCTGGATGAATGGGCTTCTTACGATTACAAAGAACTGAAGGACATGAAAAATCAGTTGACCAGGGCTAATGAAATTTTCAAACAGGTGACTGATCTTTTAAAAGAAAAGGAACGCGATCTGGTCGATTATTATGCCTGCGACCTGACTGATATTGCCGCTGCCCTGGTAACCTCCTGGCTCATGCTGCAGGATGCACAGAAGCTCGAGAATAAACGTGAACTGGCGCGGGTTTATATTAAAAACTGCCTGCTTCAGATCGAAAACCGTGCTGAAACAATCCGCACAGCCGACAAAACACCTCTCGAGGTCCGGAAGAAACTGCTGGAAGCATAATTCTCTTTCAGATAAAAATCGCCCTGGCAAAACCAGGGCGATTTTTATCCAGAACCGCGCGACTTATGCCGCTGGCATGTGTTCTGTACATCAGTTACTCCTGGGTGTATAATACCCACAAATATTATCGTATTTATAGTAAACCGGCAACAATCATCTCGGAAACCCGGCTATTACTGGTAAAGGAGAACCTCCCATGACATTACTTGAAGGAAAGACGGCCATAATTTTTGGCCTGGCCAATGACCGGTCAATTGCCTGGGGAATCGCGAAAGCCTTGCATGTGCAGGGCGCCACACTTGGTTTCAGTTACGCCAATGAACAGCTTGAGCGTCGTGTCAGACCCCTGGCTGAATCACTCGGAAGCACTTTTACCGAAGAATGTGATGTGGCCAAAGACAAAGATATTCAAGCCGTGGCTGACAAAGCCGCCGATACCTTCGGGAAGGTGGATATCCTCATTCATTCGGTTGCGTTTGCAGACCGTAATGAACTCATTGGTCCCTATTACAACACCAGCCGGGCTGGTTTTCACCTGGCGATGGACATCAGCGTCTACTCATTCGTCGGTATTGCCAAGGCTTTCCAACCGATTCTGAATCCCGGCGGAGCCCTTCTGTGCATGACCTATTATGGTTCAGAGAAAGTCGCCCCGAATTACAACGCCATGGGGGTTGCCAAAGCAGCCCTGGAAGCTTCAACCCGCTACCTGGCTTATGACTTTGGGGAACAGCGCATACGGGTCAACGCCATTTCAGCCGGGCCGATCCGCACACTGGCTTCTTCGGGTGTCGGCAAGTTTCGGGATATGTACAAATATTTCGCAGACGCTGCACCCATCAAGGAGAACGTGACGATCGAAGACATTGGTCAATCAGCCGTATTCTTGTGCTCAGATATGTCCAGGCATATTACCGGTGAGGTCCTGTTTGTCGATTCTGGCTATAACATTGTCGGGATGCTTGAACCCTGTATGCCGGCTGATAGAGAATGAACCGGTCTCCTGCCTGACAACAGAGAACCTGAGAATACGCTTTTTTCAACAATGCCCCTATCCACCGGGGGCGTTTTGCATTCTTGCGGTAAAATACAGAAAAGTAAACAAAAAGGATCGAGATGTTCAAACGCAATACCATTTCTGACAAAGACACCAGTTCCCAAATTCCATTTGTTGAGAGGATCACTTCGGTTCTCGGCGCCGGGCTGATCTGGCATGGCAGTATTAATGGCAGTGGTGGCGTCCGCATCGAGGGCGCCTTTGAAGGGCAGATTGCCCTGCACGGCATGCTGGTAGTCGGTGAAACCGGGCGTGTAACTTGCGAAAACATCCGGGCCAATACAGTTATCGTTGCCGGAGCCGTGCGAGGTAATATCACCACCGAGAAACTGGAAATTCGCTCAACCGGACGTGTCTGGGGGGATGTGGTTACCACCGGGTTTGTGACCGAGGAAGGCTCTTTCCTGCGCGGCCAGATCCGTATGGAGGAGACGGTTGAACTGGACTTTGAAACAGTTGTAGAGATCCCAGCCCTAACCCCGATTCCCGAGATCACACCAGTCCCCACACCGAAAGCAACTGAAGAAACTGCTCCGCTACACGGCAAAGACGAAACCATGAAAACACCAAAGAAGACACCAGCGCAAAAAACCGCGAAAACATCCCCAGATGAAACCATCGCCAGCAAACGGAATAATGGGTAAGCAGTTACAAAGTACTCCAAGGAATGTTGTGACCTGTCATTTTCCCCACAACAATATTTCTGCATCACCAGGGGTTTGTTTCCCACGATGAACTATCAGGAACTGAACATCCAGACACAACGTAATGCGCCTGCAAATGCTCGCACAGAGAGTTACAAATTACTGAACCGTGCTGGTTATATCCCGCGCATTGAACCAGATTTCGCTCTTCTGGCCCTCGGCGAACGCGCCTTGTCTCATCTGAGGGATCTGGTTGAGAAGGCTGCGGGCTCCGGAAGCGATATCAGCATTGAGGCTGAGGCCCACCATGGCCTGGGATTGTTCGGTGTTCCTGCCTCACTGGGCATTGAAATCTGCCGGGAGAAAGCCGATGCACAAACAGCGCAGACCCTATTTACCGAACTGGGGCTGCAAACCATACTGACGACTGAAGCTGATGATATCAAGGGGATTTTCTTCCCCCTTGAAACCGGCAATATAGACCTGCTTAGTTGCGCCGGATGTGGGATTACAACGCGCGCGGATCTGGCACAATTCCGAAAGATGGCCTTGCCCGAAGAGACTCCACTGCCTCTCGAAAAAATTCACACACCGCATTGCCCAACCATCGAGGCGCTGGCAAATTATCTTGAAATCCCCCAGGAGAAGACTGCCAAAGCCCTGCTTTTTACCTGTGAAAGTGACGGAAAGCTGGTCCTTTGCATGGTACGGGGGGACATGAACCTGAGCGAGACCAAACTGGCCCAGTTGGTGGGAAAAACACACCCAGCGACAGAGGCAGAGATCGCCGCTGCGGGTGCAGTTCCCGGCTACGCCTCGCCAGTAGACCTAGGTGAGACCCTGGTTGTGGTCGACACGCTTCTCCCCGTGTCAACCAACCTCGTCGCAGGGGCTAACCAGCGCGATTACCACCTGATGAACGTCAACTTCGGCAGGGACTACAACGCATCCCTGGTCGCGGACCTGGTTCAAGCAAGAGCAGGAGACCACTGCATTCACTGTGATGAAAAACTGACGGGAATACGGGTAGAGCAGCTTTACGAACAACATGGATTGAGCGGGCGTTTCGACCTGGGACGTATCCTGGCGGCCCTGGCAGAAACCCATACTGATGATTTTGGCCTGAGGCTGCCAGCGCCTGTGGCTCCTTTTGATGTTTACCTTATGGCAGTACCCGGAAAGAATATGGACACTTTCGCGCCAGCCAGCGATCTTTACCGAAAACTTCAGAAAGCCGGAGTGGATGTGCTGCTGGATAACAGAGAAGAACGAGCCGGCGTCAAGTTTAATGACGCCGACCTGATTGGCTGTCCGCTGCGAATCACAATCGGGGAACGTAAACTGCAAGAGGGAATGGTAGAATTGAAGCAGCGCACGGCAAAAGAAAAGCTCAGTGTGCCTTTGGAAAATATTATTCAAGAAATTCAAAGACTATTGAAATAAACCAGAATGAGTGACAAGAATAAAATCACCATGTCTTCCCCCGACCTGACTGATGCTGAACGTCAGGCCGTTCAGGCCGTGCTGGAAACACCCAACCTTAGCATGGGGCAGTATATTCGGGAATTCGAAAAAGCGGTTTGCGAATTGACCGGCTGCAGCCATGCTATCGGAGTGAGTTCCGGAACGTCTGCCCTTCATCTTTGCATCCGTGCTGCAGGGATCGGTCCCGGGGACCTAGTCATCACCACACCATTTTCATTCATTTCGTCGACCAATGTAATCTTGTTTGAGAATGCAATCCCGGTCTTTGTGGACGTAGACCCGCACTCTGGGAACATCGATCCCGAAATGGTCCAACAGGCTGTAAGAGATTTGATGATTGGCAATTCACGAGCAGAAACATGGCGTCCTCCAAAACTCAAATATCATACAGGACAGTTGAAAGCCATTTTGCCTGTGGATGTTTTCGGACAACCCGCTGATATGGAACCGATTGTCAATGCAGCGCACAAAAACGGCTTGAAAGTAATCGAAGATTCTTGCGAGGCCTTGGGGACAAAATATAAAGGTAAGCTGGCGGGCACTTTAGGAGATTATGGCTGTTTTGCCTTCTACCCCAACAAGCAGATCACAACGGGAGAGGGGGGGATGATTGTCACTGATGATGCAAAAGCCGCTGAGTTTATGCAGGCCCTCCGAAACCAGGGACGGGCATCCGGTGATACCTGGCTTCAACACACTCACCTGGGCTACAATTACCGCCTGGACGAGATGTCTGCTGCGCTGGGACTGGTACAGTTATCCAGGCTGGAAGAAATGCTGCAGAAACGAGAAAAAGTAGCTGCCTGGTATGCACAGGGACTCTCAAGCATACCGGGTATCGAACTGCCGGTTGTGGAACCGCATACCACCCGCAGCTCCTGGTTTGTTTATGTTGTTCGTTTTGAGCCTGGCATTAACCGCCAGGAAGTAATTAAACAGCTCTCTGAGCACAATATCCCGGCCCGTCCTTACTTTGTACCGATCCATATACAGCCTTACATAATGGAACGGTTTGGATATCGTGAAGAAGACTTTCCGGTCACTATGGATCTTGGGCATCGGGGCCTGGCCCTGCCTTTCTCAAGCGTCATGAGCAAACAACAGGTCGAAATCGTATACCAGACACTGGGGGAAATTCTTAGAAATCTGGCATGAACACATGAACAAACCATCCGAATTCCATCCATCCCGGCAGAAAGGCCTGATCCTACTCATCGCCATCGACATAGTGCTGGCTGCGGCAGCATCTTGGAGTTTCATAAATCTTGGCAGCGCCCTGGTAGGGCCAGATTTTATCCTTTACCTGTTGGTGATGCTCTCTACCTTTGCTCCCCTGCCCTATTTCATCTACAGAACTTATGCACTGATACAGGCCAATTACAAGATCAGCCGGGATAACCTGACCATCCGTTGGGGACTGCGGTACGAAGATATCCCACTTTCGGATATCGAATGGGTCCGGCCGGCTACTGATCTGAACATTCCCCTACGGCTGCCCTGGCTCAGCCTGCCAGGGGCCTTGCTTGGGAACTGTCATCATCCCGACCTGGGATCCGTTGAATTCCTGGCATCTGGTACACGTAACCTGCTTCTGGTCGCCACTGCCCGGCATATCTTTGCTATCTCTCCCAGTGATGCCGCTGGTTTCGTGCGGACCTTTCAACGCTCTATTGAATTGGGCAGTCTCACTCCCGGGGAAGGACGTTCTGTTTACCCAACTTTCTTGATCGCCCGCGCCTGGCAGCCCCCCCTGACGCGTGCCCTCTGGATCAGCAGTATTCTGCTCAATCTGGCACTGCTGATCTGGGTTACCCTGCAAACCCCTTCCCTGCAGCAGGTATCTCTGGGTTACTCCCCATCAGGCATACCGCTCAACCCGGTTCCAGCCGTACAATTAATCCTTCTACCGTTAATCAGTACTTTCCTGTCCTTGATCAGTTGGATAGCAGGTCTCTATCTCTATCGTGACATCAAATACCGCCCCCTGTCATTCGCCCTTTGGGGAACCAGCACACTAACGGCGATCATCTTCCTGGGCGATGTATTATTCATTATCTCAAATTCAACGGCAGCATGAGCCCGTTACTCCAAATCTCTCTCGCCTTCTTTCTTGCATTACTCATTGCCCTGATCGCATACCAGGCTCGCAGCCTCAGCCGCAGCGGCGCATTCGGGACCATCCTTGTAGGGACAGTCATATTTGGTCTTGGAGGTTGGCAGTGGGCCATCCTGCTGCTGGCTTTCTTTATCACATCCACCTTGCTGACTCGCACTTTCAAAAATCAAAAAGACGGTCTAACTGAGAAGTATTCCAAAGGGGGGCAGCGGGATATCGGACAGGTATTTGGCAATGGCGGCCTGGCAACGCTTTTTGCTGGACTACATTTCTTCCTACCGCAAGCAAACTGGGTCTGGATCGCCTTTGCAGCCTCACTGGCAGCAGTCAATGCTGACACATGGGCTACCGAGTTGGGTGTGCTCAATCCAAGTGAACCACGGTTGATCACCCAACCGAGAAAGATAGTGGAAAAGGGTACTTCAGGCGGTGTGTCGCTGGTCGGGACACTAGCCACCCTGGCAGGCGCCGGTCTGATCGGGCTTCTGGCCGGATGGTTCTCCCCCCATGATGGCTGCTTCTGGATAACCTTGTTTACCGTCACTTCAGGTGGATTTGCCGGGTCGTTGTTCGATTCATATCTGGGGGCAACTGTCCAGGCTATTTACCACTGCCCGTTTTGCGAGAAGGAAACTGAACGCTATCCGAAGCATACCTGTGGTACAGAGACTATACAAATCCGCGGCTGGATCTGGCTGGATAATGACTGGGTCAACTTTGCCTGTGGAACTGTGGGGATGTTGGTCGCTCTGGTAATATTTTCCCTTTCATAATGAGCTCCAAACAAATAAATTCCTCCTGGGAATGTTTCGGAACCATACAGAAATATTGAAATTTCACTGCAGCAAATATCCTCATCACAAGAGCCGCCTATCCAGGCGGCTCTTGTGATTTGTCTTGCGAAGGAAGTTTAGTTACTTGTTTTTTTACTCCTAGCAACTTTACCAGTCGATGCCAGTTCTAACGGTACAACCATGACGTCATCCAGGGTACCTCGGCTCTTATGGTACAACAACCAGCCAGCAGCGCCCAGGCCAGTGATCATTACCAATGGGTTTATCAGCAGGTCTCCCAAATACGGCACAGAACGCAGCAGGACAAATAAAATTGACCCGACCAAGATTACCAGCAGCTTATATCCCGCGGCAGCAGGGACAAACTTCCTGAACAGCCATCGAACTGCCCAATATACCACAATCAACTTGCTGCCGAATACAATCGTGGTCCAGATAGCCAAAACCAAGACCGAGAGAGATGAAAAGACCAGCGTCCAGAAGATCAACGATAATCCCCATAATCCCAGATAGCCCATTCCCAGACCTATAGCAAATATGAGCGGGACAACAATAACGAAAGCGATAAGGATCAGGGCAACCATCAAAATCATTACGATCAGGCCAATCAACAGTAATACGAGAGGATTGGTCTCAAGGAATTGGGTTGATTCTTCAAATGGTTGACACCACAACCACAATACAAACAAACCGACCACAAACAGGGAAAACCAGCGACGCAGAATACGCAGCCCCCAGTTCCCCCAGTCGAAGCCTTTTCCTTCGAAGCCAGGGGCGGCCGATAAACTCTGACGGGCTCGCACTGGAATTAAACTTGAGGGGGCTGGTTCTTCTTTCACTGATGGCTGGGTTGTATCAAAATAAAACTCTACCTCTGAGATTCCAAGATCCAGTGAACGAACAACACTGTTGAAAATACCAAGAGGGCCATCGATTATATGCGGATCACGACCGATATAGCCAAAGAATTCACCTTGTAAAACGGCAACTGAATAAAGATCACGCTCAATCCGTGCCCCAAACAGGGTCTGTACACCTACACCGGCCATATACAGATCCCGCTCCAAATGCCCATCGGGCTGCAGGACCACATGCAAACCAGCAGCATAAGCCCCGCCAGTGATGGTCCCATTGATTCTAACAATCTGACCCACTACCACTAGGCTGCCGTTGATCTCGCCTGTTTCACGAAGTTCAACGCTATTCCCAGCCACAAAGACATTACCGTTGACTTTCCCAGCAATGACAACCTCCTGCCCGGTGAGGAGAATATCCCCTTCTACCGTCTGCCCCTCCGGGACAGTATCACCATAAATAATTTCTTGGGCCTTCACAGGAGTTGCCAAGCCAAAGAAAAACACTAGGTTCAAGGATAAAACGGCTAATATCTTCCTATTACGATTTATCATGGGTCACCATCTTTCAGGATTGAACAATGAACTCAAATTACTACATACCAAAGAACTTCTTACCCGCCCTGCTGTAACTGGACCAGAAGTTGTTGATAGTCTTCCAGGTTAGGCGGATTCATCCCAATGATCATATGGATGGCTTCGATTGCCCCATCTCGATTACCGGATTCCAACAGTGTTTCGCCAACAGCATCCAACTGAGATATTGCTTCTTCGATCCTGCCAGCATCTCGATACTGCTGTGCCAAGGCCCGTCGCAAGATCACCTGCGCACCGTTCTCTTTTACAAGGTCCTCTAAAAATACAATTGCATCCGGTTTGCGGTTATTAATTTCCAGATGGGTCAGGTAGTTTTCAAGCTCTGAAATGGCCTGAGTCGATTGTCCCAGGCGCAGGTTCAGATCGACCAAACTCTTGCGCACGGCATCATCATCGGGTCGCAAGGTCCTGATCTGTTCGTAAACTCGTAAAGCCTGCTTCCAATCCAGGCGCTGCATATCGATGTCGGCCATACGCCGTAAGATCCGAACATTCCAATCACGGTCGGCATTGGTTTGCTGCACAAGCCGCAGGGCAGTCGTATAGGTTTTTCGGGCCATATCCAACTCCGCCAGTCGATAGTAGATTTCGGACAGATCCATATACTCATTGACCGCTTCATCTGTCTGACCATGGGCAGCGAGCTGTTCGATCAGGTTGGTACGGGCTGAGAGATCCATAGGAGCCAATTGGATAATTCGGCGCAGCATCTTTGTAGCCTGAACTGTTTCTCCGCGCACACTGTAAGCCCGGGCTACCACAGAAAACTTATTAATGGCCTGGGTGGTATGGCCTTCCTGGATTAACAATTCCCCCATCAAGGTATGCAGCGGTAAATAAGTTGGAGCCGATTTCAATGCGTGAAAGGCCTGGTCCATTGCACTACGCAAATAGCCCTGGCGTGCTAATTGGTGTACATAATTGATCTCTTCCAGCACCTGGCCGCTCTCAGTCTGGATCAATACTTCCGCCAATGGAACCGGTAGGTCACCCACCTGGGCTGGCAATTGTTCACGAGCCGTCTGCACATATTCCCGCCAGTGCGGCTGCATCAGCAATTGTCTTACGTTCTTACAAATTTGATCCAGTTTGCTGTCATCGGATTGAGCCCGAACGGCTTCAACCAGGGGTTCATATAACTGGCGCAATTCATCGGATACCTCTTCCGGTACTACCTGTGCATCAGCCAGCTTGAGGGCTTCCAGATATTCTAAAGCCGCTTCTGAAGTACGTCCCTGCTTGTGCATTAGTTCGCTCATTAATAAGCGGGCTCCCAAAGCCAGGTCTTTATGCCGGACAGCATGCTGTAGATGCCGAAGGGCACTTTCAACCCGTTCCTGTTTAGCCCGCAGAGCGCCCAACTCAAAAAACAAAGCAGGGTGGTCAAAACCCAAAGTCAATGCATGCTCGAGTTCATCAGCTGCTTCAGAATCCTGGTTCTTGGTACGGGCATCGATAGCCTGTCCGAGATGCATTACAATCTTGGTCTGTTCTGCCTGTTTCAGGGATAATTGCCCCGTACCTTTTACAATAGCCTGCAACCCCCGGCGCGCCTGAGCAACATCACTTTCATCTGAATACTCAAAAAGAATCTCAGCTAGTTTGGTCAGGGCAATCTTACTCGACTCGGCAACAGGATCCAATGAACTCTCAGCTGGCTCAGTCTTTACATCGAGCTTTTTAACGCTGGCCATCATGATGGGGCCCGTCCCCCCTTTCAGACGCGCCGGTTTGGGCAGCAGCTGCCCGGACTTGAGTAAAGACATTGCCTGATTGATCTCGGGACTCTTGGGCATCAACTCAACAGCTTTATTCATCAACTCAAAAGTCTTTTCCATGTTCCCGGAACGCTGGACCAAGCTGGCAACTGCCATGTATTCAGTTGCAGCCTGCGATTTATGCCCCAAACGCTCGTGAATCATCGCCAAGCGTGAATGCGCGACAATATGCTCTGGATCCAATTGGGTTACTCGCACCCAATTCTCAACAGCCTTATTGGCATTCTTTTGATCAAGGAAAAGCTTGGCAGCGGCCAGGGCTTTATCGATAGCGCCTTTCAGGTCTCCCAGCCGCTCTGAAAGCTGGGCAATTTTCTCAAGCGGGATCGGGTCATCAGGAGAAATTTGCGATACGTGCTGATATACTTCCAGCGCTTTCTCGTAACTTTGAAACTGGAACAATGCCAAAGCCAGACTGTTGAGGGCTTTTGGGTGTTCAGGAAACTCATCCAGAGCCTTTTTATACGCAACAGCTGCCTTGCCCCAATCCTGATCCCAGGCCGCTGAATGGCCCTCATTCATTGCATTTCGAAATACTTCTTCGCTACCGGCCATGAACTCTCTCAACATAAATTTATTACAGATACTCTAATTTTACACTATTTGAATACTTGCATTTCTCCCCATCGTTTACCCCACCGGGCTTCAGTAGAAAGAGGGATCTCCAGTTGATAAGCAGTTTCCATAGCGTGCTGGACCAAACGGACCGACGGTTCCAGTTCCTGCTGCGGACACTCGAGTACAATTTCATCATGTACCTGCAACAGCATACGTCCATGTAAGCCGGCCTTTTTCAGGACAACTGGGATATGCAGCATCGCGATTTTCATGATATCTGCCGCAGTTCCCTGCACCGGAGCGTTAATCGCTTCACGCTCTTCGCGGTTCTTCAGGTTGCGGTTCATATTAGTCTGGAGCGCCGGGAAGTAGCGCCTGCGTCCAAGCAGAGTCGCCACGTACCCCTGGTCGGCTGCCAGCTTTCGGGTATTATCCAGATACTTCTTGACACCAGGGAATTGTCTGAAATAAGCAGCCACAAAGTTTTCTGCTTCTGACAATGTCAGATCTGTCGTTCTTGTCAACCCAAAGGGTGACATGCCATAAATCAGGCCAAAGTTAATGGCTTTCGCATGGCGGCGTTGTTCCCTGGTCACCTTATCCAGCGCTACATCATAAATCGCCGCCGCCGTAGTAGCATGGATATCCTGTCCAGATCGAAAGGCTGCCAACATCGCGTTATCGTTCGCCATGTGGGCAACAATACGAAGTTCGATCTGTGAATAATCGACAGCCAATAAAATGTTGCCTGGCGCAGCGATAAAACCATTCCTTACTCGGCGCCCCAATTCGGTCCTGATGGGAATATTCTGCAGATTCGGGTTGGACGAAGCAATCCGGCCTGTGACCGCACCGGTCTGGTTATACGAGGTATGCACGCGGCCCGTCCCGGGATTGATTGCATCCGGAAGCGCATCCACATAGGTGGATTTCAGTTTGGCCAGTTCACGATGCTCGAGGATCAGGTCAACCACAGAATGCTGTCCACGCATGGCTTCAAGCACATCAGCTGAGGTCGAATAATGACCGCTGGTTGTTTTTCGCGTCCGGTCTGGTGGGCTAAGACCCAGGCGAGAGAAAAGCACTTCCGAAAGCTGCTGCGTGGAATTAAGGTTGAAAACCTTTCCTACCAGGTCATAGACCTGCTTTTCAATTTCTTCCAGACGGGTCTGCAGTTCTTGAGACATCTCTTCCAGGAATGGCAGGTCAAGGAGAATTCCGTTCATCTCCATCCCAGCCAGCACTTCAACCAGGGGCATCTCGATCTCATCAAGCAGTTTCTGCCCCTCGACACGCTTCAGATCATCCAGCAATAAGGGCATTAACCGCAGGCATACTTCTGCGTCTGCAGCTGCATATGCAGCCGCCGTTTCTATATTCACTTCTGCCATGCTGGTCTGGCTTTTCCCGGAACCGACCAGGGTCTCGATTTTCGTCATCTCTTCGCCCAGACGAGCCATAGCCAGGTTCTTGAGCCCCAGCGTACGTGATGCCGGATTGATCAGGAATTCAGCCAGCATGGTATCAAAGGAAAGCGGAGCAACCCGTAAGCCATAACGTTCCAGGAGGATGTAGTCATATTTAATGTTATGGGCTACTTTCCTGATGTTTGCATCTGACATGGGTGCCTTAAGCGCCGAGATAACCTGATCGACCGGCAGGTTCCGACCAGATGAATGACCGACCGGAATGTAATACCCGGTACCCGCATTGACCGCCAGGGATATCCCAACCAGTTGAGCCTGTATTTCGTCGGTAGAGGTTGTCTCTGTATCAAAGGCAATCACTTCCGCTGCCTGAAGTTTGGCGACCAGCTCTTCTAGGGCGTCCGGAGTATCTACCACCCAGACGTCAATCAACAGCGACGGCCTGGGTTCTGATAACACGGTCGGGGAGTCAAACAAGGTCATCTGTTGCCCACTGACGGGGGTTACCACCCGGGTCAACTTTTCGAGACGCCCAATCAGTGAATTGAACTGGAGCTCGCGAAATAATGCCTGAACAACTGATGGATCATAACGCTCTACCCGAGCCTGTTCGAGGTCAAGCTCAACCGGCAGGTCTGTATGGATCTGGGCCAGGTCACGGCTCATATACGCCAAGTCTTTTCCTTCTTCCAGCTTCTTGCTCCAGCGCGCCTCGATCTCTGCTAGGTGAGCATATACCTCATCTAGCGTTTCATAGGTATCCAGCAATTTTTGAGCTGTCTTTTCCCCCACTCCCGGAACCCCGGGGATATTGTCGGAATTATCGCCCACCAATGCTTTGTAATCCACCACTTGGTCGGGACGGACGCCAAAGTACTCTCGAACCTGTTCGGCAGTAATATAGTCTTTGGCATCACTCATAGATTTACCGGGCAAATTTACAATCACGCGCTCATTGACCAACTGCAGCAGGTCACGATCACCCGTGATGATCTTGACCCCTAACCCATTCTCAACTGCAATGCGCGCCAGACTTCCCAGAACATCATCGGCCTCATAGCCCTGCATCTCAATCCGAGGAATATTGAATGTATCTACCAGGATACGAATTCGCTCGATCTGCGGCCGCAAGTCTTCAGGCATTTTTTCGCGAGTTGCTTTATATTCAGGAAAAATCTCATCCCGGAAAGTTTTCCCCGTATCAAAAGCCACAGCGATATAATCTGGTTTCTCCTGTTCGAGAATTCGCAGCAGCGTACTGGCGAACCCATAAACGCCGGCGGTTGGTTCCCCTGAAGGTGTCTGCCAACGCTGACTGCCGGCAGCGCTCAAGGCAAAATATGCCCGGTAAGCAAGCGCGTGTCCATCAAGTAAATATATCGTAGGCGGCATAATTTTTAGGGTTATACCTTGTGTTGATTATCGCTGCAAACGATCCCGATCCAGCCCCTGTCGCTGGCGGGTTTGCTTCAGATAATCTTTAACCAGTTGAGACGGATGAGGCTGCGTGCCCCCCATAATCAAGTAACCAGGTGCCCAGAAATCGCCGGAGGGATTTTGCTTCTTAAGGCGACCGAACTCATTAAACAGTCTTTCTGAAGTCTGCTGGCGCATCACTCGCATCAAATGCCCAGGGGATGTTGCTGGGGGCACATTGACCACCCATTGCAAATACTCCGGGCGGACAGCCTGGAATTCCAACCGCCAGCCAAAGGCTACACAAATTTCCGGCAACCAAGCAGCCAACTTATCGGCGATATCACCCGTCAGGTAGTTGGATTTAAATCGGGGAATCAACAAACAGGCATAGGAAAGTTTGTAAAGGGCCGGTGAAACGGGTTCTAAAACGATATGGCCAGCTTCTTCAGGTGCTGCGTTCGGTAAGGTTGCATCCAATTCACCCGGGGCTGCAGGCCGCGGTTTGGATTTGGATGGCATTGTTACAGCCAACTCGTCATCAATCACATTCCTTCCGGAGACGCTCTTCCGGGTTTCTAGATTTACCGGTTGTTCAGTCCCCAGCAGATCTCTGATCTGGATCGCGGGGGAAGATTCAAAGCTGAAGTTGGGATCATGTCCGGGCTTGGATGGGCGGGTAAAACCGAACGATTCTGAGGCCGGTTCTACATAATTGGGCTTGGGCGGTGGAACAGAGCTGAGGATATCTGAAATCAAGGGGATATCTTCATTATCATCCTCGTCGGTATCCCAGAAATCGTTCCTGGCCAGACCCGTCTTCTTGGCTTCCTTCTCTTCGTCCGGCAAAACAGACTGCAACAAACGGCTGGCTTGCTGGCGGATAGTCCCGAAAGGAGTCTCGGCATCAAAGACCAGTGCAAGAACCGCCCCATTTAACTCATCCAGCAATGTGGCATAGATCATATGCTCTGCATTGGTCGCGTCCAGGCGCACAAAACGCAGTAAGTCTGTTCCGTTTTGATTATCCCAATGATTGGAAATCGTAACCGATAATTCTTTCGCCGCACCCTGTGAAAGCTGCCCCGCATAGGCCCACAGACTGCTGTCACGGTTCACCAACGCCGCTTGGGCTGAAGATTCGAGCGTCAGGCGCGTCAGGTATTGGGCGGCTTTGGTAACGTCTCCCATCCAGAATGGCATATCCGTGTCAGTTCGATTTCCTGACGCAGGCATCGAGACCCTGCTTTGGTCCTGACTCGCAGGCTGGACACTTTCCGGAGGCAGTTCGCCCAACATTTGCAGCAGATCCGGTAAATAAAAAGGTTTATGTAGCAGGAGCCAGGGACGAAGACTATCCAGCGTAGGAGGGTGTTTTTCACTTGAAATAATTACCAACATAAGTTCTTCATTGATCTCACGCAAGGCCAAACCGATCTTTTCGACATCGACTTCCTTCAGGTCCATATCGAGGAAAGCCATCGAGCAATCAAAATCCAACAGGCAGCTGACTGCGGTTTCCTGGTTTGGGACGATATGAACGCGGTAAGAGCCTGTCTCCTCCAAACTCTGACAGATCAGTTCTCCAAAGCTGGTGTGTGGTGTTACTACAAGCGCGGATAGAGTCATAGGTATATATTAGTTTATCACGGCCCTCCCCGAGAGGCAAGCAACCCATCCTGCCAGTATCATTGCGAAAATGTATATCCTCTGTCTGCAGACCGGCTTCGGATGCAGATTCATGCAAACAAGGGAAACCAGACACAGCGACTGTTTGTGAACATATTCACAATACTTGATTTTACGGTTCATTTGTGCTATCAATTAGGAAACTTATCATGAGGTTACTGCATGCTCCGCGAACGCGTTTCAGATAATGTCTACTGGTTTCAAAGTGAAATTTACGCACAGGTCACCGCCGGCGTAATTACAGGTCCCCATTGGGCAATTGTCATCGATACCCTGGCAATGCCCGAAGAAACTCTTGCCATGAGAGAATTTATCGAACACGACCTGGATGTACCGGTTCGATATGTAATCAATACCCACTATCACGCCGATCACACCTGGGGAAATTGTTTTTTCCCCGGATCAACGATCATTGCACACTCCCGCTGCAGGGAACTACTGATCGAACACGGGATACCGGCCTTGGAAACCGCCAAAAAACACAACAGCACACTAAGACAGGTAAAAATCGTGCTGCCACACATCACCTTCCGAGACAGCAACCTGAACATCCGCATCGGGAAGAAGAATCTGACGATCTTCCCGGCCATTGGACACAGTGAAGACGGTATTGCTATCCTGGTGGAAGAAGACCGGGTATTGTTTGCCGGAGATGTCTTCATGCCGCTGCCCTACCTGGTGGATGGAGATATCGACCAGATGATTGCCACAACAAAGCAAATCGGGAAGATGGGCCTGGAGAATATCGTCCAGGGCCATGGGGACATCATCCTGCGCGGTGAAATCGAGGCTGCGGTCAAGGAAAACCTGGGCTACTTATCTGCATTGAAGAAAGTCGTCCGAACCGCCCAACGCCGGAAAACGCCAATAGAATACCTGGAGAGCATCCATGTAGCTGATTGTGGTAAAAGCCGGGTCTATTTGGGAGGGCTGGCAGAGACGCTCCACCAACATAATTTACAAAGCCTGTTCAAGGATCTGGAAGAAAACTAAGTCATTTTCACCCCAAACAAGAAAATCGCCGTCTGCTGCTGCAAACGGCGATTTTCTTTTCCAGCCATTCCGATCCTATCCTTGTGCATCCTCCTGACCGCAATCAGCGGGTTCGCTGCCCTGTGCCCTCCAACCGTGCAGGCGTTCGGTCCTATCGAGGAGACGCTTGATATTGGGACGCAGCGCCCACATGAGCAGCGCTTCGGCTATGACCCCATAAACCACATACGCCCAGGGGCCATATCCCAGGCCGGCCCGAACTGCGAAGATGATTGTAGCAACCAAGGCAATGCTCATTGTAGTTACCGAGGCATACCCCACCCCAAAGAAAACCAGATACCCGACTGGCAGAATAATAAGGATCGAATAGGGCCACAGCCCCAAGGCCCCGCCGAAGCAGGCGGCCCCACCCGCCCCGCCTCGCAGGCGGATGCCTCCGGTTTCCGTCCGTTCTGCCAGGAAGATCGAATAATTATGACCAATCACCGCGGCCAGGGGCGCCAGGACATGCAGCCACACATTGGGCGTGACAGCCTGGGCAATCCAGACCGAGGCCGCTCCCTTCAGGATATCAAGCACAGCAGTGGCAACGCCAGACGGCAGCCCGGCAGCCCGCATCACATTTGTGCCGCCTGTTCGCCCACTTTCGACATCGCGAACATCCTGACCTGTCTTGAGCTTAACAATCAAGAGACCAAATGGAATTGATCCCAATAGATATCCAACAATCACCACAATGATATCGAACACAAGCCTCATTATGTTTCCTCCAGAATTAGTCTATGAGCAAGAACACAGTCAGGCAGGCAGAGTTACTTCTTTATTTCGGATTCAGCCTACCAGGAGCGCCCCCCCCCAGATAAGCACCAGAACTGTAACCGGCTCAATAAAGGCTTGCTTCAAAGGGATCCCTTCGGACAGGTTCCCGGCTATTCCGTTCAACGCATACAGCGGCCCCAAAATAAACAACCCAAACTGCAGGGGAAAGATTGGCCAGTAATGCAGGCCGGCGGCCAGCTGCATGCAGATCAGGCCGATGCCGAAGGCCCAGGCAAACTGCCAGCGCCCTAACAGCCTCAAATGCAGGGTCCGTAAACTGACCAGGCCAGCGGCCAGGAACACAGCTGGACCGGTCAATAACAGGCGGACCCCACTATAGCGAAAGGCCACAACCAGGATGAGGAAAAGCGCAAACGACAGGGCAGTCAGACCAACCGTGGCCAGGGCATAATACGGCGCCGCGGGCTCTACCACCACATACTCGGCAAAAAAAATGAGCACCAGTAAAAAAGCGCCGATCGAGAACCCCAGCCACCACCAGTGGCCGGGCGGTAGCAGTGCGAGCGGGGCCCCCAGCACCAGGGTGGTCAGCGTCGGTAAAAACCAATGATCGATCGCCATGCCATTGCCTACGGATGGATGCTCACTGAGCAGCCAGCGCATCCCGGCGGCAGTTAGACCAGCCGCCAGGAGTGTAATGACGGTGTTTAAATTCAGGGGTATGGCCAGGTACAAACCCGGCAGCTGCATATCAAGGGTGATCTGCGGCGCCTGGACCAGGTTCGAGATTGCATAGGCGAACAGGACCATTGCGGACAAAATGCTCAGGCGGTTGCTGTCTGGCAGGTAACGGTTTACAGCCATAGTCTCATTGTACCTGCCATTGAAATCGATGCCAAGGAATCAATCCCGGAACTCCCGTGAATCACCGACAAAAGGCAGCGGTGGGCGGTAAGGCTCCAGCAAGGAAGTAAGAAGGATGTAAGAAGGATCAAGCAAGGATGAAACCACCGAATAAACCCGGAAATCCGCTTTTTTGGGGAGGAAAATCAACCACAAAGGCCACAAACGGACACTACGGGTTCGATCAACCAGAGCCTCGCGAGAAAGGGGTTGGTTACGGGGTTAGCCGCTCCCTGCGCCCTGCGAAACTGGCGCGAGCCCCGTTCTTCCGGTATGGTAAAATTATAAGGTTATGGAGAAACTGCCAACAGAGCTGCCGCACCCCCCGGGTGTGATCCGTTCCCTGCAAACCGGATTCGACGCGGTAGCCCGCCATTTTACGGTCTTGCTGATACCCATCCTGCTGGATATCCTGCTCTGGCTTGCCCCGCGTCTCAGCACAGGCGACTTGTGGAAGGCAGGCCTGGTAACGTTTGGGAACGCAGTTGTTTTAACCGGCGCCGACGGCACCAGTGTGGAACGTTTCCGTGAGCTGATGCTGGAAGCGCAAAACTTCAACATGCTGACGATGTTGAGCACCTTCCCGATCGGCATTTCAAGCCTGATGGCCTCAAAGCAGCCGACCCAGTCGCCCCTGGGAGAACCGCTGATCATCCAGGTCCCTACCATCCAGCACTTCCTGGGCTGGCTGGTCATCCTGGTCTTGCTTGGCTGGGTGCTGGGCGCGATCTATTACCAGTGGATTTCGGGAATCACCCTCCAGAAAACCGTACACCCAGGAAACGACAACCTGCGCGCCATCGTCAACACGCTGTTCTTATTGATGATCTGGACCGTGGTGCTGATGGCGCTGATACTTCCGGTCACGTTCCTGGCCTCGATCCTGATGCTGATCAACAGTCCGATGCTGGTGCAGGCGGCGTTGATCTTTTTCGGGATCACTGCCGTCTGGCTGGCGGTCCCGGTTTTCTTCTCACCGCACGGCATCTTCATCCGCCGCCAGAGCGCGCTGGCATCCCTGCTCAGCAGCCTGCGCCTGGCGCGTTATACGCTGCCCAACAGCGGCCTGTTCATCATGACCCTGTTCATCTTCGGGCAGGGCTTCACGATCCTGTGGAGCGTCCCCAGGGACAATTCCTGGTTGGTGATGGCCGGCATCTTCGGGCATGCGTTCATCTCTACCGCCCTGCTTTCGGCCAGCTTTGTTTACTACCAGGATATGACCTCCTGGCTGCAAGTCGCGATTGAGCGTTTGAATTCACAACCCGGTTCAAACCGGGTCTAATCCTTTCATACCAGCCCCTTACTCTTCTTTCCCGGAGCACGAGGATCGAGGGTATCCGGCCACCAGTCACTTTTCGGAGGTATCTGTGGTTCAAGGCAACACGAGTTATGATGCAAAAGATATCCAGGTTCTGGAAGGTCTTGAGGCCGTCCGGCGGCGCCCCGGCATGTATGTGGGCGGCACCGATATCAAAGCGCTGCACCACCTTGTTTACGAAGTCGTCGACAACTCGATCGACGAAGCGCTGGCGGGGTCCTGCGACCACATCTCCATCGTCATCCACGAGGATGACAGCGTCACGGTACAGGACAACGGCCGCGGCATCCCCGTCGATATCCACCCGCAGACCAAAAAACCCGCCCTGGAGGTGGTCATGACCGTACTCCACGCCGGCGGTAAATTCGGCGGTGGAGGCTACAAGGTGTCGGGCGGCCTGCACGGCGTCGGCGTCAGCGCGGTCAATGCCCTGTCGGAATGGTGTGAGGTGCAAGTCAAACGGGACGGAAAGATCCACCGGCAGCGCTACGAGCGCGGGTATCCTACCGGCCCGGTAGAAGTCATCGGGCAGACCAGCGAAGGCGAAACCGGAAACCGGACCACCTTCAAATTCGACCCGGAGATCTTCAAAGACGACATCAGCTACCGCTTCGAGACCCTGGCCCAGCGTTTCAGGGAAATGGCCTTCGTGACCCGCGGCACCACCATTTTCCTCCAGGACGAACGCTCGAACCGGGAACTGACCTTCTACTTCGAAGGCGGGATCACTTCCTTCGTGCGCTATCTCAACCGGAACCGTGAGGCGCTGCATTCGGTGGTCTTCGTGGAAAAGGACATCGACGGGATCGGCATCGAAGCCGCCATCCAATACACCGACGCCTATACCGAATCGGTCTATTCCTTTGCCAACACGATCAACACCATCGACGGGGGCACCCACCTGACCGGCCTGAGGTCTGCCCTGACGCGGGTGATCAACGACTATGCCCGCAAGAACAACATACTGAAGGACAATGACCCCAACTTCTCGGGCGATGATACGCGCGAAGGGCTGACGGCCATCGTCAGCGTCAAGCATCCCGACCCCCAGTTCGAATCGCAGACCAAGGTGAAACTGATGAACGCCGAGGTGCAGACCTACGTCCAGCAGGTGGTGGTGGAGGCTTTCGGGACCTACCTGGAGGAAAACCCCTCCGCCGGGAGGGCGATCGTTTCGAAATGCCTGACCTCGGCCCGGGCCAGGGATGCGGCCCGCAAGGCGCGTGACCTGGTCATCCGCAAGTCGGCGCTGGAGAGTCTGACCCTGCCCGGTAAACTGGCGGACTGCTCGGAACGGGATTCCACCAAAACCGAGCTGTACATCGTCGAGGGAGATTCGGCCGGCGGTTCGGCCAAGCAGGGCCGAGACCGTCACTTCCAGGCCATCCTGCCGCTGCGCGGCAAGATCCTGAACACTGAACGGGCCCGCCTGGACAAGATCCTGGGCAACAATGAAGTCAAGGCCCTGATTTCTGCCCTGGGGACCGGCATCGGCGACTCCTTCGACATTGCGGGGCTGCGCTACGGCCGCGTCATCATCATGACCGACGCTGACGTCGACGGCAGCCACATCCGCACCCTGCTGCTGACCTTTTTCTTCCGCTACATGCCGGCGCTGATCGACGAGGGGCACCTGTACATTGCACAGCCCCCGCTCTACCGTATTGCCGCCAAGAAACAGGTCAAATATGTTTACACCGAAGCGGAGAAGGACAAACTGCTGAAAGAAATGGGCGGCGAGAAACCCAGCTTGCAGCGCTACAAAGGCCTGGGTGAAATGAACCCCTCGCAGTTGTGGGAGACCACCATGAACCCGGAGCACCGCACCCTGCTGCTGGTGACGATCGAGGACGCGACCGAAGCCGACCGGACCTTCGATATGCTGATGGGCGAATCGGTGCCGCCGCGCAAGAAGTTTATCACCACCCACGCCCGGGACGTCCGCAACCTGGATATCTAGCCGCGCGAATGAGATTCCGCCACGCCCCCGCCTGTTCAGGCGGGGGCTTTTTCTGTTAACGACGGGTGATTCGATGCTATACTGGTGAAGGATTGGCCGGGACTCAGGTCTTTAGCGGTGCGTTCGCGGCCGGCTTGTGTTGGTTTCACGCTGGCGTATTTGTGACAGTGTGCACGCATAACAGGGAATGTCTGTTCGGCAATATTATAAATTGTGAAATGGTATTGAATGAATATGGCAGAATTGTATCCGAATCATGGGAATGGTTGGGGGTTCAATATGATTATGTTGAATTGGATGCGTGGATGATTATGCCCAATCACATGCACGGGATTATTATTATCAATCACGATTGTAGCGAACCGCCCCCACGATGAAACCCAAACCCGTCGGGCGTTTGATCGGCGCATTTAAAACCGTATCCACAAAACAAATCAATCAAATCCGCAACACGCCGGGCATATCTGTATGGCAGCGCAATTATTGGGAACATATCATCCGCGATGAAGAATCCTTGAAAAACATCCGAAATTACATCATCAACAACCCCACAAAATGGGATGAGAATGCAAACAACATCTCACGGTTCGTAAAAAATGGCAAATAACAGCAGATACAATCTGGTCGCTGAAAATCCCATGAGCACGGTCGTGGCGGAATACCAGGCCGTTTACCGCACCGCCAGATCGTACCAGAGCGAGGCGGAACTGGAGCGCGCCTGGTGCGTGTTTTCACGGTCATAAATGGATGATATACTAACCAACTGAGAACCCACGCAGTCCCCTGGTGGGTAACGGAGGTCTATAAGCCATGCGAAGTGACCTCCCGAGGCTGCGGTCTGTCAGTCCCTTCCTGCGGGACGGGCAGTTTTGGGTAGTCAGCAGAGTCATCATAGTCAGCATTGCTGACGAAGGGCTGTTCCTGTCTGCCGTGAGTTTGATTTGTCCAATGTTCATGGATGATACTCACTCTCTCAGGTATGTTTCCAGATTGTAAGCGATGCCTGTTCGCGTCTGTCCGCTCGATTGGGACAAACTTCATCTTCGGAAAAGACGCCGTTTGAGTGTAAAATGACTGAGCAGATGTTCAAATCCATCTCGCGACATAGCTGTATCCGCCAGGAATGCTTTGCATGGTGTGCAACCCTGTTCCCTCATTCAGGGCAGGGCGGCGGGGGCGCCCGGTGCGGGAAAGCTGTACACCGGTAAATATAGGCAATTAACCCTATTGCGACAACGGGGAGGGAGAGGAGGAACATCTCCCTTACCCTCTGGAGCGTAAGCAAATCATAAACTTCTACAAGCATAGTCACAGAACAATTCATTGGAACATGAGTAATGACAATATCTTCGAAAGAAAAACAATGGGCGCAATCGGATTCGAGGGAAGACAACATCGTACAATTGATCATCAACGTTGATGACCTTGGTATTTCCCAAGATACTGCAGATGGCGTTATACAATTATGGGAAGCAGGGGCGATCTCTTCTGTGAGCGTCATAGCCTTTGGCCCAGATGTTGATCATACGGTCAAATTGCTAATTGAAAACAATATCCCAACTGGAGTGCATCTTGCACTCAATCATGGACGTGGTGTGTTGCCTGCGGATGAGACGCCAAGCTTACACACATCAAATGGAGATTTTTGGAACTCTGCTGAGGAAACCCTGGCTCGATTGGTGATTTCGGAAGTAAAGCGGGAGTTTGAGGCACAGATCGAAAGGTTACTGAGAATAGGAATAGCAGTACGACATTTAGATTCACACATGGGTTTGGCGTTCATGTCGCCTGAACTCCTTATGCTTTATCAGGAGCTTGCCCAAAAGTATCGTCTCGCGGTTGCCCTGCCCGAAGAGCCATATTTTGATTCGGTTCGGAAGCAATTGGCGCAAAATTCCTTGGCAGCCAGTATCTCTATCAACGGCATCTATGAGCTTTCCAGAGACATTGAAGAGACCCTTACCAACCGTGCCGCCCACTACCGATCACTCCTGTGTTCACTGAAACCGGGATTGAATTACCTCTTTTCACATCCAGCCCCACCGACTGCGACGATCAAAGCGGAATTCGGGGATCATATGATCAGAAATCATGATTTTGAACTCTTTATCTCTTCGGAGTGGAAAAAGATAATAGAAGAGGCAAAAATCACAATCGCCAGTTTTCCAAACCGTTGATACAGGCAGGTGAGATGGGCCGCCCAATTATGGGCGGTGGGGCAGTCACCCGCCCCGCCGCCACTCCCGAACCGGACATGAAACTTTCGCTTCATCCGGCTCTGGCGCATACGGGCTGTTGTCATCGGCGCTGGCTGCCTGCGCCAGGGGGATGATCAGTTCACGACAAGTGGAGCGGCTCAATGAATTTCTAAAAGATGATGAAGGCAAAGATCGATACCGACCAGGGAAAGCAGATTTATGCCAGACGGCCGGGCGTTGTCGAGCCAGTCTTTGTCAACATCTGTGTGCACAAGCGCATGCATCGTTATCCTTTACGCGCTAAATTGAAAGTGGATGTAAAATGGAGATTGTTCGCTCTGGTCCACAAGATCGGCAAAATCCACTCTTTTGGAGCGGTCCATTGACCCCTGGCAGAGCAATACATCCGTAAGACCGCCTGCAGCACGAGAAACTGGTCTCTCGATCAGCCCCTGGACATGAAAGGTGCTCTACAAAAACACTTTTTCGACAGTCTGGTTAGGCTGAGCCTTTCAAAAAAATAGTGAGGAAAAATTATGGATATGCTAAAGAAATTTCTGACCCCTTCAAAGCCTGACGCATTATCTGAAATGGGAAGACTTTCCCCCGACCCAGGAGAAAGGTTTATCAAAGTTAGGGGGTGGCTATCAAGCTTAAGCCCTTCTGACAGAGCAAGATTTACAGACAAATATCTTGTCCCTGTGTTTGGCGAAGAAGCCGCTGCTTGGCTCAAACAACAATTAGTTGCAGAAAGAGCAGAAATGCAAGTTTCTCTTGACATGCAATTGGCGCAAATCAGAACTCAATACACTAAAGAAGTTCAGCCAATTGTCTTGGGACATATCAAAGAAACCCTACAAAAAATAGATATTGAGGCAAGCAAGGCAAAGTTCAAAACACCTGTCTTGAAAACCTTGTGGGATGTGGCAGTCGCAAGAACTGGTCTTGATATTATTGCGGCAGGGCAAACAACATATGACAAAATGCTCAATGACTTTGATAAGTTGATTGAGATTGTGATTCGTATGCAAAAGACTTATGAAACCGATCAACAATCGGACGAATGAAAGTCGAGACTGACACATGGAAGAATTCATAAAACAGGCAGGGCAAGTTTTATCTTTGCTCATGGACATTCCAGTAAATATATTTTATGCTCTCCTTCAGCGTCCCGATTGGATTGCGGAAATCGTTATATTAATAGCCTTGATTGTTTTCATAAAATGGTGGCGGCGCAAGCCTGTTACGATATTTCATAAGTTATTAAAGATTTTTCCATCCATTACAGACTCTGATACTTTACTTAATGCCGAGCGGGAAGCATTTGGCGGTTTAAAGAATTTATTGTTAGATGGCGCACGTGTTGATGTTTTAAGCCATAGTCGCATTGCGCAGTTAAAGAAAATACGGTCAGACTTAAACTATATTCAAAAAG
The DNA here is from genome assembly GCA_016927315.1 of Anaerolineales bacterium. Lineage (GTDB taxonomy): Bacteria > Chloroflexota > Anaerolineae > Anaerolineales > Villigracilaceae > JAFGMV01. Next base: position 519 of record JAFGMV010000018.1, on the reverse strand, counting down.
AACTGGGCGGAAGCCGATATAAGAACAATCAAGAACTTCGCCAAATCTGGGAATTTACTTTACACAAAGCGGCAACACATATTGCAGAAGATTATCGCTTTGACGATTTAGCGAATAAAATTGCAAAAATGCGAAAGCAAATTGAGCAACTAAACCCGCCCGAAGGTTCATAGTCTCATGTTGGTAAAAATCTTTGAAAAAATCGTTCTTGACGTTGTTGGCAAAGCAGTTACCTTCGTATGGGACAAAATTTTACCAAACAAGAGTAAACCTGCTAATACCGTTTGGGATGATAATGTTGGAGATTATGTTGCGGGTGTGGAGAAGAAAGAGCTTATTGTTAAATCTGACGTGGATGTTGACAAATGGTTTAAAGCGGGCTAACAAAGAGTGCAGGTGACTCGGCTACGCCTTCTCAATTCAAGGGTGGCTGGCGCAATCCGCCGAGCGCCTAATAACGCAAACCGTTGAAACTGTCGAAAAAGTCTCTTTTCAAAAATTATTTTTGAAAAGTGGGGC
>JAFGMV010000112.1 GCA_016927315.1 Anaerolineales bacterium | reverse complement strand
GGGCTCCTTCTTTTTTCTGTTGACATAGAATTGGAAGGATACCCCTTTTTTCTTCTAACCGCAAATAAAGTGTTATAACGTCTATTCTATTTAATCTATTCGACTCCATGAAAAGATGTAAAATTACGATACTCCCTTTATTCGAAGGAACTCGCTTATGTCCTGGATGCCGGGCCGCAACAAAAGCACACGCGCAAAACAATTGATCCTATTGCTTTCTGACTCAGACCCTCATAAACAGCATAAAGCCGCTGAAGAACTGCGCACCCTGGGAACCGACGCAGTTGTACCACTGGTGGATCAACTCGCGGAAAAGGATATTGGACGCAACAAAATCATCACGCAAATACTTACAAAAATCGGACCCGCGGGAATTCCGGCCTTCAAAGAAGCCATGAACGGAAAACATCCACTCGTCCAGGCCCAGGTGATCAGCATCCTCGGGCAATTCGACCACCCAGATATTGTTCCGGTTCTCGTCCAGTCTGCCAGATCGGAATTCTTTACCGTTCGCAGCCGGGCAGCGATAGCCCTGGGCAACACCGCCAATCCACAGGTTATACCGGTCATTCAAAATCTGCTGTCAGACCCGGAACCAGACGTGCGCGGACCGGCTGTACTGGCCTTGGGCAGGTTCTCCCGAGAGCAGGACCTGGAGTTGATCGCCGATCTGCTACTGGAAGACACCGACCTGCGGGTACGCCAGGCTGCCGCCAGGGCCCTGGGAATGACCAGGCTTGCAAAGGCCGCTCCCTATCTTGTCCAGGCGATGCGAGATTCCGCCTGGTGGATCGGCGCTTCTCCCATTGGGCTGGTCCTCATTCAGGCTCTGGAACAAATCGGTAAGCCGGCCGTCGACGAGTTAATCGAAGCCTTGAAATTTCCCGAAGTCGTTATCCGCCGCTGTGCAGTCGACGCCCTAGGCCGCATTGGCGACCCACTCGCCCTCGAAAGTTTACAGATGGCGCTGTATGACGTCCATTATGACGTCGGTCACGCAGCCGCCCAGGCGCTGGCCTCCTTCGGTCAACCGGCGCTGAACATCCTGGTGGAAGCCCTCAGGCACCCGGAAGCCTGGATACGCCAACAGTCGATCACCGGATTGGAAAAGATTGGCGATCGTTCAGCAGCCCCGGCAATCCTGGCGTTGGTCAACGACGAAGACCGTGCCGTACAACTGCAGGCAATCCGAACTTTGGGAATCCTGGGAGACAGGCAGGCCTTGCCAATCCTCAACAGCCTGAGTGAAAACCGGCAGGAACGGGAATTGTCTCAGGCTGCCAGGCAAGCCAGAGACTCGATCCAACAAAAGAATCGATGAGTAAATCCATGTACAACAGCCGCCGTCATGATATTGACTGGTTGTGCGATCTAAGCGCCCTGCTGCTGGTCCCCTTTCACGCCCCGGCGCAGCAATACCTTCCAGAACGGATCACGGCTTCCGGGACAGCCGGCTGCGCTTTCATTCCCGGAACATTACTTGAGCTTTCCTTTACAACACCCGGTGACCCGACAGGCGTCGACAGAAAATTTTCATACCTGCTCATCATTGCAACGACAACATTCGTTAACATTGGTCTATGCGAAGTAATCAAACGGATCCACCGTCGGCCTCCTGCTGGGCATGAAATGAATTAATTATACCCTCCTACTTGATCCTGGCTTGATCCCCCCTTACATCTTTGCTGGAACCTTCTTGAATTGATATCCTGAACAGGGAAAACTCCCGTTTGCCGGTCTGGATTTTTCAAGTATAATCACGAGCATGAACCTGAACCCGTCCACCATCCCGTATATTGAAACCTCTGCCTGGTCTGGATAGGTTATCTTTTGCTCGCCTATCAGCGGCTCCCAGACCTGGCGAGCCGCTTTTGTTTGAGTAACAGTATGGATATTCAAAAACTTACCAAAGTCATGCACGAATTTGTGCAATCAAAAGGTTGGTACCGCAAAGATACCAAACGTCCCCAAACCGGCCGCAACCTGGCGATTTCGCTCAGCCTGGAAGCAAACGAAGTCCTGGAACATTACCAATGGACCGAGGAACCTCGGGATAAAGATGAACTGGCCTCCGAACTGGCCGATGTAACACTATACCTCCTGCAGCTGGCTTCGATATCTGGCATTGATTTGGAACAGGCCGTTCTTACAAAAATAAACCAGAATGCAGCCAGGCAGTGGGATCAGGAGAAATAAATGAGAGTAACCGTTTTTGGCAGCGCTTCACCAAAACCAACACACCCTGTTTATGAACAGGCTCTCACCCTTGGACAACTGCTTGCCCGGAACGGGCACACTGTGCTGACCGGAGGCTACATGGGCACCATGGAAGCAGTCAGCCGAGGTGCTGGCGAGGCTGGCGGTCATGTTATTGGGGTAACCTGCAGCCAGATCGAAACCTGGAGGCCTATCAAAGCCAATCCCTGGGTCAAAGAAGAATGGCAGAAGGATTCCCTCAAAGAGCGCCTCTTTACACTCATCGAGTCGTGTGAAGCCGCCATGGCGCTTCCCGGAGGCCCGGGTACGCTTGCCGAAATCGCAACCACCTGGAACTTGTTGATCATAGGCGCGCTGCCCACCAGGCCGCTGATCCTGATCGGGGACGGCTGGCAGGCTGTCTTCGATCAGGTCTACAAATCAATGGGTGAATTCACGCCATACAACCAACGGGTCTATTTAAAATTCGCCCACAATGTCCAGGCTGCCGTAGAAATGCTCGCAAACAAAGGGTAAACGGCCAACCTCTTTCAATGCATCTCAAATTATCCTTTACGATACAATACATCACTCTACTTCATGGAGTTATTATGACTGACGAAAAACTCACACCACAAAACGAAAACTTCTCAGAATGGTACAACCAGATCGTACAGCGCGCCGAATTGGCAGACTATGCCCCAGTACGCGGCTGTATGGTCATACGACCCTATGGCTGGGCATTATGGGAAAATGTCCGGGAAGCACTTGACAGCCGATTCAAAGCCAGCGGCCACGTCAACGCAGCCTTCCCACTGTTGATACCAAAATCTTTCCTGGAAAAAGAAAAGGAACACGTTGAGGGTTTTTCACCCGAACTGGCAGTGGTTACAATCGGAGGCAACGCTGAACTGGAAGAGCCCCTGGTGATTCGGCCGACATCCGAAACCATCATCGGGCATATGTATGCCAAATGGATCAAATCCTATCGCGATCTGCCTGTTCTGATCAACCAGTGGGCCAATGTCGTCCGCTGGGAAATGCGCACCCGTTTGTTCCTGCGCACACTCGAATTCTTCTGGCAGGAAGGGCACACCGCCCACGAGACAGAAGAAGAGGCTCGCAAAGAAACTCTGAGTATCCTGGATCAGTATGCCGATTTCGCCATTAAAGAAGCGGCTGTCCCTGTGATCAAAGGTCGAAAATCTAACGCAGAGAAATTTGCCGGCGCCGTAATGTCTACCACAATCGAAGCCATGATGGGAGACACCCGTGCACTCCAGTCCGGCACATCCCACTTCCTGGGACAAAACTTTGCTGAGGCCTTTGATATTCAATACCTTGATCGTAACAATGTATTACAGTATGCCTGGACCACTTCCTGGGGAGTCTCCACCCGCTTCATTGGCGCCATCATCATGACCCACGGGGATGACCAGGGGCTTGTGCTGCCTCCCAGGCTGGCTCCAATCCAGGTGGCGATTATTCCCATCTATCGCACTGATGAAGAAAAAGAAGCCGTCCTTCCGGTCGTAGAAAAGGTCCGACAAGAGCTCAGCCAGTTCCGCATTAAGGTTGATGACCGTGAAGGGGTGACTCCCGGGTTTAAGTTTAATGACTGGGAGATGCGCGGCGTTCCACTGCGTGTTGAGATAGGACCCAAAGATGTACAGAAAGACTCTGTGGCAATCGCCCGCCGTGATATTCCGGGCCGTGAAGGCAAGTCTTTCATATCCCAGGAAAACCTGGCCGGTACAATCCAGGATACACTGGAGACCATTCAACGTGCGCTGCTTGAGAAAGCAACCGCATTCCGGGATGCCAATATTCACGATCCAAAAGACTATGCTGAACTGAGCGAAGTAGTTAAGAACGGTTGGGCGTTTTCGTGGTGGTGTGGTAACGCCGCTTGTGAAACAAAAATCAAGGAAGATACCAAGGCAACCACTCGCTGCATCCCCTTTGAAGGCCAGCCTGGCGGTGAAGGCAAATGTATCGTCTGCGGAAAGAAAGCCTCCGAAAAGGCATATTTCGCACGAGCTTATTAGACAAAAGGGCAAACTTTCGTTTGCCCTGATCATTTTTCTCATGCCATCAATTGACCTAGCCAGACTAAAAAAACAATCAGTTTCCCTGACAGATCTTTTCGGGCGGCCCGAAATATTTGTTCATGAACTGCTAGAGTTTCTCGATTATTATGTCAATCGCACCCTGAGGAGCGCCGACTCAGTTGCGCCTGGTTCAGTCCTGCCTACCTACCGGACTCCAAAGGTCGTCTTGAAACACCTGGAGAATGAACTTAGTCCCGCCGCGATAGAAGAACCTGAAAAAACCTTGGATCTGGCGGATGAACTCTGGGATGCTGGTTTTCTCGAAACCAGGCTGCTGGCTGCCTTCTTACTTGGCCAGATTCCCCCACAAGAAGAATTACTCCTGGCTCGCCTTACCGCCTGGACACAACAGGTTCGAGATCCAAATGTCCGCGCCTCGCTGCTCTCGACCAGCCTGGAACGCCTGCGCAAGGAAACCCCGGAACGGTTCCTTACCTTGATCGGTGAGTGGCTGCATCCAGCCCGGCCCCGCCACTGGTCGAATGGTATACGCGCACTAATCCCCCTGATTAATGACCCCCATTACGATAACCTGCCTCCCGTCCTGGAAATTATCACTTCAGCCTTTGAAGAAGCCCCGGTGACGATCCAGGCTGATCTTGAAGCGTTGATCCTCTCTCTGCACAACAAATCTCCTCAAGAAACAGAATACTTTTTACAGCAAATACTTGCTCAGTCCAAGAACCCCCAGACCGCTATAAGTCTGCGTAGAATTTTCCCAAAATTACCTAAATCACTTCGGGATGAATTGGACGTACTTCTCAGGGAAAAATACTGAATTGGATAAGATATTTGTATGACTGGTTGAAGTCAAAACAGAAATCGAGTATAGTTGAAAATAACCCACAAACATTAGAATTTGTCTATTGGAGGAGAATCCATGGTGATTGCAGAATCGGTAGCAGGCGCTTTATTGCTGATTTTTGGCCGGGATACGGATTGGATGTTTGTCAGCGCCATCGGTTTACTGACCGGGCTGAGATATTCACCCTACTTATTCCCAAACGCCCCTGGCTGGGTGCATTTGGTGATTGCGATCGTTTTGGCTGCAATCTGTTTTGCAGTCCTTACAAGGAGCCAGGGAGCAGCCATGGCTCTGGGTGGTTTCCTGACCGGTGGGTATTTACTGTCATTGCTTATCATGTATCCACGTAATCCCTGGCTCCCGTTCGTGGCCGGGGGGCTGCTGGTTGGCGGATTGGTTTTCACGAGTCTCAAAAACATCACCCTGATCATCACCACTTCATTGATCGGCGCTTTGATCCTGGTCAATTTATTCCGTGTTCCTCCCAATGGCAGGATTATCCTGCTGGCAGGTTTGTTCATCGCTGGAGGCCTGATTCAGGCGCTTTTGCTGAACATCGAAAATAAAGCCGGCGGACCTTCCTGACAGGCAGATGAATGAAAACCAATCCTTTTACCGGCAGATCCAAGGCTGGCGGGCTGACCGGATATAATTCATCTGCAGCACTACCCACCAGCAGTCCTTAGCAATGCTTCGGGTACCCAGAACCCCCCATATCCAAAAAACAAAATACACAACGATACGATCAAGATGGAAAGCCCAAAACCAATTAGAATGCGGTCTTTCGGACGGTAATGCAGTTCTTCCAGCCAGGTACGCGGACCAACCCCAAACGCACGCAGGTCCATCGCATCGACAATATCTTCACTGCCGATGATGGCATGAATGGTTACCGGAACGATCAGCGGGCCAAGTTTGCGCACCTGCTGGATCAACCCGCCGCTGATCTTCTCCAACTCATAGCCTCGCGCCCGTTGGGCATCCATCGTCAATTGGAAGTCCCTTCCAAAGGTCGGAATAAAGCGCATGGTCAGGTCCATTGCATAAGCAATCTTATCCGGCAGCCCCAGACCGCTGAAAGTTATTCCATATAAAGCGGGATTGAGAGAATAAGGAATCAAGATCGTCATAATGGCAATGCTGAATACACGCACCAACTGGCTGAACGCAAAAAAGGCCCGTTCAACTGTTACATCCAGGCTGGGCTGCCAGCCAAGAATTGTAAAAGGGGTTTGATAACGACGGATCAGGTGCTCTTCCGAATACACCTCCATTCCGCCTCTCCCGGTCAGGAAGGTCAGGAAAGCAAACACAATTACAAAGCCGCCGATAAACAGCAATGGGCGCCGGATCTCCCTCCAGGCAAGCCCGGATGTCAGCAGCGAAATCAAAGCAATCACCAGGAAGGGCGTCAGGAAACGCACATCCCAAAAGAACAGGGTTGAGAACAGGAAACAGCCATAAAAGATGATCCAGGCACGCGGGTCGAACCACTGGATCAGTGACTTGCGTTCTCGGTATCGCCAGGTAACAAGCATAGCAGAAAATTGGGGACTGGTAGATTGGGAAAAACACCCAATCTACCAGCATTGGAGCACGCTCAGCGGCCAGACTGCCGCTGGACAGCAGCATAGGCCGCTACCAGGAGCGGAACCAGGATTGCCGCAAAGATCAGGTTGGGACCAGCCGCCGGCAGGAATTCACCTACGATCGCAGCTGCGGGAGAAAACCCATTGATCCAGATATCAGAAATCGCCGCGAAGCCAATCCCGACGATATTCCCGAGCATACTCCAGGTTACCGCTGATGCGATATCCAGGTCTTTGCCAAAAATGTATCGCACCGCCAGCACCAGCACAAAACCGACCAGGATAGAAATCCCGGCGAAGAGTGAGATCTGTGCATCACCAAAAATGCCGTTATCCACATCATAGAACAGCATGTTAGGAACTGTTCGGTTGATAAAGAAGATCACTGCCGCCAGTAAGGCCAGACCACCGCTGACCCAGAGCACCGTATCCAGGCTCTTCTTACGATCCTTGAAAAGACCAGCCAGCCCAGCGACAAAACCTACCAGACCGTTGCCGATGCTCCATTGAGGCGACAGGCCGAAACCAGTCAGGGCATCACCAAACATATTGCCAACGGCCCCGGTAAAGAAACCTACCACTGGGCCAAAGGCATATCCGAAGAACATCGGGATAGAAATAGCCGGGCGCAGCGCCACCTGACTGAGCGAAGGCACCACAAAGACCGATCCGTTGAATAACCAGGAAAAGACCGCATACAAGGCCGCCCCGATTGCCATCCAAACCACCTGGCGGGTACCAACCTCCCAGACTTTGTTCTCACGGGTAGCATAATAAACCGCCAGAGCGATCAACAACCCGATGATAACGAACGCAAACCGCAGCACCGGATTTTCACCAGTCTGCAGGCGCTCGATCCCCATCAGGTTTCCACCAACATAGACCACCAATAGAAAAACAACCAGGATGGCTACCAACGTCCACATTACAGATTGAAGTCTCTTATCCATTTTCTACTCCTTTGCAAAAGCTAACATAAATGAGCGAGCGCCTCAGCCCGCATGAAATACCCGGTCCTGGCGACTTGCGCAACATTCGCCCTCAATAAAGAGGTTGGTACCAGACGGCAGGCTTCCAAACGCTCAAAATCGGACAACACTTCTTGCGGCGGGCCATCTGCAACCAGACGACCTTCTGCGATCAACAATACCCGATTGGCATAGATCACCGCCAGGTCAACATCGTGTGTAATAAACAAGATCGATTCGAAGCCAGGCAACTGCAAAATCGAATCCATGAAGTTCATATAATTCTTATAGTCCTGGCCGGCTGTCGGCTCATCCATCACCAGGATGCGTGATCGCATCGCCAGTATCGCCGCGATACTAACGCGTTTCTGCTGCCCAAAAGACAAGGCTAGCGGCGGATCCTGTTCTTTGTCAATCAGGTTCACGATTCTCAGCGCCTCTTTCACCTCCTCTGTGATCTGGTCTTCCTTATGACCCAAATTCTTCGGTCCAAAAGCCAATTCATCATGGACCGTCTGCGCAAATAACATATGACTGGGGCTCTGAAACACATATCCCAACATGCTGGCGATTTGTGCCACGCTTGCGTCGTGAGTATCTCTGCCGCCAACCAACACCTGGCCAGATTTCGGCTTCAGCAGCCCGATGGCATGTTTCACAAAAGTCGTCTTTCCAGCGCCGTTCGGACCCAGGACTGCAATCACATCCCCGCGCTGGATGTCCAGGTTGATCCCGTGCAGCACTTCCACGTCTGCATCGTAGCCAAAGGCAACATCCTTGAAGGAGACAAGCGGTTCCGGTTTCTCTCCGGCCTCCAACTGCCCACCCGGTAAAGGTTTGAATTCAATTGGTTGTGGATCTGCCGCTGCCCGCGCCAGGATCATGTCAACTGGCAGTTTTACTTCCTGGTAATCAACAACTTGTCCTAAACCCCGTAGATCACCCAGGTATCGCACTCGCCCGTCAGAAATGAACATGATACGGTCTGGTCTTATGCGCAGAACATCTTCCACCCGATGTTCAACCATCAAGATCGTCATACCTTCATCTGCCAGTTGCCGCACCATGTCGAGGGTATCCTGTGCACTGGCAGGGTCAAGGCTGGCCAGGGGCTCGTCCAATAACAGCACACTGGGTCGCATCGCCAGCACCCCAGCCAGCGCAACCTTCTGTTTTTCGCCGCCAGATAGATTAAAAGTCTCGCGTTCTCGCAAGTGAGAGATCTTTAAATAAACGAGCGCCTCATCCACTCGTTCATAAATCTCAGCCCGCGACATCCCCAGGTTCTCCAGGCCAAAAGCAACCTCATTGAGCACCCTGGTACCCAAAATCTGTCGCTCAGGATCCTGCAGCACGGTACCCACATACTGGGAGATTTTGGATAACGGCCAATCTGAAATCTCCTGACCATTGATCAAGATACTGCCGCTGCGTTCTCCCTTGTAGGAGCGAGGGATCAAGCCATTGACGCAACGGATCAGGGTTGTCTTTCCGCATCCGCTGGAACCCGCGATCAACAGGATTTCACCGGCTTGAGATTCAAACGATATATCCTGTATAGCCAAACTCTGACGATCCCGATAACGGAATGCCAGATCCTTTACAATCAATCTAGGAAGTGCTTGGAGATCACCTTCAGTCAACATCTATCCTATCGCTCACTCATACACGATTTCCACCCAATCGCCAATCATAGCTGCCAGTGTCCTTGCTGCGCTGCCGTTGACGACCGCCACTTCAAGGTATCCCTCACTGTCGATCAAGGCAACCAAATCACCTGGCTGACGATGCCCGTAAGAAGGCACCAAACCTTTAATCACCCGGTCTGAAATTCGAAAGGTGATTTCTTTTTTAGCATCCAGCCTTGCTGCCGGCAGATCAGTTGCCAGGTTACCAAAGATATCAACAGCCACTACGTGGGCGACCCAGCCATTTTTGGTGGCTTCAGGTTCCGGCAGTTCTATCCAGATTGGATCTTCTATGAAATCTCCCAATTCAGACAGGGGTACCCCGTTTGCGATATAAGCGCCTGCCGGGGCGAAAATATCACGACCGTGAAACGTGGCGCTGATCTCTTGTCTCCAGTATTTCGGGTTGTTTGCATGCACGATTAGAATATCGTCTTCTTCAGCGGCTTCCAGGAATGGCGTCAACAAACCATTGTCAGGCGCAACAAAATACTGTTCACCGATCCTGGCTGCCAGGGCCCTGCGCGAGGCGCCGACACCAGGATCGATAACCGCTACATGCACTGTACCTGGTGGAAAATATGGGACAGCACGCCAAAGGGTATGGGCGCCTTCCAGGATATTCTGGGGGGAGATTTCATGAGATATATCAGCTATTTGTACCTGTGGACAAATCCCCCAGATAACCCCCTTCATTGTTCCAACAAACCCGTCCTTGTTACCAAAATCCGTTGTGATCGTAAGAACTGGCACCGCGGCACTCCTGTTTGATCGTACGAAAATTGAAACACCTAATTATGGATTCAGTTGTCCGACATTGTCAAGCTTATTTCCATTAAAAAAAAAGAAACTTGCGAAGATATTCTCCACAAGTTTCTAATTCAAGCTATTGCGATGTCGCTACGACAGGGCAACAACATCCTGAGCCTGAGGTCCTTTAGGACCCTGGCCGACTGTGAATTCAACACGCTGGCCTTCACGCAGTTCACGAAAGCCATCGCTTATTATGGCGCTGAAGTGAACAAAAACATCTTCACCACCATCGCGCTCAATGAAGCCAAAACCCTTGGCGCCATTGAACCATTTGACTGTACCTTGTATCTTTTCGGACATGATTTGGAACTCCTTTCCTAAGAGTGTTGCTGGTGTTGCAAAGGTTCCAAATCAAAATGAATATTTTTTTTCAGAACTATTGTTTCCAAGCATCTTAAGCATAACACAGAATTTCAAATCCATGTCAACCAGTTTTCGTCCTCCAACGCCACAGGGTTGACCAGCTCCAGACTTGCGTTTATGATCTGAAGGATCCCGGATATTATGGATAAAAATATCCGCCAGCTTTCTTATCATAATACAAGCAACAGGGAGAAGCCCCGTGCCAGACAAATACTATGACCCGATCTTCACCTATCAATTCACCATCCCGCCGGAAACCATCGATGAGAATGGGCATGTTAACAATGTATACTATCTCCAATGGATGCAGGACATGGCGGTCCGGCACTATCAAGCCCTGGGTGGCATCCCTGTCACAGAAGAGCTTGGAGCCACCTGGGTGGTACGCGCCCATCGCATCGAATACATCAATCCGGCTTTCCTCGGGGATGAAATCCTGATGCGAACCTGGATTGCCAATCTGCGCCGGGTGCGTTCATTGCGTCGATATGATTTCATCCGCAGGAAAGACAACCAGATACTGGTTCGGGGAGAAACCGATTGGGTCTTTATGGATACAGCCAGCGGCCGTCCACTCGCTATACCCACACAAATCAGTAAACTCTTTTCATTCGTTCCGGATGAGAAATGAAAACGACAATCCGGTATTTCCAATTTTTCCTGCCCATCTATATCCTGTTATTCAGCTCAACTGCTTGTTTACCGATTGCATCTCCAACGCCCCGGCCAACCTTTGTGTCTTTTTTCGATCAGACCCCAACCGCTGTCGTATCATTTACCCCAACTTCGCAGCCTGCGATGACTGCAACCGTGCTTCCATCAATGACGGCTGACCCAGGCTTGTCGTTGATCTATGCCGGCAACCATTACGCTTCTACAAGCCTGGCACTATTGGGCGGCTATCAAAACGGAAATTGGCTTCACCCGGAACAGGCTGCTGCCCTGGTTGACCACAGCCAAACAGTTCGCATTTTTACCCTGGGCTCTGCCGGTAATCCGGTTAACATCCTAGATATCCATGAACCGGCAAGGTCATCAGGGCACTGCTCCCCAATAACTTACGATCTGAGCACTACCGGGGAACTGCCAGTACACGCAGTCGGCCTGACGGGAGACTGGCCCGCCTGGCCCAGGGAGGTTGAATTACTGTCGCCTGAAACAGATTTCTACCAGCATGAGCTTCGCAGCTACCTGATCGCCCGGGGCATCAATACGCCTGTGGTGCAGATCAACCGGATTTTAAGGATGGACCTTGACAACGACGGAACTGATGAAGTTCTGGTTGAAGCAGCGCGTTTTATTGAAACTAGTGGGCACGATGTTACTGCAGGCGATTACACACTGATCCTGATGCGAAAAATTGTTGGCGGAGAAGTCGTCACCCAACAACTGGTTGGCGACATCTACCCCCAGGAGGCCACAAACACCTTCCCGGCGACTTATTCTATCCAGGGCGTCCTGGATGTCAACGGAAATGGACAGATGGAGATTCTGATTTACCAGCAGCGCTGGGAAGGCAATGGCACTATCTTGATGCAGATTACTGATGACCAGGCTGAAGAAATGCTAAGGCTGGAATGCATGCTCTAACTGTCATTAAGCAGAACAATCGTGCCTGCCCAAAAAACCGGCAAACACGAATGCACCTGAAAACGAGTTCTCATTATCTTCCTGGCGCACTATTCCAGGAGATGATGCTTTATCTCGAGCACGGCCTGCGACCAATCCGTCAATTCACCAGTTTCCCGCCAGATTTCTACCAACTCAGACTTGGGACTGAGTACCAGGTCAATCGCCTGAACAGCTTTATCAAGAATCGCTCCCGTTGGAACAATCTTCTCGGACTCAATCCAGGCTTCGATCTGAGAAGAATATTCGTGCTGCTTGCTCCATTTTCTCTTCATCCTGGCAACAACTTCAGCTGCTGCAATGGCTTCCTCGCCTTCAGGAGCCTCAAGATATTCTTCCCCTGATTCCAATGCTTGATCGAGGGTTTCTTCAACAAACGAAAGTCCGTAGGCGCCCTGCAAATCATAAGCCCAATCGCTGGCTCCATCATTATCGAAAGGTTTAACGCCCCAGGCAGCCATCTGTAACTCCTTTCATTAACTAAAGAGACTGAAAAATAAAATAACCTGGCTGGTCCGCCAGGTCGCATCAATAATCCAACATCGCTTTCATTGGCAACCTGGCAGTCATCGATGCCAACGGCATCTTTAGACCCATGGCTTTGCGTCCCTGTCTTTCAACAGGTTTGCCTTTTTCGGATCACTATAGTTTTATTTTAGCCATTATAACTTGTTTGCGACTTTTCAATCATGTACACTGCGATTACAAGTTTGTTATCCTTCAATTAGCGGTCGGACAGTCTCCCCAAAAATAAACCCGAACATTGTTCACCTTGGTCTCGCTATCTGAACAAAGGGATGGCAGAAAACGGGAATACATTTACTTTCCCCCCAAATGGGAAGCGCCTGCCAGGTATATATCAACCTCCGGCCTTGAAATCTATACTGGTGTAACAATCATTAATTAGACCGACATACAAAGATAATATTCTGACAATGACTCATAAAATCCATCGTTCGGTATCAGAGTTACACGGTTATCGAATCTAAATATATACCTGCTCTTCTGGGTACTCGACCAACCCCGAGGGAGTAAACTGTGCCAGGGCAGAAACAACTGTCAGGGCGCCAAGACGCCCCCAGATCATCACCAGGGCGATCACAACCTGCCCAAAGGTATTCAAGTGGTTCGTCAGACCCAGAGACTGCCCACAGGTAGCAAAGGCAGAAACAACTTCGAAAAGGGCTTGTTCCAGGGTCGTTCCCGGGTGAGAAATCAACAACAGCCAGGTGGAAATTAGCATTACCACCAGCGAAATGGTCAGGATCGCGGATGCTCTCCGAACCGTTGGCTGGCCAATTGTACGCCCCATAATTGTGGTTTGCTTACGACCGCGGGCATTAGACCACAGCGCCAGCATCAAAACAGCAAATGTCCCGGTTGTAATACCACCGCCCATCGACACAGGAGCAGACCCTATGAACATCAAGACCAATTTGAGCAGCTGACTGGGCGGCGTCAGCGCCTCAAAGCGGTCAATCCCATTAAAGCCAGCCGTCCGGGCAGAAATGGATTGAAAAAAGGAAACAACTAGTGCATGCCTGCGTTCAACATCAGCAAGGGTACCACCTGGTTGAGTCTCAGCAATAAACAGAAAAACACCTCCTATCAAGACCAAAAAAAAGGCGCATAACAAGGTCAGGCGGGTATGCAAACTGAGTGAACGCCTGGAGGCACGCTGCTGCCAGCGCTGAAATAGATCAGTTATCACCGGCAGGCCCAGACCACCGATGACGATCAGCGCTGCAAATATCGTCAGGGTCCAGTGATCTGTAGGGATCCCGCTGTAGCCCTGCATCCCGGTAAAAAGATCAAAGCCCGCATTACAAAATGCAGAAATGGAATGGAAACATGCAAAGAAAAATGCCCTGCCATTCCCGAGCATTTCGCGCCAGTGCACCCACAACAAAATCGCCCCCAACATTTCAATCCCGACAATCGACAGAAAAGCCTTTTGGGTCAGCTCCAACACTGCATCCAGGCTCAACAAACCGATAGAATCTCTTAGCGCCAGGCGATCGTGCCAGGATACTTTTCTCCCAATCAGCCGGAAGACGAGTACCGCCATGACTGTGTACCCCAGCCCGCCAACCTGGATCAACGCCATCAGCAGCAGTTGGCCAAAGAATGACATGTCTACCGAAGGGTTGATCGTAGTCAGGCCGGTTACCGTCAGCGCGGAAGCGGCAGTAAAAAATGCATCCCTGAGTGTCAGGCCTTCTTCAGCGCCTACCCATGGTATCAGCAGCAGTACTGTGCCGATACCAACCAACCCTCCCAGACCAAGCACCAGCCTCACCGGAACAGGCAGCCAGTAAAAAGGCAGCTCTCTCAATCGATCAACGAACTTGATCATGGATGGCATCAGTCCAGGTTGATTAACCCCTTGATAGAATCCTTGACTCCAATAGAAACCAATACGTCTGTCGATTGAAGCCGGTAATCACCGGAAGGCAAAACCACTATATCATCTCCCTGGCGAACAGCAACCACATACATACCAAACCGCTTACGAAAATCTATCTCGGCCAACGACAGCCCGGCAAGTGATGCAGGAACTGAAATTTCGAGTACGCTGTGTTCACGACCAAGAGGAAGGTGGTCAAGCAAATTAGGAGAAATAATTTCAAGCGCCAACCGGCGCCCTGCTTCTGACTCCGGTAAAACCACCCTGTCTGCCCCGATGCTTATTAATATTTTCTCCTGCCTGTCAGTGCGCGCCTTACTGATGACATGTTTCGCTCCCAGGGCTTTTAAAGCGACCGTTGTCATCAGGTTGCCCTCGAAGTTTTCTCCGATCGCAACGATCACAGCGTCAAACGATGCGATATCCAGGGTTCTTAAAGCTTCTTCATTGGTAGAATCCAGCGCAATCGTCTGGGTACAGAACTCCAATCCCCTCTGGACAATATCCGGATCCCGGTCAATGCCAACGGCCACATAACCCTGATCCCGCAGGGTCTGGGCAATGGATTGTCCAAACCGCCCCAGGCCAACGATCAAAAATTCAGGCTTTTTATTCTTACCTATTTTTCTTTTCTTTAACACCATAAACTAATTTTCACACAAAATCCCAAAAAAGAAAATGGGGCTGCCACAGCTCAAACCTGGACCAATCCGCCCGCCCGGGGTGTGTGAAAATGTTATAGATATGATCGCAGCGATGGCATCCTCGTAGCCGCATCCCGAAAGTTGATTTGCCCGGTAAAATGATAGAAATCCTTCGCGACGTTCGGATCTGGTGATTCTACAGAGTATCAGTGCACCCGCCCGTCTGGTAGTTTTGACTAGCCACCTTTCCTACGCTATACTATATTTGTCGAACAAATTCTGGGGTCTCTCCACTGGAGAGACTGGATCATTCATTTACCAAGGATAGTGCACAAATGTCTGAATTCAAACTAACATACGGTACGATGTTCAATCCCCCCGAGGAACTGCATACCCGTTTCGAAGAGGCGCTTACCAGAGTCAAAACCAGGGTAGGTCGGGAATACGGTATGCTCATCGATGGAAAGGATGTATTCGCAGATGAAAAGTTCGAAGACTACTCTCCAATCAATTCGGACCTGATCCTGGCAATCATGCAAAAAGGGAACCAGGAACATGCCCGCCAGGCTCTGGCCGCAGCCCGCAAAGCATTTCCAGTTTGGCGTCAAATTCCCTGGCAGAATCGGGTAGAACTGCTGCGCAAAGCTGCTGGCCTGATCGATGAAAGAACCTTTGAACAGGCAGCCGCCCTTGCGCTGGAAGTTGGTAAGAACCGCATGGAATCGCTCGGAGATGTGGCGGAAACCGCAGACCTGATCCGGTACGCCTGTTACCAGATGGAACAGAATGAAGGTTTCATCAAGAATATGGGCAAGGATCCATTGAACGGCTATGATACCTGCAATACCTCTGTACTGCGGCCTTACGGTGTCTGGCTGATCATCAGTCCCTTTAATTTCCCATTTGCCCTGACCGGCGGTCCGGCAGGCGCCGCCCTGGTCACGGGCAATACAGTTGTTATTAAACCCGCCAGTGACTCACCGTGGATAGTCCGTTTGTTGGTCGACTGCTTCCGGGATGCCGGGCTGCCGGATGGTGTCTTGAATTTTGTTACCGGTCCTGGCAGCACACTCGGCCAGGCTCTGGTCGAAAGCCCCGAAGTTGACGGGGCGACATTCACGGGCTCTCACCAGGTCGGCATGGAAATCTACCAGCGGTTTGCTGGAGGCAGATACGTCCGACCCATCATCCTTGAACTGGGCGGCAAAAACCCCTGTATTGTTTCAAAAAAAGCAAACCTGGATGACGCCGCGATCGGCATCATCCGCTCAGCTTTTGGCCTGCAGGGTCAGAAGTGTTCCGCCAATTCACGCGTGCTGGTTGAGGAGCCGGTCTACAATGACCTGGTCGCCAGGCTGAAAATTTTGGGAGAAAAACTTGTCGTTGGAGACCCCACTGAACGCAATGTTTATATGGGGCCGGTGATCAATAAATCCTCTTTCCAGGACTTCCAGACTTTCACAAAAAAAGCCAGGGAAGCCGGCGGCAAGTTCCTGATTGGCGGCAGCGTCCTGACGGATGGCGACCTGGCCAAGGGGTATTATTGCTCGCCAACCTTCGTAACTGACCTGCCGCTCTCCCACCACCTGTGGAAACAGGAAATGTTCGTACCGCTGACAACCATCGCAAGCATCACGTCTCTTGAAGAAGGAATGCAAATTGCTAATGAGGTCGATTATGGTTTGACAGCCGGTTTCTATGGCAGCGAAGAAGAGTGCAGTTGGTTCTTCGACAACATCCAGGCCGGAGTAACCTATGCCAACCGGCCGCAAGGCGCCACCACAGGCGCCTGGCCAGGTTTCCAACCCTTTGGCGGCTGGAAAGGATCAGGTTCCAGCGGAAAAAACGCTGGCGGCCATTACTATTTGCAGCTTTATATGCATGAACAAATCCGCACACTAGTACGTCCCCAAAAGTAACGTCCTCAAGCCCTGCCCCTTCCATCAAACTGGAAGGGGCAGCAAATAAATCCGGATCCCCATGAAATGATCCATGATAAGACCGGTAAAGAACCTTTTTCGGAAGCAACTGCAAGGCTGGTCCAGAAACACACCCGTATTCTCGATTGAAGACTATGCCAGCCTGTTATACAATATAGGTACAGTTGATATTATTGTCTTAAATTTGAGCGTTTTCGTAGTCTGAAAGCAGAAACCGGTTTTTTTGCCCGTTCAAGAGCACTGATCTCTGCCTGGAAAGAAAATAATCAATGAACGATTTGATCTTTCGAATCGGAACCTTTTTTACATTACTAGGGGTCATGCTGGTATTCCTTTTCACCGCCTCAGATATGGCCAAAACACCCAACTTCGACCTGCTTTTTATCGGGTTGATCATCCTGGTCTTCGGGCTCACCCTACGCCGCCGTTATCGGATAAAACCGGAACCAAGCAACCGTTTCAGTGGGATCCGCCGCCTTCTGAACAGATCAACAGAAGAAAACGATGAAACCCACTAACCAGGAACCCTATGTCAAAACTCATCTCCCTTTCTGAAGCAATTGCTTCTTTCGTGCAGGACGGAGACACGCTGTATGCAGCCGGGTTCACTCATCTGATCCCATTCGCGGCCGGGCATGAGATCATCCGCCAGGGGAAAAAGAACCTGACACTAGCCCGCGCCACCCCTGACCTGATCTATGACCAGATGGTTGCTGCAGGCTGCGCCAGGAAGATGGTCTTTTCATATATAGGCAATCCCGGGGTTGGCTCCCTGCGCATCGTACGCTCAGCGCTTGAGAACGGCCGGCTGGAATGGGAAGAGTATTCCCATTTCGGGATGATCTCCCGCCTGCAAGCCGGCGCAACCGGACTTCCCTTTATGCCTATGAAGCAAACAGCAGCCACCGACCTGGAAAAAGCCAATCCCAGGATCAAGAGGCTAACCGACCCCTACGGTGGACCAGACCTGATTGCCGTACCTGCCCTGAACCCGGACGTGGCCGTTGTCCATGTGCAGCGCGCAGACCAAAATGGCAATGCACATCTGTGGGGCATTATCGGCGAGCAGAAAGAAGCCGCCTTTGCCGCCAAGAAGGTAATCCTTACGGCTGAAGAGATTGTGGATGAGACAAGCATTCGTACGGATCCCAACCGCACACTGATCCCCGGTCTGGTAGTCTCAGCAGTCTGCCACATCCCGAAGGCATGTCACCCTTCGTACGCACAGGGATATTACGACCGCGACAACCAGTTCTACCTGCAATGGGATCAGATCAGCCAATCGCTTGAGAACACCCAAAGTTGGCTGGATGAGTGGGTTTTCGACACGAAGGACCATGCCGAATACTGGCACAAATTAGGCCGTCAGGTTCACAACCGCTTACGGGTGAAACCACGCCAGAGCACGCCGGTTAACTATGGAGAATATTAGCCCGGTATGAGCCCATTAGCATATTCATCCTCTGAACTTATGATCGTCAACGCCTCCCGGCTGCTCCGCGATGGGGATGTTGTCTTTGTGGGGGTAGGTCAACCCAACCTGGCCTGCAACCTCGCAAAGCGAACGCACGCCCCCAATCTCGTCATGATTTATGAAGCCGGAGTCATCGGCGCCGAACCGGCACGGCTGCCATTGTCTATCGGGGACCCAACGCTGATCAGTGGCGCCCTGGCGGTTTGCAGCATGTATGACATCTTTTCATTTTACCTGCAGCGCGGCTGCGTCGATGTCGGCTTTATGGGAGGCGCCCAGATAGATCGTTTCGGGAATATCAACGCCACCGTCATCGGCGCCGATTACTCGAAGCCCAAGGTTCGCCTGCCCGGCTCCGGCGGATCACAGGAGATCGCGGCCTGGGCAAATCGCTGCTATATCATGACACCGCACCAGAAACGCCGCTTTCCCGAGAAAGTTGACTTCCTGACATCTGCCGGCTACCTGTCTGGCAGGGCTGAGCGGGAAGCTGCCGCCCTTCGCGGTGGAGGCGTCCAGGCTGTGGTAACCGATCTCGGAATCATGGAACCCGATCATTCTGGCGAACTCGTGTTGACTGCGCTGCATCCGCAAAAAACGGTGGAAGAAGCCAGGGAAAATACAGGCTGGCCCTTGAAGATCTCTGATGACCTGAAAGAAACCACTCCGGCCAGCGAACAGGAATTAGCGATACTGCGCCTTGAACTGGACCCTGATGGGCTGTACTTGAAATAAAACACCATGTCGAATAAATTCCTACAGCAGCTATCCAAAATCAAACCAGTGCATGATCCTTCCAAAGCACAAGGACCTTACCGCACCAGCCTGATCAGGGCCACACGGGCCGGGACGATCTTCACTTTTTTCTTCTTCATGTTCTTTGCCGCCGTATACTGGTTCAGCAAATTCCCCCTCTTTGCGGTGTGGGTCAACCTGTTTTCTGTCCTGTGTTCCCTGATCGGATATTTGATAGTCAAATTCACCAAACACTACCGCCCGGCCGCATACCTGGTAACTTTTGCCATTTATATCTCATCAGCCGGGGTGATGCTGGTTTCAGGCGGCATCCGTTCATCCAGTGCAATCTGGCAGGTCTATGTTCCAGTGGCCGCCTTCATCATGGCAGGAATCTGGGCGGGCATACGTTGGGGAGGCATCAGTCTGGTTACAATCATCATCTTTTTCATCTTTGACCGGTTTGGACTGGTAGAGGCTGTTTCGCAATTCCAAACCACCTTGTCCGATCTTTTCCTTGACCTGAGCGGCGCCATCGCGGCCGTTTCAATCGCCATCTGGTACAGCGATACTTTAAAATCCCAATCATTCTCAAGTCTTGAGAAGTCAAAAGAAGAATTAAATTTCTTCGCCACAATCGACCCGCTAACCAATACCTACAACCGGCGTTACTTCCTGGAACAATCCCAGAGAAGGATCCACCGTACCCGAAGCAGCAACGGGCTCGCAGCCTTCCTGCTGTTTGACATCGATCATTTTAAAAACATCAATGACACTTACGGGCATATCGTCGGGGATCATATCCTGAAGGGCCTGGCGAATTTGTGTATCAACAACCTGCGCCCGGATGATCTGATTGGTCGGTTTGGCGGCGAAGAATTTGTCATCCTGCTGCCAAACACAGAACCTGGAGATGCCCGGAGAATCGCCGAACGGCTGCGAATGCTGGTAGAAAGTACGCCGTTCCAGACTGAGATCGGCCCGCTGCATATCACGATCAGCATTGGGATTTCCAATATGCACCAGGCCGATACAATCGTCTTGCTGGACCAGCTGATATTCCGCGCTGATAAGGCCATGTACCGCGCCAAGCAGGAAGGACGGAACCGGGTGATCGAATGGGATCAATCCATCGCCTGAAGCCAACCAACACCCGCAGCCCAAAAATTCATACCCGCCGATCACAATTTCAAAAGAACCGATCCATAACTGCAACTTTCATGACCGATTTCCGTATATATAAGTAGCAGCAACCTGACTTTTTTTGGAGGTCTAAATGAGTTCGCAACGTCCCCCACTACGCCGCTCGAGGAGAAACCGTGTCGTCGCGGGTGTCTGCGGTGGGCTCTCGGAGTTCTTTGGAATAAACGTCTTCTGGTTCAGGTTGGCGTTTATTATCGCCCTGATCCCGGGCGGCATCCCCGGACTGGTTCCCTACTTCGTTCTATGGATCATCGTTCCAAAAGACAGGAGTTGACCAGCAGAACACCTACCCAGCGCATAGTCCATTAATATTCGCTTTTTCTTGATACACATCCAGTTGAGGTAAAATGACAGTATGCCAAACTCGCCTATTAACGTTTTGATCACATTGCCGTTTTCCAGCTCGCTGGTAACCAGGCTGGAAGAGATCTCTCCACGCCTGCGGATCACGGTACAGGCCGCAAAAAAAATAGAAGACCTGCCCGAAGGTATCTTAAATCACTGCGAAGTCTTATATACCAGCCATCTGCTCCCGACTCCCGAACAGACTCCCGGGCTGCGCTGGATTCAATTCCATTCATCTGGGATTGACCACGCCATAAAAGCACCAATCCTGCAAAAAACCGATCTGATTGCCACGACAAACAGTGGCGCCACCTCCTCCCAAGCTGCCGAATATGTTCTGGCGATGCTGCTGACCCTGGGGCATCGTATCCCCGCCCTGATAAAAAACCAGGAAAAGAAAGAATGGCCGTCAGACCGCTGGGAGCGGTTCAGCCCGACCGAGCTGAGAGACAGCACAGTTGGCCTGGTTGGCTATGGCGCAATCAACAGGCAGGTTGCGTACCTGCTGAGAAATTTCGGGGCGACTGTCCTGGCTGTCAAACGCAACGCCATGCAGCCAGTCCATCGCGGCTACACACCGGAAGGCCTGGGGGATCCGGAAGGCGACCTGGTCCACCGCTTATACCCGATCCAGGCTATAAAATCGATGCTCAAGGAATGTGATTTTGTGGTTGTAGCTGTCCCCTTAAGCCAGAATACCCGCGATCTGATCAACGCGGATGTGCTTGCTGCGATGAGGCCGAATGCATACCTGGTAGATGTCTCCCGCGGGTATGTAATCGACCACAAAGCCCTGATCAAGGCCTTGCAGGAACGGAAAATAGCCGGAGCGGCGCTGGATGTGTTTTCGGAAGAACCGCTGCCGGCAGCCGACCCTCTGTGGAAAATGCCAAATGTAATCCTGACCCCGCATATCGCCGGTATCAGTAAACACTTCGATGAACGCACCGTGACATTGTTTGCGGAAAATCTGGATCGCTATATCAATAACCAGCCGCTTCTGAATCAGTTTAATCATCAACAGGGCTATTGATCCGTCTTTCTTCGCAGCCAATCGGGAAAACGTAACGAAAACAGAATATTCTGGTTAGAAGTAGTGATGAACAATTCAATCCGCGCGGTAATCTTTGACCTGGGTAACACCCTGATGTACGGCCGGGAAAGCTGGCCGCTTGTTCTTGATCAGGCTGACGAGGCGTTAATCCAATCCTTATACAGCCAGGGAGTAGCACTGCAGCTGCCCGGTTTTCGCAGCCGCTTCAAGGACCGCCTGTCCGATTACTACACCCGCCGTGACATTGACCTGTTCGAGACAACCTACCTGGCGATCCTGCGCCGCCTGCTTAGCGACGAGGGGTTTCCCGAACAGCCAGACGAAGTAATCGTCAACGCCCTGGACGCTATGTTTGCGGTCACACAGGAGAACTGGCTCCTTGAAGAAGATGCCGTTCCCATGCTGGACACATTGAAAGAAAAAAAACTCAGGATCGGTATGATCTCCAATGCCGGTTACAACAAGGATGTTCTGCAGCTGATCGAAAAATTCAGAATCACCCCATATTTCGATTTTATTTTGACTTCGGCTGAATGCAGCTACCGCAAGCCTCATCCAAGCATCTTCGAAATGGCCTTGGTCCAGTGGAACTTTCCTCCACAGTCTATTGCGATGGTCGGTGATACCTTGACGGCAGACGTTCTGGGGGCGAATGCTATCGGGATGCTCAGCATCTGGATCACCCGAAGGGCAGAAAACCAAAGACCGGCCAGGCAGGATATTCACCCGGATATTACCATCCAAACCCTGGCCGAGCTCCCTGCCGCCCTCCCCTGAGCAAAAGCCGCTTTTCATGGCTGAGGCGCTGTACTGTCGACCCGCATGGATCTGCCCCGGCCTTTAACCCACTTCCATAGCAGGAATCGCTTGTTTGAAATCCATTCCCAGGAACTGCGGTTCAGTTCCGAAGAAACAAAAACACTCTTGCACGTGACCCCTATGCAAGGATAAGAACACATGACCAGGCGGCTGTCGCGACCCGAATCACCCCTCCGCAAGCAAATTCTTCCTCGGGAAATATCTATCTTTCATGCCGATAAAGCGCTTTTCATAAAACTCATAACTGATCGAGCTGAGCAAGGTCGTAGAAATAAATGACAATAAGATACTTAAATAGCCTGAAAGATTTGGAAAAGCATTCCAGATAAACCATTGGATTCCGAAATGGAATACATATAACCCATAACTTATTTTCCCAAGATAATGAACAACAGGATTATTGAAAAACTTGGGCAGCAGCCGTTCATCCCGAATTTGTACGAACAGGAGGGCAAAAATGTAATTAAGCAGGGAATATCCCCAAACCATCTGCTGCTTCATAAAGGGTAAATAGCCAAGGCTTTGCCAGGATATTTGTCCCGAAGAAAGATACTGCGTCTGATAGCCAAGCAATATCGTAAAAGCAATTAAGAGTAAAACCCTCAAATTGGAATTGCAGCTCTTTCCATACAGCGCCAGCAAGCCGCCCGTTGCAAAAGCATCAAAATGTGAAAAGGGGAGTACATAGATCGCAAGGTCGATCCGCTGGTTCATCACTTGAAGAAAACCTGACTCATACAGCCGTACGATCAAAAACCTTTGGACAGGACCGGCCAGGATCACCGCGAATAAAAACGTTTTGAAATGCCTTGGAGGAATAAACAGGATCATCACCGGCCAGGCAAGGTAAAACTGTTCTTCTACAGCCAGCGACCAGAAGTGTGTCAGGAATCGGGAGTGCTCAAAATAGACCGACGCGTGGAAAAAATCGTAACAATAACTGAGCGCCCAGGGTAGCTGTTCAAGAAATATGTTCATCTGGGATATGTTCTTGTCCTTTAACAACAACGCAGCCAGCAAAAGCCCGGCCAAATACCCATAGTAAAGTGGGAAAATCCGTAAGATGCGCCGCCCATAAAAACTTTTGAAATAAGCGCCTATGGGCATTTCGGTTTTCATTTGCAGCAGTATCGGGATGAGCAGGAACCCGGACAGCACAAAAAAGGCCTGTACGCCAATATAACCAAAACCAAATAGATCCCAGTTGAAGTGAGCCAGGAAAACGACCAGGAATGCAAAAAATCTGAAAGTGGTCAGGCCGCGATGCATGATTGATTCCGTCCGAAATTGCGGATCAGGTTAGCCAGGCAGATACCTCATCATGGGCTTCCAGGCTGCCGAAGATAGTCAGGCGGTCCCCGCTTGCCAGACGAGTGGTCCCATGCGGTACGATCAATTCATCCTTACGGATGATCGTCAAGATTAACAGGCCGGCAGGAAGTTTGAGCTTGTTGATCCGTTTTCCGATCATATCGCTCTCATTCAATTCGTATTCCCGGATATCCCGTTCATCATCGGTAGAAGTCAGCAGGCGGATTAAATCCGGATTGCGAGCCAGGAAAGTCAGCAGGGGCACCTGGTCGCGCTCAGGATTAAGCGTCTGGACCCCAAGTTCTGCAAAGCGCTTCTGGTCTGCAGGGTTGTTGATCAAAGCGATCACTGATGACACACCAGCCGCCTGGGCATGCCTGACAGCCTGGTAGTTTGCTTCGTCATCCTGGCTGAAAGCCAGGAAAGTCTGAATGTTGACCGGCACAAAATCGTCCTGGCAAAGCGGCAAACTTTCCACTGGCGCCGGCTCCAGGCCCATTTCTTTCACCTGCCGGTAAGCATCCGCCTGGCCTTCCACCAACACACTCACCTGGTCCCCATGGGCTTGCAGTTCCTGCGCAATACGGCGCGCGAGCAGGTTGTCCCATCCGAAAACCAGCCTCGAGCGCCGGCCAACGCCTTCTGCTGCAGGGATGATCGCATTGAACAGGATGGGCATCAGCAGCACCGTCAGGATTGCAAACAGGATCACAGCGGTTGCGGTAGCAGAAGAAAACAACCCCAGGCGCAGTCCAATCACGCCCACGGCCACCTCCAGAGATAAATGGGTGTTTAGCAGCAACCCCGCGGCCAGTGTCTCCCTCCAGGGCATTATCCTGCGGAGCAGCAGGGCAGGAATACTCTTGACCAATATGGACAACCCGAACAGGATCGGAATGAACAAAAGGGTTTCAGGGGATTGAAACAGCGAATTCAGATCGAGACCCGCACCTGTCACGATAAAGAACACTGGGATAAAAAAACCAAAACCAAAGGCCTCCAGTTTATGAACCAGGTCTTCGTCCTCCGGAGACTTGATTAGAGAAATGATCATACCGGCCAGGAATGCCCCCAGGATCAATTCTGCCCCCAGGGTCTCGGCCAGGACAACAAACCCGAGCAGGATGGTAAACGCGCCTCTGACTTTAAACTGCACGGTCGCCTGAGATAATTCATCAACCACCCTGCGGACCGCCCTCAGCCTGACAAAACGCTGGCCAATACGGGCAACGACCAGGAAAACCAGGAAGATCAAAAACAAAGATAATATTTCAAGATTCAACCCATTCTGCTGGAATATAATGAATATGGTCAGCAGGATTACCGTAAGAAAATCTGCCAGCAGCCCCGAAAGGAAAATCAATTGCCCACCGGGGGTCTGGATCATACCGCGCCCTTTCAAGATCGGCAGGAGAACGCCCAATGAAGTAGCACTCAACAGGAAGGCCAGCAGATGGGGATTACCTTCCAGGCCGATCCAATTAAGGAAAAACGCACCGCCTTCTGCCAGGGCAAGCGTCAGGAGATAGACCGCCAATGCAAGCAGCGGTACCGAGACGCCCGTTTTCCGCCGGCTGCCCGAACCATTCCCAAACAAACGGTCGAAATCGATCTCCATCCCGGCCAGGAACATCAGGAAGGCCAGACCGATATCCGAAAAGATCGTCAGCAGCCCGCCATGTGTTTCCGGGAAAATACCGAATGCAGCCACGAGCATTCCGGCTGCAATTTCACCGACGACTACCGGTACGCTTCGGAAGCGCGTCAGCAGCAAAGGAACGACAAAGGCCAGGAATAAAACGACCAACAATGGCAAAAATTCATTACTGTGTTCCATGGTTCACTCCCAGGTTTCCTGCCCCGGTTGAGCGGACAGGTCGAGTTCTTACACATTGTAACATCCCTTGTTTTTGATAAACCCATCCAAGGCCAGATAGCGTGCACACAGATAATCTGTTGAAAAAACCGATCCGAACCTCCCAAAGGGTTTCTATCAGACCCTCTACCGGGCCAGTCACCTTCGGAACACTGCTCTGAGGAAGCCCTATCTGCAATAAAATCAACTACCTGTTAGTGCAACACGCCAGCGACAGTCTGGCCATAATCACCTAAAACAGCGACAGTTTATGCTCAAAACTGTCACTGGTTTGGTAAAAAACTATGACGGTTTTGGTTGTGAACTGCCGCAGGCCTGGTCGAAAACTACGGCTTATCAAGTTCATCTTAAACAAGGTTATGTCGAAAGATTTTCTGATACGCTTCAACAAACCCGAAGGGTTGCGGCAGCGTCTTTCTGGTATTCAGTGTTATGATAGAATCTGGTTTTTATATCACCGCTCCTAAACCTATTATGCGGTGTTCAGGATAAAAAGATAAGCGATGCGTATGACCAAAGCGAGCCGATATATCCTGCTGTTACTACTGCTGCCGGCTGTGTTGGGCTGGGTCTCCCAAGGTAACGCACAGGTAAAAGCCACACGATACGCCCCAGAAGAGCAGTCAGGAAGCGGCATTCCCACACCCCAGGAAATCATCAACCTGGTGAACCTACTGCGGACATCCCAGGGGATTCCCGCACTGTCCAGCCACCCCGTATTGATGAAGATCGCCCAGCAGGAAGCGAACGGACTGACTTCAGGAATGCCCGGCCACTGGCGACCATATGGCTTAACATTGGAGCAGTGGTTGATCATGGAAGGGTATCCCCTGGCAGGGGATCTTACCCTGGGCGGATACCGCTCAGAAAACTGGGCTTCGGCAAACAGCCAGGAGGCTGTTATCGATATAATCACGAATCGCTGGACACCCGATCTTGATCCGGACCACTCAAACACCATGCTGTCAGAATTTCGCAGCGACATAGGCGCCGGCGTCGCTGTCACACAGGACGAATGGGGACAGACGGTCATTACCTTTGTCATCGAAACCGCCCTGCAAACCAGCAGCGGACAACAACAGCACGAGGCTAATCTCTTCCTGACCAGTCTGCCCGATATCCTGGACGGTATTACAACCATCAACGGAACAGAAATACCCCTGGAAGCCGGACAGTATATCATCCCGGTCGCCATTAACACAGCCCAGCCCAACGGCGAGGTATTTCACCAGGTAAAATCCGGGCAGTCCCTGTGGAGCATTGCCATCACCTACGGCACAACCATCAAAGATATCCAGAGGCTGAACAACCTTGGCGCCGAAGATAACCTGCTGGAAGGACAGAACCTCCTGGTTATGGTCGCTGCCACCCAACCATCCGAAGCAGCGACTGTCTCAATAACGCCCACATCTACACCCGTTCACGCCACAGACCATCCAGCCGCCCGCAGCACGGCAGATGATGCGCATCATGAGAGCGCTGCCCAGCCGGATCAAGATGCGAACAAACCGGCCCAAAAGGAGCATGCGTTCGCTTTATGGGCTATCGTGTTTGCGGTTCTTGTGATAGCCGGACTCATCGTCTCGATCATGCGGGTAAAATAATAAACAAACACTACCGCCTTCAATATGGTCGTCTCAAGGATGCCTCACAAGATGGGTTCGTTGGATGCGGGCATAAAATATAACCACGAAATACACGAAAAAAGTTATGCAAGTCCTTTGTTCGCACCGTTAGTGATCACAGCCTCCCTTACGAGAAAAACATCGTGCCCTGGTAATGCAAACGATCCTGAATCATAAACTCCTGCCGTACATTGCCCTGGTCTTCGGGGTGGCTGCATTAGGCTTTTCGGCCATGTTCATCCGCTGGGCCACAGTGCCAGGGCCGGTGACAGCCTTCTATCGCAATCTCTTCGCGCTGGTCTTCCTGACACCGGTCGCGCTGTTTCGATACCGGCCGGTCAAAAATAAAAAGACGCTCATCTTTCCTGTCCTGGGCGGCATCTTCACTGCGATCGATATTTCCCTGTGGAGCATCGCGGTGCAAACCACCTCCGCCGGAACAGCCACCCTGCTGAATGGAACCGCGCCCTTATGGGTAGCGCTTGCAGCCTGGCTCTTTTTTGGGGAAAGACTGGAGCAAAAATTCTGGTTGGGGTTAGCCCTGACCCTGGCAGGCGCAGGGTTGATCACAGGGATCGACTTTTCAACTCACATCCGGCTTGGGATCGGCGACGGGCTTGCACTTCTCTCCGGATGTTTCTATACAGCCTATTTTTTATCCACACAAAAAGGTCGTCAGCAGATTGGCTTGCTGGCTTACATCTGGATTGTGACCTTCTGCACGGTTGCCGGCCTGTACCTGATCAACCGATCCCTTGGAAATTCCCTGACCGGTTTCCCCCTGGAAAACTGGTGGATATTCGTCAGCTACGCGTTGACCGGTCAACTGGTCGGGTATGCCGCACTGACCTATGCCCTGGGGCGTCTCCCCGCGACCATCGTGGCGCCCTCAATGGTCGGACAACCAATCCTGACCATCCTGGCAGCGGTCCCGCTGCTGGGCGAGATTCCCAGCCCGGTGCAGGTTGCCGGCAGTGTATTGGCGCTGATCGGGATTTACCTGGTGCACCAGACATATCACCAGGGTAAACCTGCCAGAAACACCCGGCGGGTGAATGATGCTACAAATCGTTCAGTCATCGAATAAGAGACCAGGGTGTCAAAACCGGAAACATTCTTTGGTTCAGCCCGGCAAGCAGAACGAAAAGCCAAAGAAACCCTGTCAGGCAAGTTCGAGCTGATCCTGGAATAGTTGAACCTGCGGGAACGGGTAAAGGATGATTGTGTCCTGATCATGATGCATACGGACAATAATATCGGCTATCCCACCGTCCATCTGGTCTTTATCCGCAAGAGCGTCAAGACGGTCAAGGAAGGCGACGGCCAGCCCTTTGTCGCAGTTGAATCGCAGGATGCCGCCTATCCTGAACAGCCAGGCTATTCCAATGATTCGAAGCCGGGAAAACCGTTCACCTGAGATCGGCAGGCTTCATGACGTTCCGGTGCGACTGTTTTGATTCACTTAATACCCAATAAAACCACCGGCTGCATATGGACATAACAAGTTGTCTCCATACTGTTTTCCTATATAATGAAGTCAGCGGTTGATCTCAACTCCATAAAATAATTCGGGGCAGAACCCAATGATCAAGGAAAAACAACAGACCTTATTTGCACTGGACTGCGGCGCAACCAACTGGCGCCTGTACCGCTGCGCCTACCAGTGGAATGGGACCCTTGCACGCCTGATGGGTGAACCCCAGGCTTCTCCCCTGACCAGCTTTAGTGATCGTAAGCTGCCGGCAGTGCTGTCCCTGAACCCTTCCGGGGCTGCCCTGGAAGGATATGGGGAAAGCGCCCAGCAGTTGTTGGAAAACGAACAAGCCCGGGAACGCGTGCGGGAATATTTCAAGCCCTGCATCGGCGCTCACCTGGAAAAAAAACCGCTGCCACACCAAAAACGGTATACCCATGCCCAGGCACTGCAGTACACCTGCTTCTTGCTGACTGCAGTACTCGAGCAGATCAGGAAGGAAAAATGGCGCGGAGAGCCATTCGACGACCGCCTGTGGTTCAGCTTTGCCTACCCGATCCACTGGCAGTACGACCATAATGGAGTAACCTACAAGGAATTCCGAGAGCTTGTAAAGGGCTGCCTCGGCAAAGACTTTAACCAAATTCGATTCGTTGCCGAACCGGAGGGGGCTATCCTGAGCCTGCAGCACAGCGGGGTACTGGAAAAACACAAAGACAATAACCTGACGCTGATCATCGACGTAGGGGGCAGTACGACCGACATCATTGCCGGAGAAGTCGACCAGAAAAGTGGGCGCCTGAACTACCTTGGACGATATGGAGAGCCATTTGGGGGCGGGTTATACGATGCCGAACTGGCAAAATACATCGCCGACGAATTGAATATTCCTGCGTCCGCCCTGGCAGACGATCCTACCGCATTGGTCTCCCTGCGCGTCTCCGGGCAGCGCCTGAAAGAGTCCCTCAGCCGCCAGGTGTTGTCCTCCATTCAGGATAATTGCGTCCACCAGCGTACCGTT
The DNA here is from genome assembly GCA_016927315.1 of Anaerolineales bacterium. GTDB lineage: Bacteria > Chloroflexota > Anaerolineae > Anaerolineales > Villigracilaceae > JAFGMV01. The sequence goes on along the minus strand of JAFGMV010000112.1, from coordinate 20,777 downwards.
ACCCTGGTGATGCGGGACGGCAGCGTCCACCGCCGCCTGGTGACGCTGGACCAGGCCGGGTTCCACCGACTAACCGATCATCTGGACCAGGACTTCAAGAGGCTGGTAAATAATTCCCTTGAAACCATCGCCATCGCTCCTTCCAAAATCCACCAGGTCGTACTGGTCGGGGGTGGGGCCCAGCTTTTTACTATCATGAATTACCTGCGAGAACTGTTCGGTGAAGATCGCGTCCTCCTGGCGGACAACCCGGATGAGGTCGTTGTCCGGGGGATTGGGTTGGAATACCAGGCGTCGTTCGAAGATACCGCCGGGACAATCGTCTTTCCTCCACAAATCAATCCTGAAAACAGCACACAAAAATCTGTTTTTCAGCCTTCACCCTGGCACTTGAAACAAAAGGAAGAACAAGTTCAGCTCCCGATCGGGATAACCAGGTTGGGTCGCAGCCAAAGCAGTGACCTGCAGGTCGATGATCTAAAGGCTTCCCGCCTGCATGCCGAACTATCTGCCAGCCAGGATACACTGGAACTGGCGGATAAGGGCAGCACAAATGGAACGTATGTCAACGATCAGCGCATCAAGTCGAACGAACCGGTCCCCCTGAAACCCGATGATGTTATTGGGATAGGCAAGGCAAGGTTTGTAGTAACCAAAAAATAACAAACCCTCACGCTGTTCCCTGCAGTCAGCGGAGGCAGGATGCCTGGTGCGGTTAACGGCAATGTTCTGTCGAAAAAACTTGTTAAACGACAAGCATTGGCGACACAAGAAGACAGGTGAATTATGGCCGAAGAAACCCAAATCATTCCACCAGAAAATGCCGGACCAGTTCCGGACGAACCCTTGAATGCCGAAACCCTTATAGCAGCCGGAGAGGCTCTGTCTAAATCCATGATGTTTGCATTGCGTCGCGATTACCTCGACCATCCTGTCTTCGATGAAAAATTCGTGCAACTGCTGCCCGAAACCCCGCCCCAACAGCAAGATATTGCTTTCCTGGAACTGGAACAGGTTGGCAAACCGGTGAGCGAATCGCCTGGTGAGTATCTGAAAGCAATCCAGGTTTCCCTGGCTGCCAGCCATGACCCGCGTTATCGCCTGATCTTCATTATCAGCAGCGATGGACTGCGCAACAAGATATTTATTGGTGTCAGCGCCCGGACAGGTGGAACACAGCCCAGGATTTTTGCTGCTCAACTTGGTCAGTTCCTGAGTTCAAACTGGCCAGGAACACGTGTAAAAGTTGTGGAAGAATACAAGCGGATCGTTGAGAACGTTCATGTACCTCTCAGCACATATCGCTATGCACGTGCTTTTACCGGAATTCCCTCTGCAAAAACCAGAAGCCAGTCGAATGAATACCCTCATAGTCTGGATCGCTTTATGCGCGGCTTGCGAGGCAAACCATATATCTACATGGTGCTCGCTGAACCCGTACCGGAAAGATCTGTGGGGGAAATCGTCAGCAACTGCCAGACTCTGGCCGGACAGGTTCACGCCTTTACGAAATCCACCATCCAGCGCAGCCAAAGCAGCGGACTTTCTGAGAGCACAACAAAAACAGAAGGGGAAACTACCACGGAAGGCACAACCGAGGGAACCAACCTAAGCAAAAGCGATACAAAAACCAAGGGGGTCCTTGGAACCACATTGGACAACTCCAGTGGTCTTGGAAAAGGATTAAAAGCAGCCGGTGTGGCAGGGGTATCCGGATTGCTGCTGGCTACAGGTGGTCCTTTCCTGTTGTCTGGGATGCTGGGAATGTTTGGACAACTGCTGCCATCGACAGGCACATCAGAATCAACCGGCGCCAGTTCGTCCACATCCGAATCAACCAGCAGTTCCAGCAGCCTGTCATCAGGAGAGTCTACATCGAGCAGCGAATCATTATCTTTCGGGCAGGAATATCTCAATAAGCATGCCGAAGCCTGTATCAAGCTTCTGGACAAGACCGCTGAGCGCTTTGAGACCGCCCGGGCTGAAGGCTGCTGGAACGTTGGCGTTTACCTGATCAGCAACCAGGACGAAGCTGCCACCCAAGCCCAGGCTCAGTTCAAAGCACTGGTCAGTGGCGAGAAAAGTACCGCCGAACCAATCCGCTTCCATAACCTTGGTAAACTCTGGGATGGCCAGATTCAGGTATCCTTGGATGCATTCCAGCACCCACCGCTACGATTATTTGCACCTCAGGACGGGAATCGGCTGCACCATCCCTTGGGAGAGGCATTTGAAAACCTGACAACACCAATGAACACCGAAGAACTATCGTTGTTGGCCAACCTGCCACTGCGAGAGGTGCCGGGAATGCCCATGCAGCCGGCGGCTTATTTCAGCTTGAATCCGCCCGCCCCAAATACAGATACACCGGGCTTGCAGCTCGGGCAGATACTGGAAGGTGGTGAAATAATCGGTGATCTTAATTATGAGATCGATACCGACACGCTGACACGGCACATTTTCATCACGGGGATCACGGGCAGCGGCAAATCGAACACCTGCCGCCGCCTGATTGAACAATTAATGGATCAGGGCAAGAACTTCCTGGTAATCGAACCGGCCAAAGATGAGTATGTTCGTCTGGCGCTGGCCTACAACAAGACAAATACCTTCAATCGAAAGATTGCCGTGTACGCGCCGGGACGCACCCACCTGGGCAACGATCCCTTAGAACAACTGCGTTTAAATCCGTTTGATATTGTCCGCCTTCCCGGGGTAACCGCACAGGTGATGCCTCATCTAGACCGCCTGAAATCGATTTTTAATGCCAGCTTCCCGATGTATGAAATCCTGCCGGTCATTCTGGAGGAGGCCCTGGTCGATCTTTACAGCAGCCAGGGTTGGCTGGAAGACCAACTGCCGCCCGACGAAGTTCAATGCCCGACGCTCAGCCAGATGCACGACAGATTGACCGGCTTGATCCGCAGCAAGGGCTATGAAGAACGTATCACCGCAAACATCACTGCGGCGATGAAAACCCGCATTAGCAGCCTGATGAGGGGCTGGAAAGGAAAACTCTTCGACCTTCCTGATTCAACCCCATGGTCTGAGCTCTTCGATCGTCCGGTGGTGATCAACCTGCAGCAAATGGGAGATGATGCCGATAAATGCTTCACCATGGCCATGCTGCTTAACTTTCTGTATGAATACCGCCAGGCACAGCACGAGGTCGAGGGTTCACCCGAATCGAGTGAACTGCGGCACCTGGCAATTATCGAGGAGGCGCACCGCATACTGAGACGAGCAACCTCCAGCGCAGGAGAAGCCAATCCGCAGGCCAAGATGGGAGACATGTTCTCGGATATCCTGGCTGAAATCCGAGCCTATGGGCAGGGGTTGGCAATCGTGGACCAGGTTCCGGCTAAATTGGTACCCGATGCGATCAAGAACACCAACCTCAAGATAATTCACCGGTTGGTGGCTTCGGACGATCGCGATGCCATGGCCAGTGCCATGGCGCTGACGGACGACCAGGCAAAAGTGATCGCACGCTTGAAAGTAGGCCAGGCAATCGTCTCCGGGATCCAGGATGATATGGCTTCCTGGGTGAGGATTAATTATTCCCCTATCCCGTTAATCGAGAAAAAGGCAAAAAAGAATTAACCGGACAAGGATGTCCTGAATGTGCGGAGATAACAACTTTTTTGAGGAGGCAGCAAAGGCAATGACTACCATCCCAGCAGAATTAATAAAGAAAACCATAATATATTACTACATGCTGGCTTATTCAACGCCGACCAACTTGGAGAATTTCAAAGGCAGCCTGGCATCGTATCGCGAAAACCTGGTCGCTTCCTCCGGGATGAAAGAAAAGGACTTCTACCGGGAAGCAATCCCGGATGTTTGCCGCCGAATTGTTGCTTTTCATGAAGATAATCGTGATCCCAGCCGGGGCTGGGTCGAGGCGCTCACTGATGCTGCACGCAGTGCTGAAAAAAGTCCGCAGGAAGCCTACGAATATCAGCAGGTAATGACAAAGGTTGCCCGCCTGCCGCAAAGGGCGCTTCCAGACAATCGACTGCATCGCAAGAAAGGCTGTGCATTCTGCAAATTGCCCTGCCATTACGGTTTCTTCACCCTGGTCTCTGACCCGGAATTCAGCACACTGCAGGAGTTGTTGGATGCCGAAGTAAATCGAGAAAAAGAAACCCAATCTGCGATCCGTCCTGTTTGGGGGTTTGCTTTATCGCACCTCTCTCAAACAACCGGACTGACGAAAGGCTATTCCATACATAAAGTACACCTGGGTAATCTTTCCTACTGTCTGCTGATGCTGGCAATGGCGAAGTCTCGATTGGCTGTGCCCGAAAGGCAGTTAAAGGTTTTTCAGGATATTAACCAGCAGCTTATCAGCAATGCATCTGCATCTGTTAAATAGGAGTAGAGAACTATTTCATTATTTCTGTAAGCCCCATATAATAAGTTCAACAATTAATATAGAATCCTGAGACATTGCTAATAACTCCCTTCTCAAATCAGGACTGGTACAGCAAACCCCTCCCGGTGTATGCGCATCAGTCTGGTTTACAAGAAAGGAGTTTTTTCTTTTCAGGTCACAGGAAAGGAGCTTCCACAAATCATATTTATCAATAAGAATCTCAAAAGCAACTGGCAAACGTAAGAGTTCCGTCAAGAGGCACAATCAATAGCTTATCAGCTCTCCTCCTCCGAACTCAACAAATCAATCCATCGACCTTAGGAGAGTTATAATGAATTTCAATAAGATCACCCCGCTCGTAATCGTTACAATGGCGCTGGTTATCCAGGGCTGCAACCTGCCTGCCCAACAGTATCAGTTCGACGAAAAACCACCTGAACGCGAATACTTCGAAGAGCCCTGGCAGGGTGAGCCCGAAGATCCGGACGCCCCCATGTTCGAAGGCTCCCATCCGGAAGAGCCGCCTCGCGAAGAACCTCCACACGAGGAACCCTCACATGAGGCGCCGCCACACAAAGAATCGCATCCCCCCGAACCCGAACCACAGCCGCAACCGCAGCCAAAGAACCCCGGTGGAGACACTGGAAACAATTCAGGGAAAAACTCGGGCAATAACCCAGGAAACAGCTCAGGTAATAATGGAGGTTTTTCCCTGATCCCCGCCAAAGTGGCGAACTGGGATCTGGCAGTAACAAAGCTCTACCCGGCTCCCGATGGAAAAATCATGATCCGCATAAAGAACGTCGGCAACATGCAAGTCCAGCACAGCACCGGCATTGACTGCCAGGCAATGTACACAACCCAGAGCGATAATCAGATATGGATCCTGCCAGAGAGCAAATCTGTCAATGTCAACCTGGCGCCGGACAAGTATCAGGACTTTGAAACCGGGTATGGCCGCAGTCCAGACATGAAGTCCCTGCTGGTTACCTGTAAGATCACACCACCGGCTGGAGACACCAACAGCAGCAACAACGGCCTGGACAGTGTGAAAGTCAAATAATCTTTGAAGTATCAGACCTGTGCCCACAACATTTATCTTGAGCACACGTCAAGATTACGGGATAGGAACGAGACCTGTTCCCAAAATCGATAAATACGATATAGGAGAACCTAAAAATGGAAGAAAATATCATCTCTAATGAGAACCATCTGGAAAGCGAAGAAGGGCGCGGAGCAGAACAGCAGTCTCTGAACGACGCCACTTTTGAACCCCGTTCTTATATCGAGCAAACTGGCGCCTATGAAACATCCGAGGCAGTTCAAAAGGACCTTGAAATCGTTATAGAAAACACCATCGAAGCCCAAAGCGAAAAGGGTATCCCGACCGCCAATAAGAACGGTATCAATGATGGAAAACCTGATACCACAATCAAAGATCCCCTCACCGGTAAAGGCGGTGAAAAACAGGGTAACTCGTCCGGGAACCAATCATCAGATGATTCATTGATGGTTCTCGCTGAGCAATGCGAACCCGCTGCCGGGGAAGTTTCCTATTCGAAAAGCGTCGGTCGAGAACCGGGAAAACCAGGCGAAGTGCCCGCCAGCGAGATCGACGGAAATGAGCCCACATACAAATGGTCCGATACAGAAGGAGATCCCAGCCAGGATATCAGTGAAAGAGACAACCAGGTAAACGATAAAACCGAAGGCGTTGGGCCACAACGCCTTGGTAATGACAAGCTCCCGAATGTAATGCTTTTCCCTCAGGAAGGCACTGGTATGAAAGGGCCTAAGAGCGGTGGAAAGAAACCGGGGTCAGGATCCTCAACCTCTGGAGGCGGCCCAAATGTTCATGGGTATGGCTCCGGCTCGAAAGGCAATAGCAGCGGGTATCATGACCATACCAGCACTGAAGGCCGTTACTTGTTCATGCAAATGGTCTTTGATGGGACACCCGGTTATGTAATGGAAAAAGACGGGAACGGGGTTTGGGCCTTTGAAGAAGATGGTTTTCACTATTATGAAGATTTCGAAATAGTGACCCTGGCCGGCCAAACCTTAGACGGTGATACAGGCATGCCTTACACTGGTTCATCCGGCGGTGGAGAGGATCCCGACCCCAAAAAACCCATTGGCGGCCTGGATGGTGACAGTGGGAAAATCAACCCTGTCGTTGGCAAAGGCGGTGGAGGCAATACCGGCGGCAGCGGCACCCCGGGCGACAAAGATGGTGATGATGACTCCGGTAAATTCCTGGCAGACGGCACTATGGGAGGCGGCGGTGGTGGTATGGTTGATCCAGGTGATTTGGACTACTACACTCCGACCGAATTGAACGAAGCCAGAAAGAAAATCGGTAACAAAGGAATATAGCGCCAATTATTCGTCCGGAGAGGCCTTAGGTCTCTTCGGACGAAATGAGGATAAAAACGTAGGGATCACCGAAGGCCACCATTGATGATTTCAACACAAGATGAGAAATGTTGAAATTGTTTTGTGTGAAACCTCACCTAAAATACACCTGTTTTAGCCCAGGCAAAATAAATATTTTTGATCTTTTTCACTTTATTCCCGGTAATTTTTTTGTGTCCTGGCAAAACTCTCCATTATTTAGTTATTGTAGGATCCTCAAGCACAAATTATCTAAGCGTCAATCATGGACGAGAGGATCATACTAAATTGCAACCTCGTAAATCTACCCACAAAGATATTGTGGTAACCCTCCCAGAATCAACTATTACTACCCATGAGTTCCAACGATTGACCCCACCAGGACAAGGCACATGCTACCCGATTGGAAAATCTCTCCATCACAACATACGGGGCATTTCATATTTTTTTTACGTTCCATAATTACTTTAACCAGGTTCTTCAAATACCGCCAAAAAAACAGCCCCTTTTCTCTATGCCACTGTTCACCTATTGCTCATAATAAGAATATCAAATTTGTTAATTTAATAAACAGATCCTTCTCTACTTTCTCTACTTTGCAGCCACTGCATGCAAGAGAGACGCCCTTCCTATCGCAGCAATTACATGGCTCTTTCTGCAAAAAATATACTAAAAAATAGGCGCGGGGTTAAAAAAAATCAGATGCCCGCAATGCCATAAGCCAACCAGTTTTTGCAGCAGGAGAAATTGATATCATCGCTATCCCGATTTTCACTTCATAAACATCCAAATCGCGTCATACAACATCAACTTTTCTTACAATCCATCGCAGTATCGAACCTGTCATGTTGGAATTTATCAATCATTCTCACATAGTCAATTGGTCTGGAGCAGCATTTTTGTTGAAAAGCGCAAATATCAAGCACAAGATGGCGGATTTCCGTCTCCGTGCCTCAACACTATGGGATGTGAGAGTGAATTTTTTATTATTACTACAAACTCCTTGAGTATCCGCGAGCTCGATTGAACCCTATATAACTTTCCTAAAAAATCAATTCTCCCCGGCAACTCAATCATAACCACCAGTACTTGGCCGATTTCTATTGATTCTCCCAGGAAGCACACATCTGGTAACTGTGGTCAACTTCGCCCCAGTTTTCCATAGCTTCCAGAAGACCGCCCCGGTCACACCATAGCCAGGCATAGCCTCGCTGATCTTCCTCTGGTACTCGCTCAATGGCTTTATCATAAAACATCACTGCTCTTTCCAGATCCCTATCCTCAACTGCTTCTTGAGCCATTGATACACACATCTCAATAGATGAGCAGGAATTTTCCCCGCCCGGCAGGCTAAAAACAATAACAACTGTTAAAACTATTACAGCCAGGATACCGATAGCGATCATGATTGTCCTGGAATTTATGTATTTTAGCCATGGCAAAATCGCAGCTATCGCTTTAGGACGACGAATTCCGACCCTGGCTGCCCTTTGGGTATCAGTAACGCCATGGACCGGATGGACAGGAGCTACTGCAGTAACCTCCCCATCGCGAACCTGGTCTGCTTTCGGGCCGCCTTGCTCAGCCCCGGTCACGTCATCCATAATTTCCGTTTGCTGCTCTGAATGATCACCCCTGACCAATCGTTCATCCATTATGGTCGGTAAAGCAGATATCGCTCCCGGATCACCCTTCGCAAGAGCATCCAGGCTGGTTTCTGCCTCTAACGTCAGCGCACCCTCGAGCGCTTTGGAAAATTCGCGAGCTGTTTGGTAGCGGTTAAGTGGCTCTTTCTCTACTGCTTTGTATATAACTTTTTCCAGTTCAGCCGGAATGTCAGGCCGCAGGTCCGAAAGCCAAGGCAGCGGCTCATGGATATGCTTGTGAATGATTGCCAGGGGAGTATCTGAGGAAAACGGAACCTTACCCGTCAACATTTCAAACAAAACAATCCCCAGAGAATAGATATCACTGGCTTTATCCAGATCCATTCCTTTTCCCTGTTCGGGAGACATGTAGGTTGGAGTTCCGATCAAGGAACCGGTAGCCGTGAATTGTGTACCGCTCATCATGCGCGCAATTCCAAAATCCGTCAGGAATGCTTCGCCAGAAATGCTCAACAACACATTAGACGGTTTCACATCCCGGTGAATAATTCCCTGCTGATGGGCGTAATCAAGGGCATCTGATATTTGGCGCACAATTGCTTTTACTTCCATTATCGGCAAATATCGACCAGCTTTTGAACACTCCGAAATTTTCGACTGCAAGGTTCCCCCGTCGATATATTCCATGACCATATAATAAATATCATCCTGAAATTCAAAATCGTGGATTTGGACAATGTGTGGGTGCCGCAAAGCCGCAACAGCCCTGGCCTCACGTTCGAAACGCGCCAGGAAGTCTTCCCCCTCAGCCAGGTAAGTATGCAGGATTTTAACAGTTACATACCGGTCAAGCTTTTCGTGATAAGCTTTATAAACTTCGGCCATCCCCCCTTTTCCCAGCCGCTCAACCAGTTTGAATTTTCCAAGCATGAACCCGACCATATTTGCCATATGCATCGCTCCCGAATGTCAGTTTATTTGTGTGGCATGTCCCCATTGTACAATAAAATCACTCCGGGCACTTCAAAAGTCATAACGGGCTCACTTAAAAAAAAGAAAATCCCTATTGGCGAAATGGATCATCCATCTCTTTTCACCCCCCCCCAGCAGACTTCACAAGGCGCAATTTTGTTTCACTCTCCCGGGGATTGTTAGCCCTTCAGACAGGAATGTTCATTCACTACGCGTGCCGGGAGCAATATAGCGGATTTCCTTATAAGGCTTAAGTTGTTCAGATAGATTTTCCTGCAGCAAGCGCCCCGATTCGTGCATCAGGGTATCATGATGATAATCATTTAATTTAACCATACTGGCCAGGCAGGGAAAATGGTGGTGAAATAAACCAGCTTTCTCTTCAGCCTCATTAACCGATATACCGATCAGCTTTTCTGCAACTTGGCGAGCACAACCACAAACGGCGTCAACCCTCACTTCGGCATCAACAATCGCGGCTGTCTCTTCATCAATTGTCAGACGGATATCAGGCTGGCCAAAATAACGGGCAAAATCTGATATTACTTCACAGGTATAAGTTTCTCTTTCCCGGCGTGTGACTTTATAATCCCGCTCTGTGAGTGAACAAAGCGGCTTAGGTGTTGCACAACCAATACCAAGACGCTCCAACCATCCGTGGAGTTGACGGCCAAGGCCGCGCGGCAGCCAGGCCTCATCATCAACCGCTACAACCACACCTTTTGCACCCGTCATCTCGGCAATATCCGGCAGCAGTTCTGCAACCGATTTGTTCTCTGCCAGGGAGAGGATCAGATCACAGGGCTCGAAACGATCAGGTAAAAAATCTTCAGGATAATCAATAATCAACGGGAATGCAGTTGGCGCCCTCCAGGTTTCGAGGCTCCATCCGACTGGCTTGTATCTCATTAGATTTTCCACGTGCCGGATTCCATACACACCGTTTATTACCGCCAGTATCTTCATATTCCTATCTTACCGAAATACAACTGCCGGCAATGTAACAAAAGTCACGTTATGAAACCGACTTTCTCTCCAGCAGTCAATAGTGAGAGATTTACCAAACCAGGTAAGCCTCTCATCCGCGAAATCGCCAGGCGCTAAGCAGCAGTTTTTGACAGACGAATTACCTCTTTATCCGGGTATATTCTCACAACACAAAACATCTGTTCTGCTCTTGATGAGGGCATGGTAGAATCGTTCTATGCCAGATTTATTCGATCACGCCATGATAGAGCGCATGAAAGATGAAGCGCCATTGGCTGCACGTATGCGTCCGCGCACCCTGGATGAGTTCATCGGCCAGGAACACATCGTCGGTGAAGGGAAATTGCTGCGCAGGGCAATCGAAGCAGACCGCCTTTTCTCGTCTATCCTCTTGTGGGGTCCACCGGGAACAGGAAAAACCACCCTGGCTCAAATCATAGCCAATACAACCCGAAGTCATTTCGTTACGATATCAGCCATACTGGCCGGTAAAGCAGACCTGCGAAAAATCATCCAGGATGCAATGGAACGCCGTCGTCTGCATAACATCCGTACAATCCTGTTCGTTGATGAAGTTCACCGCTGGAACAAGGCGCAGCAGGACGCCCTGCTTCCACATGTCGAAACCGGCGCAATAACCCTGATCGGCGCGACCACAGAGAATCCTTATTTTGAAGTAATCAAGGCGCTCATCTCGCGGTCACGCGTTTTCCAACTGCGCAACCTGAATCAGCAAGAAACCGGGGAATTGATCGACCGGTCCTTGGAAGATAAAGACCGGGGTTACGGTAACCGTCGTGTTCTCCTGGACCCACTGGGACGTGCACACCTGATCGAAATGGCCAGTGGAGATGCGCGCAATGCTTTGAATGCCATCGAACTGGCCGTGGAATCCACGCCACCCGATGAAAAGGGGATCATCCACATTACTCTGGAAGTAGCCCAGGAATCAATTCAGCGGCGGGCAGTATTGTATGATAAAGACGGCGACGCACATTACGATACGATTTCTGCCTTCATTAAGTCTGTTCGCGGCTCAGACCCGGATGCAGCCCTGTACTGGTTGGCAAAAATGCTTTATGCCGGGGAAGATCCGCGCTTCATCCTGCGCCGGTTGATCATCCTGGCCGGGGAAGATATCGGCCTGGCCGATCCCCTCGGCTTGGTAGTGGTCAATTCAGCCGCCCAAGCCTTTGATTATATCGGCATGCCGGAAGGTGTCTTCCCAATCGTAGAAGCCACACTTTATCTGGCGACTGCCCCCAAATCCAATAGTGCAGTGGCTTATTTCAAGGCAATGGACAAGCTCGAGAAAGAAGGCCAGGTTTCTGTTCCAAAACACCTGCAGGACGCCAACCGGGATGCTGTTACCGGACACGGAGATGGATATATCTATCCCCATGATCTGGAAGGCCACTTCACGCCTCAACAATACTTGCCCAGGCGCCTGCTGGGTACTTATTTCTACCAGCCTTCCGGTGAAGGATATGAAACCCAGGTTTCGGAAAGACTGGAACACTGGCGGGAAATCCAGCGTAAAGCCTTCAAGATCACCCAAACCGTTGTGCTTCCGGAACTCTCACAGGATGAGATCGAATCAATGAAACGGCGCATCAGATAGCCACTGCTTACGGTCAGATACATCCAATTCCTTGAATAGGGCGCGCCGTTCAGCTCGGAAAACCAATAATGGTATAATGAAATTACCTTCCCTGAATAATCCTGTCAGGGAATCTGTAATACAAAATGATATGCTATTACGCAGGACAATGAATCATCGTAATAGCACATAGGTTCGTCTCGTTATCATTCACCAAGCAACTGCCCGATACGGAAAAAAAGGAGGTCGCGTTATGGCAGGCATCGCTGGCATCGCCCAAGGCGGGCGCCAAAAAGAAGTAAACCGCATGTTTCAGAAGATTAATCATCGCGGCAGCACCCAGGAAAAACTGATCGAAAAAGGCGGTATAACCATGGAAGCTGCCTGGACAGAAGCGCAGTCCCTCAGACCGATACCAGTACAATTGAAGGAGAATGCAGTCTGGGACGGCACTTCAACCCCTCATCCATATCCAGCCTCGTTAAGAGAACATAAAGAACCTTTTGCTGTCGCTGCTATGTCCAGCAAAGGTATCTTCCTGGCACGGGATCTGCTTGGGGTAAAGCCGCTCTATTACGGCAATACAGAGAACGGTGTTTTTTGTTTTGCCTCCGAAGTAAAAGCGCTCTTAGAAGTCACCGAAGATATCAACGAATTCCCACCGGGGAGTTGGTACACACCTGAAGAAGGTTTCAAATCCTTTGCCAGGCTGGAAAAACGAAAGATCCTGAAGAAGGATACAAAAGAGATTGCATCCGAACTGCGTTTGAAATTGGAAGATGCCATCTGCCGTCGAATCACCTCAGACGTAATGGGCTCCTGGCTCTCGGGTGGTCTCGACTCGAGTGCAATTGCAGCCCTGGCCCGCCCCCACGTTTCAACACTGCACACCTTTGTGAGTGGGGTTGAAGGTGCACCCGATATCGAATATGCGCAAAAAATGGCGCAGCACCTGGACACAGTACACCATGAGTTGATCGTTGATACTGAAGACTTGTTAAAAGCCCTGCCCGAGGCAATCTATCACCTGGAATCCTTTGATGCCCTGCTGGTACGTTCTTCCATTACGAATTTTCTAACCGCCAGGATGGTATCCGAATATGTCGATGCTGTCTTCTCAGGTGAAGGGGGCGATGAATTGTTCGCTGGTTATGACTATATCAAAACCTTGCCCAGCGATAAGATCCCGGATGAATTGGTCGATATCATCGGCCGCCTCCACAACACAGCCATGCAGCGCGTTGATCGCAGCGCCAATGCGCACGCCGTAGTTCCGTTCGTACCCTTCGCAGACATGGATGTGGTCAGGTATGCGCTGGAAATCCCTCCCGAACAGAAACTATTCAGGGATGGCAATCAACCAATCGAGAAATGGATCCTGCGAAAAGCCGTCGAAGACGATCTGCCAGATTCAGTCCTGTGGCGCACAAAAGCCAAATTCTGGCAGGGCGCCGGTGTAAAAGAGAAACTGGCAGACCATGCTGAACAAACTATTTCTGATACTGAGTTCATCAATGAACGCAAGCTGCCAAACGACTGGAAATTGAATTCCAAAGAGGAACTGCTGTATTATAGAATATTCAAGGAACATTTCGGGCAATTAGAAAACCTGGAATGGATGGGCCGTACCAAAGGCGCTCCCGTCTATTAGCAGCCTTGATCAGTTCATAGAAACCATCTTTACTAATTTGCAAGGGGAAAAAGAAGGTTCTAGCAATGAAAACGATTATTAGCGGCGCCCTGGGAGAATGTGTACATGTTGCCGGTGTTACGAAATTCCTGCAGTTGGCCGAAAAAGCCGGTTGGAAAACCCACTTTCTGGGACCGGCGGTTTCCATTCAGGAAATGCTTCAGGTTGTCAGGAATGAATTTAAAACCGCAGTCCCAGGAGACGAAATCCTGGTCGGTGTTTCTTACCGTCTCACCCCTGAAACCGGAGAGCGTTTGCTGGGCGAGTTTGCCGAAGAAGCCTCCGAACTGCATGAAGCCGGTGTCAGGTTTGTCTTCGGCGGTACCCCACCAGTGGCCGAACGGGCAAAAAAGATCGGGTTCTTTGAGCGCACCTTCGACGGTACTGAACCCGTTGAAGCAACTCTCGCCTACCTGAAGGACCAATCTCTCGAACTGACAGAGGAAGACTTCCCGCAAACCGCGATCGGCCGGATCATGTGGAAGTCTCCTTATCCGATCCTGCGGCACCATTTTGGTTTGCCCACCATGGAGGCGTCACGAAAAGGTATCCAGGCGATCTCCCAGGCAGGGGCGCTCGACGTGATCTCCCTGGGGATCGATCAGGATGCACAAGAAAACTTTTACCATCCCGAACGCCAGGATCCCAGGATGACCGGGGCAGGCGGTGTACCTGTTCGCAGCCAAGAAGATTACCAGATGCTTTTTAAAGCAAGCCGCTTCGGTAATTTTCCACTGCTCCGCACCTATTCGGGCACCGATGATTTCCTCAGGCTGGCCGAGATGTACGTTGAGACAATCAATATCGCCTGGTGTGCAATCCCGCTTTTCTGGTTCAACGATATGGACGGCCGTGGCCCCTGGGATTTGGAAGGATCGATTGGTGAACACCAGAAAGTCATGTCTTGGTACGGACAGCGCAGCATCCCGGTAGAGTTGAACGAACCGCACCACTGGGGAATGAGAGATGCCCCAGACACGATCTGCGTCACATCGGCCTACTTGTCAGCCTACAACGCAAAATCCTTTGGCGTCAGGGATTACATCGCCCAGTTGATGTTCAACAGCCCGGCCGGGCTTTCGGACAAGATGGACCTGGCGAAGATGCTCGCCATCCTGGAGTTAGTCGAACCGCTGACAGACGATTCGTTCCACCTTTGGAAGCAAACCCGCACCGGACTGCTCAGTTATCCCGTTGACGAGGACGCAGCCCGCGCCCACCTTTCGGCCAGCATCTACCTGCAAATGGCCCTGCGGCCGCATATCCTCCACATTGTAGGACACACAGAAGCCGATCACGCTGCCACCGCAAAGGATATCATTGCCGCCAGCAAGATGGCACGCCGCGCCATTGACAATGCCCTGGGACAGCCAGATATGACCCAGGACTCTGCCGTGCAGGCACGAAAAGAGGAACTGGTCAGCGAAGCAAAACTAACGCTGGAAGCCATCCAGTCGCTTGCCCCTTCCGGCGTCAGGGACCCTCTGACAGATCCCAGCATCCTGGCAAAGTCAGTTTCAGCGGGGATCCTGGATGCACCACAGCTAAAGAACAATCGCTACGCAAAAGGAGATATCGTTACACGCATCAACCAAAACGGCGCCTGCATTCCTGTAGATCCCGGCAGCGGGAAGGTACTGACTGAGAAAGAACGCCTGGCAGCGATCAGATCAAAGGAAATAGAAACGGGATGACAACTAAATACCGTTATACAATCATTGGAGCGGGGAATGGCGGGAAAGCCATGGCAGCCCATCTTGCTTTAATGGGTTTCGAAACAGCCCTGTTCAACCGAACCCCCGAACACATTGCGGCAATTAAGGAACGCGGAGGTATTGAGCTCGAAAGTTACGAGGGCGGTCCCTCCGGCTTTGGAAAAATGCAACTTGTCACTTCCGACATCAGTGAGGCGGTCGATTTTGCAGATATCCTCATGATCGCGACTCCTTCCTCTGCACATGCAATGATCGCCAGCCAGTGCGCCCCTTACCTTCATAATGACCAGTTCATTATTTTGCATCCCGGGCGCACCTGCGGAGCAATTGAATTCAGAAAAGCGCTGCAAGATCGAGGTTATGTTGCAAACGTTAAGGTTGCCGAAGCAGAAACCTTTATTTATGCCAGCCGTTCCGACGGTCCGGCTCAGGCAAGAATTTTTAGGATTAAGGATGCCGTCCCGCTAGCAGCGCTTCCGGCAACAGATACCCCCGAGATCCTTGAGAGGCTGCACTCCGCTTACCCACAATATATCGACGGAGATAATGTCCTGCATACGGGATTGAACAATATGGGTGCGATATTTCACCCGGCTATCACAATTTTGAATGCCGGTCGTATTGAAGCAACGTATGGAGACTTCCAGTTCTATATTGACGGCGTAACCCCCGGCGTTGCACGCATCCTGGAAGTGCTCGACCGTGAGCGGGTTACAGTTGCCTCTTCTCTCGGCATTCGAGCCCGCACAGCCAAGGAATGGCTGGAACTGGCTTATAACGTTCAAGGGGAGAATCTGTATGAAGCCATTCACAACCAACCCGGCTATTACGGGATCAAAGCGCCTCCCACTTTGAAGCATCGCTATATCTTTGAAGATGTTCCCATGAGCCTGGTTCCGATCGTGGCACTGGGCCAGCGCTATGGCGTCTCAGTGCGCGGCATGGAAGGAATGATACGCCTGGCCAATTTTATCCACCGCACAGACTACTGGCGAAAAGGGCGCACACTTGATAAACTTGGGATCACAGGCTTCAGTGTCAGCGAACTGACCAGCTTTGTACGAAAAGGCGCAAGCGCTCTGACGTCTTTCTAAGAAACCTATGCCATTACTCCTGCTTATCCGTCACGGGCAAAATGACTTTGTTAAAAAAGGCAAGCTTGCCGGCCGCCAGCCAGGGATCCACCTTAACGAGACCGGCCTGCAGGAGGCTGCAGATCTGGCCACAGCACTGGCAGGACAACCGGTTACCGCTATCTACTCAAGCCCGCTTGAACGGGCCCTTGAAACTGCAGCCCCCCTGGCAGAACAAAAACAGCTGGATATCAAGATATTTCCGGAACTATCGGACACAGACATCGGCAAATGGGAAAATCAGTCCCTTAAATCACTCCGGAAAAATAAACTTTGGGACACAGTCCAGCACGCCCCTTCCCGTATGAATTTCCCGCAAGGAGAAAGTTTTCTCGAATCACAAACAAGAGCCGTCAACATCATTGAAACCATCCTGCGCGCACATAAGCCGAAAGATCTTATCGCTATTTTCACGCATGCCGATCCGATCAAACTGGCGGTAGCCTACTATCTGGGTATGCCACTAGACCACTTCCAGCGTATCATGATCGACACCGGATCCATTTCGATCCTCCGGCTGGGGGATCGCAGCGCCAGCCTGATGCGATTGAATTTCAAGCCGGCTGCATTTGTTGATCTTAGTATTATATAGTTATCAAGCTTACAACGCTGTAACGCCCAGTTTTTAATATTTCCCTACACACAGCATTGAGTTTATGGTATAAGAAATATAGCCCTGCTCTGTACGTGATGCCGCACCATCGGTTTTGAGCCAACAATTACTTTATGGGCCTCAATTTCACAGGAATAACGCGATAGGCTAGAGCCAAGGCGGAGTTCCGGAAGCGAAGCCCGACCTGCTCTAAGCAGGTTCAAAACTTTGCGACACACGGCATAGCGGGGTGTCCCTTTGCCAAAACAGACGTGTACTTTAAGGCACGCAGGGCGTGCCTTTTTTGTCACCACAAAATAAGCAAGAAGTGGAACTCAAATCCAACCGGGATCAGGCCGAATTCATCCCCGAACAGCCCCCCCAGTGGACATTGCCTATATCTGGACTGCCCGCGACGGTGCCAATCACCATCCTGCAGATGCTGAAAATACCGCACGGCAGCATAAGGTCTTATTCGCAGATCACAGATCTGCTGCGCCCGGGCGCAGCGCACTATCGCTCCTGTGGTCGGGGAAAAACCAGTGGTGGTACCGATCCCAGCCACAGGGTTATCCAAAAATAATCGATTACTTCGCACCGATCGCTGCCACACTGTTCACAAAAAAGCTCTGCCGGGTTAGGAAGAAAACCGGATGTTATCATACTACCATCTATATTCATCGGAGAATTTATGAAAGCAAAAACCTGGATCGCTTTGCTGGCAATTTACCTGGCCTGGGGCTCAACGTATCTCGGCATTCGTTTCGCGGTCGAAACCATCCCCCCCTTTTTCATGGCCGGCTCCAGATTTATTGCAGCCGGCCTGACTATGTATCTCTGGCGCAGGATGGCCGGCGACCCGCCCCCAACCCTGAAACATTGGCGCTCAGCCGGACTGATCGGGTTGTTCCTGCTGGTTGGAGGCAACGGCATTGTCTCCTGGGTAGAACAGTTTATCGAATCCGGGATCGCAGCCCTGATCGTTGGGTCGGCGCCCATGTGGATGGTCCTGATCGAAGCGCTGCGTCCCGGCGGCAGCCGCCCAGGCCGGCTGGCCCTGACCGGTTTGCTGATCGGCTTTGCAGGCATCACCCTGCTGGTTGCCCCTTCAGACCTTTCCACCCTCCCGGATGTCAACTGGCAGGGAACTTCGCTCCTGCTTCTGGCAGCCTTCTTATGGTCTGTCGGATCTGTTATCAGCAAAACGGCTGAACTACACCCGTCTGTTCTAATGAACACTGCCATTGAAATGCTGGTGGGGGCAGCCGGGTTGTACCTGGTCGGTCTTTTCCTGGGAGAAGCCGGGGAATTGAACCTGACCGCAATCTCAACCAGGTCCTGGTTGAGCCTTGGCTATTTGACCATCGTCGGTTCGCTGATCGGGTTTACCTCTTATGTCTGGCTGCTGGAAAATGTTCCTCTGTCCATCGCTGGAACGTATGCTTATGTTAATCCCCTGATTGCGGTACTGCTTGGCAGCTGGCTGGCCCAGGAAACACTGACCCCGCGCACGCTGCTGGCAGCGGTGATAATCGTCGGTTCGGTTGCCCTGATCAACACCGAACGTCAGAGGGAAACGACTGCTGAAGCGCACCCTGCTGTCCCAAACAATTCGGATTAGTTAAGACCACCCGCTACGCGGGTGGTCTTTTTTACGGACCTTCCAGCCTCAACCTGCAAAAGCGTTAGCGCCGCAATCCTAAACTTCCACGCCCAGCCACAACCGGACCAGGAAGCCAATACCGAAACTGAAGGCAGCCACACCCAGGCTGAGCCCTGCCATTTCAAAAAAGCGCTCCCTGAAAGGTTCCCCCTTGGCGACCGAAATATAATAGTTAAAGGCAGCCACGATCAGGACTGCAGTGGTCAGAGAGATCGCCAGACACAGGTAATAATTCTGCAGCACTAGATAAGGCAGGATCAACAAAGCAACAGTAATGATGTACGCAATTCCGGTGTAAATTGACGCGCGGACTGGATTTTTATCCGTTTCTTCAGAACGGGTAGACAGATATTCCGAAGCCCCCATGCTCAAAGCCGCAGCGATACCGGTGATCAAGCCAGAAAGCGCAATCAGGTCAACATTTTGAAACGCCAGGGTCAATCCGGCCAGTGCGCCGGTCAACTCTACCAGTGCATCATTCAAGCCCAACACCACAGAGCCAGCATACCGCAAGTGCTCCTCGTCCAGCATGTCAAGCAGTTCAATTTCGTGCATCTCTTCTTCATCATATAATGCCTTGGCTTCCGGAACTGCTTTCGCAATCGCTGTGTAATTGACCTGTGCATTCTCTTCCCCCATTTCCATTAACTTCACCCCAAAGGTAAAGCCCAGCAGCCTGGCAACCAGGGTGTACCACCAGATCGATATCGGATTCGGTTTAACATCCTGACCGGTGTATTCTTTCCAGACCTGGTAGTGTTTCAGCTCATCGGCGGCGATCTTTTCAAGTATCTGCCGATTGCGATCCCCAGACGGCAGCCGCTGTGCCAGGCGCCGATAAATATGATGCTCTGTTATTTCAGTCTTTTGTGCTGCCAACAACTGTTGACGAGTTTCCTCCGTTATACCCATTCCAGTGCTCCTTTTTCCGGTTTTTCTATCCATTATATCGCAGACGCCCGCAAGGGTTTTGAAGGCTGCCTGGTGCAATTGAAGAAAATTCGATATGGTCAGCGCCAAGGAACGACAAAAAAACCTCCAGCCGGCCTCTAAGGCGACAGCAAAGTCATCTTTACCACACAAGGCCTCATCTTCCGGCCAAAACCCTTTGACCGCCAGGGTGTAATACCCCCAGCGCCGCTGCCCTGCCGATTTATAGACCTCCCAACGTCTTCGAAATCAAACAACGTTTTTGCCCTGCCCTGGGCGCTGGAAATTTCCAACGGCGCCAGAAATACAGTACCCCTGCGGTAGCAGCCGCGATAATTCCCCCTGACCGGAGAAGCTTCCCTTACATCCCGGTTGCCCAGCGGTCCTTCGACGCAGATACCATCCAGCAACCGACAGTTTTCAGCTGCAGACTTTGTCCAGCGCTCGTCCCCCGTTCCCATGCGCTGCATATGCGGTTTCCAGTACGGGAACTCTTCTATTGGATATGCGAAAAGGACGCCTGCGTATTCAAAGAACTACCTCTGTGCATATATCACTTCATGCAGCTGTGCCTGCCGGTACCCCAACCACCCTGCCCCATAAGACGGTCTCCTGGCTGCGAACAACGATGTTGAGCGGGTCGAGCTGCAGGGCTTCCATCTCAGGCCACAATCCCCGGCGACCGAGTATGAAACGCCGGGCGCTTTGCCTTGAATTACAGATCGGTTTTATACAGTCAGTTTTAGCGAATTTGTTCTGCATATTCAAAAATGATGCCTTTTCGGGTGTATGTCAATTTAGGGGCGAGTTGCAGGCAAGTTGCCAACGGTTATCATGCCTGGCGCGCATCTGAGCCGCTCGTACAGGTGACAGTCGTTCAGGGCTGACTTTGTTCAAGTAAATATCCGCCTGGGCAAACCGATCCCTGAGCCGTCTGCAGCCATATTCTTCCATCCCGCTGCCAATCTCCCAACTCCCAGACTAAGTCCTTTGTCTTCCGGCCACAAATCGCCCCGATATGAAAAGAACTGCCGGCGGAGTGAACAAAAAGAAGTCCCGGCTGAATAAAAACCACACGGTACCTTTTACCAAAAAGATGCGCATCTTTTAGTAAAT
>JAFGMV010000017.1 GCA_016927315.1 Anaerolineales bacterium | reverse complement strand
CTGTTTGCGGGCCTGTAGATGTAGAAAGAATGTATGGGGGGAAGGGTACCGAACCTGATAGGAACAGACCACCGGCCTCTCGCTGTGCTATATTCGATAGAGGCCGGTGGTTATATCTTGAACTACTCTGTCAGGTAAGGTTCAACGATCTCCAAAAGGGTTTCCGCACTCTTGGCTCCGTATTCCAGGTGATGGACGTCTCCATTTCGGTCGATGATCAACATCGGTGACAGCGGCGGGTTCAGGTACTGCGCACTGTACAGGTTCCCCAGCGCCCTGGCGACCTCCAACGGCGCGATGGCGAAATGCCATTCGAAACCGTATTCCCAGGCATACTCTTTCAGCGCCGCCGCATCTTCGTTGACGTCGACATCCAGGCTGACCGAGATCAGGTCGTCCGGGTTGCCCAGGAGTTCGTGGAGAGTCCGCACCTCATTGGCCTGGCGGATGCAGTTCGGGCACCACATGGCCATGGTCTCCAACAAGACGACCTTGCCGGCGTAATCGTTCATCGTGAAGGTCTGCCCGGTCTGCACATCCGTCAGTTCATATTCGAACCATTCAGGCTTATCGACTGCCGGTGTACTGGTTGGGTCGGGTGGTTGAGTTGCGACTGTCGGGGCAGGTGGTTGTGGGGCGCCGCTGCAGGATACCAGTAAAAAGCCAGACAGCAAGGCAGCCGGGAGCAGGGTTCTGATCGTGATGTTCGATCTCATCTTTCACCTTTTCTGTATACCAATAAAATAAAAAAACCGGGACAAGGTAGGATCGGCTTGGTTGTTGGCATTACTCCTTGTCCCGGGTCTTCACCACTAAACCTTTTTTACACTTCCGTTCAGCAAATAATACAGGTCGTTCCAGCGGATTTCCTTCTTGAAGGTTTCTATGTCGGTATCTTCATCGATTAAAAGGCATTCCATATCCGCCATCTCGGCGAAGTCCTGCAGCTGCTCGACCGTGACGGTCTGGCTGAAGCCGGTATGGTGCGCACCGCCGGCAAAGATCCACGCGGCGGCGGCGATCTTGAGGTTGGGCTTCGGGTCCCACAGGGCTCTGGCCACCGGCAGCTTGGGCAGCGGCGCATCGGTCGGGACGACTTCAACCGTGTTGACTACCAACCTGAAGCGGTTGCCTACCTGCATGATGGAAGCGTTCAGCGCTGGTCCGGTCCTGGTATCAAAGACGAGCCGGGCCGGGTCTTCCTTACCGCCGATCGAGAGCTGGTGGATTTCCAGCCGTGATTTGCCTGCAGCAATGCTGGGGCAGACTTCCAGCATATGGGCGCCCAGGACGCGGTCGCCCTTGGGGCTGAAGTGGTAGGTGTAGTCTTCCATGAAGGACGTGCCGCCATTCAGCCCGGCGCTCATAACTTTCATGGCTCGCACCAGGGCGGCGGTTTTCCAGTCGCCTTCGGCGCCGAAGCCGTATCCGTCCGCCATCAGGCGCTGGACGGCCAGGCCGGGCAACTGGGCCAGGCCGTGCAGGTCTTCGAAGGTGGTGGTGAAAGCCTTGAAACCGCCTTCTTCTAGGAAGGCTCGCATCCCGATTTCGATCTTTGCGGCCACACGCAGGGAGTCGTACATCTCGCCGCCTTCCTGCAGCTCAGGGGCGACTTCATATTCCTTGTTGTAGGCGGCGATCATTTTGTCGACCTCTGCCTCAGAGACCTTCTCGACCATGCGCACCAGATCGCCGACGCCGTACCCGTAGACAGCGTACCCCATACGGATCTGGGCTTCGACTTTATCGCCTTCAGTGACAGCCACTTCACGCATGTTATCACCGAAGCGGGCGATCTTCATACCCTGCCAATCGGCCCAGGCGCAGGCTGAACGGACCCAGGAGGCCAGTCCGGCGACCACTTCGGGGTCCTGCCAGTGACCGACCACCACCTTACGATTCAGGCGCAGGCGGCTGCCGATGAAGCCGTATTCCCGGTCGCCGTGGGCAGACTGGTTGAGGTTCATGAAATTCATATCGATCTCAGCCCAGGGTATCTCGGCGTTGTACTGGGTGTGCAGGTGCACGGTGGGTTTTTTGAGGGTTGTCAGGCCGGCGATCCACATCTTGGCCGGGGAGAAGGTATGCATCCAGGTGATCAGCCCGACGCAAGCTTCTTCCAGGTTGGCGGCCAGGCACAGGCTGTGGATTTCTTCCGGCCCCGGCAGGACCGGTTTGAAGACCACCCGGACGGGCAGCTTTTCGGACAGGCCGGCGGCGATCTCTTGTGAGTGTTCGGCTACCTGCTTCAGGGTTTCAGGCCCATACAGGTGCTGGCTGCCGGTTACGAACCAGACTTCTTTTTGCTTCAGATCGATCATGATTGCGCTCCTTTTCTTGGTGTTGCGCAGGACGTAAACCTGCCTGCAAAATATCCCTTAATAACGAACTTTGCGGAACTCCCTCTTCCGCACCCCTCACCATCTCAGGCGAGGGGTGTCGGAAATGAGGAGAAGAAGAAGACAGTACGACAATGCTTACTGTCCATATACGTTGGTATAGCGTTCGTGCAGTTTCCTGACATCTTCAGGCGGGATCTCGTCCGGCTGGCCGATCTGCATGGCCATCCAGACCGAAGCCGCCGCGTCTTCTGTCATTACCGCGGCTTTCACTGCTGATCTGGCATCCTTGCCGATGGTGAAGACGCCGTGGTTCTTGAGCAGCACTGCCGGAGAGCTTCCGATGCTTTCAACAACGACCTTGCCGATGGCTTCATCCCCGATCAGGGCGAATCCACCGCACGGGATCGGACCGCCGAACTCGTCGGCGATGGCAGTCAGGACGACCGGGATCGGTTTGCCCACTGCCGCAAAGGCGCAGGCGTAGCGGGAGTGGGTGTGCACCACCCCGCCCACATCCGGTCTCTCCCGGTAGATGTACAGGTGGCTGTAAGTGTCCGAAGAAGGTTTCAGGTCCCCTTCCACGATCTTGCCGTCCAGGTCCAGGACCACCATATGTTCCGCTTTCAGTTCCTCGTAGCGCACCCCGGAAGGTTTGATCACTACCAGGCTGCTCCCCGGGTCGCGTGCGCTGACGTTGCCGCCGGTCCACGCGACCAGGTTGTTTTTTGGAAGTTCAAGGTGAAGTTGAACCAGCTGTTCTTTTAATTTTTCAAGCATGTTTTTCTCCCAAACCATCTACTCCAACGCATCCACGGCAGTTCTTTCGATGACCAATCCTGCTATGTAACGTCTCATGAAAGCCGAGAAGCCATCCACGTCTTCCTGGGCGGGCGTGACCGTCGTACTTTTTTCGCCCGCAAAGACTTTGCTGGTGAGATAAGCTTCCAGGTGTTCATTCTTACCCTTATGGAGCATGTAGGAGGCCAGCAGTGCGATCCCCCAGGCGCCGCCCTCCCCGGCGGTCTCCATGACCGAGACGGGGACGTTCATGGCCGCGGCCATGATTTTCTGGCCCACTCCTTTGGTCTTGAAGAACCCGCCGTGACCGAGGACCTGATCGATCTCCACCTGCTCCTTTTCGAACAGGATATCCAGGCCGATTTTCAAGGCCCCCAGGGCTGAGAACAGGTGTACGCGCATGAAATTGGCCAGGGTGAAGCTGCTCTCGGGTGTACGGACGAAAAGCGGTCGACCTTCTTCCAGGTGGGTGATGTGCTCGCCCGAGAAATAATTGTAAGCCAGCAGTCCGCCGCCGTCCGGGTCGCCTTTAAGCGCCTGTTGGTACAGCAGTTCGAACAGCCGGGACTGGTCGATCTCGACCCCCAGCACATCCGTGAACTCACGGAACACTTCCACCCAGGCATTCAGGTCGGAGGTGCAGTTGTTGCTGTGCACCATAGCTACCGGTTTGCCGCTGGGGGTGGTGACCATATCGATCTCCGGATAAAGCTTCGAGAGCGCTTTTTCCAGGACGATCATGGCGAAGACCGAGGTGCCTGCGGAAACGTTCCCGGTGCGCGCTGCCACGCTGTTGGTCGCGACCATGCCTGTGCCCGCATCCCCTTCGGGTGGACAGAGAGGGATACCGGCTTGCAGTTGACCTGAAGGATCAAGCAGCTTTGCGCCTCCTGCAGTGAGTGTGCCGGCTTCATCCCCGGCCATCAGGACCCCAGGCAAGATATCCCTGAGTTTCCACGGGACCTTTTCTGCAGCCAGCTGCCGGTCGAAAAGCTCGAGCCTGTTTTGGTCGTAATCGTTGGTCTGGCTGTCGATGGGGAACATCCCCGAGGCTTCGCCGATGCCCAGTACTTTTTGCCCCGTCAGTTTCCAATGGACATAACCTGCCAGCGTGGTCAGGTGGGCGATGTCTTTGACGTGCGCTTCCTTGTTCAATATGGCCTGGTAAAGGTGGGCAATGCTCCAACGCTGGGGAATGTTGAATTGGAATAATCCGGTCAACTGCTCCGAAGCCTGGCCAGTGATGGTGTTTCGCCAGGTGCGGAACGGGACTAGCAGGTTCCCGTCTTGGTCGAACGGCATGTACCCGTGCATCATGGCGCTGAATCCGATCGCGCCAATGGCTTTGAGCGGCGTGTTGTATTTTTCCAGTACTTCGCGACTGAGCTCCTGAAAACTATCCTGGAGTCCGGACCAAATATCTTCGAGGCTGTAGGTCCAGATGCCGTTTTCGTACTGGTTCTCCCAGTCGTGGCTGCCCGCCGCGATCGACTGGTGGTCTTCACCGATCAAGACTGCCTTGATGCGGGTCGAGCCGAACTCGATGCCAAGAGCGGTCTTCCCGTTTTCAATTGCTTGTCGAACCTCGTTTTGATTCATATGTATCAGTTCTCCTTCTTCCCTGGCTCTATGTTAATGATCACCTTCAGACCTTCCCGCTTGTATGCGGTCTGGAAGGCTATATTTGCCTTTTCAAATGGATAACTGTGGCTTACCAGGCTGTTGACGTTCACCTGGCCTTTTTTTACCAGTTCAATGGCCTTGGGGTAGGTGTGCTTCATGCGCCGCACCCACTGCAGGCTCAATCCTTTTCGCCTGGCGGTTGAAGCGCATACCGAAGTGCGATCATTGGATGGTATTCCAACCAGGGTGACGCGGCCACCCGGCCTGACCAGTTCCAGGGCTGCCTCAACGGCTTCGTTATCTCCAGCCGCCTCGACGGCGACATCCAGGCCGTATCCCTGGGTGGTCATGCTGACCAGTTCGACGCCGCGTCCATCCCCGACAAAGTAGGCCTGGTCTGCCCCGCAGGCTTTGGCGGCCTCCACCCGGTGTGGCAGGATATCGGTGGCAATGACCTGCCCGGCGCCGGCCAGTTTCGCCAGCCGGATGATCAGCAGCCCAATTGGGCCGCAGCCAAACACGCCGACCATATCCCCGGGTTGGATACTGCTCAACTCAACGGAGTAGAGCGCCACGCCCAGCGGTTCGAGCATGACGCCCTCTACCGGCGTAAAGCCGTCCGGGAGGGGGACCAGGCAGTTTTCCGGCCAGGCCATATATTCCCGCAGCCCGCCGTCTTCTCCTGCATGACCGGCGAAACGCTGCTGCGGGCACAGGTTGGGATTATCTTCCCGGCAGTAGCGGCACTCTCCGCAGGGGATGGAGGGATCAATCGCGACCAGTTGGCCGTCTTCTTTCCAACCTGCCAGTTCATGGCCGAGCACCAGCGGGCGCTCCAGGCGGGCATCCCCGATCCCGCCCCCCCCGAACCAGTGCAGGTCTGATCCGCACAGTCCTACGGCGCCCACTTGGACAAGCGCTTCTCCTGTTTTTGCGATTGGAAGAGGTTCATCGTGAAATTGAAATTTACCAGCCGAATGCAGTCGAAGCGCTTTCACATCCTGACCTCATATCCCTGTGGTCTACTTATCAGAAATATCGAGCAGGTAGTTCACGTAAGTACGCGGTTTATTAGATTCGACACTGAGTAGAATGTATAAAGAACTAATTTCTTCAGGCACTGGGGGCACATCGGTTGTCCACTCAACGTTAGAACCTGCCGGGGTTAGTGGTACAGAGGGCATATCGAGAGTTTCATATACACCATAAATGATTCCATCATTACCTACGACCGGAGGAATTCCTATATGAGTTTTCAACGGGAATTTAGTTGGATTGTGATTTTGCCAGGTGAATTGAATTCCATCGGATGAGCGCTGTACATCCTGCAGCGTAATGACATTGTCACTGAGGGCAACAATTTCAATTTCAGAATCTTGAATCAAACCTTCTACTGGTAAGCCGATCGGGTAGGTAAGGTTTGAAGCGATCTCATCCAGGTTGATTTCCATCTGTGCTTCTTTTTTGTTTGTTTCTTCAATTTCGACATAGTAATCTAACGGACCGACGAAGTAAATGTAATCGATTGTGAGTGTAGCTCCGGCAGCGGAATCAACTCCATCACACTCTATATAGAGTAGCTGGGTTTCCGGAGAACCGTTAGCATCACTTGTGTATCCACGCACCTGAAATCCTGGGGCCAAGCGATGATTGCCTGTTCCAACAAAAACTGTCTCGCAATTCGTTTTGTTGCCCTTACTTGTTAATACGACAGGCTTATCTTCATTGGCTCGCATAGTGCTCCAATCACCGGTGTCATTGCGAATTGAAAGATCGATTCGAAGACCCCCGGTATCGGATTGCCCGACATTTGTTACTAACCCAACCCAAGGGCTTGTATCTGTTTCTTCAACTTCAACTGGTTTTTCGACCCCAGATGGCAAGACAATATAAGCACATCCATACGTAACTAACATATAGATCAGGATGAATGGAACCAGTAACTTTTTTAAATTCATCTTTCCTTCTCCTTGATGGAATTTTCTTCTCAGGTGGAAAGAGGGCCACCCAAATAATTGTTTTATTTGAATTGCGTCACCGGAAGCGTCAATTACTTCCGGTGACGTGTAAACTATGGAGTGTTATCGAATTCAGGCAGCAGCGGAGCGATTACAGATAATGTAAATCCATATTCTGATGGCATGGCAGTTGTTCCATCTGTAGTGGTGGCTCCTTTTTCCTGCCCGTCATATTTAATCAGGATGTAATGCTTGAAACAATTCCTGCATTGAAGTAAATCTACATCATATATTTCATCTGTAAACCAGTGATATTGTCCAGTTACTGTTGTAAGCATCTGAGTAATATCCTCAGGGGGAACCTGGATTTCAAGTTGGTTTTCTCCATTGTCCCCTGTCACTCGACCATCAGGGTAAATTGCGTATAATTCATCGACACAATTGGGACCATACAAGCGTTGGTATGCTACAACTGCGCCATTGCTAACTAACTGCGCGGCTTCTTCTTTTCGGAATGGTCGGTTTTCGCAGGCGGGGCGATTAGTTGTTGGTGTGTCACTGCCGAAGAGTATTGGAATGATAACAATTGCTAGTACAACAACCAAAACGACTGAGCCGGTGGTGTAGGCAATTCTTACTCGTCTCTTTCGGATATCCTTAGGATCCAGCATCTGTTGGCTAACCTGTTTTCGATTGGCTAGCAAAGCCTGGACACCGATAAATGTGAGCATGAGTACACCAATTACAATTTTGGTCCACCAGGAACTCAATGATCCAATGAACTGGATCAGGGCTTGTGTGATAGCTAAAACCATTACACCGAATAGTGTGCCAAAGACGTATCCTGATCCGCCAGTAAGCATTGTTCCACCAATGACCACAGAAGCGATAACATCTAATTCAAAACCAGGTGCATAAAGACCATGCCCGGATGAAACAAATAAGGCAAATGCAAGGCCGGCAAGTGCGGAACAAAAACCATTGAATGTATAAACCTGGAGCAAAGTTCTATTAACAGGTAGTCCCATCAATCGGGCAGATTGTTCATTACCGCCGATCGCATAAACTGTGCGGCCAAAACTGGTGAAATGTGCCAGATAGATGGACACAAGCAGAAGAGTAAAGGCAATAACAACCGGTATGGATATATAGGGTGGAGAGTTCCCTTGAGCTTCGGCCAACTCCTTTAATCCAGGTATCAGAAGCCTGGTTTGTCCCAGAATTTTGAATATACGGTTGTCAATATTGATAGCATTATCGCTGATAAAGAAGCACATGCCTCGGGCAAACCACATTCCTGAAAGCGTTGCGATAAATGGTTGAACTTTCAGGTAAACAATGAAGGTGCCCATGATAAAGCCCAGTACCATCCCTTGAACGATCACAAACAATATCACCAACCAGGGATTTGTTCCGCCCCGAAGCAGTGCCGCAGATGTTACTGAAGTCAGAACCAAAACGCCACTGACAGAAAGATCAATTCCGCCAGTAAGGATCACGAAGGTCATCCCAATAGCGCTTATCAGCAAGTAAGAGCTGTTGCGGAACAGATTCAGGAAAACCTGCATATTTCGCATACCTTCGAAATTTATCGAACCGACTATGTAGGCTGTTATTGCAAGTACAGCTGTAGCTGTGATAGGAATAAATCTGCGGTTTTTTGAAAGGAAGTTGTTTATTCGTTGCATCATAATCGCTAAACCTCATTTTTCTGGGTGCCGAGTCCCCGGATAACGTTACGGACCTGGTCAGAAAACAGCAAAATCACGATGATGACGACCACTGCTTTAATCGCTGTAAGCGCAAAAGCTGGTACGCCAACTGCATACATAGTTTGAGTTACGGCTTGCATTACAAGAGCGCCGATAACGCTTGCTACCAGCGAGAATCGTCCACCAGCCATGGATGTGCCCCCAATTACGACTGCAAGGATGGCATCCAATTCTGTATAAAGACCAATATTATTTGCATCGGATGTTTTTATATTTGAGCAAGCAACCAGTCCTGCAATCCCTGCACAGAAGCCGCAGAAGGTGTAAGCCATTAGTTTGATGTTCTTTTCGCTGATTCCACTGAAAAAACTTGATCGGTCATTGATGCCGACTGATTCAATGAACATACCAATAGCAGTTCTGCGCGTAATCGCCCAAGTGATCAATAGCATCACAAAAACAATATATAGGGATACTGGTAGTATGAACCATCCCTGTCCAATCAATGAGAAAGGCCGGTAAGTGATCTGCACTCTGAGACCGTTGGTGATCAACTGGGCAATACCACGGCCTGCAATCATCAGGATCAATGTTGCAACCATGGGTTGAATTCGCATAAAAGCGACCAGCATCCCATTCCATATACCACAGATGATTGCCACTATTAGTGGTACCAGGATGACAACCCACAGGGGTTGAAAGGTATAAGTTGGATCTGTTACAAAGAACACTTCATTCTTGAGCGCCGATGGGTTCATTAATATACCAGCGACGGATGCAGAGATTGCCATTACAGCCCCAACTGACAAATCCACACCTCCAGTTGCAATGACCAAAGTCATTCCGATCGCTAACAAGGATACAATAGAACCATTACGCATAATATCAATTACACTGCCGTAAAGGTTTCCATCCCTGTTTTCAATTTTGAAAAATCCTGGAATGAAGATGAAATCAAAGAGTAGGATTAGCATCAAGACTATGATTGGGAAAAGCAGTTTACTCTCGGATAACGCGTTCCGGGAAAGGTTTAGTTTAAATTTTTTCATTCTGAACTCCCGGCCATGGTATGCATAATTTTATGTTCATCAATCTCTCCACTGAATTCGGCAACTTTTTCGCGCTCTCGGAGAACGGCTATTCGATGGGAGGTGCGCAGCACCTCTTCCAGCTCTGAAGAAATGAAGAGGCAGGCTTTACCTTCATCTGCCAATTCCAGGACCAGCTTCTGAATTTCAGCTTTGGTACCCACATCAATACCGCGGGTGGGCTCGTCCAGGATCAAGACCTGGGGGTTTGTAGCCAGCCAACGGGCGAGAATTACTTTTTGTTGGTTGCCGCCGCTCAAATTCTTGACTGGTTGGTCTGCTGACGGCGTAGCGATGTTCAACATTTTTATATATTTATCTGCCAGTTCATACTGATCTTGCAAATTAAGATATTGGAGCCAGCCATTGTTGGCCTGCAAGGCAAGGATGATGTTTTCCCGGACTGTCAGATCATCGACAATCCCCTCTGCCTTACGATCTTCCGGGCACAGGGCAACGCCGCGCTTGATCGACCCGAGGGGTGAATAATCTGAAACCGATTTGCCATTGAAAATCATTGAGCCGGTATCGGGACGATCCACGCCAAATAAGATGCTGGCGGTTTCGGTGCGGCCAGAGCCAAGCAGACCGGCCAGGCCGACCACTTCGCCGGCGTGCAGTTCGAGATCAAATGGTTTGATTTCACCTGCTCGGCCGAAGTTTTTTGCTTCCAGTACTGGTTCACTTTGAATTCGTTTGCTGGTTTTCAGCTTGATATTAGTCATTTCATCGAGATCGGCCAGGGTGCGGCCGATCATCTTCGAGATCAACTCGAAGCGCGAGAGAGCTTTGGTCTCGAAGGTCCCAACCAACTTTCCATTCCGCAGCACTGTGATCCTGTCAGACACTTCATAAACCTGACTGATAAAATGTGTAATGAAAATAATGCCAACCCCGTCGCTTTTTAGTTTTCTCATTACCATGAAGAGCTGTTTTGTTTCCTGTAGATCCAAACTGGAGGTCGGTTCATCCAGAATGAGGATTTTTGCATCGGAGATGTCGAGTGCACGGGCGATGGCTACCATCTGCTGAATGGCCACTGTGTATGTGCCCAGAGATTTTGACACATCGATATTCACATTCAGGAGGCGTTTCAACAGGTTGGTAGCATTTATATTCATTTTGACCCAGTCAATACTGCCAAGTCTCCTGGGCTCACGACCGATGTAAATATTCTCTGCAACGGTCAGGTTGGTGCACAAATTTACTTCCTGGTATACCGTGCTGATTCCCAACGATTGGGCGTGTAAGGGAGATTTTGTGTGAATTACTTTGCCATCAAGAATCATTTTCCCTGCATCCGGTTTGTGAACACCGGTCAGCACTTTGATCAAGGTAGACTTTCCCGCACCATTTTCACCCATAAGGCAGTGAATTTCGCCTCTTTTCAGGGTAAAGTCTACGTTTTCAAGCGCTTGTACGCCCGGGAAAGCCATATCGATGCCTTCCATAGTGAGAATATAGTTGTTTGCTTCGGACATGCATGCCTACCTTTTCAAAACATTAGTCACTATTGGGGAAGCGGTGTACTTCTGCCGCTTCCCCAATACTTCTGAGACCGGATTCAATTTTCAAGAAATTTGAATCT
Organism: Anaerolineales bacterium; assembly: GCA_016927315.1. Classification (GTDB taxonomy): domain Bacteria; phylum Chloroflexota; class Anaerolineae; order Anaerolineales; family Villigracilaceae; genus JAFGMV01. The sequence continues at coordinate 3,979 of JAFGMV010000017.1, read as the reverse complement.
CAGGTCTGTCACGTTTTTTAGTACTTTCGTCCGTCGGCGACAGCCTGCAGGTTGGGATCGTCCATGAAGAAGACGCTCTCTTCGGAGGGGATCCACTTGGGCAATGTTTCACCGTTCATAGCGGCTAATGCAGCTTCGTAGACCTGCGGGGCCAGCAGTGGGTTACACTCAACGGTAACATTGAGTGTGCCATCAAGCATGGCTTGGAAAGCACCGGCAGTGGCATCTACGGAGATGATCTTGACATCTTCGGCAGGAACTAAGCCAGCTTCTTTGAGAGCTTCAATGGCGCCAAAGGCCATTTCGTCATTTTGTCCAAAGATACCCTGAACGTCTTTGGTTTCCTTCAGCCAAGCTTCTGTAACCTGCTTGCCTTCAGAAACGCTCCAGTTGGCAGTCTGTGTCTTGGTGACAACGATACCGCACTCTTCAGCGGTTTCACGGAAACCAGTACCGCGATCGATAGCGGGTGCTGCGCCTACGTTCCCCTGCAGTTCCCAGACGTTCTTTGATTCGCTGCCTTCAAGCAGTTTGCACATTTCGGTACCAGCCTTGCGGCCTTCTTCTACGAAGTCGGCGCCAATGAAGGTCACGTATTTGTCTTCGTTTCCGTCGATGCGGCGATCAGACAGGATGACAATCTTGCCAGCGGCCTGGGCATCTTCAAGAACCTGATCCCAACCGGTTACTTCCAGTGGGGACATAACAATAACGTTTACTTCATCGTCTTCAATGAACTGTTGGAAACCAGCTACCTGCTTGGCCAGGTCGTTCTGTGAATCATAGAACTTCAGGGTCAGGCCCAGCTGTTCTGCGGTTTCCTTGAAGGAAGCAGTGTTAGCTGCACGCCAGCCACCCTCAGAACCAGTCTGAAGGAAGCCAACCACCAGGTCAGCATACTCACAATTGGGGGCACAACCTTCGTCAGCTACAGGGGCTTCAGTGGGGGCTTCTGTGGCAGGAGCTTCGGTTGCGGCAGGGGCTGCGGGAGCTTCGGTTGCAGCCGGCCCACATGCGGCCAGGATCATGGAGATCGCGACCAGGAAAACAACTAACTTAAAGCGGTTCATTTTTTCTACTCTCCTTAGAATTTTTGGATATTACTGTATAGTTTGGTGTGCAGAAGGAGTTCACATCCTTCTTTGCACCCCGAAGTGCTTGCCTGGAGATCTCGGTCACTGGGCAGGCGCTTCTCTTTGGAACGTACTTAATGTATATCTCTTTCAGATTCACCTCCTTGTGGTTCTTACGCTTCCCTGTCTCATTCCTTATAGAAGTGAGACAGGCTTTGTTCTATTACTTTACATTGAGTATCCTTTGGTTTCAATTACCTGTTATCGGGGGTTGGTTAAGAAAGAACTTAAACTTTTCGGGGCATTAAGTTTATTTCTTGAAATAGTTAAGAATTATTTGAAAATAGTTAAGAAAGATGCGATCTGGCTGCCTGGATAAGAAACCAAGAGAGATCTGGACAAAGCATCTCCTTACAATGCAGGAAAGCCTTGATGATTTCGATAAATCTGCAAGGCTTTCTTTGAATACTCTTTTTGATTGATCAGGGTACTAATATTTCCGGGTGGGGAGGATCTCTGCTGCATTCTCCGGGAAAAATACGCCCTCATCGGAGGGAACCCATTTGGGGACTTTTTCTCCATTGGCTACCTTTAGCGCCAGTTCAAAGAACTGAGGCCCCAGCAGGGCGTTGCATTCCACGGTAGCATTGATCTTCCCATCGATCATGGCCTGGAAGGCCTCCCGGATGGCATCGATGGAAACGATCTTGATATCAATCCCGGGGCGGAAGCCATGGGCTTCAATCGCTTTAATGGCGCCAATCGCCATATCATCATTGTGGGCAAAGAGGGCATCGATTTCATTACCACCATAGGTGTCCAGGAAGCCTTCCATTACCTCTTCACCTTTGGCGCGGGTGAAATCACCGGATTCGGTCGCAATGATTTCCATTTCCGGATAGTCTTCAAGAACCTCCCTGAAACCATTAGCCCGATCAATGGCCGGGGCGGATCCGACAGTTCCTTCCAGTTCTACGATCCTGCCTTTGCCATCCAGCAGGTCCACCATGATCCGTCCTGCGTTACGCCCTTCTTCTAGGAAATCAGATCCTAAGTATGTGGTATACAGGTCTTCTGGTACATCTGCCCGACGGTCTACCAGGATGATGGGAATCCCGGCATCCTTTGCTTCCTGGAAGACCGACTCCCAGCCAGTTTCTACAATCGGGGCGACGCCGATGATATCGACCTGCTGGGCAATAAAGGTACGAATGGCCTTGATCTGGCGTTCCTGATTTTGTTGGGCGTTCGAAAACAACAGCTCCACACCTAACTCTTCGGCGGCTTCCAGGATCGATTCCGTATTACCCGTACGCCAATCGCTTTCGGCGCCAAGTTGGGCGTATCCAACCACAAGTTCGTTATAAGTGATTTTTTCATCGTCATGTGGGACATTATTTCCACTCCCTTCCTTTTTCTTTGTTCCACAGCTGGAGACTAGGAGACTCAAAAGTGCTATTGTCCATAAGGTTATTAGAACTGTATTCGCGGAAACTTTATTCTTCATATTTTGCTCATGCCTCCGTTCTTACTTGCAGTGGTATTCTAGCAATAACCTGTGTGCCCGCGTTATATTCACTTTGAATATACAGGCCATACTGTTTACCATAATATAACTTGATTCGCTTGTGCACATTTTCAAGGCCGAAACCACCATCTGAAAATATGATCTCACCGATTTCCAGATCATCATTCAGTGTTGCTCTGACCCGCGCCAGTTTTTCGGGGGTCAATCCAATACCATCGTCCTGGACTTCCAGCCGAACTGAGTTTTCACCAACCTGTTGGGCACGAACAATGATTGTGCCCCCGCCGCGCTTATTCTTAATTCCATGGTAAAGGGCGTTTTCAACCAGCGGCTGTAAGGTCAGTTTGAGAATCGTGCCGTTTAGCAATTCTTTGTCCACTTCAAATTTGTAGTCGAGGATATCTCGATAGCGCATCTTTTGTATTTTCAGATAGCTCCGGACGTGTTCGATTTCCTCGCGAATTGTGATCCAGTCCTTTCCTTTGCTGAGAGCAATCCTGAAGAAACTGGAAAACGCGCGTACGATTTCGATCACCTGGTCTGTTTTGTTCGCTTCGGCCATCCAGACGATCGTATCAAGCGTATTGTAAAGAAAGTGAGGATTGATTTGAGCCTGGAGGGCTTTCAGTTCGGCCTTCTTCAGGTTTTCCTGTTCCTTGACTTTGGCATTCAACAATTCCCGAATCCTGCCGATCATAATATTGAAGCTCATCCCCAGTTCAGTGATTTCATCCACGTTGTCACTGGTTACCAGGGCCTGCAGGTCGTCTTTGGTGATGGTGGTGGTGACATCATGTAATTTTTTGATGGGTGTGTAAATGCTGGCAGAGATCAGCCAGGCAGCAAAGATAGAGAAACCAATTGCGCAGGGAAGCAGGATTAAGTAGATGATCGTCAGTTGATTGAAGCGCGCCTGGTTTTCCTTGTACTGTTGTTCGGCCTGGTTGACCTCAAACAGCATATAGTCCTGGATGGTGTCTTCGACGACTTCAGAGACGCCGCGGATATTCTCCAGGACGAGTTCATTATCGGCGACTTTGTTACTGCCCTGTTCGATCTGCAGCCCCATCTTGTCCACATAGTTTGTCAGGGTGCCCATTGTACGGCGGATTACTTCCAGCTTGATTTTCGATTTATCCGAATCGGTATTCGCCATCATCGTTTCGATCTGGGCATTGACCTGGTCAATGATTCTGTACTGGTTTCCGTCTTCAAAATCGGTCTTCCCCGCAACGATGTTCCACATTTCTTCATCAATGGCCGGCTTGATGTAACCGTTAATGCTGTTGGCAGTGGTTATGTTGGTGATCAGGGCATCATACTGCTGGTTGAATCGATAGATGTTGATCAGCATCATCAGGTTGACCGCAACCAGCAG
>JAFGMV010000111.1 GCA_016927315.1 Anaerolineales bacterium | reverse complement strand
TCAACCTGCTCAAGCAAGAGAAAACCGCCAAAGGAGGCATCCGTGCCAAACAGTTGCAAGCCGCTTGAGATCAGGATTATCTTCTCAAAGTCCTTGCCACAGGCAATTAAGATGCGATTGCCCTAATATAATGGTATCTGTGTATGATTCAATCTGTTATAATCAACAAGTCTGGGAGAATCCTCATACATGAACGGAGATTGTGTTTCTGAATGACGCTCGAACGCGGAACATTACTTCATAAACGATATCGGATCGTAGAGATACTTGGGCAGGGGGGGATGGGCTCAGTATACCGTGCAGTTGATGAAAATCTGGGCGTGGATGTGGCCGTTAAGGAAAACCTTTTCACAACTGAAGAATATGCTCGCCAATTCCGATTGGAAGCTGTAATTCTTGCCAACCTACGCCAGGCAAACCTTCCACGTGTGACAGACCACTTTGTCATCGGTGACCAGGGACAATATCTTGTCATGGATTACATTGAAGGTGAAGACCTGCGCCAGCGTATGGAACGCGAAGGCATGATTTCTGAAGACGATGCTGTCTTGATTGGGGCTGCGATGTGTGATGCGCTCAGTTATCTGCATTCTCGTAAGCCGCCAATCCTTCATCGGGATGTCAAACCGGGCAATGTAAAGATTACACCGGATGGGGAAATTTACCTGGTGGATTTTGGCCTGGCGAAAGTAGTGCAGGGCAGTCAGGCGACAACAACTGGCGCCAGAGCAATGACTCCGGGTTATTCACCGCCTGAACAATACGGGACCGCCCGAACTGACCCTCGAACGGATATTTACTCTTTGGGGGCGACGCTGTATGCTTCCCTGACAGGTGTCATCCCTGAAGATGGGTTGGCACGCGCAATGGACAATGCACAACTCACCCCAATCCGAAAACGCAACTCCAGGGTTACCCGGCGCATGGCTTCGGCGATTGAAAAGGCGATGGCCATTGATTCAGATGATCGTTTTCAGAGTCCCGATGAATTCAAGTCGGCTTTGCTTAACACCAGTTCAAAAACACAACGGCTAAAAGAATATTATGTTTCGCCTCCGCCTGCTCTCAATGATGCGGATACAGTAGTAGATGAAAATGGTGAAGAGAGACACTCGGAACCACCTCCCAATGCAGGTGTGATCTTGCCTGCTTCCCTGCCTTCTGATCTGGATCCCCCAACCGGTTTTAAAAGGAAGCGCCGCAGGCGAAAGAACGGTTGCTGGATTCCGGCCTTGTTGGCGCTGCTGTTGGTCAGTGTTGCAATCGTGGCATTTGTTTATCATCCTGTCTTGAATTCGATGGCCAGCCATTGGTACAGACAGCTAGCTTCGATGTCTCTCCTGACGAACACTCCGGAGACAGTCTCAATTCCGACTGAGACCCATCTTCCAATCGATACGGCAACGTCATCCGGCGTTCCTGGACCTCAATTTACCAGTACGCCACAGCCCACGCCGACCTTTTTAGCCGGTTCAGGACAGATTGCCTTTGTATCAGATCGAACTGGTTCTCCCCAGTTGTATCTTGTTAATGTAGATGGTACGGATTTGCATCCGATTACCGCGATGGATGATGGCGCCTGCCAGCCATCCTGGTCGCCGGATGGGCAGCGCCTGGTGTTCACCTCGCCTTGTATTGGTCGAGATGATTTTTTTGTGGATACGTTCCTGTATATTATCAATGCGGATGGTACAGGATTGTTTATGCTTCCATCGGAAGATGGCGGCGACTTTGAACCGGATTGGTCTCCAGATGGCGAGAAAATCCTGTTTACATCAAAGCGTGATGGGCATTTGCAAATATATACCATCAACCTGGGAGATCAAAAAGTTACCCGCCTGACAGAGACCCCTCCTGATGTGCAAACCCGCCAGCCCGTCTGGTCTCCTTTTGGGGACCAAATTGCCTACATGGTTATTCGCTATAATGATTTCCAGATCTGGACCATGCGTAATAACGGTACGAACCCTGAACAGTTTGCCCGCAGTGGTCTTGATTTTCTGGATTTCCTGCCGACCTGGGCGCCAGATGGGCAGTCCGTTTTATTCAACCAGAGAACACCGGACAATGCCTACAAAATCTGGTTGATGTCCCTGGAATATGAGAAGCGAGGCACCAGTTCGACCACCAAGCTCGACTATAGATATACACCGATTGTGGATGCCGAATATTCGCCCGATGGTAACTGGCTGTGTTTTGAAAGCCGGTTGGATGAAGATAAACGGTATGACATCTATTTAATGAAAACCGATGGGAGCAAATTAACACAGCTAACCACTGACCCCGGTGTCGATTTCGACCCTACTTGGCGTCCGATCGTCAGGTAAATTGTTTTTGATTTGCTTATAGAGGGTGCAGTTCAATTTGTACTGCCCTCGCTTTTTTTAAACCGGGTCCCAGCAAGAAAGTAAGAAGGACCAAACAAGCATGATCCAGGTGGTTAAAAGTGAAAACCAGCCATATCAACCGATTTTAACATTCTTCTTATTGACGCTCACCCTCAGGTATGCTATCATTTTATACGTGCTTTTAGCACTCTCCGTGCGAGAGTGCTAATTTGACATAAGGCCTATGGATAAACTGAGTGAACGTCAGAGAAAGATCTTGATGCTGGTAATCCGGGATTATATCGATTCAGCCCAACCGGTTGGTTCGAAGACCCTGGTCGACCGCTACAATATGGACATGAGCTCGGCAACGGTTCGAAACGAGATGGCTGCCCTGACAGAAATGGGGTATCTGCAGCAGCCCCATACATCTGCGGGACGGGTGCCCAGTGAAGAGGGGTATCGTTACTTTGTCGGCAAGTTGATGCACCAGGCCAAGCTGCCCGATTCTGTCCAGCATACCATTACCCACCAGTTTTACCAGGCACGTCCGGATATTGAACAGTGGATGCACCTGGCAGCTTCTGTTCTGGCTCACCAATCACGAGCTGTTTCGGTTGTAACCGCACCACATGCTGAAGCAACCAGGTTCAAGCATGTTGAGTTGATCTCAACCCAGGGGCGCCAGGTTTTAATGGTGCTGGTAATTGTCGGGGGAGAGGTTTCCCAACAGATTTTGACGCTGGCAGAACCAGTCTCACAGGAACAATTGAGCCAGACGGCGAACATGGTTAATGACGTATTGGGCGGGCGCAGCGTCAATGAAATAGCCGCCATGCCGGCTCGCACGGATGCACTGGAAAAAGATGTCATTACACTGGTGCTGCAAGATATGCGGCGGGCAGAAGAACTGGTTTCTGGAGAAGTCTACCTGGATGGCCTAACCAATGTCCTGTCAGAACCAGAATTCAGTGATACAAATGAAGGTCGTCAGGCCTTGCGATTATTTGAGGAACGTTCACTCCTTCGGGATTTGCTCGCTCGAACGATTATGGATAGCCATGTTGGAGCAATGCAGGTTTTGATTGGCGGTGAGGGGGACTGGCAGGAACTACGCCAGTGTTCTATGATCCTGACCCGTTATGGAGTTCCCGGTATGGTAACCGGTACCCTGGGTGTTTTGGGACCGATGCGTATGTCTTATGCACGCACCATCCCAACGGTTCGTTTTGTTGCCGGATTGTTAAGCGATCTGGTAAATGATAATGTTGCTGGAGAATAAAACTATTATGTCGACTAGTAAGAAAGTAACTCAAAAGCAGGATGAGGGCGAACAACTCCAAGAAGCTTCTCCTGAAACAATAGAAAAAGCTGAGGCCGGTGAACCGGTCTCGTCCGAGGTGGAAGCGCTTAAGGAGCAGCTTGTAGAGAGCCAGTCTCAGGCTGCTATTTATCTTGATAATCTTCAACGTCTTCAGGCTGAGTTCATCAATTACAAGAATCGTCAGCAGCGCGATTATGATCTCAGCCGGCAGACCATGAAAGGCGAAATTGTCAAACAGGTTTTACCGGTCATTGACGACCTGGAACTGGCCCTGAAAAACCGTCCGGATGGTGAAGCTGTCCAGGGGTGGGTGAATGGAATCGAGTTGATCTACCGAAAATTGGAAAGCGTCCTGGAATCCGAAGGTGTAACCCGTATTGAGGCTGATGGTCAGGAATTTGACCCGAATTTTCATGAGGCGATTGCCATGGAACCCAGTGATGAAGTAAAGAGCGGATATATCATCGCCGTGCTTCAACAGGGGTATATGATCGGTGAACGGGTAATCCGCCCCGCGCTGGTCAGGGTGGCTGCCTGAGTTGTGTTTTGCCTCAGCTTTCATAAGAACCAACAGCACACATAGCAGCAGGAGCGCAAATTTGTATGGGTAAAGTTATCGGCATCGATTTGGGAACGACCAACTCGGTTGTGGCTGTCATGAGCGGGGGGGAACCGGTTGTGATTCCATCAGCGGAGGGAGAACGGACGATCCCGTCGGTTGTAGCAGTCAACAAAAATCATGAGCGCCTGGTTGGGCGTGTGGCCCGCAACCAGTCGATTGTCAATCCTGAAAACACAATCTCTTCCATCAAACGGTTTATGGGGCGTAATGCTAGTGATGAGGAAGTTGTTCGTACAGATCAGCGGATGCCATATAATGTTTCAGAAGCGGAAAATGGCGGTGTGCTGGTCGAAATGGATAACAAACCATATTCGCCCCCGGAGATTTCGGCCATGATCCTTTCAAAGATCAAGGCGGATGCGGAAGCCTATTTGGGTGAACCTGTCACCCAGGCGGTTATTACGGTTCCGGCATATTTTAATGATGCGGAACGGAATGCAACCAAAGATGCCGGGAAAATTGCCGGACTGGAAGTGCTGCGTATTATTAATGAACCGACAGCTTCTTCCCTGGCTTTTGGCCTGGATAAAAAAGACAATCAGGTTATTGCAGTGTATGACCTGGGTGGGGGTACCTTTGATATTTCCATCCTGGAAGTTGGGGATGGTGTTTTTCAGGTGCGTGCAACCAGCGGTGATACTTTCTTGGGGGGGGATGATTTTGATCAGCGCTTGATAGATTTCCTGGCTGATGAATTCCAGCAGGAACACAGCATTGACCTTCGCCAGGACAGGCAGTCGCTTCAACGTTTAAAAGAAGCTGCTGAGAAAGCAAAGATCGAACTTTCAACCATGATGCAGACAGAGATCAACCTGCCATATATTACAGCAGATGCATCAGGGCCAAAGCATCTGGTTACGGGGCTGACTCGCTCCAAATACGAACAATTGACAGATGACCTGGTCGAACGGACTGTTGGTCCACTTCGCCAGGCCCTTTCCGATGCTGCTTTGAGACTGGATGAGATTGACGAAATTGTGTTAGTGGGTGGTATGACGCGTATGCCGGCTGTCCAGCGGGCAGTCAGTGATTTTTTTGGGAAGGACCCTCATAAAGGGGTCAATCCTGATGAGGTGGTGGCGATTGGCGCGGCTATCCAGGGTGGGGTATTGGGGGGAGACGTAACTGATATCCTGCTGCTTGATGTAACCCCGCTTACGCTCTCGATCGAAACACTGGGAGAAGTGGCTACCCCATTGATCGAGCGGAATTCGACCATCCCATCCAGAAAGGGCCAGGTATTCTCGACGGCGAGTGATGGCCAGACCCAGGTCGAGATCCACGTACTGCAAGGTGAACGTTCTATGGCTGCAGACAACAAAACCCTGGGTAAGTTTATTCTAGATGGAATTCCTCCTGCACCACGGGGTGTTCCGCAGATTGAAGTGACATTCGATATTGATGTTAATGGAATTCTTAAGGTAACTGCCAGGGATAAAGCCACGGGGCGGAGCCAGAATATTACTATCACGGCTTCTTCCGGTTTGAGTGAAGAAGATATCGAGCGCATGCGCCGTGACGCGGAAGCCAATGCTGAAACTGATCTCCAGCGTAAGAACCTGATCGAAGCTCGTAACCAGGCAGATAACCTGCTCTATTCGGCGGAGAAAGCCTTGAATGACCAGGGAGATAAAATACCCGCTGAGGTAAAAGCAGAAGTGGAAACCCGGGCTGCTGATTTGCGCCAGGTGCATGAATGTGATGATATTGCTGCGATCACGACTGCTGCCCAGGGTTTGGGAGAAGTTCTCCAGAAGATTGGCGCTAGCGTTTATCACCAACCTCACGCTGATAGTGGAGAACCGGTGGCTGGACAGAATCCAGGATGAAGATAAACTAAAGGAGCCGCGAAAAGGATTGAAAGGCTGATTACACCTTTTCGCTTCTGACTGAGAGATATGGCAAAACGAGATTATTATGAAGTACTGGGTGTTTCGCGACAGGCCTCACTGGAAGAGATCAAACAGGCTTTTCGCAAGTTAGCGCGTCAGTATCATCCTGATGTCAATAAAGATCCAGACGCTGAAGAAAAGTTCAAAGAGATCAACGAAGCGTACGGTGTACTCTCGGACCAGCAGAAACGAGCGCAGTATGATCGTTTTGGTCATTCTGGTGTTGGTGATATGGGCGGTTTCCGGGATTACACGGTTGATTTTAGTGATATCTTTGAAGAGTTGTTTGGTGGCTTTGGTTTTTCCGGTGGGCAGCGTGCACGCAACATGCCGCGCCGCGGGCGTGACATGCAGTTGAAGGTCGAAATGACCTTTGAAGAAGCCATATTCGGCGTCGAAAAAGATATTGAGTTCGAGCGTGATGAAATCTGCTCTGCCTGCGGAGGCAGTGGTACCGAGCCGGGTACGAAACCGACGCGCTGCTCGACCTGTGACGGCCTGGGAGAAGTACGCCAGGTGCGCCAGACCTTTTTGGGTTCAATGGTTCAAAGTTCGACCTGCCCGGCCTGCGGCGGGCGTGGAGAAGTGATTGTGACGCCCTGCCAGACATGCCGGGGCAGCCGGCTTGAGCGTAAAAAAGTAAAAAAGAAAGTTTCTATTCCGGCAGGCGTCGATTCCGGTACCCAGATCCGGCTGGCGGGGGAAGGGCTGCCGGGCTCCAATGGTGGTCCGGTGGGGAACCTGTACCTGCTGCTGGATGTAAAGGCACATAAGTATTTCAAGCGTCATGAAAATGACATTTTGCTCAACCTGGATATCAATATTGCCCAGGCTGTCTTGGGAGCCGAAGTTGAAGTGCCGACGGTAGATGGAGATGAGAAGTTGAAGATTCCAGCCGGAACCCAGCCGGGTAAAGTTTTCACCCTGCGTGGTAAAGGTGTTCCATATATACGGCGCAGCGGGCGCGGCAATCAGCGTGTCATTGTAAATATCAGCGTACCGGCGAAACTCAGTAAGGAGCAGCGTGAGTTATTCGAGCAGTTGGCTGAAACCCTGGGATCAGAAACCATACCGCAGGAAAAAGGATTTCTGGATTGGTTGAATGAAGCTCTGGGGGGATAGGCTGATCCTCTTTTTATGATGTAAGTAATTTATAGCAGCAGGCCCCGCCTTTTCAAGATGGGTCCGGTTGCTAGTTAAACATCAAGATAACGGTATTGCATATTTTAAATTATCTTACGTTAAGGTTGCATGTTTTAGTTACAATGTTCAAAAGAGATTGAGCAAATGGAAACATACTCAACTGAAAAGGGTCAGATAGTGATTCCGGATTCCTTGCGTCGTAAGTATGGGATTAAAATCGGTACAAAAATCATTGTTCTCGACAATGGCGAAGAGATTGTGCTGCGGCCCGTAAACGAACAATATTTAATGAAATTACAGGGTTTACTTAATGGTTGGGGGACTCTGAAGATATAATTGGATGAGCGAAAGAAGGGTAAGATGAACCAGGCGCTGATGAGGTGAGAAATTTGTTATAAAGAACTAAAGATGAAAAATCACTGGCTTGAGGTTTCTTTAGAAGTAGCAGGCGAACTGGCCGAGGCTGTGGCAGATGTATTAGCGCGTTTTGCTCCAAATGGAGTGGTTATGGAACAAAGTGTCAGATACGCAAACGCAGACGATGCAGGCGCTCCTTTCGGTCCGGTGAACGTGCGTGCTTATTTGCTCATAGATGAAAAAATTGAAGAGACTCGTCAGAAGCTCGAAGAATCCCTTTGGTATCTGGGACGGATACAAGCGCTTCCTGAGCCGGAGTTCAGATTGGTTGCCGATCAAAACTGGATGGAAGCCTGGAAAGAGCATTACCACCCGATCCCAATTGGCAGGCGTCTGATCATTGTTCCGGTCTGGCTTGAGTCAACCGATCCTGGTCGCATTCCGATCCGGATCGATCCAGGGATGGCTTTTGGTACTGGTACCCATCCAACCACTCAACTAAGTCTGGAACTGATTGAAGAGTACTATACGGCGCAACAGCCGACCGGTGATCTGGGTACTGTCATTGATGTCGGCTGTGGTTCCGGCATTCTGTCGATTGCTGCCCTGAAGCTGGGCGCTCAGCTTGCTTTGGGGGTGGACATCGATATGGCCTCGGTCGAGAACTCCCGTCAGAATGCTGCGAACAACGGTATCGGTGGTGAACTGAAGCTTGGGCAGGGTTCGGTTGAAGAAATCAAGAATGGAAGTTTCGTATTTTCTCAGGCGCCGCTTGTGCTTGCCAATATACTGGCTCCTATTCTCATTCGTTTGCTGGATGCAGGATTAGCAGACCTGGTTTTGCCCGGGGGGACGTTGATGTTATCCGGGATCCTGCTGGAGCAGGAAGAGAAAGTCCGATTGGCGGCGCGCATCAAAGGACTTGATGTATCTGCTCGAAAGCAGTTGGGAGATTGGTCAGCGCTGGTTTTTATAAAATCATAATTGTATGCTTAATACCTGCCTCCAGCTGATGATTTTGTGCTATCATACAGGCAATATGGATCGGCGTAGATTGATTTTCTACATCTTGATGAATATATTTGTCTCGGCCTGTGTTACCGGCTCGATCTTGTTCTGGTATGATCGGAATTATCGCACCGAGACAGTTATTGCCAATCTACCGGCGGCTTCTGAACCAGCGGATAAACTTTCAACATCCGTTGAAGAAGTTGAAGGAACAACCGCTGAAGGGACAATAGAAATTGTCAGCGTGGTTGGAGTTGGAACGCTGAATGCCGAAGTCGTTGTGATCCGATATACGGGGGATGAAGAATTGGGGTTGGCGGGCTGGCGTTTGCAGGATGAGAATGGGAATAAGTTCGATTTTCCCCAGTTGGTTTTATATAAGAATGGCGCTGTACAACTCCACACGGCATCAGGGACAAATACGGTGGTAGATCTTTATTGGGGGCTACGTAATCCGGTTTGGGAGTCTGGGGAAGTCGCCCGGCTGTATGACAATAACGGAGACTTGCGAGCGGTCTATACTATACCTTAAAGAATCTGAAAATCATACTTATGTCACAAGCACTTTATCGAAAATGGCGTTCGAACAACTGGGATGAAGTAGTTGGCCAGCAGCATGTCGTACAAACACTTCGCAATGCAATTGCCGCCCAACGGGTGACCCATGCTTATTTGTTTTCGGGCTCTCGTGGTATTGGCAAGACGACTGTTGCCCGATTGCTGGCCAAGGCTGTAAATTGTCTGAATGAAAATCTCGAAGAGAGGCCTTGCAATCAATGTGAGCACTGCAAGGCAGTCGGCGAGAACCGTTTCCTGGACCTGATTGAGATTGATGCCGCATCGAACACCTCGGTAGACGATGTCCGTGATCTCAGGGATAAGATCAATTTTTCTCCCTCTCAAGGGAAATACAAAATTTATATTATTGACGAAGTCCATATGCTATCGACTGCGGCTTTCAATGCTTTGTTGAAAACCCTGGAAGAGCCGCCGCCGCATGCGATTTTTGTATTAGCAACCACTGAAATACACAAAATTCCTGCGACCGTACTTTCACGCTGTCAACGTCATGAGTTTCGGCGAATTCCTGTAGATGAAATCGTTACCCAGCTGAAGAAAATTGCTGACAGTGAAAAAATCAACTATGATGAAGCGGTGTTGTCTTTAATTGCACGCCAGGCAACCGGAAGTATGCGAGATGCAGTCGCGCTGCTGGATCAACTCTCTTCCAGCGGGGAGAAGATCAGCCTCGAGTTGGCGCAGACGGTATTGGGGACAGCTACCAGTCAAACGGTCTTGGAATTGGTGGATGCTATTTGCGATAGAAAGCCTGGGAGTGGACTTGAGATCATCCATAAAGCCTTGGATGCAGGCGCCGATCCACGGTCCCTGGCCCGTCAAATTGTTGATTATCTGCGTTCGGTTCTGCTTTTCCAGATGGGGAATGACGAACAGGTCGAGGCGACTGCCGAGACAAAACAGCGCATGAAGGGGCTTGTTGATGTCTTGGAGATCGCTGATGTTCTGATGATGATGCGTTCTTTTAATAATGCGGCTGTCGATCAGCGCAGCGGCTGGCAGCCCTCACTCAGTTTGGAGCTAGCCCTGGCTGAAGTACTGGAAAAGATTGATAACGAGAGCACGGATGTTTTCTCCGAAACTAAAAAGAAGAAGGCCAGACCATCTGCGGCTGCGGTCCAGTCCAAACCCTCAAAAGGTGAAACTTCGAAACCTGCTGCTCAACCTGATGCTCAAACTGAGGCGAAGTCCTCCTTGAAACCGATTGTCAGCGCCGGGGAAGTCAGGAAAGTCTGGAAGCAAGTCCAGGTCGCCGTAAAAAGCGAGTCGTCCACTTTGTCGGCCTTGCTGAATTCCTGTCGGTCAATTGATGTGACGGGTGACACGCTGGTATTGGGTTTTGCCAGTGAGGTGCTGCGAGAAAAGATGGACAAACCGGATCAGATTGCCTTAGCGGCCAAGGTGTTAACCGATTTATTGGGTGTAGATTTGAATATCAAATGTGAAGTAACCGGCTCCAAAGGCAAACTGCCGCCAGATATTGACCAGAACGGGATGGTTGCAGCTGCAATTTCTCAAGGAGGGGAGATTGTCGACACCGATGATTAAGAGAATTATGAGTCAGGCTGTCTTGTGAGGTTACAGCATAAAGGAGTGCTTTATGGCTAAAGGTTTCAATCGTCCACCTGGCGGTAAACAGCAGGGTATGATGGCGCAACTCCAAAAAATGCAACAACAACTGGCTGAAGCACAGGAGCGTCTGGCTGAAGAGAGGGTTACAGCAACCTCCGGGGGTGGTGCGGTAAAGGTGACCATGACTGGAGATCAAAAGTGTACTGCGGTCGAGATTGACCCTGAACTGCTGCAAGATATTGATGCAGAGATGCTGCAGGATCTGGTACTTTCTGCTGTTAACCTTGCTCTTGATCAATCGCGTGAATTAGCAGCCGAACGGTTAGGCCCGCTGACTGGCGGGGGATTGCCCTTTTCATGATGCTGCTTCCTGACCCGCTCCAAAAATTGATCAACGCGCTAGAGCGCCTGCCCGGGATTGGGCCTAAGTCGGCCTCTCGCCTGGCTTTCTTCCTGTTACGCGCACCGGAAGATGCGGCTGCGGATCTGGCGGATGCTCTGACAGACTTGAAAGAAAAGATAGCATTTTGTCAGGAATGTTTTAATATTACCGAAGCGGGACGAGAACGTTGTGAGGTCTGTGAGAGCCCACAGCGGGATGCGGGCATATTGTGTGTGGTGGAAGAGGCGTTGGATGTATTGGCGTTGGAGCGTACGGGGGGATATTTTGGAAAATATCATGTTTTGCATGGCGTGATTTCACCGATCGAAGGTATTGGGCCGGATGATCTGAAAATCAAACCTTTGATTGAGCGAGTAGAGCGAGGGGAGGTAAATGAAGTGATCTTGGCGACAAATCCCAGTATGGAGGGAGACGCTACGGCATTGTATCTTCACCAGCAGCTAGAACGTCTGGGTGTGAATGTTACCCGCCTGGCGCGCGGTTTGCCGGTTGGAGGTGACCTGGAGTATGCGGACCAAAGTACTTTGTTACGTGCCCTGGCTGGTCGTCAAGCGATGAACTAGGTGAAGTAAGGAGGGGAAAGACATTTTTTAAGGTAAAATTACCAAACTTGTTCCAAATTCCCTTGACAAACAGCCGAGTCTGCGTATAATAGCTGAACCTGAACTTAACAACCGATCTCGTCGAAAAGACAGATCGCTGACAACTGAGAAAAACGTCTCAATCATGTCAGAGACACAAGCCGGATGGTTTTGTAGTCTGACGATGCCGATGTTGAAGAAAACATCGGCGCTTTCGTCTGTAAAAGCCTTGACAGGCTTCAGTAAGGCGATTACAATCCAGCCCGCTGTTGTGAACAGAACCTTGACAATTGAATAGTGATAGGAAGCAACATTTACAACCTTGTCGTTCTAAAGAGTAACAATTTCCGAAACTAACATCTCGTAAGAGATGTATTTTTTGCGGAGAGTTTGATCCTGGCTCAGGATGAACGCTGGCGGCGTGCCTAATACATGCAAGTCGAACGAGGACCCTCGGTGCTTGCACAGAGGATCTCCTAGTGGCGAACGGGTGAGTATCGCGTTGGTGACCTGCCCCGAAGTGGGGGATAACAGTTCGAAAGGACTGCTAATACCCCATGTGGTCATGAGAATTTGAGGTCTCATGTCTAAAGGATTTATTCGCTTCGGGAGGGGCCTGCGTCCCATCAGCTAGTTGGTAGGGTAATGGCCTACCAAGGCTTCGACGGGTAGGGGACCTGAGAGGGTGGTCCCCCACAATGGAACTGAAACACGGTCCATACACCTACGGGTGGCAGCAGTAGGGAATATT
>JAFGMV010000110.1 GCA_016927315.1 Anaerolineales bacterium | reverse complement strand
TTGGAAAGCATATCCTATTTTCGGGCGTCTGAGCGCCTGGTCGTTACAAACCCGGGTCTGGAAACGGGACGAAAGTCACCTGGACTGCTTTTGCCGGTATCGGGCTCGTTTTTCTGCTTTACACTCCATCTCAGCTGTCTCCCTGATGATGTACGAACGCGTCATTTTCCCACACATCTTGCCCCTAAACTGACATGCACCCGTTATTAACTTCAATTTTGGTTTTGTCAACTTAAACTCAGATGCCCGGTGCAGATAAAAAAAAACAGGACGATATATATCGCCCTGTCAATTCTCATCACTCGAATAAGGAATTAGCCGTCCTGCATTTCAGCCCCGCGCAGAGTATTATTCATCAACATAGCAATCGTCATTGGACCCACCCCGCCCGGAACCGGTGTTATCCAACCTGCGACTTTAACAGCCTCAGCATAATTGACATCGCCCACCAACCGGTAACCACGCTCAGTAGAAGGATCGTCTTTTCTGTTAATTCCCACATCGATTACCGCAGCGCCCGGCTTGATCCAATCACCACGCACCATCTCAGCCCGGCCAATAGCCGCAATGACAATATCAGCTTCTCTAACCACATCTGGCAAGTTCCGGGTACGGGAATGGCATACCGTCACGGTTGCATTTCGCTCGATCAACAGCAAGGCAGCTGGCATTCCAACAATATTCGAACGGCCCAAAACAACGGCATTGGCTCCTTCGATGGCGACGCCAGATTGTTCAAGTAAGTAAATACATCCATATGGAGTACAGGGTACAAAAGCCGGCTCGCGTCCCTTCTGTGCCAGACGGCCCAAATTAAGCGGTGAAAATCCATCCACATCCTTGGTGATATCAATCAACTGTAATACACACTCTTCGTCCAAGTGGGCAGGCAGCGGCAATTGTACAAGAATCCCGTTGACCTTAGGGTCGGCATTCAATTTCTTTACTAACTTTTCTAACTCTTCCTGGCTGACAGTCTCTGGTAAATTGAACCCAAAAGATTCAATCCCCATCTCAGCACAGGCCTTCTGCTTAGATTTTACATAGGCAGCCGAGTCTACCCGATTGCCAACCAGTACAGTCGCCAACCCCGGCCTGGACTTTCCTGCAGCAGCACGCTTGTCCACTTGGACCTTTACGTTTTCACGTAACTGTCTGGCGATAGCTTTTCCATCAATGATTTTCGCTGTCATTTACTTTTGCTCCTCTCCCATGGTGACGAATACATAAATTATTATACAGCGACGCTTTTTCCCAAAAAAGTGACACTTGACACGAATCTAGCCATAAAAAGTAAGCGCACTCAACAATCATCCACAGCGACGACATCGCCTGATAAGCACCCATCTACATCTTTGGTTATCCTGACCTGATCGATCCGGTTACAACGATTGCCTTGTATATAGGCTTTTACGCGCAAATAATTACTGCTCAAGCCACCCGACAACCATTCATCTGGACCGATCTCAACAGCAGTCTCCCAAAGAACAGGCAGTACTTTTGAGACGAACTTCCTGCGGTAACAGCCTGCTGCTTCTGCAAGCTCAGCCCGCAGTACTGCACTGCGTTCTTTCCGAAGCGCATGTGGGACCTGCTCCTGCATACGAGCTGCTGCAGTACCCGGTCTTTCAGAATAAGTGAAAACATGTCCCCCGGCAAATTCCATTTCACGGATAAAGGCCAGGCTTTCTAAAAATTCGTTTTCAGTCTCTCCTGGAAATCCTGCAATCACATCGGTTGTGACCGCAATCCCTGGAATCACCTCCCGGGCAGCCAGAACTAATTTGCGATAAGACAGCGGCATCGTCTTGCGCACCATTCGCTTCAGCGTCGTTGCCGACCCAGATTGCAGCGGCAGGTGTAAGTAAGGACAAAGACGTTGATCGGTCCAGAGAGCAAAAAATTCTGGGGTAAGATCCCACGGCTCCAGGGAAGACAAACGCAAACGAGGTACATCTGTATTATCAAGGATCGACTTAACCAGGGTCGAAAGATGCATTCCCCACTCGCTTCCCCAGGAACCCAAATGAACCCCTGTTAGCACAACCTCCTGTGTTCCACCATCGAGCGCGTATTGAATATCAGATAAAACATCCGTCTCAGAAACACTGCGGGCCGTCCC
This sequence comes from Anaerolineales bacterium, assembly GCA_016927315.1. Taxonomy (GTDB): domain Bacteria; phylum Chloroflexota; class Anaerolineae; order Anaerolineales; family Villigracilaceae; genus JAFGMV01. The sequence continues at coordinate 74,405 of JAFGMV010000110.1, read as the reverse complement.
CCGGGCTATGGTTGTAATACAAAAGGTGCAGCGATTATCGCAGCCATCCTGCACCTTGATAAATGCCCGGGTACGCTGTCGAAGGCCGGGCAACAGTTCTCGACTTAAAGGTTCGAGACCAAATGCGTCCGATTCCAGACCAAGTGCAGTTTCAACCAGGCGCTCTTTTTGATTATTAGAGATCACCTGTCTCACACCAGGCAGCAGGCACGCTTTTTCCGGTTCCAGTTCCGACCAGCACCCTGTTACATAAATCTCAGCAACCCCCTGGCGAGATATCTGCCTGATCTTGCTGCGTGAATCAGAAGCAGCCTGTACTGTTACAGTACAGGTGTTTACAACCGCCAGATCCGCATCCGCCGCGGCAGCCACGATTTCGTGACCCGCAGAACGGAACTGTCTGGCAATCCTCTCGATTTCAGATTGATTGAGACGACAACCAATGGTATCTAAATAGACTTTCATGACCAGAATTTACCAGCACATCCGGCTATACATCCTATGGCTTGGTAACAATAAAGTTGTCGAAGATTACATCCACCCCTGTTTCGTCGAATGTTCCGGCCAACAGGCCGACGTCCCCTTCCGCCAGATCAAAGTCTGTCACCAGGGCAACCGGTTTCTCATTGATGTAAAATATTAACTGGTTTCCAACACATTCGGCGTGCAGATGGTTGGCCGTCATACCCTGGTTGATGGCTGGCGTGTAATTCATCTCGGCCTGTCCCACCAAGGATAATGTCCCATTGACAACCTTGCCCACACCGTAATATCCATCACTACTGATCGCAAAAAAATAATAATTTCCTTCATCCCGGTACCGGCAGAGCAAACCCATGCGGTTTTCAATCGGACCTGCCAGACGGCCAACATCAACATCAACGATAACATTTTGCAAGTTCAGCCCTGGAACTGACCAAAAATTAAAATCCGGGGCTGTTACCATGAAACGAAAGCCGCCTCCATCATAATCCAGGATTCCCCCAACCGTTGAGGCGCGCTGCCATCCACTGGATGGATTTGAAAAATTATCCTGAAAAAGCACTCCCCCCGAGTCAACCTGCCAATCCAATGGCAAAGCACTGCAGGAGTGGGTACAGAACAACAAGAAAAGTACCGCAAAAAGGAAATTTTTGATCTGATGGTTTTCCATAAATCCGATTGTATCAAAGTTTCTGGTCGCCAGACACTTTACTTCTTCGCAGGTGATAATTCCCTGCCTGCGCACTCTGACGCTGTCCGCCAGGACAAGCCTTCGTTGAAAAGCTGCGTGAGCAGAGATGCTGTATTGGTAAAAACATTGTACTCCCCTAATAATCCGCGGTTGTCGAAGGGCAATTCTTAATAATCGGCCCCTCCCCCAATTGGACGATGCGGCCGCGTCCATCACGCGTTCGTCACTCTGCACAGGGACGAGCATCGCTTGTTAAAATTTACCATCCGGGCGCCAGTTAACTTTTATCTAAAATATTCATCCAGCAGCGCTTGTGCACGCGCCCCAATCAACCCCGCGGCTCCCAAATCCTGCGCCTGTTGAAGTTCTTCCCTCGCAAGGGAAAAGCGGCTGTTTTGCAGGTACAGATAACCCAAATAATAATGCGCATCTGGCAGTTCAGGGTCTATTTGTATTGCCAGCTGCAGGGTCTGCTCTGCCTCCTCGGTACGATACAATTTTACATACAACCATCCCAAAACAGCCTGCGATTCAGCGTCATCTTCATTCAGGCCAACCGCTTGCATTGCCGCCGGCAATCCAGTTTCTTCCAGGTAAATATTATAGTGCGCACAGAACAGCGCCAACGTACGCCAATACCTGGCCTCATCCGGGGCTAATCCGGCTGCTCGCCGATAGGCTTCAACAGCAGCGGGCAGATCGCCTGACAACGCCAGTGCATCAGCCGAGGATACCTGCCAGTTTGGATTTTCCGGATCCAACTCGATCGCAGCCGAATATTCTGCCAATGCCTGCTCAAATTGAGCATTACGCAAATAATAAACCCCAAACAACCCCCGGATATCCGGGTTCGCGGACCCCAAATCAACTGCCTTAATAAGATCTGCACTTCCATCTTCGTTCAAATGCTGCTTTGATTCTCCCAACCATGCCCAGGCCTCAGGATTCAACGGATCTGCCTCAACAGCTTGCTGGAAAGCCATCTTCGCCAGTGCCCATTCGTTCACCAAGCCCAAGCCGCGCCCAAGGATGACTGATTTCCGTGATCGATCTTTTTCCAGAGTCGCCAGATTGATCGCCGTCCGCATTGTATAGACCGCCGGATCGTAATCCTGATCGAGGACTGCCGCACGAACAAGTTCGGCCAGGGCGCGGTTTGGGTCTGTGCCGCCCAACAGCAAACCCAGCCGATAATGTGCATCTGCAAATTCTGCATCCTCTATATCCATCCAGTCTTTCAGAATAGCAAGCTCAGATACATAATCACCTCGTGAGAGATACACTTTGGAGAGCCAATAATGGAAATCCGTGTTATCAGGAAACGCTTCAAGACCAGCCTGCCAGGTCTTCAGCGCAGAACCTTCATCATCAAGATACCCCCAATACAATCCACCGAGTAAGACCCACCCATCTGCCGAAAGCGTTCCGTGTTTCCTGGCTTTTGCGAGATATTCCATTGCAGACTCTGGATCCGAGTCTGCAATGGAACGTCCCAGCCTGTCAAACAGATCAACTCGCCAGGGAAGATGCATGAGGGCTTTCTGGTAGGAAGCGGCCGCCTGCGAATAATCCGCTTCTTCAAATGCCTGGTCCGCCTGGCTCACTTCATGAAATCCAGAGAATGCTGCGAAAGAAAAAATGATCGCGATAAAACCAAGTATTGTCAGAGGTATATATACCGGTGCTTGTAAACGCATGGCACCATTATAGGCTGAATACCTGTTCCTTTCAAATAGATACCTAACCTTATTGTCCACCCTACCACCCCATGCTATAATCGCGATAAGGACAACTCACATTCTCATGAATCCAATTGCCACCCTGCTGACAGAATCTCCCGGAAACCTGATCTACCATCTGATGCTGATCTATTCAGTTGCCAATACCCTCCGCCTTTCCTTTACCAACTGGCGTCAGACTGGATTCCCACAAGTGAAAAGGGAAGTTTTAGGCTTGGCGATCCTGATCCTGGCACAACTGCTGCTCTTCTCAGCCAGCGGTATTGTGACATCAAACATTCTCCCTCCCCTGGATCGGGCATTGGTCTTCTTCAGCCTGCTCATTATCACCTGGTTGTGGTCTTTCCCTGAGCCAAGTCGAACGGCTGACATCGCGACAGTGATCGTTGCAATTCTGGTTATCTTCGGTTCGGCCCTCAGCTTGCTTGTTCCAAATGATGGCGCCGCTTACAACAGCACCATTGTTAACCTGCTCTGGCAGCTTTCAACTATTTTCTTTATCGCCGCGGCCCTGGTCCTGTTGATCTTCCGCCATCCAAACGGCTGGGGAGACGGGGTAGCCTTTTTATCGGTAGCCCTTCTTGGGCACGTTGTATCTCTCTGGTATGTCTGGGTTATAGATAATCAGGGGAATTATCTTGGAATTGCCAGGATTGCCTACGTGGCTGCCTACCCACTGCTGTGGACGTTACCTCAACGCTTCCCTGCCCCGGCCCAACACCAAAGCAGCACGCCGGTCCAGCAGCCTCGCATGCAAGAAAAAGTGAAAAAAGACAAGGATAAAGACAAAAAGAAATCTGGCTTTCCACCAGAGAGGCGCCGCTATTCGACAGAACCCAAGACTTTCCACTCTCTACTGGCATTGGCTGCAGAAACCACTGCCAACAAGCTCAATCACGCTCTCACCCGCGCCATTGCCCAGGCAGTCCTGGCTGATTTATGTTTTCTCATCTTTATCAGCGAAGAAGAAAACCAACAACTGATGATCGCCAGCGGGTATGACCTGATTCGGGAAGAGAATCTTGAAGGCGCCAGTATGAAAAAAGATGTCATGCCTATGCTGGCCAATTCACTCCAACGCGGACGCCCGCTGCGACTGCCTGCCAGTGAGACTTCAAGCGACCTTAAGAACCTCGGAGACCTGCTGGGATTGGGTGATCCTGGACATTTGATGTGCGTCCCTATCATCACCGAAGACAAGCAGGTAATAGGGGGCATCCTGCTGCTTTCACCCTACTCAAACCGCCTTTGGAGCGCAGAAGACCAGACATTCCTGCTGAACATCGCTTCTTCGCTGGTTCCGATCATCCAACGCGGGCGCCAACTTGCCTCCATGGAACAGGAAAACAAAGATTTTCAGCACCGGCTTAACCAAGAGCGTGACCAGATCAACATTCTAAATTTACAAAACCAGGAATTACTCAATCAAATCGAAGCGCTGCAGCAGCAAAACGATTCTGGTTCGGTTCAGGATGTCGATATCACTGCCTTGCTTGCTGTACAGGAAGAATCAGAAAAAACAATTGCCAGGCTCCAAAAAGAGCTAGATGAACTTAAAAAGGGAGAAGCGGGCATCACCGCTGATACACCAGACGCGAAGAGTGAGGCCCACCTTGAAAAAGAGTTGCGTCTCTCCCTGGAAGAAGCGGCCAACCTGCAAAACCAACTAGCCAATGCAAAGACTGCTATCGCCGAACTGGAAAATAGAAACAAAAACGCATTGTCAATGGAAAATATCGATGTGATCTCCTCCGTTTCGCAGGAACTTCGCCAACCCATGTCTTCTATTGTCGGGTATACCGATCTATTACTGGGCGAATCGGTCGGAATCCTTGGCGCACTACAGCGGAAGTTTGTCGAGCGAATAAAGTCTTCAACAGAACGCATCGGCAGCCTGGTTGAGGATCTGATCCAGGTAACAACCCTGGATACCGGTTTGACCGATTACAAACCAGAACCCATTGATCTAAACCAGATCATTGATAACGCAGTTGCATATACCAGCAGCCTGGTTCGCGAGAAAAACATTACCATGCACCTGGATCTGCCGAAGAAAATGTCACCAATCTACGCAGATCGAGAAGCCATACAACAAGTTCTCATACATTTACTCCAAAATGCCGGCACAGCAACCCCGGTGGAAGGGACTATCGCCCTGAGCGTTCAAACCAAAGAAGAAGCCAGCGATGCTTTTGTGCTGATACAGGTTTCTGATACCGGCGGCGGTATTTCTCCTGGAGATCTGGATCGGGTTTTCTCCCGATTGTACCGGGCTGATAATGTCCTGATCCAAGGCATTGGAGATACCGGCGTAGGGCTCTCGATTGCCAAAACACTGACCGAAGCCCAAAATGGCCGAATTTGGGTCGAAACAGAAAAAAACGTTGGTTCGACCTTCAATGTTCTCTTTCCAATCGCCACAGCGGCCAATTCGCAAGGTAAAGGGTAAGCAACCATGCAAGACACACGCCAGCTTGTTTCAGGATTAATCCTCGCACTTGCTTCGCTTGTGTTCGTTATAGGAGGGGCCACCCTGGCGTTAGCCGAAAGCGGTTTCAGACTTGCCTCCCCGGCCAACCCCACCCAGGTCTTACCGACCTTCACTCCATCACTGGCGATTACGCCAACAATTCACGCTGCCTTTACAGCCACAGGAACGAATAACATCCCAACCACAACACCTACCGAAATCATTACCATCGCACCGCCCAGTACATGTTCGCCGCCAGCAGGCTGGATGCCAATCCTGGTGCTGCCCAATGACACGCTTCCAGAATTAGCTTCTATCTACAACACTTCAACAAATGCGCTCAGGCAGGCCAACTGTCTTACTTCGGATACCCTGATTATCAATACCTATCTCTATGTGCCGGTCTCATCCGCCCCGACCAATGTCACCTGCGGCATCCCGGCAGGATGGATCCAACACGTAGTACAACCCGGAGAAAACCTGTTTCGAATCGGTATCAATTATGGAGGCACCAGTGCGGCCAGGTTGCAACAGGCGAATTGTATGGGCAGTTCAACGAAAATATATGTCGGGCAGCGTATTTGGGTTCCGAATGTCCCCACCATAACCCCGACTGCTTCGTATCTACCGCCTCCCACGCTCACGCCAACAGACACACCGCCAATTCCTGCTTCCACGAATACCGCAACTGAAATTCCGTCAGCGATACCCACCCTGACGCCAATCCCGCCTACGCCGACCGGTTCACAAGCGCCAATTCCTACAAATACCCCCTGACCCGTAACTATTTGGACGTTAACGGCAGGGAATATACTTACGATCAATGAAGACACAACCTCGACTGGCATGGATTATTCTCGCACTGGTACTCAGTGGTTGTGGATCATATGTTCCTGGCCCCACCCCAGTTCAGGATGGACTGCCATTTATCCTCGTCACAAAAAACCCTGAGGCGACCTTTACCCCGACCCCATTCCAGCCTGCTCCCCCTACACCTACCATCCCCCCTCTCAGCCTGCCCACTATCCAACCCACGCAAACCGTCTCACAGGCTGCAGGAACTGCAACAACCATCCCCGCGATGACACCAACAAACACTGCCGACGTAAATGTTGTGCAGCCACCTGCGACTTTTCCGCCCCTCGCTTCAGACCAGGAAACGATAAACTTTCTGTTGATCGGTTCAGACAAACGCCCTGGAGGATCTTTTCGCACAGACACACTGGTGATTGCAATCTTGCGTCCCAAGGATAACCAGGTAACCCTGATCTCTATTCCACGGGATTTATGGGTTAATATTCCTACCTGGGGTATGCAGCGGATCAATACAGCCTACCAACATGGGCACCTCTATGGCTACCCGGGAGGCGGCCCGGGATTACTCGCCGACACCGTTGAAAACAACCTTGGCATTCGCATCGACCATACAGCTATGGTCGAATTCAATGGTTTTCGTCAAATCGTTGATACGCTTGGCGGGATCGACGTTCCCGTAGCCTGCCCATACACCGACTGGCATTTGATCGACCCCAGCTATGACCCCGAAAACGAAAATAACTGGTCACTGTACACCGTCGGACCGGGAATTGTCCATATGGACGGGGACCTGTCCCTCTGGTATGCCCGCTCGCGGATGAAGTCAAGTGATTTCGACCGCGGCCGCCGGCAGCAGGAAGTACTCCGCTCAATCTATGCCCGCACCCTCACAACCGACACACTCGGGAAAATCCCGCAACTCTATCAAGATATGAACAGCGTGGTCACAACAGACCTCGGATTGAACGATATCTTGCAGCTCGCCTCCCTGGCCCCGGGAATGACCAATGCCAATATCCGAAGCTACTATATTCAACCCCCACTGGTCACCCCCTGGATCACACCCGCAGGGGCTTCGGTACTCCTGATCAACGAGGCGCCTTTACAGCAAATGATCCAGCAAGCCATGTCGCCTTCGCCCAGGGCAAAAGAAAGGGAGAAGCTGTTAATCCAGGTCGAAAACGGAACAATCGCGCCCGACCTGGACAGCCTGGCCGCCTCGCGCTTGAATTACGCCGGTTTCGCCGCAACCCTGGCGCCGGCGGACCGCAAGGATTATACCTATTCCGTATTGATTGACCTGACAACCGGACAGGATTACGCACAAAGAGCCGGTATACTTTCATCCGTTGGTCTGACGAACATCAGTGTTATTGCACTACCCGATCCAGCCAGCGTCGTCCCCTACCGGTTGATCATCGGCACTGATTACCAGCCCTGCTTCAACCCCAAGGACCTGGCTCCCTGAACTTCAGGCAGACCCCGCCAGCCTGAAACGTAAATTCCAAAAAAGGGGGGTTAACTCGTTTGACTTTCTGAGATTTTTTCGCTAAACTATACGAAAAGATTATATGCATTTTCTATTGGAGGCTCCATGACCCCCGATTCATCAGAATTGTCTCACCTCAACGCACAAACCCTGCTCCCACCGGCAATAAAATCCTGGGAAATGTATCTGACTGACCAGGGGCGTTCTCCAAACACAATCAAGGCTTTTTTATCTGATATCAATATCCTGACCGAGTATCTGCCTCCCGATCGCTCTCTTGGGGCCATTACAACCCTTGACCTGAATCGCTTCTTTGAATGGATGGAAAAAGAACGCGGGATTCCCTGCAGTCCCAAAACCCTGGCGCGCCGTATCACCGCGACAAAATCTTTCTTCCGCTGGCTGCATCAGTATGGGGTTCTGGTTGTCGATCCGGCGGAGAAAGTCATCCAGCATTCTGTCATCAGTCCACTGCCAACAGTGCTGACCGAGAAAGAAATTAACGCCTGCCTGGAAGCAGCCCAGAAACACCGACTCGAAAGCAAACCAGACGCCCGATATTACACCCTACTGCTGCTGCTGCTGATCACCGGCATCAAAAAAAGCGAATGCCTTGGCATACGCCTTAATCATATCGACCTGGAAGCACCGGGCAGACCAATCGTCTTTATCCGTTATGCCAGCCCATCCAATCGCTACAAAGAGAGAAAAATCCCCCTGAGCGACGATTGGATCAATGCCTACCATGAATACGTGGAGCAGTACCAACCGGCTGACCAGTTGTTTCCGTGGTCCCCCCGCCGCCTGGAATATTTATTGGAAGATATCGGCGAAGAAGCCGGGCTGGAAAAGCATCTTTCCTTCGATATGTGCCGCTGGACCTGTGCGCTGACTGACTTCAATGCCGGTGTAGAGCCGGATAAAGTTCGCCAAAAACTTGGCGTCTCGAAAATCCAGTGGCGAGAAATTCACATGAAGCTGCGTAGACTGGCTGGTCAGGAACAATAACGCGTTTACCAAAGGTGACAGTCACTTTAAAAGTGACTGTCACCTTTTTTATTTGCCACCGCGCTTGGTAAGCGTAAAGTATATCGCCTGGTGGGTCTTCTTTGTTATCCTGTATGGATGCGCCAGTTGAAACCCCGGAATCCATATAATCTCATCCCCCTGGCATACCAATGGCCATCGATTTCTAGCCCGGCTGGGCAGCTTGTGGTTTATAAATAAATCTGAAACCTTAACCGTATGCGTTTCTATGCCCAAGGGTTGGAAACGATCCCCATCTCTGCGAGAGCGAAGTTCCAGCGGATCTATCAACAGGTCGGCATCCAGCCAGGCCTGGAACGGATCCTCATTATTCCGCGCCTTTTCCCAGACAAGAGGCATTACATGCCAGGTCTCACAGCTTATCTGCCAGCCATCACCCAAAGCAGCGCTGCCCGGGATCTCCAATACCGATTTTTCAACCTCCACCTGCGGCCATTCCCCGGTTGAAAAATCCGCTTCCCAAACAGCCAGCAGCAGTGTATCGCCTTCAAAGAGCATGCGCACCCCGTTGACCACATCAATTTGCCCGGAAGGGTCCTTCGAATTTGTAAAAGATGCACAGCGATCCAAAACAGAAAAGCTGATGTCCCGTGTGTCAGGACGCACCTGTTTCAGGGCGCGGCGAAAAATATTCCTTTGCAGCCCTACCGGCAGCTGCACCAAAGAAGAAACATCGAATACAACGAAACCCGCCCCTGCCCGCACCACGCAGGCGTCCCAGCTTTCATCCACAATTTCAACCAGGGCAGCATAGTCATCGGCCAGGACTTTCGCCGTCCTCCACACCGTTTCTTTGAAACGGTTATTGTAAGATTCAAGCGCCGGCATCAATACATGCCTGATACGATTCCTGGTAAAGTCCAGCATATCATTACTTCTGTCAAACACCGGGTTCAGTCCCTGGGCAGCACAATGCAGCAGCGCCTCCTCATGCCAGACGCCCAATAGAGGCCGGACAATCGGTATACCAGGATCAAACAGCGGCAGTACCATCCGGTAAGACATACCCTTCAATCCGTTCAACCCAGCGCCGCGGATAAAATTCATCAATACCGTTTCCACCTGATCATCGGCAGTGTGGCCTGCCGCTACCGCCTGGGCATTGTACAACCGGGCCTGTTCGAAAAGGAAATTGTATCGCAGCTCCCTGGCAGCCTCTTCAACAGACATTTTCTCTTTCTCAACCAGGGCATAGACATCACCCAGCCCGAGAACAAAAGGATAGCCAAGCTGCGATGCCAGCTTCTCGACCACCCGGGCATCCTCTTCAGCCTCGCTTCGCAAACCGTGATTGAAATGCGCCACAACCAGTGAATACCCGGCATGGTGAAGGATATCCAACAGGCAGGTGCTGTCCGGACCACCAGACACCCCAACGACTATCGGGACATCCGGGACCAGGAGACAGCTTTCTTCCAGTATCGTCTGTATTTGTTCCAGCATCGGTGATAACTGATTCGCTCCAAGCGCTTTATGAAAGCTGGTATAACTCTACCAATACCCCGCCCGTACTTTCAGGATGGATAAAAGCGTATTGACGACCATCCGTTCCGGAGCGGGGTTCTTCATTGATCAGGCGGATATTGTGGTCCCGCATCTTCTCTAACAAGGTCAGGATATCCTCTACTTCGACACATAGATGATGCATCCCGGGGCCGCGTTTGGCCAGGTACCGGGCAAGCCCGGACTCTTCTGAAGTAGGACGAACCAATTCTATCTCACTGCCACCTACCTCCAAAAAGGCAATTTCAGCCGCCTCTGCGGGGACATCCCGCCGCCCGGTCATTTCCAATCCAAGCGCGTCCCGCCAGAAGTTGAGTGATGTTTCTATGTCTTCCACCACTACCGCAACATGATGTATCGATTTAACGCCAGCCATAAATGTCCTCTCGGTTGCTCAAAATGGCAAGGAGCGGAACTGTTGAAATATTCAGACACAGGTCCGCCGCTTGTGCGCATATCCCTGTGGACAGCGCCAGATGTCTACTATTGTAATACACGACAGCCCGTTAGAAGGATACATCGTCCCAAAGGGTGCACAATAATCCGTAGCATCCCCAGACCCGAACGTCCCGAAAGGTTTCGATGCGAATTTCTACCGGGCAGGGCGAGCTTCGGGACGCTGCTCCGAGGATGCCATTGCTGCGATGAAGACTACAACATTTTCATCCACCCGCTGGAAATTCCACAGCCGCGACCGTTGCTCAGCCGGCCTTGAACCTGGAAAGCAAATTTCCCCCGGGGAACAAAAAAGATCAGAGTCACTCCGGGGGCATGGGGCCCAGGCGCACCGTCTGGGGTTTTGAACCCGGCACACATTCGATCTCACCCCGGGCTTCCAGATCAAGCTTGATCGTTGTTGTATACCAGCCAATCGAACCATCAAAGTTCCCCGATAATTTTTCATCGACAGCCAACAGCAGGTCCTTAAGAGTGATCGCGCCGCATTCCTGAAGCACTTCCAGGATCACAGCACGCACCTTCTCATATTTGACCTTGTCAATATTCGATCCGGCCTTTCCCCTCGGGTGAAGGGTCAGTATTCTATCGCCCATATTTACCGCCTCTCGTATATGGCGCAAAAAAACCTATATAAGACCATTGTACTCTAATTCGGTGAAGTCATCCACGTAAACTACTTGCGCTTCAGGAACAGGTTTACTCATCCAGCATGAACACAAAATCGGCCATGCAGGACCGCTCTTCCCAGCCCAGCTTCTGGTAAAATTTTCGCTGATACGATTCCCGTGTACGGTTGTTCATTAATGACAAGCGATAACATCGCTTCTTCCGGGCTTCTTCTTTCACTGCTTCGAGGAGAGCCCGTCCCAGTCCCTGACCGCGTGCAGCTTCGCTCACAAACAATTCAGAGACATATCCTTCTCTGCCTGGGTGAAACAAATACGGCAGCCAGTGGACAGCCGCATAGCCCAATAGTTGACCGTCGAGGCTGGCGCCGACATAGACTGTATGGCTCTCGTCTTTAAAATTCCAGGCCAGTTGGGCTTGAACCTGAACGACCACCTGCTCCAAAGTGAGGTCATCCAGGGTCTGGAAGAAACCGATCTCCCGCAGCAGAACAGCCAGTTCGGGCGCATCCCCTATGGCGGCATGACGAATAGTGAACTCCATCCCTGGCTCCTAGGTCATAGAAATCACGGAGGCGCCGACCAGTTTGATGAACTTCTGCCAGTCTGCATCCTTCTTAAAAAAACTGCGCGGGAAGGCTGTCATCAATCCGTCGCGGGTTACCAGGGCGACCACATCAGACTCTTTCCGCACCCGGTTGTAGCGCGCCCAGGGGATTACATTCACCCCATCTTCAAGTATGTAGGTGATGCCCTTTTTATTGACGTACCCCACCAGCGGTTCTTGCAGGTTCGGGTTGGTCCACATCCGGCGCGCCGCAAAATAGGAGGCTGTATAAGCACGGTACACAAAACTACCCAGGATCATCACAACCACAATATACATGGCGTTATCCATCACATCCCCATTTTCAAGCAGTCGTGAGACAAGCACGCCCGCTGAGATAAGTAGTGCGGCCAGCATGATCGGCCGGATCCAGCGGCGGCTGCCGCGCGGCTGGTTGGCAACCTGAACCGCCCGGAAGAAGGTCTTCTGGTTGTACTGTCCATTGAATTTAATTTCCATAAGATATCCTGACTGTAAGTTGATATTTCAGGTCCATTCTGGCTCAGGCTTTCCGGACGCTGAATATACGCGGCAGCAGCGGAAGCGCCAGCAAGTTAAAGACCGCCAGGAAACCGAACGTCCAGCGGAAGCCAAAATTGTCCACCAGCAGACCGCTGACGCCCATCCCAGCGCCCTGGGCCACATTGGTAATCGCCATCAGGATCGAAAACATGGAGGCGGCAATACGGGCATCCGTATAATGCATCGATAGGGCATAGTACACCGATTGCTGGGTACCATAAGCCAGCCCAAACAGGAAAACCAGGCCAAACGCCAGCATAGGATTGGGGGTCACGGCCAAGGCGGTAATCCCCAGCACTCCAACCACAATTGCTGAAAATGAGGCGTTGCGCATACCAATGGCATTATAAACACTGCCTCCAAAAACGCCGCCCAAGACGACACCGATGCCCCAGAATGTGGTGTACAAACCCGCCTGCGTCAAAGAAATGCCAAAGGTTTCCTGCAGGAAGGGATTGACCAGCTGGTTTGCGCCGGCAATGATAAAGAAGAACACAAACCCCAACAAAGCCAGGAAGACCACTTCAAGTTGTTTGAAAACCCTGAAAGCGCTCCACTCAAAGGTTCGCTCAACCGGGCGTGCGCCTTCTTTGATCCCCAGTACAAAGGGCGCCGGGACCAGCGTCACGACGGCCAGCAGCCAGAAAACAGCCGACCAGGAGACCGCATCGGCGATCAATCCCAGCACAGAGGCGGTAATCACCACCCCCAGCGCTCGCCCGGCAACCATAAACGCCTGGATGGCGCCCTCTTCCTCAGCCGGGGTGGTATCCAGCGCCAGCCCGTCCGTACAGGTGTCATACAGCGCCATCCCCATCTGGAGGGTAAAGGCCAGCGCCACAAAACCCCAGTAATACTGTCCGGGATCGACCAGCGGCGCCGCCGCCAGGCAGACCACCTGAACCATCAGGCCGATCAGGATATATGGTTTTCGATGCCCGGCGCCAAACAGGTTGATCCGGTCGCTCAACATCCCCAGGAAGACCTTGATCACAAACGGGATCAGGGCAATCACTCCAAAAATCCCCACATCGGTCATACTCAACCCGCGTGAAAGGAAATAGAGAGCATTCAACGCAGTAAAATAGCTGAGAATGGTACCCTGTATAAAATACAGCAGACCAAACATACCGTAACGAAGTGCTTTGTTCTGATACATGGCGCTCTCCCTTGATGAGAATATCCCCCATTATACAGCAGAGCATGACAGCTTGATCAGAAAACCTGCCAGGGGGATACCAGCCGGGCATTTCCCCGGGCCGGCCGTCAGAACTGTCACTGGTTTGGTAAAAAACTGCCACAGGTTTGGTCACGGACTATGGCATTTTTGGGAAACCCTGCCCTTATAAATTCGGGATTCATCCTTGACTCGATCAACAACCATCGCCTCAAAAACCCCGGGCCTGGTACTCACCCCAAACGCCCCGCAGGGTATTGCAGATCTCACCCAAGGTCAGGCAGTTCTCCACACACTCGATGAAGAGCGGCATCAGGTTGTCATCTCCCCGGGCAGCGCGGTCCAACCGGGATTGCAGATCAGCCACCCTGGCAGGATCACGGCCGGCGCGCAGGGCTGCCAGGCGCTCCCTGACGCCTGCTTCAACTGCCGGATCGATGGCAAGTCTTTCCAGGTTGATCTCATCGTCAACCTGGAACCTGTTGACTCCCACCACAACCTGTTCACCCGTTTCGACGGCCTGTTGGGCCGCATACGCCGCATCCTGGATCTCACGCTGGATATATCCCTTCTCGATCGCCGGCAGGGCCCCGCCCAGATCATCGATCTTGCGGATATACTCCCCGGCGATGCGCTCAATCTCATCCGTCAGGTGCTCCACCAGATAGGACCCCCCCAGCGGATCAACCGAATCAGCCACCCCAGACTCACAGGCAATCACCTGCTGAGTACGCAGGGCGACCTGTACAGAGCGTTCGGTCGGCAGCCATAAGGCCTCATCCATGCTGTTGGTATGCAGAGACTGAGTGCCGCCCAACACGGCCGCCAGGGCCTGGATGGTAACCCGGGCCACATTGTTTTCCGGCTGTTGGGCTGTCAGGGTCGAACCGGCCGTCTGGGTATGGAAACGCAGCATCCACGACTTTGGATTACGGGCTTTGAAGCGTTCACGCATGACCCCGGCCCACAGGCGCCGGGCTGCCCGGAATTTGGCCGCCTCTTCGAACAGGTTGTTGTGTGCATTGAAGAAAAATGAAAGCTGCGGCCCAAAATCGTCCACATCCAACCCGGCCTCGATAGCCGCCTGGACATAAGCGATCCCGTCTGCCAGGGTAAAAGCCACTTCCTGCGCAGCCGTCGAACCGGCTTCCCGGATATGGTAGCCTGAAATTGAGATTGTATTCCAACCCGGGATCTCTTGCGAGCAGAACTGGAAGATATCCGTGATCAGGCGCATGGAGGGTTCTGGCGGGAAAATGTAAGTGCCGCGCGCCACATACTCTTTCAGGATATCGTTCTGGATCGTGCCCCGCAGGGCTTTCATCTCGACGCCCTGGCGCCTGGCAACTGCAATATACATCGCCAGCAGCACCCCGGCCGGGGCGTTAATGGTCATGGAGGTCGATACTTTATCCAGAGGGATCTGTTCGAACAGAGCGGCCATCTCCTCAACCGACGAGATAGAGACCCCCACTTTCCCCACTTCTCCCAGCGACATGGGATCATCCGCATCGTAACCAATTTGTGTGGGCAGGTCAAAGGCCACCGACAGCCCAGTCTGGCCATTCTCCAACAGGTAACGATAGCGGCGGTTCGATTCCTCTGCGGTCGCAAAACCGGCATACTGGCGCATGGTCCAGAAACGGCCGCGATACATCGTTGGCTGAACACCACGGGTAAAGGGGTACTCGCCGGGAAAACCGAGTTTGCTTTCATATTCGCAGGCAGGGCCTTCGGGAACACCCAGGCGGGGCGTCTCGATCCCTGAAGAGAGTTGGAAACTTTCTTTACGCTCGGGAAAACGGTCTGTAACTTGCTTCAGCGTCGTTTCTTCCCAGCGATTCATTTCTTTCTTAATGGACATGGGATCCTCATTGGCTTGGGTAATGGCATCAGACGACCAGGAACGGGTAGCAGCCGCCTGGTAAGTATACACGCTGGAAGTTCCTTTTTATCACCTAAACAAAAAAGGACAAAAGTCATTTGCGCGAAAAACCGGATGATGCTAAAGTATTAACGGTCAGCATTGATAACACGAGACTCATCCTGTAGTTCCAGGTATTTGCTAACTGGTATATAAAAGGATACTGTTTCGTCCCCTCGCTGGGACAATGCGTCCAATTCTTGCTACTTTTCTATACGCTTCTGCGTATATCTTAACAGGAGGCAATCCATGTCCAAGAACGTTGCATACATACTCGCGGTTGTGCTCTTCGCAATGGCCGCCTGCGGCATCGGCGGAGGCGGCTTCATTTACCTGGGTTCACTCGATCCGCAAATGGGAGACACGGCCTGGCAGCCCCTGGCTGTCGGATTGATATTGATCGGCGTGCTGCTGGTCGCAGGCGGTGTTGTACTGGTGGTGACAGCGATGCGTAAGCAAAAAGCTGAACAGGCTGCCCAACAAAATGTAACCCTGCAGGTTGACCTGCCCGGCCAGACCAAGATCGAGCAGATGAAGTGCCAATCCTGCGGCGGCGCGCTCACCTCGAAAAACATCAAACTGGTCGACGGCGCCCCCATGGTCAACTGCCCTTACTGTGACACGGTGTACCAATTAACCGAAGAACCCAAGTGGTAGGCGAATTTTGGATTGTAGATTGTAGATTGTAGATTGTAGAATTCCGCATATGGCGGGGAGGTAACACCATGAAACGACGTTTTCTGGCTTCTGTTCTGACGATCCTCTTTGCACTGGTGCTGACAACGGGCGTCCTGGCGCAGAGTTATTCCTTTGGCGTACCCAAAGAGGTCGTGCATGTCTATTGGAACGCCGACGGTACCATGTCATTGGACTATACCCTGGTGTTCGCCAACAACAGCGGCGCCCACGCCATCGACTTTGTCGATATGGGCATGCCCAACAGCAGCTTTGACATCAACACCGCCAGTGCGGATGTCGACGGCAGTGTCGTCTCTGTTTCACGCTCCGATTACCAGGGCAGCGGTTCAGGTTTCGCGGTAGTCCTGGAAAACAAACAGATCCCGGCCGGGCAGACCGGGACGGTCCATGTGTATGTGGGCCAGGTCAGGAATGTGATCTATGATGACAGCGACGATAACTCATACGCCAGCGGCGTCTTTTCACCGACGTGGTTCGGCAGTGAGTACGTTACCGGCAGTACAGACCTGACTGTGGTCTACCACCTGCCTCCCGGGGTACTGCCTGAAGAGCCCAAGTTCCATGTTCCCAGCAGCAGCTGGCCGGGGCCGCAGGAACCCGAAACCGGTTTAGATTCATCCGGACGGGTGATGTACACCTGGCGGGCAGCAAACGCCAACGCTCACACGCAGTATAAATTCGGCGCTTCTTTCCCGAAGACCTACATTCCGGAAGAGGCGATCGTCGCGCCTCCTGTTGTTCCTGCCTTCAGGTTCGATCTTGATAATTTCATGAGCTGCGCCTGTCCCGGCTTCTTTTTCCTGCTGTTCTTTGGCATGCCTGTTCTCGCCGCCATCGGCAACCGCAACCGGAAGTTGAAATACCTGCCGCCCAAGATTTCGGTCGAAGGCCACGGCATCAAGCGCGGTCTATCGGCAGTCGAAGCCGCCATCCTGATGGAAACCCCTCTCGATAAGGTCATGACCATGATCCTGTTCGGAGTCATCAAGAAAGACGCCGCGAAAGTGGTCTCCAAGGATCCCCTGCAGCTGGATATTACCAAACCCATCCCTGAAAAGCTGCACACCTACGAAAAAGAATTCCTGGAAGCCTTCGAAGAGAACAAACCCCTTGTGCGCCGCAACAAGCTGCAAACCATGACCATCAACCTGGTCAAGAGCGTCGGTCAGAAGATGAGAGGCTTCAGCCGCAAGGAAACCGTTGATTACTATAAGAAGCTCAACGAACGGGCCTGGGCCCAGGTTGAGGCCGCCGACACACCGGAAGTCAAGAGCCAGCGTTTCGAAGAAGCCCTGGAATGGACCATGCTGGATAAAGACTACGACGAACGCACCCGCCGCACCTTCACCGGGCCGATCTTCATGCCCATCTGGTGGCACCACTATGATCCCGGCTACCGGCCTTCAGCCCCTTCAACCGGCGGGGGTATGCCGGCCATGACCTCCACCACCGGGAAAGTTCCGGGCGGGGCTTCCATCCCAGGTTCCGCTTTTGCCGCGTCGGTTGTGGGGGGCGTCCAGAATATGTCCTCCAAGGTGTTGGGAGATATCCGCGGTTTCACCGGAACGGTCACTGAGAAGACCAACCCGGTCCCGAAATCCTCCGGTTCAAGCTACCGCAGCAGCGGCGGCAGCAGCGGCTGCGCCTGCGCCTGTGCCTGCGCCGGCTGCGCCTGCGCCTGCGCCGGCGGCGGCAGATAGTGACAAGATGAATATCTTCCAAAGGCTGAGAACTCCCGACAGATTCACTGCCGGTGGTCCGGCGGCGGGCCTCTATCACTATCAATACGAAGATGACGGTGAGAAATCCCGCGTCCACCTGCGTGTGGACCAGGACGGGCACGGGACCTTGATCGTCAATGCCAACCAGGTCATGCATCTCAATCCGACGGCAGCCCTGATGGCCTTCCTGGTCCTCGAAAAAACCCCGGAGCATCAGGCCCTCAGGACCATCCGGCAGCAGTATCGTGTCAGGGAAGCGCAGGCCTGCATGGATTTCCAGGAGATCCGGGACCAGCTCGATAACCTGGTCCGGCCGGATGGGGCCTGCCCAATCCATGACCTGGGGCTTGATTCGATCGCTCCCTTCAGCGCCCGCCCTTCAGCGCCCTACCGTATGGACCTGGCAGTCACTTATCGCTGCAACAACGACTGCGCCCACTGTTACAACCCGGAACACCCCCCGCTCACCACCGGCCGCTCTTCTGAACTGGGTACAGCCGCATGGAAGCAGATCATCGACAAGACCTGGGAGTTGGGGATCCCACACATTGTCTTCACCGGCGGCGAACCCACCCTGCGGGATGACCTGCCGGAGCTGATTGCCTACGCCGAACACAACGGCCAGATCACCGGCCTGAACACCAATGCCCGCCGGCTTTCGGACAAGAACTTCCTGCAAAGCCTGGTCGAGGCCGGGCTAGATCATATCCAGATTACAGTCGAATCGTCCGACGAAGCCATCCACAATCAAATGGTGCGCGCCAGAGCCTTCCAGCAGACCATCCAGGGGCTTAAGAACGCCCTGGATACCCGGCTGTACATTATGACCAACACCACCATGCTGCAAGACAATCACCATACCATCCCGGCCACCCTGGACTTCCTGGCCGAACTCGGCGTACCAACCATCGGCCTGAACGCACTGATCTACTCGGGGCAAGGCGCCACGGTTGGTACGGGTCTGCCTGAGAGCGAACTACCCCGTCTGCTGGAAATTGCCCGCCAGAAGACCCAGGCAAACAACCAGCGCCTGATCTGGTATACCCCCACCCAATACTGCAACTTCGATCCGGTCCAGATGGAACTGGGGGTCAAAGGGTGCTCCGCGGCGCTGTACAACATGTGCATTGAACCGGACGGTAAAGTACTGCCCTGCCAGTCGTACTATACGCCGGTAGGCGACTTCCTGGGCGACGAGTGGGATACCATCTGGAACCACGAACTCTGCATCCGTCTGCGCGAACGGCAGGGGCTGCCATTGAAATGTAAAGGTTGTGAACTGCTGGCAGAATGCGGCGGCGGCTGTCCGCTGCAGTTTGAATTGGACCAGGAGGGTACACCTGCATGAATAACTGGGTCAAGGAATTCAACGGCTCTGTCACCGTCTGCGACCCGGAGGGGACCATCCTGGAGATGAACGACCAGGCCGCCGAAGCCTTTGCAAGCAATGGAGGCCGCGGCCTGATCGGCGCTAATCTCCTGGACTGCCACCCCGAGCCAGCCCGAACAAAGCTGGTCGAAATGATGCGCAGCCAGACGACCAACACCTATACGATTGAGAAAAAAGGTCAAAAGGAAATTATCCACCAGTTCCCCTGGTATGAAAACGGGAAGTATTCAGGCTTGGTTGAGATCACCTTCCACTTGCCTGAAGAAATGCCCCACTTTATTCGCGATTAATACTCCCGTCCAAAAGGAGAGAGAGCATGGACCCGATCGAGTTTATCAAACAGCTGTTCACCCCCGTAAAACCGCTCCCCACCGGGATGCACCATACCCTGGTCACTCCGGAGGGCAAAGACCCGTACCGTCTGCATCTGCATCTCAGGAATGACGGCTCCGGGATGCTGGTGATCAACGCTTCCACCGTGCTGCATCTCAACCCCACTGCGGCTGAATATGCCTACCACTTTGTCAAAGGCACGCCAGCTGACCAGACCGCCAAAGAGATCGCCGGACGTTACCGCATCCGGAAGGCAACCGCCCTGGAAGACTTCCTGAATTTCGCGGAACGCATCGAAACCTTGATTGACACCCCGGACCTGGACCCGGTTACGTATCTGGATTTCGAACGGGTGGCGCCCCATTCCGAAGCCCTGCCCGCTCCTCTGCGCCTGGATTGTGCGCTGACCTACCAGCTGCCAAAGGACAGCCAGGCCGACTACGCGCCGACCAAACGCGTCGACCGGGAATTGAACACGGACGAATGGCGCCGGGTACTGGACATCGCCTGGGCAGCCGGCATCCCCCATATCACCCTGACCGGCGGCGAACCCACCCTGCGGGAAGACCTCCCCCAGATTATCGAAAAAGCCGAACAAAACGGCCAGGTTTGCGGCCTATTGACCAATGGCCTGAAACTGGCTGACAAGAAGTACCTGAATAACCTGCTTCAAACCGGGCTGGACCACCTGCTCTTCTTGCTGCAGCCAGAAGACAGGCACTCATGGAAAGCCCTGGAAAGCATCATGCCAGAAGACATCTTCGTTACCGTGCACTGGACAGTCACCCCGGCGCACCTGAAGGAAGCCAACCAGACCCTCGAGAAACTTGCAGGCCTGGGCGTCACCAGCCTGTCGTTGAGTATATCGGAAGAGAGTCTTAAGGAAACCCTGGCGATGCTGGCCGACCGGGCCGCCGAACTGGACCTGGCGCTAACCTTCGACCTGCCGGTTCCTTACTCGGAGGACAACCCGGTTTCCCTGGAAGTCAAAGAAGAACAGGCGCCCAGGGGGGCCGGTAAAACCTGGTTATACGTTGAACCGGACGGGGATGTGCTCCCCGCACAGGGAATGGCCGGGTCCCTCCTGGGGAACATCCTCAAAGATCCCTGGGAACAGATCTACAAGCAGTAAGCAGGTTTACACCACACACAAACAGAGACATTGGAAAACCGCCATGTCTCTGTTTGTTCTTCCTGCCGGCTCCCGGAAGGCTTCTGCAAACACCCCGGCATTGAGAAAATGCTATTGGCGCTTCACAAAAGTGAAGTTGTGCCGGCCCTTTGCTTGAAAGGCAAACAACCCGGTGCTCATGACCTTTTCGACGATCTTTGCCCCTGTCATATGATGATCATTGATCGATAAGACCGCTCCCGGCTTCAAGATCCGGTGCAGTTCTTCCAGGATAGCCTCCGGTTCAACAAACGAATGCAGGATATCATAGAGCAGTACAACATCAAGTGAACCGGTTTCCAGCCCCGTATCCCGGCTTGAGTAGATCGTCTTTATATTCGAAAGACCGTGCTTACGAGCCCTTTCCTGAACATGCTGCAGGGCCAGCGGCTGGATATCGAGTGCATAGACCATCCCGGCCGGCCCAACCCGGTCGGCTGCAATGACCGTGTAGCTGCCCGGACCACAGCCAAAATCCAGCACCCTGGCTCCGCTCTCAAGCCTGACCTCCTCCAGGATGTCTGCGCGCGGACGGACAATATCCCTCACCTGAAATGCGAACGCCATCATCTTGAAATTAATATTTGACATAGGGTATTCCATCTTCCATCTCCTCTGTTACTTGGTTCTACTGCCATGATTCTAGGAAAACATTGTGAACAAAATATGAAGCTGCGCCGGAGAAATTTTGAAAATATTGCGCTTGTATTCCTGCAGCCGGAGGGACCCTGGCAAACAGCAAGACCAGGAAATTCGACGGACGAAGAATAACCCGGGCACGACATGCAGCGTCCGGGTTAATTAATTACTAAATCGTTAATAACCCTTCCCAGGGTGTGCGGGTAAGGTAGAATAAGAAACCTGGAGATAATCTGGAACAAGGATTATGAAACAAATATGATAAAAGACACTGACCGAACGCTCGACCCGAACGAAGTACGCTTTTTCAGCGGCAGTTCGCATCCCCAACTGGCTTCTGACATCGCACGCTACCTGGGGGTGGAACTGGCTGAGACCAAGACCAGCCGCTTCTCGAACGACAACCTGTACATCCAGCTTGGCGCCAGTGTGCGCTCACGCATCGTCTACATCCTCCAGTCACTGACACAGCCGGTTAATGACAACCTGGTCGAACTGTTGATGATGATCGATATTGCCCGCTCGGCATCTGCAAAAGAAGTACACGCCATTATTCCCTATTTCTCCTTTGCCCGTTCGGACAAAAAGGATGCCCCCCGTATCTCGATCACCGCCCGGCTGATTGCAGATTTGCTGAAGACCGCCGGCGCCACGCATGTGATGAGCATGGTTCTCCATTCCCCGCAGGTACACGGCTTCTTCAGCATCCCTGCCGACCCGCTCTCCAGCCGGCCGGTCTTCTCGAGTTATTTCTCCCAGAAAGACCTGGCCAACGCTATCATCGTCGCTCCCGACATGGGACAGGCCAAGTCCGCGGCCAAGTTCGCCAAAGAAATGAACCTGCCGGTAGCCGCTGGGAACAAGGAACGGGTCTCGGACACAAAAGTAATCATCAACGGTGTTATCGGGAACTCATTGAAAGGTCTGAAGCGGGCGCTGATCTATGACGATGAGATTGCCACCGGAGGGTCGGTGATTGAACTGAGCCGTATCCTGATCGAAGAAGGCATCCAGGATATCTGGGTAGCCTGCACACATGGCGTCTTCGTGCATGACGGCCTGCAAAAACTGGTCGATATTCCCCAGATCTCCGAAATCGTAACAACCGATACTGTCTACCTGCCTCCTGAGAAACAACACCCCAAACTGACCACCCTGTCCGTAGCCCCGGTCTTTGGGGAAGCGATCAAGAAAAATTACTTCCACGAATCCATCGGAGAACTTTTCTTCTATGGGTCATAATCCGATACAGGAGATACAAATGCCAGACCCAGTCGAAACCGCCAGGAAACGCTTCACTGAAGGACTCAACTGTTCCCAGGCCGTCTTTGCAGCCTTTACCAGCCGGCACGACCTGCCGGAAGAAACTGCCTTGAAAATCGGCTCCCCGTTCGGTGGAGGGATTGTTCGCCAGGGACAGACCTGCGGCGCAGTGACAGGCGCCCTGATGGCGCTGGGGCTTGAATTTGGCTCTTCGACCCCGGAAGGAAAAGTCGAAACCTACCGGATTTCCCAGGTACTGCTCGACAGGTTCCGGGAACGCCATGGCTCCCTGCTCTGCAAAGAACTGCTGGACTGCGATATCAGCACCCCCGAGGGAAGCACCCGGGCCCAGGAACAGGGAGTCTTCCAGAATATCTGCCCGGCGTTGGTTGCAAGCGCCGCTGAACTGGTAAACGAAATGATTCAGTCCCGGGAATAAATACGCTGCACGGTCCTATCCGCATCATGAACAAAAAAACTTTCCTGCTCGCTACTCTCATTATACTGACGCTGGCAGCCAACCTGGCCTGTCAGGCTGTCTACCAAATCATGCCAGATATTGACAGCGCCAGCAGCACCCCGGAAGCCGCCGACAGCGAAGGCAGCAAAAAGGTTCTGGCGCCCACCCATACCCCAACACCTGAAACCAACCCACAGGTGTGTGCCGGGATACTGGCTGAAATACTCAATGAAAGAGAAGAAACCTATAACGGCGTCAGTGAATACCAGCCTGATACCAAGACCGCAGAAAAGGTACAGGTGCTGGTGA
Organism: Anaerolineales bacterium; assembly: GCA_016927315.1. Classification (GTDB taxonomy): domain Bacteria; phylum Chloroflexota; class Anaerolineae; order Anaerolineales; family Villigracilaceae; genus JAFGMV01. The sequence goes on along the minus strand of JAFGMV010000110.1, from coordinate 50,867 downwards.
CATACCAGATTTCGGAAGACAAACTGTCGGAACCCGTGCAGGAAGAAGTGAAAGCTCCTCTGAAAGAGGCCCAGCAGGACACCGAAACCCACCGGGAAATTTGGAAGCTTTTCAGCAGCCTGATCCCGGCCGAGCAGCGCGGTATGATCACCTCTTTCAGTATTATGACCGATGGCCCGGAAAACTATCTTGCCGATCTCAGGCAGGATCCGCAGGACCCCGACGAATGGAGACTACTGGTTGATTTCACCGGCGCAGAAGACTCCAGGAATCTAACCTATTCCCTGGTTGAACAATATGGCCGGGTTCTGACCCTGAATACCAGCCAGGTCTCGCCCAACAAGGGCCTCCTTCAAAATCCGGGGGATGAAAACCTCCTCAAAACAGCAGAAATAAACTGCCCGCACTACTTTACCGGTACCGGCTGCGCCAATAAAGAAGCCTACATCGAAGTTTTTTTCGCTCAATTTTGGGCAGACAAGTATGAAGATTGGAGTGAGGCTTTTCTGCAGGACACTCCAGGGAATTCTATCAATACCCAAAGCGCTTTCTATGAGAAACACCGGGAAGAGTTTGTCTCACCTACTGCTGTCTACAGCCCCATAGACGACATCACCGCCTCCTGGGCCCGGTTTGCACTGGGCCGGAAACCCTCCGGAGACACGCTCTCGGAACAAAAAGTTCTGTTCTTCTACCAGTACCCGGAGCTGGTTGCCCTGCGAGAACATATCCAGGACGAAACCCATCCGTATGAAAAAACCGGCCAACAACTTGTCAGTTACCGCATTGCTGGAGACAAACTTTTATATCCGGAACTTGAACCCGTGGAGGGTGATTTACAGGAGTTCCAGGAGGACACTGAAACACATTACCAGACCTGGGAATACTTCGCCAGGCTGTTCCCGGCCGAACAACGCACCAGCCTGACCACATTCTCAATCATGACCGACGGCCCATTGAACAGCCTGGCGTACGTCCGGCAGACCAGCGAGGATGCCTATACCTGGAACTTACTGGTGGATATCGCCGACCTGGAAGACACAGGGAAACTGACCTATACCCTGCTGCATGAGTACGGCCATCTGTTGACCCTGCAGGCCGACCAGGTCCCCCCAGATCTTGATGTTTACGCGAACCCGGAAGACGTGCGGGTATTCTCCCGGGCAAGAAACGCCTGCCCTCGCTATTTCACCGGGGAAGGCTGCGCCGAAGAATACTCATTCATTAATCTCTTCTTCAACCAATTCTGGGAAACCATCTATCTGGATTGGATGCTCATCGGCCTGGAAAACAACGATGACATGCAAGATGCCTCGCTGGAGGCGTTCTTTGAAGCACATGAAGACCAGTTTGTCAGCCTGTATGCGGCTTCAGCTCCGGAAGAGGATATCGCCGAATCCTGGACTTACTTCCTGCTGACCCCCAAACCATCCGGGAACAGCCTCGCCGAACAGAAAATCCTGTTCTTTTATGATTACCCTGAGCTGGTCAGTTTGCGCCAGCATATCCGGTCCCAAATTTGCCAGGAGCTAAGCCATCCCTGAGCTTTATTCCCGTATTATGAAAGGCGCACTACCCAATAACCAAAGGACAAGGACATGAAAACAAAAAGCACACTTTTTATTGTTACCCTGCTTGTGCTGGCCCTGTTCACCACGCTCTCTTGTCAGACAATCAACACTTATCTCGATGAGGAACATCAGGATGGGTACGATAATTATGACGACGGAGAGAGCGATTACAACGCTGCAGCCGAAGAAGCGCCTCAGGCACCCGCACCGCAAATGGAGGCCGCCGCCTGCCCGGCAGTGCTATCCAGCATCCTTGCAGCCGCCACTACGCCGGTTGACAGTTCTGAAGACCAGGGCGATTCTCCCTATGGCGAGGACGGCCAGGTGCTGGTAACCTACCAGATCTCCGGAGACCGGATCCTGAACCCTCAACATGAATCGGTTACGGGGGAGCTTCAGTCGTACCAGGATGATGCCGCTGCCCACCAGGAGATCTGGGACTACTATGCCGCCCTGATCCCCTCTGGAGAGCGTTCCCTGATGACCGCCTTTATCATAATGACAGACGGCCAGGACAACAGCCTGGCAGCCGTTGCGCAGGATCCGGCAGACCCGTATTCCTGGTCTCTTGAAATCGACATCATTGACTCCGAAGACCTGTACAACCTGACCTACACCCTGATCCATGAATATGGCCACCTGCTGACCCTGAACAAAGACCAGGTCGAACCGGATCTGAATGTATTCGCAGACCCCGAAGATGATGCCGCCTACGATGCGGCCGAAGCCGCCTGCCCGAACTACTTCCCGGGTGAAGGCTGCGCAGATAGCGACTCGTACATCAACTCCTTCTTTGGCCGTTTCTGGGACGACATCTACGATGAATGGTTCGATATCAACCTGGAAGAAGATGACGATGTCTATTATGAAAAGCTCGACGATTTCTATTACAAGTACGAGGACAACTTTGTCACCGATTATGCCGTAACCAACCCGGAAGAAGATATCGCCGAATCGTGGACCTTTTTCGTACTGCAGCCCAAACCCACTGGCAATACCACTGCAGACCAGAAGATCCTTTTCTTCTATGAGTACCCGGATCTGGTCAGTCTGCGAGAGCATATCCGGACCAACATTTGCAGCCAGTTGGCGCAGCCATAGTGACCACCAATCCCCCGCTTCCCATCCGCGAATCGTACTGGGTGGTCCCGGGCCAGTTCCTGGCCGGGGAATATCCAGGACACTGGCATGCTGTGCAAACCCGCAAGCGGTTGGACAGCTTCCTTGAAATGGGGATCAATACATTTATCGATCTGACCCACCCGGGAGAACTGCAGCCCTACCAGCTCATCCTGGAAGAGCAGGCCGGGTTATACGGCCTGGAAGCAGCCCACAAGCGCTTCATGATCGGGGATATGGACGTTCCCGAACCGAAACTGATGCGTTCCATCCTGGATACGATCGATGAAGCCCTGGCCTCCGGGAACAGGGTATACACTCATTGTTGGGGAGGTATCGGCCGGACAGGCACAACCGTTGGGTGCTTCCTTGTCCGGCACGGGATGACAGGCCAGCAAGCACTCGACCAACTGGCCAAATGGTGGCAGGAGGTGCCCAAACATACCCTCTATCCCCGCTCACCGCAAACCGACCGGCAGGTTGAATTTGTCCGCAGCTGGACAGAAGCGCGGGGATAATGCCGGCCCTTGACTGGCATGCACGCTTCTCTCAGCAGGCACGCTGGACGCACGACCTGCGCACCTACCTGTTCGAACAGACCGGCCTGTGGGAGGCCAGGCGCATCCTGGAGGTCGGCTGCGGAACAGGCGCCATCCTCGAAAGCCTGGCGCACTGCACAGCCGGGCTCCATGGTCTGGATATCGCCCGCAGCCACCTGCTCCAGGCAGAGATCTATGCCCCGCAGGCCCTGCTGGCCAACGGAGACGCCCGGCAGCTGCCGTATGCCTCGCAGGTTTTCGATATCACCCTGTGCCATTTCCTGCTGATGTGGGTGAAAGCGCCTGTTCAGCTGCTATGCGAAATGCAGCGAGTAACCCGGCCCGGCGGGCACGTCCTGGCGCTGGCCGAGCCGGATTACAACGCCAGGATCGATCTTCCCCCCGAACTGGCGGTGCTGGGGGCGCTGCAAACCGACTCGCTGGAAAGGCAGGGCGCCGATCCATTCATCGGCAGCCGTCTGGGAGAACTGTTCGAGCAGGCCGGCATCCGCCTGGTTGAGAGCGGCCCGCTTGCCCGAACCGGGACCGGACCAGCTTCCCCGGATGAATTGGACCTCGAGTGGGCTGTCCTGGAATCCGACCTGGCCGGACTGCTCCCCTCTGAAGATCTGGCCGCCTACAAACAACTCGAACGGAAAGCCTGTGAGGACAAAACCCGCGTGCTGCATGTTCCCACCTGGTATGCCTGGGGGATTGCCTAAAAAGCCTGCTTCGATCAGAATCTGATAGACAACAAACATCCATCCACGGGCGGGGAGAAACGGACGTGCAATCCAGATGCAATCCGTTTCCCGGATAAAAAGCAGTATAATCCCTACCACACTGACCCCTTGGAGGCATAATTTTTGGAAACCTACCAGCCCGAATCTGATATCCAGCAGCCAGCAGAGACAGAGGCCCATGAAGAAGCCGATCGTCTGACCATCAAACAATTTACGCTGGATACGCTGGAAACCCTGATCTTAGCGGTAATTTTATTCCTGGGAATAAACGCCATTTCCGCCCGCGTCCAGGTGGACGGTACCAGTATGCGCCCGACGCTCGAAGACGGTGAATTTATCCTGGTGTCAAAATTATCCTATCAATTCGGGACACCCGAGCGCGGCGATATCATCGTCTTCCGGCCGCTCATCCCCGGGGATGAACTGATCAAGCGCGTCATCGGGCTGCCCGGCGATACGATCACCATCGAGGATGGCAGGGTGTACGTCAACGGACTGGTACTCAGCGAACCATATATTGCCGCCCCACCGGTCAATGTCGGCTCCTGGACCATCCCCGAAGACCATATCTTCGTGATGGGCGACAACCGCAACAATTCGCAGGATTCTCGAAACATCGGCGCAATTCCACTGGAAAACGTAATCGGAAAGGCCATATTGATCTACTGGCCTCCGCCAGAATGGAATATAATTAGTCATACCAATGTAGCCATGGCTGCTCCATAACCTTCAGGAAACGCTTTAGAGGATCACTAACTTGACCCGGAGCATCATTTTGACGAATCCACATTTACCCGAACCGGTTCCCTGCCCCGAATGTCAGGCCGGGATCATGCATATGCGCCTCATCACCTATTTCACCTGGTTGAGTCACGAACTGATCACTGTTCCCAATTTCCCGGCCTGGGTTTGCGATGTCTGCAGCCGGCGGGAGTATGATGAGCGCGCCATCTCCTGGCTGACCACCCTGCTCAGTCCACATACAGGCCAAGCATCCAGCCATAAACAAGGTCACATTCCACCTTCTCCACCAACGATGCCCCCGCGCCCGACAACCAGCAAATAGTCTTCTGACGCACCCACCATCCGACCAAGGAGGATTTCAAACATGGAAAATGCCCCACGAACCCATCGCTTTGTTCCGGCGGACATCTTGACTTCCGGGTACCGCGTGGTCGGCAAGGTGATGGTCACTACGACCGGCATTACCGGGTTAATGAACGATACCACCCGTTCCTTTATGGAAGTCCAGGATGCCAAGATGGCCAAGTACCATATGCCCACCAAGCTGGTCGACCATTACGAGATGATCCGCCTGGTCAAAGAGCAGGTCTTTGTGGTCTGCGCTGCCCGGCGGGAGGACCTGGGGCCCACCTCAATGACGCGCGGCGGGTACGCCAATATTATCGAATACAACATCCGGGTAACTACCCAGGTCTATGAACTGGAGGGCATACTGGAATGGCCGGGGCGCTTTGAATTCACTGCCATCATGTCGGATGGCACGCGGGATTTCGTCCCGATCTTCGACGCCACCCTGACCGCCATCCTGATCCCCAATGTCAAGGTGCAGAGCGCCGGGATGCTCTTCAACCGAAAACACGTCGACCTGCTGGCGATGAAGAACCAGCGGGTCAAGGCGTAGTCCTACCCCCCAAAACGATCACAAATATCACTGATCGTGGAATTACACGCAAAGAAAATTGTGCAAGCCCTTTTCGTGCGTCCCGAAGGATTTCCATCAGAGCCTCTACCGAGCAGATCAACCCGCGGGACGCCGCTCTGAGGATGCCCTATCCAGCCTAAGATCTACACCGTTGAGTACACCCCAATCATCAGGAAAACACCAATCAGAAAAAAACGCTTGACCGATCCCGCAGGGGATGATAAAATCACGTCCGCTTAACAGTTCGATAAACCCTGTACGAACACACTGCCCCCATCGTCTAGAGGACCAGGACGCAACCCTTTCAAGGTTAAGACCGGAGTTCGAATCTCCGTGGGGGCACCTGACACCCAAGAACCGCCAATATTGGCGGTTCTTGGGTTAAAGTTAGAAATTACATGTGGAGTGTTCCATGTTTTTGCCAAAACATTTTCTGATGCCAACATCGTCATAAATGCTTCAGTCATTGGCGCTTCTATTGGCTTTTGAATTAGAGAATCTGGATCCCAGGCTCGGGTAACATTGGACGTATCCGTATAATCACGTGACTCTATACTGACAACCATGCCATCATACTCAACACAAATGGTTGCGTTGTCAAACATCACGCACCTTCCCCATAAACCTTTTCCTTCTTCTCGAATTCTTCTTACTGCTTCTTGCATAAATAGGTGAACTGTGAGAAATCAAAACATGGGTAAATCGCGACAATCAGGAAAAAATATTTACACAGCACTCTGTAGCTGCGAACAAGTGCTCCAACAAAAGATACAATTGCTTTTAGGCTAACAGCGATTGACGCGATGGGACTGATAGTAACTTCATCTGGAATTTTATCTTCACTCCATCCATGAGTGATATGCAGGCGCCACCAACTAATACACTGAGCAATCCTGCATGCAGGGCAAGCATAAATAGCCTGAACTGGTACTTCATATGGAGCGTCCGAATTTGTGATTTGGCCACAAGCGATATTGTAATCCCTGTGTGCGAAAGAAGGCTATCCTTCTGAAACAGAGACGCCAGTCGCCTCTACTCCCGGCAATGCGACGAGAATATCTGCCTTACTTATTCTGAATATCAGCCTTACAAAATCAAAAAAAGTGGCTTATCTATGCACCATAAGTAACCCATGTATGGTGCATAGATAAGCCGCCTTTGGTCCGTGCATAAGCTGCTTTTTTTGAATAAGTCGCCTGCTTTTTGTCCGTTTTCAGCCTTACATTTTTCAATCCAGCGGCCTTAAATTCTATCTCACTGTGCAGCACCTGTTCGACATCCAGCGCTGCAAGCCTGCAGAGCTGCAGAGTTCCGCCTGGAAAAGAAAACGCACCCGGCACGAGAATAAGCATAATACGTTTTTCCTACTAAAAACTATCAGGGTTCCAAATTTCCCCGGATGCCCATGGATTTCCCTGCCATTCGCCCCGAAGATCTCCTCCCGCCAAGAAATATTTCCGTGAGAGGAGGATCCGGTTCAAAGATGTGGATGTCTCCCGAGATATGGCCGCCCTGCGCGACAAGGTGCGCCGTTCGGGCCAGCCGGAAGCGCCGGTGATCGATATCGGCGGCAAGATCGTAGTCGGCTCCAACCGGCCAAAGATCGATAAGTACCTGGGTCTCTAAGCCATATCCTCCTGCGAGTTGGAAGAGCGAGGCAGTCCCGTGTTCCCTGGTAAACCTTCGTTCCCGGCTGCCATGGGGCGGCTTCGCCGCTGCGCTCCTCGCACGAGCATAATGCTAAAACCGTCCTGGATGGCGGTATTAGCTTCCTGAGGCAGCCCTGGCAGGCAATATACAAATCACAACTGATCGATAAGCCGGGATTGTTGAGTATACTGTTCGGTCAATACTTCACGCATCAGGTCACACACCTCCATGATTTTGGGGTTGGTGATCCGATAAAGCAAACCTTCTTCCGTGCGTTGGTGGGAAAGGATACCAGCGCTGCGCAGTACGGCAATATGGCGCGAGACGGTTGGCTGGGGAAGGGCTAACTTCTGTGTGATGTCACCCACTCGTTTCGGTCCCTCACGCAGGATATGAACAATTTCAAGCCGGATGGGATGTCCCATCGCCCGGCACAATTCTGCCTGGACTTCAAAAATCGATTGAGTCAACACCAATAACCTCACAAAACTCTAAAATAATCCAACTACTGGTTATCATAACACAAATAAAGTTCCTGCCGCCCGGAAGTGAGACTTCAGCGCTCAGGAGTGCACCAGAATGGCGTCGCGTTTATGGCAGGGATGGCATCCTCGGTGCAGCACCCCAAAGGTTGTTCTGCCCGGGTAAGGGGCTGACAGAAACCTTTCGGGACGTTCAGATCTGGTTATTCTGCAGATTTTTAGTGTGCCTTCTCGGCTTGTTAGCTGACATGCAGTGCAAGCCGCATGTATCAAAACAGCCGTCTTGTTGTTTGAAGTTGAATGCTGTACAATGCAATAACCACGCGCAATTCGGGGAAGGAGACAGATCATGTCACATAAAATGAAATCGATTCCGTTCCTATTCGGTATGGCTTTTTTGGTTTCTGGCATACTATTAGGGGGCTGCCGGCGGGGAGCCCGTTTTTCTGATACACCCCAACCACTACCAACGACCTCTTCCGGCGCATCCGGCAATGCCAGCGGCGTTTCTGGGTCTCCCGGCCTGGTCCTTTTCCAGGACGATTTCCAGGACGGACAGCCTCAGGAGTGGCGGGCAGCCTCACCCTGGATAGTCCACCAGGCAGGGTCAGATTACTGGTTTACAACAACGGGGGCGGGCGCCGCCTGGGTGACCCAGGGATTAACCTGGGAGGAGTACGCCTTCCAGGCATCCGTACGAGTAGATACCGGCAGCCTGCTGTTAAACGTCAATACCACCTCACTGGGGCGATATATGGTCCATTTCCATCCCAGCGGTGTATACCTGCTCAAAGATCAACCTATCGGAACAATCTCGATCCTGGCTCAAACCGGCCCAATCAGCACTTCTGCCTGGCACGAAATCGAATTCGATACGCAAGCCGGCCATCTCCAATTGTGGGTGGACCGCGCCCTGTGGATCGATACTGTCGACCCAACCAACCCGATCACCGTGGGGACGATTGGCGTCTCCTCTCTAGACGGTTCCCAGGCCCAGGTAGACAATATCCTGGTCACGCGCCTGACCGCACCCCTGCAGACTGCCGTGATCGAAGCCCCGCCGGTAAGCAGCGCCGAAGTCCCCCCCGATGTGATCCCACAGGAAATGAGCAGCCTGCCCGCAGATGATCTTTCGGAAACCGAAGCGCCACAGCAGGATGACCCGGCGCCAGACCAGGCCGGGCTTCCGGAACTGCATGCATCGAGGGTCTCCATTGTGCCTGCCTCACCCATACAGGGAGACGAAATTACGGTCGCTGTCAGCATTTTTAATGGCGGTGAGGCATCAGCGGGTGGATTCAATGTTCAGTGGTGGCCGGAAGGCCCTGCGTTCGTGGGCTGCAGTTGGGATGCAGGCAGTTTACCAGCTGGCGAAACGGTTGACCTGGTTTGCTCCTATCCCGGCTACCCGCAGGCTGGCAGTTTTCAATGGGAGACAGCCGTGGACCCGGACAATGAAGTGATCGAATCTGATGATACGAATAACTGGACTGCCGGGGAGATCGTGGTCCAGCCCCCGGCTGTCTCTCTCAAGGACCCGGTCAACTGCCGTGCGGAAAGCTGGACCCAGGATTCGATTACCCTGCGCTGGGGCGCTGTCTCTGATCAGAACCGGGAAGGCTTTCGTATTTTCCAGGCCGGCGCAAGTGTAGAAGGCGAAGTCGGCCCACAAACCCTGACGTTCACCATCGAGAATCTGACAGCTGGTGTTGAATATCATTTCGATGTGCGGGCTTACAACGCAGCCGGCGAATCAAGCCCTGAAGTCTGTTCCGTTACAATGACACTCAACCCGTAAGGATCTCAAGCGACACATGGCTGTAATAGACGAGGAGCACGAATGGAAAACCGCGTGCTGAAAATAAAGACCATGTGGCCAGGGGAGAATGCACAGTATATTTTCGATCTCTTAAATAAGTACGGTAAAGGGAGGCATGAAACTGGACGGGAACGGGTACAGTTGGAGATCCTGAAACTCGCCAACGGGGACCTGGAGCAGTTCCCGGAATTGGTCAAGATCGCCAAAAGTGACTTCAGGGACAGCCTGGCTTATGCTGAATACCCGGAAGAAACGAGAACTAACCCGATCGAAATGCGCGACATGCCAAAAGAAGATACAAAGACAATCCGGGAAATGGACAGGCAGCCGCACCGGGATTGGCTGGAAGACTAAGCACAATCGCATATTGGATGGAAATGTGTGTTTATTCGCACTTCGATACCTGGCTTTTAATCGGTCTGGTCGATAAACCCGACAACCTCCTCCGCCAGCCTGCTCAGATCGACAGTTGCAATATTATGGTACTCACCTGGCATCAGCCTGATCTGTGCGTCGGGCAGCAGTTGCTGCAGCTTCTCACCCCACGAAGGCACAACAAAACTATCGTGCTCTCCCCACAAGATCAGGGTCTTATTGGCAACTTCATGCAGCTGCTCAGCTATCTCAACCTGAACCAGGTGACCCAGGAAGCGGCTGACCACCACCGGGTCGATCTCACCTGCCCGGTATGGCAGAGGCCGCTTTCCCTGTTCTTCCTTCAAGGGAGAACCCTTTGCGCCCTGGCTGTAGAAAATCTCCAGCAGCCTGTACGCCAGGAAGCGGTTGCCCGAGAGCAGCCACTGGAGTTTGTTGAGCGTTCTGCTCTGCAGCCAGCCGGGAGGTTGAATCCTGGTGTACAGCGGGGACCTGACGATCAAGCGATCAAACGAATTGGAGGCACGCTGGCAGCACATCAATCCTAACGTACCTCCGACCGAGTTACCGAAAATCGAGGGCTGTTCTAGTCCCAACGCCCTCACGAATTCCAGCAGGAAGTGCACATAATTGTCCAGGCGATGTGGAAGCGCAAAAGGTTCTCGTCCGGTAAAAGGCAGTTCCGGGACAACCACCCGCAGATTTGGGCTGAGTTCTTCCAACAGGGGATACGCACCTTCCCGGAAAGAAAAGCTGTGCAGCAGCAGCAACGCGGGAGCATCCCCACCGCTGTCAAAATAAGAGTGAGTACCGGTATTCAATTCAATTTTACGGGCGCCAAGCAGCATTGGAAGTAAAGCTCCTGATAGTATGCCGTCCAAGGTTTTTGTCGTTTGCCCAATCATACCAGTATTCTCTGCTTGAAAAACTCCAGAAGATTGTTTATACTGCACCAGACCTTGTTCATGGTAAATCTTCGCTTGACTGGAAAACCGAGGCCAGGCCGAATAAAGGATAGGGACCATTCGACCGCCGCCAATTGCCAGGTCCGTTAAAATAATAAACAATGGATATTTCAAACATGAGAAAGACAATTACGCGTTTACTATCTTCCGCCTGGTTCTTACCGGTTTGCCTGCTGGTGATCGTATCAGCCATCACCTATTTACCATGGATCGGCCGCTTCAGTTACTTTAACGATGACTGGTATCTCATGTATGCCGCCAGGGTAGGCGGCCCATCGGCATTCCTGTCTGTTTTTAGTGAAGATCGACCCGCCAGAGCCCTGGTGATGATACCTGTTTATCGTTTGTTTGGAGACAATATCCTTTACTACAACATCAGCGCCTATATCGTGCGCCTGATGAGCGGTCTGGGGATTTACTGGTTGTTCTCCCAATTGTGGCCGAAAGAAAGGACTGCCGGCGCGCTGATGGCGCTGCTGTTCCTGATCTATCCGGGCTTTTTGAACCAACCCAATGCGATTGACTATCAATGCCACCTGATCGCCCTGGCAGCGGCTACTTTCTCCCTGGCGCTGACCGTCAAGGCAGTTACCGCGAGCAGGAAAAATACCCGGGCCGCCTGGACCATTGGCGCGATACTCCTGGGATGGTTCTATCTCTGGCAAATGGAATACTACATCGGTTTCGAAGCGATCCGAGTACTTCTATTGGTTGTTGTCCTGTTTCGCGAGCAGGGTTCCTGGCTGCAAAAAACATGGAAGGTGCTTGTGCGATGGCTGCCCTTTCTTATGATCCCGCTGGTCTTCCTGACCTGGAAAGTTTTCTTTTTCGAATCGGCCAGGTCGGCAACTGACATAGGCAGTCAGCTGAGTGTCCTGACATCTTCCCATCTGGGAACCGGCAGCAGGTATCTGGTCAATTGGTTCCAGAGTACAGTCTCTGTAGTTTTGACAGCCTGGGGGATGCCGTACTTTCAACTCATCACCGGACAGGAGCAGCAATTTGTGAACCTCGGGTTGGGCATAGCTGCTATTGGAACGGGTATCACCGTGCTGCTCAAACACTGGCTGGAATCGAATTCAAATACGAACGAAAAAACCAATATCGGTTCTGCCCAACAGTCAGATTGGAGAAAGGAGGCCTTCCTTCTGGGAATGGCCGCTGCGGCAGCCGGTCTGCTGCCAATCATTTTAGTAAACCGGCAGGTCTCGTTCCCGGGCTACTCCCGTTATACCCTGATCAGTTCTACCGGGGCCGTGATGGTACTGGTCGCTATTCTATATTCACTATCAGTAAAATGGTTGAGAACTACCCTGGCTGCTTTTTTTGTTCTTATTGCAATACTGACCCATGGAGCGAATTCTACTTACTATCTAAAGACCGCCTCCATCGTGAACTCATTTTGGTGGCAGGTCAGCTGGCGGATCCCACAACTGGAACAGGGGACCACAATCGTTGCCAACAATCCAGACGGACGCATCAAGGAAGACTATCATGTGTGGGGCCCCGCAAATATGATCTACTATCCCGAGGGGGTCAAAGAAGGTTACATCCAAGGCGGTATTTACGCGGCGCTGTTGAACAGAGACACCACCCTTAACATCCTGACCAAACAGGGTCAGGAGTTCAGCAACCGCCGGTCAGTGTTGACTTACCGAAATTATCGCAACGTGCTGGTTATCAGCAAGCCAACGCCAAATTCCTGTGTACATGTTATGGACAGTTCCCTGCCAGGTTACTCTTCATTTGAGAGCGACTCGATTATGACGATTGCCCCCTACTCAGAAATCGACCGTGTCCTTGTGGAACAGGGTGGGCGGCGTCCCCCAGAGAACATATTCGGAGCGGAACCGGAACATGACTGGTGCTATTATTATGAAAAAGCCTCTCTTGCACACCAACGTGAAAACTGGAACGAAGTCCTTGGTCTTGGGGAAGAGGCAGCCAGAAATGGATATTTCCCCCTGGATACAATCGAGTGGATGCCATTTATACACGCATCCATGCAAACAGGAAACATGGATACCCTGACTGATATTGCAGAAAAGACAGCAAATGATGACTATGTCAACAGCCAGGTCTGCAAAATGACCCGCCAGAATCCGGCAGACGATCCAGCCATGATGGAAAAAGTGGAGCTTTTATTCTGTACGGTCCAATAATCCTTACTTCTGGGGGAGTCTGGCCTGGAGCCCGTATATTCTATCTTGATCGCCTGGTTGCTTTCGATAATTTACCTTATCAATAGAATATCCACTCACCCATTTCCTGACCCTGGAGAGGCTGTTTATGACCAGTTGCTTTATAATAAGAAGGAACTTACACCCAAACCACTATCTCTGCGAGGAACCATGAAACTCTTTGATATGCTGAGCTCTACCAAGAGACCCGACAAAAACACACCCTTACGAACACAAGAGGAAGTCCGAGAAGCAATCCTGGGGATCAATCGTCCGACCGCCCCGTTCAGGATTATTGATGGACAAAAGGACAATGTTGACCTGATCGCTGAATGGAGGATTGTTGATGCCGATTGGTTTGAGTTGTTCGCCAAAGCAGGGATCAAATCTGTCTTCCGGATTTTTATGAAATTTGATGCCGAAAAGCATGAGGTGCGCACCAGCGACCGTGAGTACAATATCAGCTGGAAAGCGGGGATTCCTGAAATCTCCTTTGCCGCGGAATACTTCCAGGGTCAGAAACAGTCGATAGAGTTCGGGACAGCCTATGCGTATACCGAAGAACTTACTCCGGGGCAGGTCTACAAATACCGATTCAGCACCCACGAGATCAAGAAACCCATCCAGGAAGCAGTCATTGGCTGCGGCTGGACCTTTAAAGGAGTAGCCTTCGGGAAGCTCTGAGGAAAGTTGCGCTTCAAAAGAGAACTCATCTACCAATTAATCAAGGCCGGTGAAATCGAAGAGGCCAGCAAGGCTCTGGGATACTTGCTGCGCGGTAACCCGGATAATGCCCAGGCCTGGGAACTGCTGGCAGCTCTGAGCAATGATCCTGACCGGCAAGCCAGCTGCTGCAGGCAGATCCTGAGAACCGATCCTGAAAACATCCTGGCCATCGCCCGTCTGCTGGCAATCAACGCACAGGCTCTGCCTGCCAGTGACCCGGCGCTGGTCTGCCCACAGTGTGGAAATCTGACACTGGTACACTCCAACCCTGCCGGACTGCAGAAACGCCCCAACTATTCTTGCTGCGGCGCCGAACTTGAACTGCCCGGCTCCTACCAACCGTCCAGTACAACATCCGTTGGAGTCCGGAAAAGAGTCGTCTCAAAGACTGAAGAAGACAGGGGCGGGATTCAACCGGAGGCTGGTTTCTCCCGAGCCAGACAGGGAGATCATTCGCAAGGGACCGGCAGGGAAAAAGTGCAGCAACAGGGCGGATTCCTGAAACGGCTGTTCTCCCGCAAGGAGAAACCGCAGCCGGAATCCCAGCCAGCCCTGCTGACCCCGGCCGAGATTCTGGACCTGGCCGGAGGAGGCCTGTCGCCGCTGGAAAGCCGTACCTGCTCCAACCCCCAATGCAAAGCCACCATCGCCAGGGAACTGACAAAATGCCCCTGGTGCAGCCAGACCCAGATAATTGAGCCAGACTAACCCAGGCGGCGCAGTTTTCGAGCCGAAAAGATACTGCCCAAAAGCAGCGCCGCTGCAGCAAACCCCAACAACCGCAACAATACCGGCCAGAAATCCAACGGCCACATATTGAACAGCACCAGGTCGCGAATTGGGTCGACAGCATGAGTATTGGGAAACATCCAGGCTACCCAGGTGACCGCATCCTTATTCGCCCGGACCATTGAAAGTCCGCCCCCGATAAAGAAAATGATCATGGCGCCCAGGACAACACTGACGGCCCCCGACATATAATTTCGCGCGACCAATCCCATTACCAGCGCCGCCTGGGTCCAGAAGACCGCCACCAACCCGGCCAGTAAAAAGACCGCCCACAGATACCCGGCTGGCCAGAAGCCCATCCAGATGCGGATCAGCAGCAAAAATAATGTCCCGGTCGCCAGCCCAAAGATCAGGGCCAGTACCGTTTTGGGAAACAGTACCCAGCCAAGGGAGCGCGGTGAAAGACCGATTTCCAGGGTAACCTTGCTGCTTTGGGCTTTATAGGTCAGGATGAACATATTAAAGATCCCTCCCAGTGTAATGGACAGCAGCACGATGCCGACCGAGATAATCGAAACCCAATCGATCATTACTGGCAGAGGGTAAGATTCTTTCATCCCCAACAGTGGGGCTGGCTGGCCAATATCCTGGTAGAACTGCCACAGAACTTCTGCAGAATAGATACGGTGATTCTTGGCCCGGTCATCGTTGTAGTTCATGAAATACATATCAATCTCAGGATGGTCTCCAGCTGCGATCCGGTCTGAGAAATCTTCCGGGATAATCCAGAAACCATCGATGCGGTATTCTTTAAAGGCTTGCCTTGCCTGCGCCTCATCCAGATCTTGGACCGCATAGTAAGGTGCATTATCGAGGGGAGAAATGGCTTTGTCGAAAGTTTCCACCAGCCGCCGGCCATACTGACCGCGATCGTGGTTAATCACCGCGATCTTAAAACTCAGGCGTCCGCCGAACAGCAGGGCAAAAGCCAGCAAAATAAAGATACAGGGGATGACACCGCCCAGGGCGGTAATGGGATCATGCCTCCAGACGTTAAATTCCGTTTTGAAAAGTATCCATAAGCGTTTCATCGATCAGGGCTCCATGTTCAGTACACGTTGGCGGTATACGAGCACCACCAGGGCTCCCAGAACCAAACAGCAGCCTGCCAGCTGCAGCCCACCCGCAGCCGGATTGGCGGCCACCTGCCGGCCGTAGTAATAATATGGAAAGATCAGTTCGATCACAACTGTATTCGGGATCAGCCGGCTGATCCGCTCAAAGAGCGGCGAAAAACCGGCCGCCAACCCAAAACCACTGCCAATCAACCAAAACACAAAAGCGCTGGCCAACCCAATCAGGAAGGATGGCAGGCTGCTGCGAGTCAGCATTCCGGCCAGCAGACCGATGCAGGCAGCAATCAGGGTCAGGGGCAGCAGGAGCAGACAAACGGCCAGGACCGAACTGGACCAAAATCCGGTCACCAGGCCCAGGGTGATGTATAGGAAAGAAGCCGCCAGCAAACCGGTCAGCAGCAAACGGGTCAGTTTGGCCGCCAGCAGCAGAAAGGCGGATACAGGACTGAGCCGGTATTCAAGAATGGTGCCCTGTTCAAATTCCTGGGCCATCAGGTAGCCGCCGATCATGGCTGCCGCCAGGTAGGCGGCCAGCGGGATCATGGCCATCCCGAAATAAACCGCGTAGGGCACATCCCGGGGAAGCCAGGGGTGCTGGTTGACAGTCACTGCCCGGCTGCCGAGGCGCTCATTCCAAAGCGCCAGCAGCGCCGCCGTCAGGCGGTTACGCAGGTTCTTAACCAGATTGCTGTCAATATATCCAAAGCGCTGAAATGCAACCGGCTCCTGATCCTGATTAACAAGTTCAATCACCTGCCGGTGACCGGGATCTGCTTCCGCAACCAGGACCGGGTGAATATAGTTCGGCCCGATCGGGGAACCGACCTGATCCATGGCGGCTGTCAAATCTTTTGCCAGTTCTGTGTCCGACCGCACAACCAGCATATCAAAGGTGGGAACCACCATGATGCTTGCCATCAAGGCATACATCAGGGTTGGCTGTAAGACCGCAATCAGGTGGACCACCAGGGCTGTCCGCGATAACCGGAATTCGTTCAGTAGCAGAAAAAGGAAACGCCTCATCAGGTTACTCCCGTAAGGCACGCCCGGTATGGAACAGGAAGACATCATCCAGGGATGGGCGTGCAATCAAAATAGAACTCAACTGGTAGTCCCGGCTGACAGCCTGGATTAATGAGGCTACCCGGGTTTCAGCGCCCTGCATTTCAAAACGCAGTTCATCGGGCTGCGGACGAGAAATATTTTGGACCGGAAAACTTGAAAGAAAGCTTTGCGGTTCAGTGACCGGCGGTGAAGTCCGGATAGAAACCACATCGTAGCGCATATCAGCCTTCAGGTTTTCAGGGGTGTTCAGCGCAACGGCTCTGCCGTGGTCAATAATCAACAACCGATCACATAACGTATCGGCTTCAGTCATGTTATTGGTTGATATAACGAAAGTTTTGCCTGCCTCGCGCTGCAGCTGGATATGCTCCCAAAGTGCAAATCGTCCCTGTACGTCCACGCCCAGGGTAGGTTCATCGAAGAAAATAATATCCGGGTCATGCAGGAGTGCACGCGCCAATGCCAGCCGGCGCTT
Organism: Anaerolineales bacterium; assembly: GCA_016927315.1. Taxonomy (GTDB): domain Bacteria; phylum Chloroflexota; class Anaerolineae; order Anaerolineales; family Villigracilaceae; genus JAFGMV01. Next base: position 33,627 of record JAFGMV010000110.1, on the reverse strand, counting down.
CATGCCTCCCGAGAAGTTCCTGACGGGGTCCTTCCTGCGCTGCCACAAACTAGTGAAGTTCAGAAGTTCTTGCATGCGTTCACCGGCAACTTTCAAATCCTGACAATACAGGGCAGCATGATGCCAGAGATTCTCTTCTGCACTGAGGTCCTGGTACAGGTTGGTATCCTGCGGCACATAGCCAACGCGATGATAGACCTGACGGGTCTGGGTGGCCACATCGTAACCCAGTACAAGGACCTTCCCCTGTTGGGGCGCCAATAAACCGAGCATCAGGTTGATGGTGGTTGTCTTGCCGGCGCCATTCGGCCCCAGGAGACCAAAAATTTCTCCTTTGTCAACCTCAAACGATAAATCTTCAACTGCCGTCAGTGAACCAAAGCAGCGCCTCACCGACTTTACTTCAATTGCATTTTTATTTTCCATGGTTCAATCCTCAATACAGGTCCCGCGTAAGAACACGGCCACGAACTGGTTGACAATTTCTGTCTGAGATATTTCCGGCTCGAGCGAATCCTTCAGCAAACCGCTCAAGACCGTATAAGAGAAAAACATCCCCAGGAAAGCCTGGGCCAGGGTTTCCGGATGCCCCGGATGAATGACCCTGGCATCCATCTGGCTTTGAAAATACCGGGCCAACATCTTCCGCAGCTGACGTGGGTTTTCTGCCACCACCTGCTGAAACTCAGGGAATTTGCCCGATTCGCAAATCGCCATCCGGATGGCGTCCACTTTCTCGATCATGACCTTCATCATCATCCGGCCCATAAGGGTCAGATCCTGTTCGTAATTGCCACTGAAGCGCAGTTCAATATCACCCGCAATGGCCTCGCCGCCATGCTTTTCCATGATTGCCCTGGCCAGTTTTTCCTTGCTGCCAAAATGACGGAACAGGGTTACTTCATTGATCCCTGCCCGCTCTGAAATCGCACGCGTGGTTGTTCCGGAGAACCCTCTTTCAGCAAAGAGTTGGGAAGCGGCTTCAATTATTCGATCTCTGGTTAGTTCAGAAGTAGAAGTTCTGGGCTTATCACTCATAGGTCAGCCTTTTTACATGCAAGTGTTTACTTGCATTTATTATCCTACGAACCACCCGGAATGTCAAGATAACACACCCGGAATCCGCTTACCTGCAGCGTTCGGATTGCCCCCGATACCAAAACCACCTATAATGAAACTATGGACGCACTGGCGATCAACAGCCAAGGGAGAGCCCGCAAACAACCTCCCAAACTGATATTGGCAGCGGTATTGATCTTATCCGGCTGCCGCCCCCCTGCCACAGCCGTTTCCCAGCAGGCAGCCGAGCAGGACCCTTATACCCATCAGCGTCTTGAACTGGTCGAGAAACAGATTGCCAGCCGGGGGATCAGTGATGAGCACGTGCTGGAAGCTATGCGGACTGTTCCAAGGCACCGCTTCGTACCGGAAGACATGATCGGACAGGCCTACACAGACAGCGCCCTGCCGATCGGCTTTGGTCAGACCATCTCCCAACCTTATGTTGTCGCCTGGATGACAGAACTACTGGACCTCAAACCCGGCCAGAAAGTACTTGAAATCGGTACCGGGTCTGGCTATCAGGCGGCCGTTCTGGCTGAACTTGGCTATGTTGAGGTCTATTCCATCGAGATCGTCCCGGAATTAGCAGACAGAGCCGCTCTGGTACTGGACGAACTGGGTTATACCGGAATCCATACCAGGCAGGGGGATGGGTACTACGGCTGGCCAGAACAGGCTCCTTTTGACGCCATCATCGTCACAGCCGCACCCGACCACCTGCCGCCGCCTCTAGTGGAACAGCTGGCCGATCAAGGGCGGATTGTAATTCCGATTGGGCCTCCGGGCTGGTACCAGACCCTATGGAAGTTCGTCATTGAAGATGGAGAACTGCAGGCTTACAACATCGGTGATGTTGGCTTCGTCCCCTTCACCGGTGAAGGGATAAAGAGCGACCCCAATGCCAAGTAAACGCCCCGGTCAATAAAGCAGCCAGATAGCAGACCGCCCCCAACCTTAGCACCCAACTAAACCCAAATGTCAGCGCCAGCAGGGCTGCCACCACGGAGGAAATTACCGACACGGCGCCATTGACGGCCCACGCCCAGGCTGTTTTTTCTGTCCGGCCTGTGACGGTTGAAAAAATCCTGATCGCTGCGGGAAATGGCATGCCCATCAAGAAGCCGGCCGGCGCAAGCAGCGCCAGCGTCACCCCCAGCCGTGGCGGCAAGGGCAGCCCTAACATCAGATTGAAGACCCCCGGTAACAAATGCGGATAACTGAGAATCAGAACAATCAGAAATACCAGCGCCCACTGTATGGGGAAGCGGTCACTAAAACGGCTGCCCAACCCAGAAAAAACCAGCAGGCTGAAAAGGACAGCCGCCAGGGCATAAGACGGATGTCCAAGGAAGAGAATGAAATACTGGATCAATGGAATTTCGACCAATAAATAGGCCAGACCAATCGTACCAAAATATGTCAGCGGCCCGGCTAGCCGCATCCCGTTGAAGGTTTTCCGCTTCAGCGCAACCGGAAGCAAAATCAAAGCGCCCGCCAATAAAATCACCATACCCAGCAAGACCAGAATCACAAAATATCCCGCCCCGCCAAAAGGCTGCCAGGTATGCCCCAACTGGGCCCAGACCTGCGGCGCCTGTGACCACTTGAAGTAATGACCAAAGAAAGGATGATCATCGGTCGGTGGAGCAACCAGGCTGGGATAAGCAGCATAATAGGTACTGCGCGGTTGGCTTTCCAGCAACTTGCGGTATTCCTGGCTGTAGACTGGTTCCGCCAGTATGTTGTAGCGGTTGGTCTCTGCGGGTTGAATATCAGGCGCATAGGTCAGATCAAAGCTCCGCTCTGCAAGGAACTTCCGGATTGTCTCCAACTCATCTCCAGTATAGGGGTTCTTGCTGATCAGGAAGGTTCCGGTTTGGTAACCGCGAAAGGTAACCATCTGATCTTCAGGCTGGCCGCCAATTCCTTCCAGGGCGGTAACCGATAACCCAAAAATTTTCAGGGTCTCACTGGGCGGATCCTGCAGCCAGCGGGTAATGACCAGCATTCCACCCGGTTTCAAATGGACAAGCGCCTCCTGGAAAGACTCGACTGTGTACCGATAGTTCTCCGACAGGCTGTATGCCCCTGATCCCACCGGGTGATAGGTACTGGCCAGGGAAAATACAATTAAATCAAATTCCTGCTCTGTCCGGCGCAGGAAACTGCGCTCATTCTGGTTGACCACCTGCAGGTCTGCACCTGAATAGCTCTGCCCTACGGCTTCGATCACCAAAGGGTTGGCCTCGACAACTGTTATCTGCCCGGCGCCCATGGCCCGGGCAGTCACAATATCCAGGCCGCCCAGCGGTTCAACCACCAGGACTTCCGCCTGCGGGCGAAGTTGATAAGCAATGGCAGCTGGCAGGTAACCGGTAAACGCTAACTCACCCTCCGGATGAAGGATGGGGCTGAGTTCATCCCCATCGATAAACAAACCATCCTGCGCGGGCAGCTGCGCAAGATAACGATAACTCAAGCCGGGCAGTGAACGTATACCCTGGCTGCGGACCACATCCACCCGCGAAAAACTGTTCCAGCGTTGAAAGACGACCTGTGCATCCGGGTACTGCTGGGCGTATGAGAGCGCTTTGTAGGGTGAAAGATGCAGTTCGAGTCCGGGAATACCCGTACCACTCATCAAACGCATCCCCATATCGGATAATGAGAACAGCAGCAGGAACGAGGCAATCAAGATCGGAGCGAACCTTGTCTTCACTCCCCGCAGAGAATCCGAAAGGGCCACCCAGGCGCCAAGTGCTGCCAGCCCGCTGCTAAAAACAACTGTCCCCTCACCGCCCAGCCAGGAGGGCAGCAGCAGCCCGAGGAGACAACCCGCGGCAGAACCTGTCAGGTTCACTGCGTAGGTTCTCCCAACTGCAGCGGGATAGGCTGACAACAGACCTGTAATCGCCAACCCATTGAAAAGGAAAGGCATGGTCAGCACCAGGTAATGCAGCACCAGGATCCAAATTTGCCGCCGGTCAACCACCAGGCTGAACGAATCAAAGGGCAGCCGGTTGATCACAAGATAAGAGAGCAGTATGCTGGTCCCGGCTGCCAGAGAGGTCCAGCCAAGGAAAGAGTTTAGGTTTTGCTCAGCAAGACCCGGAAACAGCGCCAGGAAAGTACCGCTGGCCCCGAAGCCCAGCAATGCAATACTGACGATCATAAACGCAAAATGGTAAAACTGCGTTACTGAGAATAATCGTGTCAGGTTGATTTCATAGGCCAGCACCGCTGCTGAAAACAAAAAAAGACACCACTGTAAGGAGTGCCTTCTGGAGAGTGAACCTGATTCAATTTTCGCGTTCATCCGACTTGTTTGAAACCACCTTCTGGTGGCCCAAAAGATTCGTTTACCTTTGAGCAGCCTCAACCAGAGCAACAAAGGAAGCAGCCTTCAGGCTGGCGCCGCCAACCAGGGCGCCATCAATTTCAGGCTGCCTGAAAAAGCTGGCCGCATTCTCCGGGTTTACCGAACCTCCGTATAAGATCCGGACTGCCTGTGCACCAGCTTCAGTAAACATACCGCGGAGCGTGCCTCGCACAATATCCGCCAGGAGGGTGTTTACCCCATCCGGAGCGGCCGCTTTTCCAGTTCCAATCGCCCAGACCGGCTCGTAGGCAATCACAAGCTTGTCTATGTCTAGCAGGTCAACTCCTAAAAGTGCTTCTCTCACCTGCCTGGAAACCACACCCGAGGCCCGGCCGGTTTCATTTTCTTCCAGTGTTTCTCCCACACAAACAACCGGTCTCAACCCGGCTGCCAGCGCTGCATGAACTTTTCGGTTAACTGCATTATCCGTTTCCCCAAAGTAAGCCCGTCGTTCAGAATGCCCCAGGATCACATACTGACAGAACTCTGCGATCATGATTGGTGATATCTCGCCGGTAAAAGCACCGCTGGCTTCCCAGTACATATTCTGGGCCCCCAGGCGAATATTGGTGTCCCTGGTCAAACGCGAGACGGCCATCAGCGCCGTAAACGGTGGGCAAACCAGGATTTCGACATCCCGTATCGTACGGAGTACCGGAATCATTTCAACAACCAGCTTATAGGCCTGTGTTGAGGTGTTATTTAGTTTCCAGTTTCCCGCAACCAAAGGAATTCGCATTTTTCTTTATTCCATTGCCTCAATATATACAGTATCAACGATTCCCACAATCACAGAAATAATACAACCATCCGGTAGATCGAGAACTGCGCGCGCGCCATTTCCTTCACGGTTAACCAATACAGTATCCCCTATACCAGCCTGGGTATTGTCAACTGCGATGAAGTCGCCTTCCGGTTCGGCGCCGGGCAGCATGAGTGGCTGGACAACCAACAAACGACGATTGTCATAATGGGGGTGGCTGATTGTGGTCACAACCGTTCCGGTAACTTTACCTAGTATCATCTGTGCTCATCATGAATAGTGGGTTGCGCCCTTTTTTAGGATAACATCAAAGTCGCCGTCCGGACGCACATCCAACTGATCAACAATACCGATCAGCGCCAGGTCAACTGGCGTGAATTTATGCTCCGCCATTGACAGGGCTGCTTCCCTTGACCGGACCATCACGCACAAGTCCCCCTTCCCGGCATGCACCACATCCGCCGCCACCTGCATTGGCCCAACAGGCTTGAGCTGATTGTCCAACGGTTGGACAACCAGCAGCTTCAACCCCTTCATATCGGGATACTTGATCGTGCAGACTGCCGTTCCGTGTACGCGCCCTAATAACATTCCAAAACCTACTTCGTATGGATGCTCTTCAATACTCGCCCAACGATAGTATCCAACAGTTTGGGATCAACAGCATCCCCCAAACGAGCCAGGGCTGCCTGATATACCCGTTGGTGCAAATCTATCTCTTCAACAACGTCAGCCGCTGTGGCTTCCTGCGGAGGCGCTTGTGGTTGGTCGGCGACAGGCGCCGGCCTCCTGTCGGCTGTCGAAGGCTTCGCCGCAATGTACGGCCGCACAGGTGCAGCCGGCGGCTTGTCGTCCTGCCGCAGTAATTCTAATCCTACCTTTTGGGCTTTTTCATACGCCAGGTCAGTCAGGACTACATCTTCATCCACAATCAGGGATTTCACACCTTGAGCTATCAGGACTTCAACATCACGTTCGGTATAAAAGGTCTTGGGCATATTATCCATCCCTGCCTTCCTGGTCTTCCAGGGCGCGAATGGCTGCATCCCTGGCTGTCTGGGCTTCAGATTCAGTTCCTGATAACCACATCCGGCCAAACCGCCCTACGGAACTGACATGAACAATATCAATGCTGGCTTTTTTCTCAGCTTCATTACAGGCATAATTGATATAAGCAGCCGGTGCACATTCAACTACCAGAAGGGTCTGGCCGGGTACAAGCATACTTCCCCGGCGAAAACGGTTAAGCAGTTGGGCCTGATAAGGATCAACATTTGTAATCAACTGGACCGATGCAACTTTCGGTCGAATACGATCTTCGATTTTTAGTCCCAGCCGCTCAAGCACAATCCTGCCAGCCTCAAGCACAGCAGCCTGATTATGGGAATGTATCTCAAACATACCAAACTCACGCTCGACGATCTGTGCACCGGGTTTTGCCTCTGTAGCTTTAACTGCGATATCAACAGTCCGGAATACCTCATTTCCGGGAGCCATTTCAATGTACAGAGAGGCCATCCCTTCGGTTGGCAGATCACCCTGGGTAACGGTCCCTACAAAGGCTGCATACTGCGGCTGCATCCGATCCAGATAAGAATAACAACGTAGTGAAAATCCTTCAGCTGCCATAAACTCTCCTGACTGGCGGCATTACTACACCAAAATATGATCGTGCAGGGCGATCCCAATCGGCGTCACAAATAGAGGTTGGGCTGGCGCTTCCGTTCTTATTCCGGTGAAATCTTCAATCACACCTGCGATCCCCGGAAACTTTGAAGTACCGCCAACCAGCACGATATGGTCTACTGATTGGCCGCTTCCCTGCTGGTAAAAATCCAGATGCCGGGCAATGATACTCGCAACCTTTTCCATTACCGGGCGAATGGTTGGAAACAATCGTTCCTGTTGAGATGGATCAATTTTCATGGCCTCGGCTTCTTCAAAAGAAATATCATGAGCACCGGCAATTACCAAAGAGAAGTGGACGCCGCCGGTTGGCTCATCTGAAGAATAAACCACCTTCCCATCAGACAGGATAGCGATTCCGGTTGTGCCGCCGCCCACATCAACAATGACTCCGTTTTCAAGGCCAAGCAAGGCATTCGCGGCAGTCGGCTCATCGATCAGACCCGAACATAACATACCAGCCGCCTCGATGACATTGGCCACCGCCCTTACCTCAGCCTGCGGTACTCCCGGCGGATAACTTCCAAAAGCCTGTTTCAGTTCGACGCCAAGAGATGACTCAACGCGCTGCTTCATGGCCGATAAACGATCGACCGCACCGACGTAATCAACGACGACCCCATCGCGAACAACCCGGGCGAACTGGTATTCACCGGTGACCGGTTGTCCATGCTCATCCAGCACTACCAGGACAAGATAAGCGGTACCGAGATCAACACCAACCCGCATTCTTCCTGCAGGAGGATGAACCCGCGGAAGAGCTTGAAGTGTTCTCTCCATGGGACTCTCGACCCAACGGATAACATCTTCGGCGCGATTGAGAATCTGGAGCAACTCAGGCCGGGCGAGACACTCCCGGGTGATAATTACTTAGCTCCGCTGGTAGTGCGCCCACTGATACTGCCCTTGGAACTCTGCGGCAGGATCATTTCGACATGATCGTGCGGGCGAGGGATGACATGTACAGACACAAGCTCGCCAACACGCTTGGCGGCCGCGCCGCCAGCATCCGTTGCGGCCTTGACTGCGCCGACGTCGCCCCGTACCATGACAGTCACATACCCACCACCGACATACTCCGAACCGATCAAGGTCACATTTGCCGCCTTGACCATCGCATCGGCTGCTTCAATAGCGCCAACCAGTCCACGGGTTTCGACCATTCCAAGTGCGATGAGTGCAGGATTTTGAGCCATACTTTACTCCTTTAATGGGTTTGGTATTCAAACCAGGTTTAGTTAGAGTTCAAGATTTCTCGAACCACTTCTTCAACAACTTTTGTAATTTCTTGCGGATCGGCTCCAGCCACCGGTCCCGCTGGAACCGTACCCGATCGTAAGGCGCTTTCCGGAGGAGGCGCTGCTTCATAGGCCATCCGTTTGACATTGAACAAATGATACACGGTGATGTTGTCGCCGGTGATAGCGCCCCCAATGCCTCCCGAACCCAGGGTCAATGAGGGCATTACCCTGGTGGTCATACCAATCGCGCCCAGCGTGGCCATGGTATTGACCGCAATTCTAAAAACAGGCTTCTCCAATCCAAAAGCCATGATCACTTTTTCGTCGGCAGCATGGATGACGATACTGTGACCGCGACCACCGAAACGGATTATCTCAATACAGCGTTCACAACCCGCTTCCCAACCATCCGCTTCGTACCAACCCAGCACAGTTGTCAGTTTCTCGCGCGATAGGGGTTCCTCCCTGCCCACCCTGTTCAAACGCGCCGTCAATATTCTAGCCCGCGGTGGTACTTGAATTCCGGCCAATGCTGCCAGATATTGAGGAGATTTCCCTACCGAGGCGGGATTGATAGCTCCATTTGGGAAAAATAAGGTTTTCCGAAGCGCCTCGGCCTGCTGTTCGTCAATGAAGTAAGCGCCTTCTGCTTCCATCAACTGCGCCAGCCGGCCGGCAATGGGTAGATCTGCAACAACCGCCTGTTCAGTAGCACAGATCACAGAGTGATCGAACGCTTTGCTGGCAACAATATATCTGGCAGCCCGTTCAAGGTCCGCGCTGCGATCCACATAAACAGGTACATTCCCCGGGCCAACCCCATAGGCCGGTTTTCCCTGCGAATGCGCTGCCCGGACCATATCACTCCCCCCTGTTGCCAAAATAACGGCTGTATGTTTATGAGACATCAATTCCTGGGTGCCCTGAAGGTTTATCTGGGTCATGCAATTGACCAGACCCTGCGGGGCGCCAGCTGCCTCTGCGGCAGCTGCCATCAGCCTGGCCGTTTCAAGACAGCACTGACTGGCTGATGGATGCGGTGCGATCACAATCGCATTGCGAGCCTTGACCGAGATCAACACCTTGTTCATAACCGTAGAAGTCGGGTTGGTGCTGGGGATCAAACCCGCAATCACACCCATCGGCCACGCGATTTCAAATATTTTTCGCTCAACATCATGGTTGATAATGCCAACCGTTGTAATATCACGAATGCTTTCCCATACGAACTTGGAGCCAAATTCGTTCTTCAATTTCTTGTGTTCCGGAACACCAAATCCGGTCTCTTCAGCCGCCATACGCCCCAACCGTTCCGAAGCAAGATAAGCTGCATCAGCCATAGCCGCACAAACACGATCGACCTGCGCCTGAGAAGCCTTTGCCCATTTCTGTTGAGCTTCGCAGGCTTGATCGACCAACTGGCGGGCTTCCTGAATTGAAAGCAAATCCTTATCTGCCAAGACCATGAAGCGTTCCTTTACTGAACATCCATCGAACTATTCTTTTCGATACGAAACCTGACCACCAACACTGAGATGATCAATCACTGCCATGATGACTGCATCAACCGGACTATTTTTTGTCTGCGTTGTCTGTCTGCCGCTGGAACCATGGGCCGTCAAGACCAGATCACCAATCCCTGCATCCAGAGTGTCCACGGCAACATAAGGCTTTCCGAATGGCTTACCGGTTTCGTCAGCCTGGCGCAGTATCAACAACTTACACCCGATCAAATTCTCATTCTTAACTGTGGAAACCGTCGAGCCGATTACTTTTGAAATCAGCATTCGTACTCACTCCTTGCGAAATACGACTTCACCATCAACTTCCAAATGGTCAATCACAGCTACCACAACCGCATCTACCGGACAATCTTTGGTCAGGTATGTCTGTCTGGCACTGGACCCATGCCCGGTCAGCACCAACTCCCCTTCACCGGCATCGACCAGATCTATCGCCACGAAAGGTTTACCGATAACCTGGCCGGTATGGTCAGCCTGCTTCAGAACAAGCAGCTTGGTGTTCTCAACGCGACGATCCTTGATCGTTGAAATTGCAGCGCCAACCACTCTGGCAATAAGCATAGGTATCCCTAATAAGCCTTGACTGGAGCGGATACTGCTTTATCTTCCGGGGCTTCCTGCACGATTTTCACGCCTGCGCTGGCGCCAATACGGGTTGCACCTGCAGCGACCATGCTTTTCGCTTCTTCATAGGTGTGTACACCACCAGAAGCTTTCACGCCCATCTCAGGCCCGACCACCCTTCTCATCAAAGCGACATCCTCAACCGTTGCCCCCCCCCCAGCAAAACCGGTGGAGGTTTTCACAAAATCTGCCCCTGCTTCTTTCGATAACAGGCAGGCTGTCACTTTTTCGTCGTTGTTCAATAATGCTGTCTCAATAATAACTTTCACAATCGCTCCTGCGGCGTGCGCTGCCCTGACCACTCCCCGGATATCACGTGCAACCCAGGTATGATCCCCTCCCTTGAGGGCGCCAATATTGATAACCATATCGATCTCGGTGGCGCCATCCCTGAGGGCTGTTTCTGTCTCATAAACCTTTGATTCAGGAGATGTAGCTCCCAATGGGAAGCCGACGACAGTACAAACCTTAACCTCCGAATCGCGCAGCAGATCAGCGCATAACCTGACATGCCCCGGATTGACACAAACTGAGGCAAAACCATATTTACGGGCTTCAAAACAGAGCTGGGCAATTTGATCAGGCGTTGCGTCCGGTTTCAACAAGGTATGATCTATGGTAGAAGCGACGTTCAGATCGTTCGGTATCCCCCCCAGAGTTGAGGTTAATCGCTCTGCACCGGCGCTAATCACCTGGCCGACATCATCGAAGCAAGTCTTGACGCAAATCCCTTCTGCGCATTCGTGTTTGATTTTGTCGTCGGTTTGGGCGGTTATAGCCAACTGCTCCTGTTCAGCCAGGGCCAGTAAGACCTCCCGGGTTACAACTTCTACGATCTTTTCGACATTTGTCATATCAGCAGGCATACAATTATCCAGGTTTCAAATATTTTTTCTCAATGGTGGTGATTTTGGCAACCCTGCGAGCATGACGCTCACCACCCAATTCGGTCTTCAACCAGACGTCGACAATCAAGCGTACCAGGGTATCTCCCAACAACCCCGCACCTAGAGTAAGTACATTGGCATCATTATGTTCACGGCTGTTTACAGCTGTAGAATAGTCATAACACATCGCCGCCCGCACCCCCGGCACCTTATTGGCAGCCATACAACTGCCAATCCCCGCTCCATCAATCACAATCCCCCTCCAGGCCTGTCCCTGACTGACTTTCTCTGCAACGGCAAAGGCGAAATCAGGATAATCCACAGCCTCCGTACTATCAGTCCCGCAATCAAACACCTTGTAACCAGATTTCATCAAGTGTTCAATGAGCATTTCTTTCATCTTATACCCGCCATGGTCGGCGCCAATCGCGACGATTCGAGATCCAGTCAATTCAATTTCGGATCCTGTTGCTGCGCTGCCCGCTTCAGCCTGCCGGGGTTTCTCCCCGTTGAGCGTACGCGACACAACTTTCTCAACGATTTCTTTTAACTCCACATCCGTTATTGCATTCATTCCCTGTGAACCTCATATACGGGCAGCCGGCGAAAGGCGCCTTCTTCATGCGTAGATTGTAACCGTAAATTGGCATAAAATCGGAAACGATCAGCACGCAGTTCCGAATCAACATATTCTATTACTTCACCCGATGCCAGATAAGTTTCTCGATGAAACACCAACACAACGGCTGGCATACGCAGTTTCAAGAGTTTCGCTACTTCAGAAGTAGCGAAACTGGCTTCAATTTCCTGCTCGGCATGAAAGGGCTTCCGGTTATAAATATCTGATAAGGTTCTATAGAGTGAGTTGTTCGAAAAATCATATGCCAATAAATTGGGACAAAGCGAGTGAGGTAAATAAGAGCGTTCGATGGCTATTGGCTCTCCGTCCATCTCTCGTACCCGATATAAAAATACAATTTCAGCACCAAGCTGAACCCTGAGTCGGCGTGTCAGGTAAGGGTCGGCAGCAATGATCTTAGCTTCAAGCACCTGACTGGTAACCGTTCTCTGGTGCAGGTGCATTTCTTGCGTAAAACCGAGTAAATATTCGGCTGTCTTTGTGACCCGGCTATCCTCAACAAAGGTTCCCAAACCAGGAAGGGTCTTAAGAACTCCCTCATCTACCAGCTCACTGAGCGCCCGACGGACAGTATTTCGCCCTACTGAAAACAAATCACATAACTCACTTTCAGAGGGGAGTCTTTCCTGAGCCTTCAGCTCTCCGGTTTCAATCTGCCCCAGGATCGAATCCATCACTACCTGATACAGGGGTCTGACATGCTGTTGGCGCTTCATAAAACCCTTTCAGGAGGCTAGGCGACAAACATATACCAACCTATACCAACAAGTATATATTCATTATAGCATTTTGAAATCAACTGGGTCAAGAAGGTTTACTTGCATAAAAATTATTGTTCCCCCGTAGGAAATACTTATCCGGGTTTCTGTTTTCGCTTATAAGGAATCAACATCAGGAAACCAAGAGCAATAACGCTTTGACCGATGACTACCCCACCGGCCTGCCACGGTCCAAAGTATGGGACAGAGGGTAAGGGATGAGAACCCATACCAAACACATCGGCCATACCAGCAAAAACCGCAACGACATATCCTGTCGTCACCAGGCGCAAACCGATATCCGCCAGAATAGAACGCTGCCCGCCCGCCCATAAAACCACCAACCCCAGATACCCCCCAACGCAAAGCAGCGCCAGCCCGATCAGGAAAACCGCTATCTGGACAAATCCCACCACCGGGCTGCGGTCAAGGTTGAACCACTCAGGTTTTGCTCCAATGATAAAGACCACAAACCCCAGTGTCGTCACGAACAACCCGGTTCTCACCCGAAAACGGGAAGGTGGGTCTTGGTTATTACCAAGACCGCTCGAATGGCCAGAGCGCCTGAAATTTATTTGGCTCATGAATTGGGTAAGCTCTTGTTCAAAATATTCCGCCAATTCTGGTTGAATATGGCTTCAAGATCATAGTTACTATACCCTTGATCTTCCAATAACGGAGTAATTTTTTGCAGGTCGGCAATACTGTCTACATCTTCTGGAACAGCCTGCAAACCAAAGCCGCCATCGAAATCCGACCCAATTCCTACGTGAAACGCATCTCCTGCTATTTGACAAATATAGTCTATTTGATTGGAAACATGCTTCAGGGTGATGCCAGTCCTGGGATCACTGGTTTTCCATCCAGACTCGAGAAACATATTATAAGGGACTACGCCAATGACCCCCCCCCTCTCAATAAGACCGGACAAAACACGATCACTCAAGTGCCGGTTACTTTCATTTCCTTTTAGCAAAGCCGCTGCATTGGCATGGGTAGCGACAACAACACCCGCATATATCTCCAATGCTTGCAAGGCCGCAGCTTCATCCATATGGCTAAGGTCGAGAATAAAACCACAAGCATCCATTGCGTCCAGTAATGCAACCCCATCTTTCGTCAATGGACCAGGCTCTAAGGTTCCGCCACAATAGCGCGTTCCTGCCCAGGCAGGACAGATAATTCGCACTCCCAAATCCCACCACTCGCTCACTTCATCAGGAGTTCTGACTCCGTCCGCTCCCTCAATCATAAGCACCATACCAAGCGGGCATTCGGCATCCGGAAAAGATGGCCCCTGCCAATGTTCCCAGACCTGATCCAATTCATCCGTCGTACGGATCAAGCAGAATTTATCTGGATGCGTTTCAACCAGACGATGATACACCCCCAGTTGATTTCGATAAAGCCTGTGGGCATTTTCATAATCACCATCCGGGTATATTTGCGATTCCCAGGCAAACTCTACCCGCCTGGCGGGAGCAGCATGAAGTGTGGAAAATACCACAGCCACCTGCCCCTGCCGCCATTCCGGCCAACCAAGTAGAACATCCCCATTCTCTTTGACAGCCTGGGTATTTCGCTCCAACTGGCGTGTCTCGATTACCGACCGGGTGTAGTCACGGCCAAAAGTCAGTATATTCCAGGCCAGGTCTTCGTGAGAATCAATGAGTGGGGGCATTTTGAAATGCCAGTGGGAGAAAAGAGCGCACCTGCTGGGGTGCGCTCTTTGTTTTGTCAGTCTTCTGACTCTTCATCAGAAGAGACTTCTTTTACCTCTTCTTCAGCAACAGGTTCAGCACTCTCTTGTGCCGCCTCAACACCAACGATCTCTTCACCTGCGGGAGCTGTGGTTTCCAAAGCAAGTTCCGAGTCTAATTTTTCTTCAGGTACAGGTACATCTTCTGATGCTTCATCATCATCTGCCATGAGTTCTTCAGCCAGCATCTTCATATCCTTGTCAACATAAGCGGCTGAATCAACCTTGCGCAAACTCAATCCAATCCGGTGTTGATCCGGATCAATTCGTATGATACGCAAATTGACGACATCTCCTTCTTTCAATACTTCTTTGGGATGCTCAATCCGCTGTTCGCTCAGTTCAGAAATATGGATCAGGCCTTCAATATCGCTCTCGAGGCGGGCAAACGCTCCAAACTTGGTCAGACGGGTAATCACGCCTTCGACAAGGTCTCCAATCTTGAACTTCTCAACACGGTCTTTCCAGGGATCACCGCTCAACTGGCGAATAGACAATCCGATTCGTTTCTTATCTCTATCAATGCCAATTACCTTAACGTCAACTTCCTGCCCCACCTCCAGGACATCCCGGGGATGATCAATGTGATCCCAGGACAATTCAGAAAGGTGGACCAGGCCATCCGCTCCATTGATATTCACAAAAGCACCAAAATCTGCCAGACTGGTAACACGACCTTTATAAACCTTCCCTTCTTCAAGGTCTTCTATCACCCGTTCTTTAATGGCCTGACGGGATTCAGAACCCGCCGCACGCTCAGATAGAATTAACCGGCGGCGTTCCCGGTCAACTTCAATAATGCGAACCGAAATCTCTTCGCCTGCCATCTTCCCCCAACGCTGCTCAGGTGTGTCACCCACAGCCATACTCCGCCGGGCAACACCCACCTGGGAGGCCGGTACAAATCCACGCAAGCCCTTTACGGTAACAATCAGACCACCTTTGTTGTACCCGCTCACCTTGCTGTCAATGACCTGGTCGGATGACTGTAATTCTTCAACCTCATCCCAGTTAATTTGCTCACGAGCGCGAGTATAGGAGAGTATTACATTGCCGTTTGCATCTTCAGGATTAACTACATAAACCGGCACCTCCTGACCAACCTCAAGAGCTTCGATCTCTTCCGGAGGAATCTGATCCAACTCTCGACCAATGATCAGACCTTCAGATTTGGTCCCAATGCTCACCAGGATCTGGCTGGTACTCAAACTCGCAATCGTACCTGTGCGAATCTCGCCCTGGGAAGGCAATTCAATACTAAACGCCTCATTTTCCAGCAAGGCTTCCATACTTTGAAGATTAGTATTTGTTTCTACTTGTTCGATCTGTTCTGTCTGCGGGTTTTCTGCTGACGCAGCAGCCCCCTGCCCATTTTGGGCTTCATGTTGTTCCATCACGTGACTAACTCCGATTAAAAAATGTAACCTGGATTATAAGGTGTAATGAACAACTTTGCAACCCTAAGCAGGAGTTGTTTTACTATGAAGTTATCCGCTCAGAAGGGAATAAATAAACACCTGATCGGTCAGATTGTAGATATCCATCATCAACGCCTGGTTTGTGAACAACAACACAGACAATGTTTTCAGCCTCATGAGACCCGCTTTTTCAATAACCGTTTAGCCATCAGTTATCAGGTATCATAAAGGCAAAGCACCTGGGGCAAGCGCATTTGGATTATTTACAGTCAAAAACAAGAGTGACCTGTCATTGCGAAGGCGTCAGCCCGAAGCAATCTCGCGTTAAATGGGCAAAATCCTGAAATCAGGAGATTGCTTCGCTTGGTGAAGAACACTCACTCGCAATGACATCGTTATGATGGGTAATTTTTTTCTAATGCGCTTACCCAATGGCAAAGCCCCCCTTGTCATAAAGAAGAGGTGGATTATAATACGTGTCTGAGGTTATTTTATTATGCCAGCAATTTTTCCCTTTACAGCAATTGTCGGACAGGAACGTATGATCCGCGCGTTAATCCTCAATGCAGTCGATACACGCATTGGGGGCGTCCTTATTCGTGGTGAACGAGGTACTGCCAAGTCGACCGCAGCCCGTTCTCTGGCGGCATTGCTGCCCAACGTTGAGATCGTCCAGGATTGCCGGTTTGGCTGTGACCCGGACAAACCTAACACCTGGTGTACAGAATGCCGGGAACGCGCGTCCGGCGGCGCTGAACTTCCCACAGCAGCCCGACCGACCCCTTTCATCAATCTGCCAGTATCTGCAACAGAAGACCGCGTGGTTGGCACTCTTGACATTGAAAAAGCAATCCAGAAAGGGGAACGTCATTTTGAACCCGGCATCCTGGCCTCGGCCAACCGTGGATTGTTGTACATAGATGAAGTGAATTTACTAGACGACCACGTTGTAGACCTGCTGCTCGACTCGGCCGCCATGGGAATGAACATCGTTGAACGCGAAGGGATTTCCTTCTCGCACCCAGCGCGCTTCATCCTGGTCGGTACTATGAACCCTGAAGAAGGTGATCTACGCCCCCAATTACTGGACCGCTTTGCGCTTTCTGTAGAGATAGTTGGTATTCGAAATGCCCGGGAACGCGTGATCATTATGGAACGCAATCTGGCTTATGAGAGAGATACCGAAGCATTCCGCCAAGAATGGCTGCAAAAAGAGCAGGAACTCTCCAACAAAATTTCACAAGCCCGCACGCTTGTCAATCAGGTCAGCTATACCAATCGGGATTTGCTGTCAATTGCCGCACTCACATCTTCTTTAAATGTCGACGGTCATCGCGCAGACCTGGTGATCCTAAAGACAGCCCGCGCCCAGGCCGCCTTCGACGGACGCACAACCATCACCGATCTCGATATTGCCCTGGCAGCTGAACTGGCGCTCCCGCACAGGATCAAGCGCACGCCATTCCAGCAAGCCGAGATGACTACCGAGCAACTCCAGGAACGCATTGAGCAGTTAGCCGGAGAGACCAATTCGGAAGGTGAAGCCGACAACAGCCAAAAGGCCGAACAGGATACTGATCAAAAAAAAACTTAAGGCTGGATGACGAGGTCGAAGAAGGCCCCGAGACAGGCCAGCCAGAACCAAACTCGAAAGAGGTCTTCGACACTGCCTCAAGCAACTGGTGGGAAGGCGGACAAAATATCAAGGTCGGTGAGACCTTCGATCCGCGTCGTTTGAATACCCCGCTCGATAAACTAACCAGACACCATGCCGGGCGTCGTTCACTAACCCGTACAGAACGCAAGCATGGTCGCTATATTCGGGCTACCCCGGCGAATGGCAAGACCAACGACGTCGCGTTCGACGCCACATTCCGGGCTGCCGCCCCGCACCAGAAAGAACGCAGTGAGCAGCGCAAAAAAGTGGCGTTTGCTATCCGCAAAAGTGATCTGCAGCGCAAAATACGCGTTAAGAAAGTAGCAAACCTGGTGCTTTTCCTGGTAGACGCTTCCTGGTCGATGGCAGTCGCGGAAAGGATGAACGCCACCAAGGGGGCCATCCTGTCTCTCCTGACTGATGCTTATCAAAGAAGGGATCGGGTTGGATTAATCGTCTTTCAAAAAGATCGAGCAACGCTGATCCTGCCCCCAACCAATTCTATTCAACTTGCACAGCGCGCACTGGCAGATATTCCGGTTGGCGGAAAGACCCCGCTTTCGGCCGGGCTGCTAATGGCATATGATGTACTGCGCCAGGAGAAGTATTCTCATCCCGATGTAGAACCGCTGCTCATTATCTTGACCGATGGCGCCGGTAATGTTTCCGTTGGTCCACAACCTCCCCAAGACGAAGCCTATCGCTTCGCTGATTTGATTGCCAACGAGAAGGTTCGCAGCATCGTGATTAACATGGAACACCAGGCATTTGACCAGGGCCTGGCTCGAATGTTATCCAAACACCTGGAGGCTCCCTGCCTGGCCCTTAGCGAGTTGAAAGCAGAAAGTCTTTACCATACCGTTCGCAAGGAAATGAATTCCAGCGGAAAATAGTAACCGGCCGCCTGGCTAACAGCCCGACATCTGTCCCCATCTGGCTATTTACCTGATCAATATCGCCCGGGCGGGCGCACCGTCTGCACCAACCAATTTGATCGGCAGGCAATAAAGCTGGTAGCGCCCCTCTGACACCTTCGACAAATCCAGACCTTCAACAATGACCATGCCTGCATTCAACAATATCCGATGCACCTGAGTTCCATCTTTAAATGGGGCAATTGACAGGTAATCAATTCCGACCAGCCTTATCCCCCGGGTCACCAACCACTCAGCGCCATCCTTTACTACGGCGGTGTAATCCGTTTGGAACTCAGTTTCTCCATTTGCCCAGAATTTTGAATTCCGCGTTTTGAAAAGCAGGCGTTCAACTCCCAGCGGGATTTGCATGCTATCCAAAACACCGGCTGTAATCTGCATAATATCACTTCGAAGCACTGCCACATAAGCGCTGCCGGTCAACACCTCCAGGGGAAGATCCTCGACAGTATTGTTGTTATTCAAAAAGTGATGCGGAGCATCCACATGGGTGCCGGAGTGAGCACTTGTGTGGAGGTAAGTCAGGTTGTAACTTGAACCTTTGTCCATCGCTTCGATCTGTTGAACCAAGATCTCCGGGTCACCAGGCCAGGTTGGCACACGTTTCGACACCGGAAGGGTAATATCAAATATATTCATAGACCTGTGTCCTGGTAACACATACTGATTTCCTTACTTCTGCGGGGTCAGGGCTGGCACGCTGATTGGGGTTGGCGTTGGACCCGGCTCCGGTTCAGGATAAGGCGGGAAAGGACCCCAACCGGAAGCATTAAAGTAATCTGCCAGGAATTCATATCGCTCTGCTTCGGTCATCGGGATAGGGCTGGCATAATCCGACAGCATTGCAGTCAATAGTTCCGTATTGATATAGGCGCCGTCATAAAAAACATGCCGGTCAATGAATTCTCTCCGGGTAAGCGTTGTCACTCTTCCATCTGGATAAGTGTAATACATCTGGTCAAAGAACAAGTTGCCCAATCCATAGTGGATAAAAGAATCTCCGTAGAATTCCATCATCTGCGGGAAATGGGCCTGACTGCCGCTCACGAGTACGGCGCCAGCGTCAGCCATCATACGGAAATCGCGCAGCTGCTCCGGACGGGGCTCCGGCGAATAGTATTCCTCATGCTGGAAGGTCGCAATGGGAATATACCCCTGAGACCGCAGTGAGGCGATCTGATCCGTCATATATTCCCTGAGACAGGGCGCCGCGCCAGGTCGATTCTTGGCGGCTTTCGGATAGTATCGTTCACCCTTGGCATTACAGGCAATAAAGGCGAACTTTACTCCATTGGCTTCAACCAGAATGGGTTGGATGGCTTCATCAATATTAGCGCCGCCGCCATAATACTGCATGTTATGGCGCTTGTAAGTATCGAGGGTTTGTAACATCGCCTCCACCCCATAATTATCGAAGTGATCGCCAGTCAACTCAACCACGTCAATCCCAAGATAATCGAAGAGAACAATATATTCCGGGTTACTGCAAAAAATATAACCCAGATAGTTCGGGTTCGGTGGGGGGCATTTGTCAAAAAATGGCACTTCATTACTGACATGGGCGATATCGGCCAGATATAACCATTCCTGGATGCGGGCGCCCGGGGTAGTCGCCCCCTTCAACTCCATTGTGTAGGCTGTAGCTCGTACCATCGCAGTCACACCGGTCATAACGACAGTCGTTATTTTGGACGGATCGTGATTGCCAGACGGAAGATCGCCCGGACAGTCTGCGGTGCAGGTTAATTCAAAATGGATGACCAGCGGGTATTCTTCCTTCACAAAGTCTTTGTGAATAGGAGATTGTCCGTTTACGCTCAGCACCTTCCAGCGCGGCTCAACATTTTCAAATGGGATAATCGCCCAGGCAGGCTTGTTATCCCAGGCCAGCTGGAGCAGCTCATCAGAATTTTCAATTCGGACCAGTCCCTGAGCCGGTTCACCCCACAGCAGTGTGAACGCTGCCAGGGTATCATCTGTCATCCACACCTGGCCATCAAGTACACCTGCTTGAGAGCCGCTCCAGGCTTGCAGTAATTCTTCCTCGGTGACACCGTCTATTATTGTCGGAAACGGCGCCGCCAGGGCATAAACCCAATCAATAGAATGGCCGCCAACAGTCGGGGAAAAATCAAGCTGGAGGGCGGTCTGTTTGGCCGAGGTCACTACCGGCTGGCCCCAGGAAAAAGCATCCTGCCGCAGTTTTTCCGGGACAGATTTTCCCATCCATAAACCCGAGAATGAAGGGGCCGCCACAGGAACAGGCGTTGGAGTTGGGGTTACCGTTGGTGTTCCGGCTGCCGATGGCCGGCACGCGGCCAGAAGGGAAACAACAAATAATATTAATGAAAAACTTTTCCGCATCGCATTATCCATGACAAAAAGTCAGGCCAATCCCTATAGAACGGCCTGAAAAGACTTACACAATTCATTTTTTAAATGAAATCGCCAGCATCAATAAGAATACAGTGATCGAATTGAACAATTGTAAATCACAGCCGGTCTGCCGCGGATAAGATCAGCCGACTGACTTCCCCGATCGATCTTCATCATCACTTCCCTGCTGCGACAATTCCAATTCACGCAAGGCATCATCCAGGTTAGCTCCCTCCATTCGCATACCCGGAGCGGGAGTCCCGCAAAAAGGGCATAGATTCCAGGGAAGTTCCATCAGCTTCCCACAGTTATGGCAATCCTTTTTCAGTTTGGTGTGGCAGTTTGGACAGACCTGCCAGTCATCCCTCACACGGCGTTCACAACCCGGGCAGAGAGGTAAATCTTCCAATGCCTGCAGCAATGCCTCTTCTTCCAGTGTTTGCTGGTACTCTTCTTCAAGCGTCCTGTTTGGCCGCAGGATCAGATACACCAGTATCCCGGGAATATTCAAAACCGCAACAAGCAGTGTCGACAAGATCTGCACCAGGCGATCTCGAGTCCGACTCCGGGTGTCGCGATAAGTCCAATAGATCAGACTGATCCAAAGGGCTGCTAAAAACGCCCCTCCGAAAGCCGTTAAAACAAGTACAAAGTTGCTCAGAAAAGCAGGGTCAAATGTCATACGGTCTCCTCTTGCAAAAAAGCGCCAGTCAAACCTGCGGCCTTTTGACACCTTAGTATTTTACCCTCCCCACCACGCTCCGACAATCCCCTAAGAGCAGGACAATCGCGTTGAATGTATGCTCAAATTGCCATTAGAGGCTTGTTTTTCCTGTATAAGAGTCTTCCAAAGCCATCCATCCTGTACCAGATAATTTTCCATCGCCTCAAGCATGGCGCCAATCAGGACGACTTCCCCCTCTCCCACCGGGAGAGGGCAGGGTGCGCTTTTTTTCCACAACAGGATCAGTTATGCTCAAAATACGACCAGATCATCGCATGTAGACGCGCTTGCCCTCACCATAAGAACTGTCATGTCTTCCTGCGGTTATGCCGCCGCCCTCAACCCGGCGCAATGATTCCCTGGTTCCGGAACATTTTACTTGTTACGGTGTACTGAAAACAAAACGCCATTCTTTGCCATCCTGCCAGAAAACCGACGAAATGCCGATAATCTGGTAAAAGGTCCTGCCGGGTCGCAAGGGCACAGCAAGACCATATAGATCTGTAATGAGCAGGGGTTGATCGATGTCGGACCGGTACCATTTCCCCCGAACCGCCAGGCCATCACGAAAAACGATCGCATTCCCTGAGTTTAACAAATCGATATGATAGACTTCATCTTCCTGGTCCCACTGGTTGGCAAAATTATGTGAAACAAACAGTACAATAACATTTTCAGCAGTAACAGGTTCGCCCGTCAGCCGGTCATTTAACAACGCATACGTTTCCGGTTTGCCGTTACGCGTATCATCCACTTCCTGGTAACGATAATAGCGTTTTGAGTCCGGATCGTATTCCCAGTAATTATAATCATCCACTGAATAGCTGGTGTAGACTACTTCGCCGGATAAAGTAGAAGGTACTTCCCAGTTATAGAAAAAGCCGCTTTTAATTTTCTGCCGCGAGTTATCGATCTCCTTATTCTGGACACAGGTATTTAACCGGGTCGTGTTGAAAAATATATTGTTATAAGTATCTACAGCATCTTTACCGACCAGGAATGGGGGACAGGCGCCATTGCTGGGCACAACCAGAAAATCGGATATATCACTCTCCTTGAGATGAGTAAAGACGCGCTCATCGGCATACTTGAAAACCAGAAACGCATGATACATACGGGCAATGTGCTCATCAAAGAATCGTCCGGATCGAACCGGCCCGACCTGTTCCGGACTCTGTCCATAAAAGACCGCAATAAAGCGTGTCAATTGATCTTCAATATAATATTCAAAGACTACATCAGAACGGGATAACCCAAACTGTGGACGCACATAACGGGGGTAATTGGTTATCTTTATCGCGATTGGCCGGCGGTCCAACAACGCTGCGTCAGCGACCAGCAGCCCGGTCAGGGGATTGACGCTTTGCGGTTGAAGAAAAGGAACCCCGCTTTCCACGATTTCTGCAGCAGCCGTTGTTGTGGGATATTGTGATTTTTCGAGAATAATATTCCGGAGCGGGGTTGTTGTGGGTATGGGTGTCTTGGTGCCAGAAATTACCGGCGCCGCATCTGCACCTGGTTGAAAAGGTGTCGAGGTAATGAAGGCGCCGTCGGGTGTGATTAACACCGGATCTTGTTCCGACACACCAGAACAGGCAGACGGGAACATTCCCGCCATAATCACAATAAAAACCATACAGCCTGTCAGCTTTGTTCCACGAGAATGTTTTTGAATGGACAATCATCACCTCTATATAATTATCTCTACGACTGGCTCCTGTCAGTCAATTTCTTGTATGCCCGTTCACCTGCCGATTGTACAACAGAATTGTTCCAACAAACCTGATAAAATTATCTCATCCTATGATAATCCCTCTAACTACTTCTCTCATCTTCCTGACAGCCTTGACCCTGTTGATCCTGCAATGGATCAGGCCAGAATTTCGCTACACCTGGCTGGTTGCAGCAGGCGGCATCCTGCTTGCATGGATCACCACCATTATCTGGCAATTTCATACACCGGTTATCTTTGAACTCCCATCCTGGAAACCGGCAGCCATGTTTCCTGAGTCGCCTAGATTTGTCATCGACGCTTTCTCCTGGCCTTATGCAATCAGCCTGACAACACTGGCATTATCTGTAATATTGACCTCTGCCACCCTGGAGGATTATCCAAACCCGCTCTCTTGGGCTGGTACCCTGGCATTAATCGGTTTTGGTTTGCTGGCTGTTCTGGCGGATAATCCACTAACCCTGGTTATGGTCTGGGCGGCTATCGATCTCGTGGAACTGGTAACACAATTACGAACCGTGACCGGTACACAAGCCAGCAGGCAGGTGATTTTCGCCTTCGTATCACGCATGGCCGGGATTGGTGTTTTAATTTGGGCCAGCCTGCTGAGTCTGGCAAATGGATCTCCCCTGGATTTTCGATCAACCCCTCCTCAAATCACGATCTACCTGATCATTGCGGCAGGCCTGCGCCTTGGGGTTTTCCCCCTGCATTTACCCTATCCGTCCGAATCGGCTATCCGGCGCGGCTTTGGAACAACGCTGAGACTGGTATCAGCAGCTTCCAGCATGATGCTGCTTTCCCGAATCCCCCCGGTCAGCACGAACTCGCCGGCCATACCCTACCTGATGGTCCTGACTGCCCTGGCCGCGGTCTATGGCGGTTGGATGTGGTTCCGCTCATCGAACGATTTGAATGGTCGTCCTTTCTGGATCATTGCCCTGGCCGCACTTTCTGTCGCTTCAGCACTCCAGGGCAACCCGGCTGGCTCTGTCTCCTGGGGCATCGCCCTGATCCTGGTCGGCGGCGCTTTGTTTCTGTCTTCAATCCAGGAGCGCTGGCTCACTCGCCTTCTGTTGGCTGGCGCCTGGGGCTTGAGCGCCCTGCCTTTCTCTCCAACCGCATCTGGTTGGTCATCCCACCTGACGGATTACTGGTGGTTATCACCCTTTTTTGTCGCTACCCAGGCTTTACTGCTCTCCGGATACATACGAAATGTCTTATACCCATTTGGGAATAAAATCGAATCCCAGCCCATATGGGCCAGGAATATTTATCCCGCTGGTATTGTGATCCTGGTTTCCATTCACATCCTGCTTGGTCTCTGGGGATGGGAAGGAGCCCAGGAACCCGGGAACTTGATTGCCGGACCGCTTGCGTTTGTGTCAGGGCTGCTTATTTATCGTTTCGGGTCGCGCCTGAGAATGATCAGGAATTTGCACACAACCCGGCCAAAGGGGCCAACCACCTCCTGGAGTGATACGCCCTATAACTTTTTTCAGTGGATGTACCACCAAGCCTGTCGCCTCAGCCTGGTATTTTCCAATGTTCTCGAAGGGGATGGCGGAATTTTGTGGGCGCTCTTGTTCCTGGCTTTTTTCTTTTCCCGCATGTACCTGGGGACGCCATAACAAATGCTCACCACGATAGTTTCCTGGACTGTTTCTGTTATCATGCTGCTGACCTCCGCCGGGTTATTGTTAAGCCGCGATTGGCGTATTCAGTTGGGTCTTCTGGCGGTTCAATACCTGGGCGTTTTTTGGTTGGTACAACTACACTGGCCCCTGGCCATGGCAGCGACCAAACTGATAACCGGTTGGATGGTTACGGCGATCCTGGGCATTACCTATAATGAAATTCAAGGTCAGGTAAGGGAGGTTGAAGAAAACTGGCAGCAAGGGCATGCCTTCCGAATATTTGCTGTGAGCATTGTATCCGTTATTGCACTTGCCATTACACCACAAATACCTCAATTCCTTCCGGGGATCGGTTTGCAGGAGGTGACCAGCAGTTTAATCTTAATCGGGATCGGCATTTTACACCTGGGTATCACAACACAGTATTTCCGGGTCATCCTGAGCTTGTTAACCGTTCTAGCCGGATTCGAAACCATTTATGCTGCGATCGAAGGATCGGTGCTGGTTGCAGCCTTGCTTACCGGTACCGCCCTTGGATTAGCCCTGGTCGGTTCATACATACTCATCGCTCCGAACTGGAACAAAACCGAATGAATGCGATATTCTTGTGGATCATCATACCGGTTCTGGCTGCCGGCTTAACTCTTTTGATTAATCGACAGCAGCACATAGTCATTATTGGCGGTATCGTTTCTGCCATCCTGGCGTTGACTGCTGCTTTCATTCCAGTTGATCTCGCCCTGCGGTTCGGGCCGTTCTCATACAAGATCACTTCCTCTTTGCAAATCCTGGGACGCAGCCTGACCCTCGGACAGGAAGATCAGACCGGCCTGGGCATCATCTATGGCTTACTGGCCTTCTGGTTTTTCGGATCCGGAGTTGCACAGGTATCCAGACGCCTGGTTCCGTTCGGGTTGGTGATCACTTCACTGCTGGTGGCCTCCTTCGCGGTAGATCCCTTTCTCTATGCTGCCCTTCTGATCGAAATGGCTGTGCTTTTATCCATCCCCTTGCTGGTCCCCTTTGGAAAGCCCGTAAGCCGGGGTGTGATTCGCTTCTTGATCTATCAGACCCTGGCAATGCCTTTCATTCTCTTTGCAGGCTGGTTGCTTCCCGGTGTAGAGGCCAGCCCGGGAGACCTGGCGCTCGCAATCCAATCAACAATCATGCTGTCACTTGGGTTTGCATTCTTATTTTCCGTCTTCCCGCTCTACAGCTGGATACCGATGTTGTCAGAGGACAACCACCCGTATATTGTCAGTTTCATCCTGTGGATACTACCGACGATTGCCATGCTATTTGTCCTGGGCTTTCTGGATCGATACTCCTGGTTGAGAAACTCTGAAACGATCCCACAGGCCCTGCGCATTGCCGGGCTCATCATGGTCGTTACCGGCGGTATCTGGGCCGCTTTTCAAAACCACCTCGGACGAATGCTGGGGTACGCAGCCATTGTTGAAACTGGCTTTTACTTGCTGGCCTTGAGTCTGCTGCCTGAAACTGGCGTCGAGATCGCCTTTCGCCTCACGATCCCGCGCGCACTTACAATGGCCATCTGGGCGCTTTCTCTTTCCGTCCTGCAATCGAAAGCTGGCAGTCTCAATCTTCTGCACCTGAAAGGGATTGCCAGATCCTACCCGGTTGCAACAATCGGGCTCACCCTGGCGCAGCTCTCTGCAGCAGGCTTTCCTCTAACCGCCGGATTCCCGTTTCGTCTGGTGCTGCTCGAAAAACTATCCACACAATCTCTTACGACGATCTTCTGGATACTGATCGGTATATTTGGTTTGTTGGCAGGCGCCATTCGTACCATGACAAATTTATCCACGACAACTGAAAATATACCCTGGCAGTTGAATGAAGACATATACCAGACTGTGCTGATTGGGGTCGGCATCCTCACCCTGTTTGCGCTGGGCCTGTTCCCACAAATAGTGCATCCGTTCTTTCGCTACCTTCCGGTCGCTTTTGAGCATTTGGGACATTGACCCAAATACACATTGCTTCTTCTTCAAAAACAACCATGCTATAATCTACTCTCAGTCCGTTGTGGTAATCGACTTCGCAATAACGATCCAACGCACTTTTTTTGTAGGGTCTCCCCCTAAACGCTCAACTTATCACCCGGAGGGATCGATGGAATTCGAACAAATCGTAAAACGTCTGGAATGGCTCGACGAAGAACACCGTAAAGATAAAGCCATGATCACCACCCTTGGAGAACGGTTGGCGTCCATAGAAGGGACCCTGAATGCCCTCGAACTAAAAACAAGATCTATCAGCAAAGATATCGCCGAGGCGACTATAACTACTGCACGCCTGAATCAGTTTAACGAGGTGATAAACAAGCAGCGCGATGATTTCAGCAAGGAAATCGCGAAGATTGAAGAACGCTTTACACAAAGAGAAAAAGAATTAACCAGCCGGCAAAAAAAAGACCTGGAAGACTTAAATACTGTCCTGCAGAAATTCAAAGCATCTGCTGATCCGGCTGATATTAAGAATAATTTCAAAGTGCATGCGATCGAAGACCAACGGCTGAATCAAGAGATCATCAACCTGAAACAACAGATCGAAGAGATCCTCCGCTCCGGAGAGGAAGCGCAGCGCAACACAAAACTACTGGAAGAAACCCAGCGGCAGGATTCAAAGCGGATGACAGACCTGCAGGGTGAAATCACGTCCTTACGCAAACGGCTTGATGAACATAGAGAGAAAGTCCAGTTGAATATCGACAACCTGAAAGTCATTGACGGCCGTGTAAACGATATCCTGAAGGTTGAAAATGAACGCAAAAAAAGCGTCGAAACCTTTATGGACCAGCACAGCCTGTTAGAAATTGACCGGGAGCGCTCCTGGAAAGAATGGAGTGATAAATATCAGGAATTCGCTGAACAAAACGCCCACCTCGAATCACAAATTCAGTCCCTGGATGAAACACTGCGAGCCGCCAAGAGGGCCCAGGACACGTATGTGGACTTGAATCAGAAACTCGAACGCCGGATTAATGAAATCACTGAAATGCAGCGGCTTGGAGAAGATCGCCTGCGGCAGGAATGGGTGACCTTTAGAGCCGACGACCAGAAACGCTGGACCGGGTATACATTATCGCAGGAAGAAACGCTGAGAAATGTACAGAAAGACCTTGAAAAATTCACCGAACGCATGACAAGCCTCTCAGATCGAACCCAGATTGCCGAGGACCAATTGAACCAATCCGCTGAGGTTACCGAAAAACAACTTCAGGAATTCATGAATGTCGCTCATGAATGGCTGTCAGCCTATGAACGCATCATGGGACATTCACGCAAGGCCCGATAGCATGCGCGTCATCGGGACTGCCGGGCATGTCGATCACGGTAAGTCCACCCTGATTGCAGCCCTTACCGGGGTCCACCCAGACCGGCTGAAAGAAGAACAGGAACGTGAGATGACCATCGACCTGGGCTTCGGCTGGCTGACACTGCCAGATGGCCAGGAACTGGGCATTGTTGATGTGCCCGGGCACAGGGACTTCATTGAAAATATGCTTTCCGGTATTGGGGGAATTGATGCGGTCTTGCTGGTTGTTGCCGCAGATGAAGGGGTTATGCCGCAAACTCGCGAACATCTCGCCATCCTCGACCTGCTGCAAATCGATACCGGCCTGATCGTCGTCACAAAAACTGACCTGGTTGAAGATCCGGAATGGTTGGACCTGGTCGAGAAGGACATCAGAACCACCGCAGCCGGCACTGCCCTGCAGGACGCTCCTATCCACCGGGTTTCGGCTCAGAACAAATCGGGTCTGGAAGCGCTGACCGCCTCCCTGGCCGAAATCCTGGGAGCGAAACCGGCCCGGCCTGATTTTGGTCGTCCGCGGCTCCCCATCGACCGCATCTTCAGTATGGCCGGTTTTGGCACCGTACTGACAGGCACCCTGAACGACGGGAAACTTGCCATCGGGCAGGAAGTCGTTATCCTGCCATCCGGGATAAAGGGCCGGATCCGCGGGCTGCAGACCCACAAGAAAAAAGAAGAAACGGCTGTCCCGGGCAGCCGGACAGCCGTCAATGTGTCTGGTATTGCGGTGGAGGATATTCGCCGCGGTGAAGTGCTGACCCTGCCGGGAAACTACCAACCCACCCGCCGGATTGATATCCATCTCCGCTTGTTAAAAGGGATCGGCGCTCCTGTCAGGCATGCCAGTGAGGTCAAACTCTTTGTCGGGGCCAGCGAAACGATCGCCGCCGTACGTTTACTTGGCGCTGACCAGCTCAACCCCGGGGAAGAAGGCTGGCTGCAGTTGGATCTGCGCGATCCGATTGTGACTGTCCGCGGGGATCATTTCATCCTGCGGAGACCCTCCCCGGCAGAGACGCTCGGCGGCGGCATCATCGTCGACCCGCATCCAAAAGGACGCCATAAGCGCGCAGACCGGGCTGTCATCCGGTCGCTTGAATCCCTGAAGCAGGGAACCCCGGCCGAGATCCTGCTGGAAGCCAGCCTGGCGCTTGGTCCAGTGTCTTTAAAGGAAATTGTCCATCATTCCCATCTTGACGAAGACTCTGCCCAACTCGCCTGGCGAGAACTTATGGATAACCGGCAGATTGTTCTGCTGGGCGGCGAAAAGCTGGTCATTGCCACCGCCCAATTGCAGCGGCTGCAAAATGAGATCATTAATACCATCCTGAAATATCACCGCGAGCATCCCCTGCGCCTGGGTATTGGCCGGGAAGAACTCAAAAGTCGACATAAATTATCCCCCCAATTGTTCAACGCCCTGCTCAATCGATTCGCACAAGAAAACATCCTGGCCGATCGCGGAGAGATTATTTCCAGCCTGGGTCACAGCGTGGAGTTCAACAGCAGCCAAAAGGAAAAGGTCAGGGCTTTGCTGCTGCATTTCGAAAAATCCCCGTTCAGCCCCCCCTCCATAAAAGAATGCCTGTCTGCAGTCGGAGAAGAACTGCTGAATGCTCTGGTGCAGTCAGGACAGCTGGTAACCATCTCGCCCGAAATAATTTTCAGGAAAACAGACTATGAACAGATGGTCGCCAAGGTCCGTGCGGAAATCCAATCCAGGGGAGCGATCACCGTATCTGAAGTGCGCGACCTGCTGGGTTCCAGCCGGAAGTATGTACTGGCCTTGATGGAACACCTTGACGCCAGCGGGGTAACAGTCCGCAGCGGCGACCATCGCAGGCTGAAACAGTAAAAGAGGATCTATGTGCGGGCGCTTTACGCTGACAGTAGATGCCGCCGATCTACAACAAGCTTTCTCTGATTTCAGTTTCCCGGCTGTATATACGGCGCGTTATAATATCGCTCCGACGCAGCCGGTCCTTGCAATTGCCAACGACAACCGTAATACCGCAGATTTCTTCCTGTGGGGATTGATCCCGTCATGGTCCAGGGACCCATCGATCGGCAGCCGACTGATCAACGCCCGGGCAGAAACCCTGGGAGAAAAACCGGCATTCAGGGGGAGCTATAAATACCATCGCTGCCTGATCCCGGCGGATGGATTTTATGAATGGAAGCAACAACCCGGCGCCGCCAACAAGATCCCCTATTTCATCCATATGAATGACCACCGTCCATTTGCCCTGGCCGGGTTATGGGACGAATGGCAGAGCCCGGACGGCAGCCATTTGAAAAGTTGTACGATTATCACCACCCAGCCCAATCAACTCCTGGCGTCCATTCACAACCGCATGCCGGTCATCCTGCCTGCTGAAGCGTATCCGCGCTGGCTCGCCCCGCAGGCACACACGCCTGACGAGCTGAACGCCCTGTTGACGCCCTATCCGGCCGACCGGATGGCCGCGTACCCGGTCTCTACACTGGTAAACAAACCGGCAAACGATCTTCCCGAGTTGATCCAACCGGCAGAATAAGTCTAATAATCCGCATGTCCATCAAGACAACCCTGTCATCGCATTTCCCCGCGCTGAAGTCCCGCGACTTTTTTATCTTCTGGGTGGGGCAGTTCTTTTCGCTGATCGGCACCTGGATGCAGAATACCAGCCAGCCAATCCTGGCCTATCGCATCAGCGGGCGTCCTTTTGACCTGGGGTTAATCGGCTTTGCCGCCACCCTGCCGATGCTCCTCCTGGCCCTGCCCGGTGGAGTACTGGTCGAACATCTTGATAAGCGAAAAACCGTCATACTCTGCCAGGCATTGATGATGCTCCAGGCCTTTACCATGGCCGCCCTGGCGCTGATGGGGATAATCCAGATATGGCATATCGTGGTGCTTTCGTTTATTTTCGGTACGGCCAGCGCCATTGAAGTAACCGCCAGACAGGCCATGTTGATTGAACTGGTTGGAAAAAACGCCCTCCCCAACGCCATCGCTTTACAGGCGACAATCTTCAATGCGGCACGCGTGCTGGGCCCATCCCTGGTGACGCCATTCCTGTTATTTATCCGGGAGGGCGGGGAGGGCTGGGCTTTTCTTGCCAATGCCATCAGCTACCTGTTTATCATTGTCGGGCTGTTTTTTGTGCAAACCCGCTTTAAAGAGAACAAGGCGCCAGATACATCCCCGGGTGAAAACCTGCTGCAGGAATTCAAACAAGGCTTCCGGTACATCTTATCGACCCCATCGGTAGGGATGATCATCCTGATGTCGGCCATCCTTGGCCTGACCGGTTTCCCATTCATCCAACAAATCCCGGTACTGGCAAAAGACGTGCTTTACCAAATCGGTGATACCGAAACCATTGCCGCCGCTCGCACCAGCTACCTGTATACGGCCCAGGGAGTGGGCGCCCTGATCGCAGCCCTGATTATCTCGTTCTTCAGTTCTTACAGCAAAAAGGGTTTGCTGATGACGATTGGCCAGTTCACCTTCATTGCCGCGCTGCTGGGAACAGCCTTCTCCCGACAGGTCGAAATGACCCTGCTGCTGGTCGTCGTCCTGGGTTGGGGGTTCGTGATGCAACTGGCCAACATGATTACACTCATACAGCTCCAGGTGCCCAACCAGCTGCGGGGACGCGTCTTCAGCGCCTTCCTGTGGGCGTTACAGGGCGCCGCCCCATTGGGCAGCCTGTTGATCGGTTGGATGACACAGAACTGGAACCTGCCAATCACCATCGTGATTTGCGGCAGCGTATGCGGAATTGCACTGCTGCTCATTCACATGACCACACCCTTATTGCGGAACCTGACAATTTAATCCCGGATAAGTGTTTTTTTCACCAGCTTGACGCTGATTTTTGGCCGTGTTATCATGATTCCCGGAGAACGTAATTTAAATGAACAATGAATTCCATGAAGACATCCTTCAGGAGCCTGGGGGGGAGTCAGAAGAAGAAAATAGTGCATCCCAACTCCCTGAACAGAATATAGTTGCCCGCTGGACGGATATACTGCTTCGCATGGGCCTGGGTGAAACCCTCCTGCGCGCTGGCACAACCATCCTTTCTTTGGTGATCATCCTTGGAGCGACCCTGCTGCTGCATCGCTTTTATCACAACATACCGGTCAATGTGACCGCCCAGGAATTGGAAAGCATTGAACCAACACCGACCCCCGATCTGAACGCTGAACCCCTGAACGAGGAAGACAATTACCTGGCTCCGCTCTCCTATGGCGTCCAACGCCAGGCCAGGATACATACCAATATCCCTTCCCGCCCCAGAACCGAAGTTGTCACCTACACGGTCCAGGCCGGAGATACCGTCTTCGGGATCGCAGAAAAATACGGCCTACAGCCGGAGACGATCTTGTGGGGAAACTATTTTACGCTGCTGGATGACCCGCACAACCTGTCGGAAAACCAGGCATTGAACATCCTGCCAACCGATGGGACGTATTACCAGTGGCAGGCGGGTGACGGATTGAACGGCGTCGCCAAGTACTTCGACGTTGACGCGAATGAGATTATCAATTATCCGGGCAACAACCTGAACCCGGATGGGATGAGTGATTTGACCAACCCTGACATCGAGCCGGGAACCTGGCTGATCATCCCGGGAGGCAGACGGGAATTCATCTCCTGGAGCGCGCCGCTGGGAATCACCCGGGATAACCCTGCATCTGCCCGCGTGCTTGGCCCCGGCGCCTGCGATCCGGTTTCCGGCGGTGCAGTCGGGTATGGATATTTTGTCTGGCCATCCAACAAGCATTATTTATCTGGCTATGACTACTCACCAAAATCAAACCACTGGGGCATCGATATCGCCGGTTACGAAGGGGAAGGCATCTATGCGGTTGACGCCGGCGTAGTTGTCTATTCTGGCTGGAACGAGTATGGCTATGGGAATATGATCATTCTGGATCACGGCAACGGCTGGCAGTCGCTTTATGCCCACCTGAGTGAAATCTATGTCGGCTGTGGACAGAGCGTCGGCCAGGGAGATGCGATCGGTGCATTTGGAAGCACCGGCAGGTCATCCGGGACTCACCTGCATTTCGAGCTGATGACGCCTTCGTATAAACCCAACCCCTGGGACTATCTGCCGCCTCCATAGACCAGTCAACTATACAAATCGAGCGGTGGCTCGATTTAATCCGCCCGCCGCTCGATTTAATCCGCCCGCCGGTGAATTAAATCGAGCCGGTATATTTTCTCGATAACGTGCTTTCTATATATTAACCACACCCAAACAAAAAAACGCGTCGATCACCACAAAAAGGCAGCCCTATTAAAGGTGGGTCGCGGCAGAAGCAAGCTCAAGACACGTCCAGAAAATTATTCCGGGCTTGTCAAAGCCCCCTACCTGGGCTATAATCCCGCGTGGCAGCAACCTGCCAACACCCCGGGCGCGTAGCTCAGCTGGTTAGAGTGCACGGTTCACATCCGTGAGGTCGTGGGTTCGAGTCCCTCCGCGCCCA
>JAFGMV010000109.1 GCA_016927315.1 Anaerolineales bacterium | reverse complement strand
GCCGCAGGCCTGCCCCTGGAATACAGCCACTCACTGGCCGACCAGATCGGTGGGCAGACGGCGGCCGGCTTCCATATTATCGACCTGTATGAAGACCATTTCAAGGACTACATCATCGGCAAATATATGCCCAATTACATCGCCACACTGGCCATCAAACCCTGAGCAAGAGTGAAATTGAACCACGACGCTTCTGATACAGCCTCACCAAAAGCATGGAAAGTTGCAGGGAAAGGGATCCTCCTTTTCCTGCTGTTCAATGCCCTGTTTGCCCTGTGGAATCCGGCAATCGACAGGTTGACTATCTACAACACCCTGCTTCCCGGGCGAGAACGATTGACATACGCGTATACACGTGTGTATACACTAGACGCGCTATTCGCACCCCACATCATTTCCAGCCAGACCAAGCAAGCCGATGAGTATCGCATTGTACTGATCGGGGATTCTTCCACCTATGGGACCAACCTGAAATCTGAGGAAACCGTCGCAGCACGCTTACAAAATGCTGCCCCTCCGCTGTGTAATAACAAGCACATCCGAGCTTACAACCTGGGATATCACCAGGCGCTGGTTAGTAAGGATTTGTTGATCCTCTCGAAAAGCCTGCAATACCAACCGGACCTGATCATCTGGATGACCACACTGGCAGGAGTAACGTATCATCCCGACAGGCTGGAACACCCGGTTTTGAAAAACAATCTCCAAGAACTCCAGCAGTTGAATGACCAATATGGCTTTACTATTCCCGGATTTATTGAACATTATTCTCCTCCAACCCTCTTTGACCGCACCCTGATCGGGAAGAGAAAAATGTTCAGCAACCTGGCCGTGCAGCAGCTGGACTGGATTGCTGCAGATACTCAAAAAGCGCCCGATCCTGAGAATTTCCCCCCTATTGTAAATAACCTCGAAGACAATCTGGGCTACGAGGGAATGTCTCCACCAAAGTTAGACCCTGATAAACTGGGGCTGGAGGCCTTTTCTGTTGGCAGCGCTCTCAGCGGAGAGATCCCAATCTTGTTTGTCAATGAACCGATCTTTATAGCAGATGGCGCCAACAGCGAAATTCGCTACAACGAATGGTACCCGCGCTGGGCCTATGACCAATACCGGGAAATCTTAAGGCAGAAAAGCAAGGCTGAGGGCTGGTATTATCTCGACCTGTGGAACCTGCTCCCAGGTACCGGGTTCACCGATTCTATCTTCCACCGCACCCCCGATGGGGAACAAATCGTGAGCGACCATCTTTTTCCTGTAATTTTGGAAATCGCCTGTGGATCAAATCGATAATTGAGAGAAAAAGCATGCTGCTTAATGACCCCGCCCTGATCAGGCAAAAAGATACTAATCAAATTCTCTTGCGTATCGACGCCCTGCCGGAGCAATTACAGTCTGCTTGGGAAGAAGCCCAGGAAACACCGCTGCCCCGATTGGAAAGGCATCCGGAAGACACTCATCTGCGGGGTGGATGATGCCGCCCTGGGCGGAGAACTGATCTCTGCTTATGTAGACCTCCATGGAACAGTCCCCTTACTCGTTCAACAAGGCTATCTACTCCCTACCTGGGCCAAAGGGCCAGAAACACGGGTACTGGCCATCGGCAAAGGGAAAGAGAGCCAGGGTGCGGCAGCCACCGTCTTAAAAAGGAACTGCCGATTACTGGTTATATCTCCGGCAGGAAGACTGGCAACCTTTGCCACAAAGGGATATCTCCCTTTGTGGGAATTTGACCTTTCAGATAGACTGCACAACGAGGTTTGCGTTAGTTTTGCATATATCCTGGCGGTTCTCACGAGGCTTGGTCTTATTCTTAACCCTGAACAGGAAGTACTGGAGGCCATTGCAAAAATGCAGCAACAAAAGCATACCCTGCAAGTCAACTCTCCCCTGCTCCGCAATCTGGTTATACTCTTGGCTGGCCAGATGATGGACAGCTGGACCACCTTCTTCGGGGCCGTTCAACTGCTTCCGGTGGCGCGGCGCTGGAAAACACAGATCAACAAACCAGCCAGATCACCCGCCAATTTTGAAGAGATTCCTAGCCACCTGACAGTTTTGCCTCAGGTGTAAAACGTGAACGAAAGTCGAAGATGAAGGCCATTGATCAAACGTCTTTCTGCCATATTGCGGCCGATGCGAAAGAGGCTGTAATCTCTTCTGTCGCTGCGGTCGACCAGGCGACGCTGGCCGGATTTTATTACTTGCGAGCCAAAAGCCAGGAGCCAAACATAGAGCAGCATGACTGCCAAAGTCAAGACGGACAAGCGCAGGAAGTTTCGCAAGTGAGTGCTCTCCAGGTCAAAGCCGTGGCCTTTCAAATCACCGAAGGTTTCTTCGATCCACATGCGCACACGATAGGCCTTCAAGGTTGCCTGTGGATGGGTCAGGTTGGTAGCCAACAGCCAGGGTTCCTCTTCGCCAGGCTGCCAATACGCCAACAGGTTGACCCGATACAGGTGTTTGGCGGTCAGACAGCAGCTTTCCAGCCAGACCTGTTGACCGGGCTGAGAGACCAGACTATCCAAGCGGTGCAGGCTGCGGTGACCTTTGCGTCTGAACAGATACCGACCGCGCTGGCGTAGAACGTACTTCCAATGCCATTTTTTGAGCAGTTTTTGCACTTTCACATTGCCAAATTCAGCATCGCCAAGCGCGATCACCCGACTTCCGGCGGGGATCAGCCCATGCACATAGCTCAACAAGGCCATCTGCTTCCAGGATGAGCTATGTCCACGACTGCTCTTGACCCAGGTCCAGGCCAGTGGAATAGCCCGCTTGCGATAGGCGACTGCCACCAACAGCAACTGATGTCCAAAGCCCACCTTGCTGCCGTCCAGGATCAGACGCAGTTCCCCACTCCCCAACCGCTGCAAAACGCGCTTGGCGACCGGCTCGTACCAGTCGCGCACGCGAATGGCACGGTTTTTCAAAAAGCGCTGGATCCGACGCACACGACTGGGCAAACAGGTCAAGCCAGGAATCTTCTCGGCGATCTTGCTCAAGTGCACCGAACGGCTTTGATACAGGCCGACCAACAGCCAGATGAAATTGCGCTTGCGTGTTATCCGTTCCTCCGGACGCAGCCGGTTTACGAAACACTTCCAGGTATGGTAAAGTTCTTTTATCGGCATGGTTCTCCTCGTAAATTGGTTTTGCTCAACTTAGTTTACTTGAAGAACCTGCCGATTTTCTCAAACTGTCAGGTAGCTAGAAGAGATTCCAGAAGCAGACCACAATAGGCTGGCCAGCTCCGATATCCCTGAAACCATACAAACCCATGCAATCTCGATCTTCCTGACGGCTCCTTCCAACCACGCCAGCGCCCTCCAGTGCAGTGACCTTACCCGACAGGCCTTCATGCTCGAGGGACTGGGCACAGTTGCTTTCCAGGGAAAGGGCGGTTCCCCCCTGGCTCATATGTGGACGGCATTCCAATTCGGGGATTACATCACCTGCTACCTGGCATTCGCGTACGGGATTGCCCCGGGTTTTGCTTCCATCCTGGATAAGTTTGCCGAAAATCTGAATGCCCGCAACCAATAAGCTATGGGTATAACAGCCCGACATAGGAACCGCTCCCATAGTAAGACAGGTTTCGAGAAACAATGTCAAACTTCACCAACGCAGACTGATCCCATTCAAGGCCTCGCACCTGGATGATCAGGGTCTGGTCATCCAGCCAGGCAACCGGCGCTGCCCATTGAGCTTCTGCCAAACCAGAAACTCCCGAGAGGGAAGTATCGACATAATCAGCAATAACAGTACCATTGAAATCCCCGACTCGCACGGTAGCATGAAATGAAGGTGTTTCGGCCATGATCCAGCCTGCGCCTTCCATCCAAGCTACATACTGGTTGCCGGGTGAGATGACGGCATCCCCGGCCCCGCGCTGGTCCTGGGCGGGAAGCAGCGGGAAGGATACATTTGCCCCGTTCTGGATATTGTAAAGCGTCAGGCCAGCGGTTGTTACACCGGATGGGGTATACGCTACCCAGGTACGGTCAAATGACAGGCAGGAAGGGTTATATCCCCGGTCAAGAATTTCACGTGGGTTCCTGGTGGTCATATCCAGGTAGTACAACCCTTTGCGTGGTTCAAAAACAATGTCGCCACCGATCCCATAAGCAATGGTCGTGTACCAGATACCGGATGGCTGCCCGTCCTGTGCTTCCACTGCCAGGGGTTTGAAGGGCCAGCTATCGGTGGCCTGCTGATCAGAAGTAAGAACTGGTGCAACCGGTAAAAGAGCCAGAGAGCCGGCATACAGTTCACTGGACAGCATGTCATTGAAATCGACCCTCGAATAGGCAAAGACAGGCAGTCCGGGAGCACCTGCCATACCGGCGAAAGCGGAAACATCCAAAAGCGTATTGCTTGGACCATTCACATTCTTCAACAGCAGGGTATCATGATCCTCTAATGAAAAGTAGATAACCGATACCCCTGTCAGGCCTTCCAGATAGTTCCCCGCGATATGAACATGTCCCGGGGAAAGAACGGAAGTATCAGAGAGAGGAACTTTATAAATCACGCCACCGTTGTGGTCATAGAAGGTTAGGCCATCACCGGTATCGGCAGCCAGCCCTTTGATCATTATGCCTGCCGCCGGATACTCAACCGGTGGTGCAACGGCCTCTTCAGCCGGTGAAGTTGCAGTGACAACAATTACTTCCGGCTCCTGTATCGTAAACGGTTTACAGCTCAAGAAAACAAGTAATAACACTAAACCACCCCAAAAGTTTTTTTTCTTCATAACAGCTCCTCCATTTCTGAAAGACAGGTTCATAATACGATTATAGCCTGAGTTATAATCACGGTCTGCCCCTATTTCATAGAAAGAGATACATCCCATGCACATACTGGTAACCAATGACGATGGTGTTCAATACCCCGGGTTGCTTGCCCTGGCCAAAGCAATGCGTCTGCTCGGGAAGGTCACTGTCCTGGCCCCCGACCGTAACTGGTCGGCTTCCGGACACGTCAAAACCATGGAACGGCCCCTAAGAGTAAAAGAGACCTGCCTGGCAGATGGTACATCAGCCTTGTGCAGTGACGGTGCACCTTCTGATTGCGTAGCCTTGGCTTTATTGGGATTGACGGATAAAGTCGACCTGGTCGTATCTGGGATCAACCCCAATGCCAATATCGGGCATGATGTCACCTACTCCGGGACGGTAACAGCCGCTATGGAAGCAGTCATTGCCGGGGTCCCCGGCATCGCCTTCTCGCTAGACTCACACGAGAACAACCTGCCCCCCGACTTCGAACCGGCCATCCCGTATGCCCAGCACATCGCCATGCAGGTGCTTGAAAAAGGACTCCCAAAAGGTGTACTGTTGAGTGTGAATATCCCGGCTCTACCAGCCCCAGAGATTAAAGGATATCTCATCACCCGTCAGGGACAGCGTGTTTACCGGGATGCCCTGGTCGAACGGAAAGACCCGCGCAACCGGCCCTACTACTGGATTGGCGGCGAAGCTCCCACAGGCATTATTGAACAAGATACCGACTTTGGCGCACTCAACCAGGGGTATGTCTCGATCTCCCCCCTGCAGATGGACATGACCGCCTGCCAGGCCCTGGATGATCTAAAGAATTGGAACCTGGATCGAATATGAATAAAAGGAACCAAACTTCTGGCTGCAGTTCTATTCCCGGGCAAAGATGATACAAAAAGGAGCCTTGGGAGGCTCCTTTAGATTTCCGGAAATCTCCTGCAGCAGCTACCAACCCTGCTCCAGGCGCACGGCGTGCTTGTCAGGCAGGCCTTTTTCACGGATCAAGCGCTGGACTTCGGCGATATTATATTCCACCCGGCGTGGCTCCCAGGTTTTAGCTTTTGTATCATAAATCGCATAAGCAGCCCGCGGGTCACGATCTCGCGGCTGGCCAACTGACCCGGGATTCAAGATCGCCCGGTTTTTCAATTTGACCGGTTTACCGGGGGTTAGTACTTCCAGTGAAACCTTGTTTCGTTCTTCACCCGGGATCAATTCAAACATACACTGCACATGGGAGTGACCGACAGCACACCAGGGCGTATCGAAGTACTCAAAGTTGATGTGGGCCGCAAAAGTATTGATGATATATTCCCAAACCGGATCCCGCGGACTGCCGTGCGCCAGCGTGAAATCATGCCGGACCTTGGCATTCTGCGGCAGTGATTTCAGGAATTCAATATTGTCAGCTGTCAGGACGCGCTCCTGCCAGATCAGGGAACGTTTGGCTTCCCCATTGAAAGACTCCAGCGACATATGCCCGAGCAAGGCTACATCGTGGTTGCCCAAAACACAGGTCAACTGAGGAATCTCGCGAATATATTCCAGGCAAAGGTTGGGATCGGGGCCATAGCCAACAATATCCCCCAGGCACCAGGTCTCATCTACCGGACCGGCATCTTTCAATACGGCTTCCAGTGCGATGAAATTGGCATGAACATCTGAAATGACCAGTATTCGCATAATGCACCCTCGTGGACAGCCTTCAGGCCAGCGTTGTCTCCAGCAAAGCAGCGACTCGTTTCATGATTTCTTCTGCCGCTTCTGTCTTACTCATCAAGGGCAGGGGTTCCTGTCGCCCATCTGCAAATAGTAAAGTAATTCGATTGGTTTCCACTGCAAATCCAGCATCCGGGGCCAAGACATCATTGCCTGCAATCATATCCAGTTTCTTTGCTTTTAATTTTTCTGCCGCATTCTGGATCAGACTGTGGCTCTCAGCCGCAAAACCGACAACCACAACCGGACGATTTTCTTCCATATTTGAAATGGTTTCAAGAATATCCGGTGCATACTCAAGTTCGATCTGCGGCAGGCCATCCCGTTTTTTCAGCTTGTTTACAGCCGCCTGTTTCGGACGGAAATCCGCCGGTGCTGCGGCCATCACGAGCACATCTGCCCCGGCGGCTTCCGCCAGGACTGCTTCCAACATTTCTCCTACGGTATCGACCGGAATTTGCTGGACACCAACCGGAGGAATTAACCCGGTCTGGGTATGGATCAGGACAACCTGACCACCGGCATCGATGGCCGCCTGCGCCAGGGCATAACCCTGTTTGCCAGACGAATGGTTGGCAATAAACCTTACCGGATCAATCGGCTCGCGGGTGCCTCCGGCAGTGACAACCACCTTCTTCCCCACCAAAGGCCCTCTCCGCCCCAATACCTGCCGGCTTGCACCCAGCACTTCGCCGGGTTCAAGCATGCGACCCAAACCAGTCAGGCCGGAGGCCATGCGTCCTTCGGTTGGCCCCGCGAAGGCAATCCCGCGCTCCTGCAAGATACGGATGTTCGCCTGTGTGGGTACACTGGTATACATACCGACATCCATGGCTGGGGCAACCAGGATTGGGCACTGAGCAGCCAGGGCCGTGATGCTGACCAGATCATTGGCCTGTCCATGCGCCAGCTTGGCAAGTGTGTTAGCCGTACAAGGTGCAATGACCATTAGATCGGCACTATGACCCAGGCCAACATGCAAGACATGCGCATTGCCTCCCCACAGGTCTGCATCCGTAAAAGTCTTTCGCCCGGTCACAGATTGGAATGTCAGCGCACTGACAAATTTTTCTGCCGCAGCAGTCAGGAGAACATCCACCTGTGAGCCGGCCTGGGTCAATTTGGATGCCAAGTCAACTGCCTTATAGGCCGCGATTGAACCGGTCACACCCAACAGGATGTGTTTGTCTGACAAAATGGACATACTAAAGAAAGTATACTCGATTTCACAAAGTGATTCGATGCTATACTGTTTTGTAAAGTTAAGGATACCTTTATGACATCTACTTTCCCTCCCCCAATTACTGCACTGCCTCTGACAGATATCCCCCTGGGCGGTGTGAAGGCTTATCTTTCACAATCGGATACCCACCAGGTCATCTTTATGGAATTCGAGCAAGATATCGACCTTCCGGAACACAGCCACGAAGCCCAGGTTGGTTTTGTGCTGGAAGGGCAAATTGAACTAAACATAGGCGGCCAACTGAAAACATACAAAAAGGGAGAGCGCTACTACATCCCGGCTGGGATTCCACATTCAGGAAAAATTCATGCTGGATATGCTGATATCACCTTTTTTAATGAACCGCAACGCTACCAGCAGAAAAAATGAACATCATCCTTGCGAATCATACCCACACTGCCCTGCTCGCCGGGTTGAACAAACGCCTGATCGAAGATGAAGGTCATCCCAATCCAATGACCATCCCACAACTAGCGGAACGAATGGCTGATTGGCTCCAGGGTGAATACTACGCTTACCTTGTTGATGTAGACGAAGAAATTGCCGCATACTGTCTCTACCGGGATGATGAGACCCATTATTATCTCCGTCAACTCTACATAGACCGTCCCTATCGACGGCAGGGAATTGCCACCCACTTACTCGATTGGATGTATGCAAACATCTGGATCGATAAAAGGGTACGGCTGGATGTTCTGGCCAACAACAATACCGCAATTGCCTTTTACGAGCATTATGGCTTTAAGACCTGCTGCCTGCAAATGGAGAAATAAGTTGGTATGAACCAGAGTGCAGTAATCCTCAACCGGGTTTTGCCGATACTCTTGCTCCTTTTCCTCGGTTTCTGGATCCGCCGAAAGAACTGGCTGTCCGAAGAAACGATAGACAATTTGCGGAAAATTGCGGTCAACCTGGCGCTACCAGCCGTACTATTCGTATCCTTCCTGAACATCCGGTTCCAAACAGCGTACCTGGTCCTGTTTGTTTTTACAATCACACTCTGCATCCTGCTGTTCCTGCTTGGTCAACTGCTTGGAAAGATACTCGGCAAGGGAGACACCTATTTTCCCTACCTGATGACCGGGTTTGAATACGGTATGCTGGGCATCAGTCTTTTCGGTGGGGCTTATGGATTGGAGAGAATCGGTACTATCGCTGTAACCGATCTGGGACACGAGATCTTCATCTGGTTTATCTTCCTGCCGCTGCTCCTGGTGAAAAGAGATGGTGTTCAAAATTTACGGGAAGTCGGGAAATCCTTTATCAGTTCCCCTGTCATCCTTGCTATCCTGACCAGCATCCTGCTTAACCTCTTGGGAGTACAGGAGGCGCTATATCACTGGCCTGTCACTGGCGGGATCCTCAGAACACTTGAATTTCTGGGTGAATTGACGGTTCCGCTGATCTTGCTGATCGTAGGACATGGTATTCACTTTGACCGTGATAACTTTCGAGATACATTCCTGGTTGTTTTCATCCGCCTCAGCATCCTGGTGCCAATAGCACTTCTGGCAAACGTGATACTGATCAGTGGTTTGCTCAACCTGGATCCACTATTTAAAGCCGCCTTGTTCACTATACTGGTGATGCCACCGCCATTTATCATCCCTCTTTATTTGAACCCGGAAACTGATGTACAAGAGAAACACTATATTAACAATGTCCTGACCCTG
Source organism: Anaerolineales bacterium (assembly GCA_016927315.1). Taxonomy (GTDB): domain Bacteria; phylum Chloroflexota; class Anaerolineae; order Anaerolineales; family Villigracilaceae; genus JAFGMV01. The sequence continues at coordinate 47,739 of JAFGMV010000109.1, read as the reverse complement.
CATACAGTCATTTCAATCACACTTTACATCCTCTACTTCATTCTAAATCCAGCTCTCCAGGCTGTCCAGGCTTGACAAACAGGGGGCCTTACGTTATATTCGGAATAAACCGAAACAACAGAAACGGGCAACATGACCAACCTGACACCTACAGCACAGAAATTCATTATCCATTGGGGAGAGATGGGCGAACGTTGGGGAATCAACCGCACCATTGCCCAAATACATGCCCTGCTCTATATCACTTCCAAACCGCTCAATGCGGAGGAAATCTGTGATGCCCTGTCCCTGGCGCGCTCCACAGTCAGCGTTGGCTTACGAGAACTGCAAAACTGGAAGATCGTCAAGGTCGTGCACGTCTTGGGTGATCGCACAGATCACTTTGAAACCCTGGGAGATGTCTGGGAAATGTTCCGGGTTATCGTCAACAACCGGAAGTGTCAGGAACTGGACCCAACACTGGAGATGCTGCGCGAAGCAGTGGGCATCCTTGAGACCAACCAGGAGGACCCCCACACCCTGAAAAAGCTGACTGGTATGCTCGATCTGTTTGAAACGGTTTCATCGGTTTACGAACAGGCTAAAGATATTCCAACCAAAACCGTTGTCCGTATTGCCAAGATGAGTAATATCGTCAGCAAAATCCTGAAAGTGTTTCCAGATTAGTTATACCCTGAATTGCTTACAGCCGAAGTACCTAACATGATCACAACAAAAGCTCCATCTACTCTTCAAGAACATTTCCGACAGGTTGAAAGTTTGATCCGTTTGGAAGTTGGTGGCGAGTATTCCGACCTGGCAGTAGATTTGCACCGCCTGGTTTCTGCAGGAGGCAAACGCATCCGACCAAAGATGGCCATACTGACAGGAAACATACTGGGAGCAGAGAACGACCGACTCATTCACCTGGCTGCGGCCGTTGAAATGCTGCATACGGCCATCCTGGTCCATGATAACCTGGTTGACAGCGCCCTGCTGCGGCGCGGACTGAAGATCCTGAATGCAAAATGGTCCCCTGCCGCTGCCACCCTGGCCGGGGATTATGCCTTTACAATTGCCGCAAAACTGATCGCCTACACAGATTCCATGGCAGTCATTAATCTGTTCTCTGAAACCATGTCAACCATGATTTCTGGCGAGATGACACAGATTTCCCGTAAACAAGGAATTGACAACCTGAAAGATTACTTCAATTGGATCCACTCAAAGACGGCCTCGATGTTTGCACTGTCTACAAGCGCGGCCGCAATGCTTAGCCCGGTTGGAGAAGAGACCGTCTCCCGTATGCAAGAGTTTGGACATCTGATCGGGATGGCATTCCAGATCATGGCTGATGTCCGGGATTTCACCGCGCATCAGTTCACACTGGGAAAACCTGTTGGAAACGACTTACGCCAGGGAACAATAACCCTCCCGGCCTTGTATTACCTGGATACACATCCGGAACACCCAACTCTGCAGGCAATAATCCACAAGAAAAATGTAAACAAAGGAAAACTTGACGAACTCATTAATGCAATTCGCTCAAACGGCTCGACCCAAAAAGCTGTCCACACAGCCAGGGAGTACATCCAGGAAGGCCTGGCTGTGCTGGACTACTTGCCTGACATGCCCCAAAGACGCGAATTGGAGGACCTGGCCAAGTCAGTGATTGGATAGCGCACAATTCAGGCGGTTATATTTTTTGCCCCTGCATTTCGTTTATTACCGAAACTACGGAAGATAATCAAACAAAGGAATAAGATACCATGAGACTGTTCTACAAAATCGCTTCCTACCTGCTACTGATTGGGGTCATACACACAGCCCTGACCCCGGTCTTTTATCCCGGTTTTACCCTCGAAGCCCTGTGGTTCGCCGGGACAGGCCTGGCACTAGTCTTCCTGGCGCTGCTCAATATCACGGCCGAGCGCCTGATGGCCAGCTGGGTGCTCGATCTCTGCCTGGTTGCAAACCTGGCGGGAACCATATTCGGTATCCTGATCGTAATGCTGCTACCGGAGATCCAGGCTTACCTTAGCCTGGGGATCTTTCTGGCCGTCACAGCCGGCGCCTTCGGAGTACGCAGGCTGGCCAGCACAGGTAACGATCAGACCACCAGCCAAGAATCCGAGGAGTAAAACATGAAAAAGACACTATTGATCCTTGGTGGCAGCATGACCCTGCTGTTCGCCCTGCTGCATCTCTCATTCTGGGAAATGGGTAACTGGGCCGAAGAGTTAGGGAAACTGGCCCCCCTCAACAGCGGTATCCTGCAGATGCTGACAACCGGGTCGATCTACATGCTGGTATTCGCCGCAATGATGACCTTTTACCTGTCTGCCAAAAAGGAATTCGCATTTTCAGAGAAGGCCTTACTAGCCTTCATTGCAGGCTACTACCTGATGCGCATTGCCTTTGCACCCGCTTTCTTTGGGTATTCCACCCAGGAACTCATCATCTGGATCATCTGCCTGCTGACAGCTGTCTGCTACCTGATACCAATTATTAGGAAACAATTATGAAACACAAAATAGAACCATCCAAAATTGCAGCCTGGATCGGAGCTATTGGCGCAACCGCAATGCTCGTGATCGGATTTGCCCACTTCCCCATGGGTTATGTCGTAACCGGTCTTCAGGATTTCTCCAGCCTGCCTCCCAACGCGGCTGATTTCGTGATCATGCTGTGCATGGTGATCGGGCTCCTGCTGGTCACGCTGGCAATACTTTCCTACTATTTTCTGATGAAATTGAAAACCGGTGAAGCCACCGCAAGGGTGTTTTTCCTGTGTACCGGCCTGGCAGTCCTGGGCAGGACGCTGATCGAAGTGCTGCACCCAATCGCTCTTCCTGATCCGGACTGGACGAATACCCTGAGTTTCTTCCTTCTCAGTTTGACCTTCCTGGCGCCGGCCATACTCGCCCAAGCTTATATCAAACCCAACCAACAATGATAAAGGAGTTTTATATGTCAGAAACATCCCTGCTCGATTCTTACCTGCCGGTATATGAATTCAGCGAATTCCATAAAATAAGGATCAATGCCCCCAAAGAGCATGTCTTCGAGGCCATTAAAACCCTGCCGATGGTGGAATTATCCCCGCTGGCACATCTGATGTTCGCTGCACGTGAACTTCCCGCTCGTCTGGCAGGTAAAGACATCCCACCGGGCCAGTCGGGCAGGCCTATGCTGGAGTCTATGTTTGAGGAGGGCTTTATCCTGCTGGAAGAAACGCCTGGGAAGGAAATCGTTTTCGGCCTGATCGGGGAATTTTGGAAACCGGATTACGGTATTGGTCCCCAGATCAACAGCCCGCAGGAGTTCCTGGTCTGCAGTGATCCCACCTTCGCCAAAGTGGCAGCCAACCTGTCTGTCTCCGAAACCGGAGCAGGCAAGGCAGCCCTGTGCACCACCGAGACTCGCATCCACACAGCTGATCCGGCTACCCGCAGGAAATTCGCAGCCTATTGGCGTATCATTTCAATCGGCAGCAGCCTGATCCGCATCCTCTGGTTGAGGGCCATCAAACGCCGGGCTGAAAAAGCCGGGTACGCAAACTGTTGACCCGTTTATCTTCTCCAAAAAATGATATACTCGCTCTGGAATATCCTTTATTCATAAGTGAGGAAACCCGTGGGAGAAAAAGAAAAGATAAGCGCACAGCGCCGCCGGCGCGGTTTGGCTGGCGGTCCCAGCGGACGTGCTGAGACGCCTCAAAAACGCCGTCCAGGCCCAAGTATGGGCGGAGGCTTACCGGGAATTCAGGCGCCCTCATCTTCTAGCGGCGGTAACCTGCAACTCCCTGGCAGAAAAGGCGTCCTCTCTTGCCTCAGCATCTTTGTATTGCTCTGCATTGCCGTAATTTATTTCATATTCAGCGGTGGACTGCCAGACCTGGAAGGCTTTGATTCCAGCGGTTATGAAAGTGTACCAATCGCAAATTCTCAACCGACAGAAATTGTGGAAGCCTTCCAACCTCCGATCACATCAGGATCGGTAACCGGCCAGACGTGGCTGGTGATGCTTTACCAGGACGCCGACGATCAAGTACTCGAACGGGATATCTTTCTCGATCTGAATGAGGCCGAGCGTGTGGGTTCCAGTGACCAGGTACACATTGTCGCCCAGCTAGATCGTTACCAGGGCGGCTTCAACGGGGATGGAAATTGGGCAGGCGCGAAACGCTATTACCTCACCCAGGACGATGACCTGACCCGCATCAATTCAAAACTGGTGGCCGACCTGGGTGAAGTCAACATGTCGGCGGCAGAGACCCTGGTTGACTTCGTAACCTGGTCTGTCGAAAATTTTCCAGCCGACAGGTACGTCCTGATCATGTCCGACCATGGACTGGGCTGGCCAGGCGGCTGGTCTGACCCAACATCTTTCGGCGGCGATACTGACATCCCGCTGGCATCCCGCCTGGGAAACCAACTATACCTGATGGAACTGGAGCAGGCCCTGGGTGAAATCCGGACCCAGACCGGTATTGACAAGTTCGATGTCATCGGCCTGGACGCCTGCCTGATGGGGCAGCTTGAAGTTTTCAATGCCCTCCAGCCGCACGCCCGTTATGCAGTTGCTTCTGAAGAGGTCGAGCCGGGATTGGGCTGGGCCTATGCCGGTTTCCTGGGCGCCCTGGAAGATAACCCCGGCGCAGACAGCGCAACACTCAGCCAGTGGATCGTTCAGAGTTACATCGATTTCGACGAACGCATCAACGACCCTCAAGAACGCGCCAATTTCCTGACCCAGGGATCGCCCATGGGCGGGCTGTTAGGGTATAGTGATGTGCCCAAAGACCAATTGGCTCTACAAATCGGCCAGAAAGCTACCCTGACCGCCGTCGACCTGGAACAAATCCCGGCTGTGGTGGACAGCCTGAACGACCTGGTCTATACCTTGCAAAAATTCAACCAATCGGGTATCGCCGGGGCCCGCAGCTACACACGCTCATATACCAGCATTTTTGGCAGCCAGGTACCGTCCCCTTATATCGACCTGGGTCATTTTGTGCAGATCCTGCTGCAGTCTGGCAGCGATAGTGAATTGCAGCAAAACGGGAAAGCCCTCTTGAGCGCCATCGACCGGGCTGTGATCGCCGAAAAGCACGGCGCCAAATCAAGCGGTTCAACCGGTATTTCAATCTACTTCCCAAACTCGCAGCTTTACAAAACTTCGATTGCCGGAGCCGAATCCTACACAGCCATTGCCAGGTCTTTTGCCGAGGACAGTCTCTGGGATGATTTCCTGGCCTTTCATTACACAGGCAACAGCTTTGAGCCCGGTCTGGGACGCGTGGCAGCCCCGGATAGTACCGCAATCACACGTACTCCCGGCGCAGGACAGGTTTATGTCTCCAACATCGTCCGCTCCAGCCAGAGTACTTCCCCCGGGAACCCGGTAACCTTCAGTATTGACATCAGCGGGGAAAACATCGGTTACATTTACTTCTTCACCGGTTTCCTGGACCAGGCAGCCAACGCGATCCTGATGGCAGATATGGATTACCTGGAAAGCTCCCAGACCCAGGCAGTCAACGGCGTCTATTATCCACTGTGGGCTGACGGCAAAGAGTTTACACTTGAATTCGAGTGGGATCCGGTGGTCTTCGCCGTCAATGATGGGCAGACCTCGGCCACGGCTCTCTTCCAACCGGAAAGCTACGGCGCATCCTTCGAAGAGGCCATCTACGCCGTCGATGGAACTTATACCTACAGTGATGGACAGTCCGCTTATGCCAGGCTGTATTTCAGCAACGGCGCCCTGATCCAGGTGGTTGGCTTCACAGGCAGTGAAGAGACCGGAGCGCCGCGTGAGATCACCCCCCAGCCGGGCGATACCTTCACCATCCGCGAAAAATGGCTCGACCTGGACGCCAGCGGGAACGTTAGCAGCACTTCCTTCCAGGACGGGCAGACGATCTCATTCGACAACCAGGCGCTCAGCTGGCAAGACCTGTACGCCGCAGCCGGGCAGTACGTGGTGGGCTTCGTTATCGAAGATATGGACGGCCAAACCTATGAGGTTTACACCGATATCACCGTCGAATAATTGAACCTACCCAGATACCCAAAATCATCAGGCAGGGCGAAACAGCAATCGCCCTGCCTTTTTTGTTTCCAGCCTTACCAATATCCAAACGAGCCCGCTTTGTCGCTGTGCTCCCCACAGTAACCTCAAACCTGTTTCCGGAGCACCAGGCGGTAATAAACCCACACGCTCCCAAAGGCCACGAAGATGGCCACGAAAACCCAGCCCATCGATGGGGCGCCGTTCAACAGCAAGCTCAGCAGCATCCCGAAGACTGCGCTGCCGGCCCAAATGATCTTCAGGTTGAGCATGGCCCGGAAGGCTTCGAGACCGGCATTCCGTCCCAGCAGCGACTCGATCCCGATGCCCATCAGCACCGCCCCGACGATCCTGGCAGTAAACGGGTCAACCACCTGCCAGCCAAACAAGGGCAGAACCAGCCTGGGGGCCAGCAGGATGGGCAGCCCAAAAAGCATATCAACCGCAAAGTGAACCACGAACCAGGTGCGCAGGCTGTGCGGGACATCGTGATCTTTCATACGCATTCTTTCAGTTTCTCACTTTCTACTTGCCATAGATAAAAAGAAACCCATACCTGATACCTGCTTACCCAATAACTACCCCTTCCAATCCCAGACCCAATAGACCAGTCCCTTCCAGGTACCCCACTGTTCGAAGGCGGCTTCAACATCAGAGAATTCGACCGGTTGTCCGTCGTGCCACTCGTTCGAAACAGATTTGAGCGCCCAGGAATCCAGCGGGATGAAATCGCTGCGGCCCAGGATCATCAGCAGGTTGGCGGCCGCATAGGCGCCCACGCCCTTGATCTTTAGCAGTTCTTTGCGCAGTTCCAGTGTCGGCAGGCTGCAGGTTTTGAAGGCTTCGATTTCCAGGTCGCCGCTGGCCGCCCGCTCCGCCAGTTCACGGATATAGGGCGCCCGGTAGCCCAGGCGGGTCTCTTCCTTGAGGACTTCCACCGGTACGGCCGCCAGGCGCTGCGGTGTGGGGAAAGCCCGGCGGCTGGTATCCCCGGGCAGCGGGTCGCCAAACTGGCCAACCAGGTTGGCTGTCATGCGGATGGTAGCCGCCCAGAGCGTATTGGTGGTCAGGATGGTCTTGACCACGTCCTCGAAGAAGGTCGCCGAGCGCAGCACCCGCCCGCAGGCTTTCTGTGCTACATGGGCCAGCTTCGGTTCGCGCCGGATGGCAGCATAAAAAGCAGACAGGTCCCGGTCGAGATCAAAAACCCAGGCGACTACCCGCCTGACCTCAGAACGCTCCTCACTGGAAAGCTCCCCAGTCACTTCGACACTGACCCCGCCTGCGACCCCCCGGGCGGTTAAGTCAACCACCCGGCCGTTCGACAGGCACAGGAGATATTCCAGCCGGCCGGCTTCTTCCTCATAAACAAAGGGCGGCAGCTGGTACCAGCCGTGCGAGCACACGGTATGGTGGAAACTAAACGGCTGGCGGGCAGACAGCTTCAATTTCGTCATGTGCATACACCTATGAGAGCTGCCGGGCATAGAACGGCGCCCGGCCCGAACCTTTCTGGTCGAACTCCCCCAGGTCATAGTAATCATACGGGTCACAGCCCATGGAAGGAGCGGAGAGGTTGGCCGCCTTATAGACCGGCGGCAGCCAGAGCGCCGTAAAACCCGACCGGGCCAGCTGCGGGATGCGGCTCTCGACGAACTTCCACCACTGATATTCCTTTTTATCCAGGCGGGGATGATCCCAGTAGATAGCCTGCATCATGACGCCCATGGTCCACACTCCTTCAACATGCTGTCCACCATGATCCCTTATTCAACAAATAAATCGATACGCTCTTCAGCCAGCTCCAGGTACTCAGGATCAACCTCATAACCAATAAACTTCCGACCGGCCTTCAGCGCCGCCAGGGCAGTGGTGCCGCTGCCCATGAATGGATCCAGGACCACATCCCCGGTAAAGGTGTACAGCTGCATCAGGCGATAGGGTAGTTCAACCGGGAAGGGCGCCGGATGCCCGACCTTGCGGGCAGATTCGGGGTTGAACGCCCAGACTGATTTGGTCCATTCCATGAAGTCTTCTTTGCTGATGGTATTCTCTTTTCCATCCGGTCTCCTGCGCTGAAAGGAACCCTTCGAGAAAACCAGGATGTACTCGTGCACATCGCGCAGGACCGGGTTGCTGGCCGACTGCCAGCTGCCCCAGGCCATGGAGACCCCTGCCCCGGCGCCTTTGTTCCAGATGATCTCCCCGCGCATCAGGAAACCGATCTCCAGCATCATCCTTGAGATGTAATCAGACAGGGGAATATACGGCTTGCGGCCCAGATTAGCGACATTGATACAGGCCCGCCCGCCATGTACCAATACCCGATAGGTCTCACTGAAAACACGCTGCAGAAAGCTGAGATATTCTCCCAGGGTCAGGTCCTGGTCATACTCCTTGGAAACATTATAAGGCGGCGAGGTCACCATCAGGTGCAGCGACCGGTCCGGGAGATCGTTCATCCGCTCGGCGCTGGCGCCGATGACCCGGTTCTCAAGTTCCTGCGGGAAGGGTACATCCGGGGCTTGTTTCCCGGTTTCAGAATATTCCGCATACATCCTCGAGTTGTAATACGCCGAAGAGTCGTGACCGATGCGGGCAGTCGTGCCGAAACTGCTTGTTTTGGAACCCTTTGTCTTTGCCATTAGCTATCGATTACTATCACCGCACAACGTTTGATATCGTGCAGTTGAGCAATCTCCCATCTATCAATGAAACCAATTTTCATGAGATTACTTCGCCGTTGTAAGGACATCAAGATACCTCGATTTTAGCGTACCAGGCGCCAGAACAATACTCCCGAGAGCAGCGCCAGCCCGGCGCCGAACAGGAACGGCGCCGAAGGACCGAACCCGGGCCAGCTTCCCAGCCCCTGCCACAGCAAGCCGGCCAGCAGGGAGGCCGGGAAAGCAGTCAGGCCGATGGCAGCGTTGAACAGACCGTAGGCCGTACCGCGTTTCTCTTCAGGGACAAAGTCGGCCACTATGGCCTTGGCGGCCCCTTCCGTAGCGGCATAATAGACCCCATACAGACCGAACAGGGTCCATACCTGCCAGCCAGACCGTGAAAGCGCAAAACCCAGGTAGACCAGCCCATAAGCCAGCCAGCCCGACAGGATCAGCCTGCGCCTGCCGAGCCTGTCCGAGAGCGCGCCCAACGGCCCAGACAGAAGGGCATAGACCAGGTTGAAGGTCATCAGCATGCCCATGATCTGCAGGATGTTCAGGCCGCGCTCTTGCCCGCGCAGGATGATAAAAGCATCCGAAGAATTCCCCAGGGTGAACAGGACAACCACCCCCAGGAAGGTTTTGAAGCGCCCGTCCATATCCCGCAGCCGCAGCAGCGGCGCGGGATGCGCCGCCCGCGTGGATGTTTCCCTGGCGCCCAGCGCCAGCACCAGGACGGCCAGCAAGGCCGGGATGATACTGGCCAGCACCACCAGTTGGAATGTGGAGCGGCTCAATTCCCCCGCCCCGGTCTGGTTGGTCCAGAGGATGAAGGCCGCCAGGCCCAGGCCGACAAAGGCGCCAGCCGTATCTCCGGCCCGGTGCAGGCCAAATGCCAGCCCGCGCTGGTCGGGTTCGATGCTGCCAGCCACCAGTGCATCCCGCGGCGCAGTGCGAATGCCTTTTCCAAGCCGGTCGGAGATACGCACTCCCAGCACCCAGCCCCAGGTGGCGGCCATGTACAGGAAAGGTTTTGCCAGCGTCGAGAGACCGTAACCGGTTACAGCCAGCCACTTGCGCCGGCCAAGCCTGTCCGAAAGCGCCCCGGAATAGATTTTCGTCAGGCTGGCGGTGGTCTCGGCCAGGCCGTCGATCAAGCCGATCACGGCCGTCCGGACTCCCAACACATTGGCCAGGAACAGCGGGAGCAGGTTGAAGACCATCTCTGAAGAAACATCCGTCAGGAATGAAGTTACCGTTACCACCCAGATATTGGGATGCACCCGCTGCAGTACAGAGCGTTCTCTCTCGGGCATTGGCTGCTCCTTGAAATATAAAAAGGCCGCCGGGATGGCGGCAATTCTCAACAGGACAGGCGGTCAGGGAAAAAGCCTGCGCGCCTTGACCTCGGCCACTGCATCGGGCCGGTAGCGATACAGACGGGCGGGACGTCCCTGCCCTTCGCCCGTACGCAGGTGGTTGGTCTCCTCGATGATATTCGACTGCAGGATGCGGCGGCGGAAATTCCGCTTATCGAGCTTTTCACCCAGGACGATCTCATACGTATGCTGCAGTTCACTAAGGGTGAACTCATCCGGCAGCAGCTGGAACCCGGCGGCGCTGTATTCCAGTTTATAGCGCAGCCGCCGCAGGGCATATTTCACGATCTCGGCATGGTCATGGACAAGGCCGGGGACCTTTTCCAGCGGGTACCAGCGCTCGCTTTCCGTCCGGGCCGCACAGCGAGCATTGGCGGGCGACAGGGCAAAATAGCTCACGCTCACCAGCCGCCGGGCAGGGACCCGCTGCGGTTCCCCATAGGTATACAACTGTTCGAGATAGACCTGCTCCCGGTCGACACGATTGTCCAGCGCACGTCCGGCGGCCTCTTCCAGGGATTCATCGACCTGGACCGGGCCTCCCGGCAGGGTCCAGCAGTCCGGCGCTTCGCCACAGGGCAAAAGCAAAACCTGCAGGGTATCCTCATCCAGGCTGAAAACTACGATACGGACATCCAGGGTTATCTCAGACATAATTATCTAGATTATACAACTTTAATGGATCCGGCAGTTCACTCATCCCCTTCGCCGATGGCGCCAGGCTGTTCCATGCCGATGACCTCGCCGTGGACATTGATCACGATCTTGAAACCCAGCATGCCCATGTAAGCCCGCCCTTCTTCCGGGAGGCCGGCCTGGAAGATCTGATCGAACTGCTGATCGAAATTTTTGAACTGCTGCTCCAGGGCTGCTTTGGTGAAGATATCCTCCTGGCCCAGCATCCGGGCTGCCTGCTCAGTCAGCAGGTCTTCCTTCCCTTCGATCTGGGCGCGCATGGCTTCCAGCACCTGGCGATCAACCTGTTCGGAGGGAATGTGCCGGCGGAAACCGGCATCATCAACCACGTAGCAGGATTCATCCCCAACAAGGACGGTTTCAACAAGGCGGTCTTCTTCATCAAATACCAACCCGGAAAATAAAGCCTGGTTCGTCATATGCATACTCTATCATAAAACTGCGGCCAATAATATTAGCAATTCATCAGAAATGGGAACCGGCCCCGGGTCGAGGGCGCCCAGGCGCTCATTTACATTTCCCCATTCTTCAATAATATAATAAGGATACAATACGGTTACGGCTGCATTGATGGTAAAAGGACCTGCAGCAGTCCAGGCAGCGATGATAATGACGGATGATGGTATGGCAGGAACCCATGCAAATACCGTGGAAACCCGACCCGGCCCCAACCCTCAGAAGCCTCTGACGGCCGGGGTCTTCCTGGGACAGTTGGAAGAAAGGTACCAATCCATTATCTGGCCAGGGATTGTTGACGCAGCCGAAGAACTGGACCTGAACCTGGTCTTCTTCCCCGGCGCACCGCTGGAAGTTCCCCATGATATCTATGTATATATGGCCGAGCGCAATGCGATCTACGACCTGGCCAACACCGGCAACCTGGATGGCCTGATTCTCTTTTCAGGCACACTGGCCGGGTATGTCGACGAAAACACGCTCGAACGTTTTTATGCACGCTTCCGCAGCCTGCCGGTCGTTAGTCTCTCCCTGCCGCTGGAAGGCGCTTCCAATATCCTGGTAGACAATTCAATCGGGATGCGAAATCTGGTCTCGCACCTGATTGAAGTGCACGGCCACCAGCGTATCGCCTTCATCCGCGGCCCGGAAGGACACGCCGAAGCCGATGAGCGCTACCAGGCCTATCTCGACACCCTGGCAGCTCACAAGATCGCATTCGATGAAGACCTGGTGGTTACGGCTCAGTTTACAGCCACCACCAGCAGGAAAGCCATAACCGGTCTACTGGACAGGGTCGCTGGGTATCCTGATGTAATTGTCTCGGCCAATGACCGTATGGCGGTCGGTATCATTGATGTGCTGCAGGAACGCGGGCTGGACATCCCGGGGGATATTGCCGTCACCGGGTTCGACGATATCGAAGAATCCCGCTACACCCTGTCGCCGCTGACCACTGTCGCCCAGCCCTTATACGAACAGGGCCGGAAAGCCGTCGAAATGCTGCACAGCCAATTGACTGGAAAGACAAAGCCCGAAACCATCACCCTGCCGGCCCGGCTGGTCGTACGGCAGTCCTGCGGCTGCTCCCTGGCGCAGGAGATCATCAAACACGAGCCGGACGCCCACCCGGCACATCCGGCAGGGCCAGCCGACTCAGGCAACCAGCGCGAACGGATTATCACTGAAGTGTACCGGGCCTGGAAAGACAACCAGCAGAACCAACAGGGTGCAGCGGATATCCAATGGGTTGAACGCCTGTACGACGCCTTCCTAGACGCATTCAATTCTGGTGATCCTGGACGGTTCCTGAATGTCTTAGAAGAACTGCTTATTAAGACTTTACAAAAAGACGGCCAGATCACCGGCTGGCAAGAAATGATCTACACATTAGGACAGCGGGTCAACCCGTATCTGAACGCGAAGAGCCGCCTGCTGTGCATCAATGAAACCTGGCAGCGCGCCCAGGCCATGGTGGGCGAGGTCGCAGCCCGCACACAGGCCAACAACCGCTACCAGGCCATCCTGCGGACCCTGCAGATCAGCGACACCGGACAGGCGCTGCTGACGACCTTCGACATCGATAAGTTGATGAACACTGTCTATGAGAGCCTGCCCGAACTGGGGATCACAAGCTGTTTTGTAGCGCTGTATGACAATCAAGGCAAGGTGGGAGAACAGGCCCGCATGGTACTGGCCTTCGACGACCGCCAGCGCTTCGACCTGGGTCCCGGCGGCCTGCAGTTCCCCGCCTGCCGGTTCGTCCCTGAAGCGCTCCAACTGCCAGACCGCAGAAGGAGCTGGGTGCTCCTGCCGTTGTATTTCCAGACTGACCACCTTGGCTTCATTATTATGGAAATCGGTCCCAGAGACGGGATGGTCTATGAAACCATCCGGCAGTATATCAGCAGCGCGCTGAACGGGGCTCTGCTGCTGCAGGAGCGCATCCGGGCTGAGGAAGAATTGAAGAAATACCGTGATTTCCTGGAAGAACGCGTCCGGGAACGCACGAATGAGTTGAATGAAATCAATATCCAGCTTCAATATGAGGTCTCCGAACGGAAACTGGCCGAAGCAAACCTGATCGAAGCCTACGATACCACCCTGGAAGGCTGGGCCAGAGCCCTGGAACTGCGTGATAAAGAGACTGAAAACCACAGCCGGCGGGTGACCGAATTGACCCTCATCCTGGCAAAAACGATGGGGCTTCCTGCCGAAGAACTGGTGCAAATCCGCCGCGGGGCTATCCTGCATGATATCGGCAAGATGGCCATCCCAGACAGAATACTCCGCAAGGCCGGGGAACTGACCAAGGAAGAGTTCGAGATCATCAAGCAGCATCCAAAACACAGCTATGACCTGCTCTCCCGCATCCCCTTCCTTGAAAAGGCCCTGGAGATTCCCTACTGCCACCACGAGAATTGGGACGGCAGCGGGTACCCGCGCGGCCTGGTCGGGGAGCAGATCCCGCTGGCAGCCCGCATCTTCTCGATCGTGGATGTCTGGGATGCGGTGCAGTCCGAACGTCCTTACAACCGGGCCTGGTCGAGGGAAAGGACGATCAACTTCCTGCTGGAGCAATCGGAAAAGAAATTCGACCCCCGCTGCGTCGAGACTTTCATGCGTTTGATCAAAGACGGGAAGATATAGCAAGGCTGGTCAGCCAGACAAAGCCCCTTGCGTTATCAGCCTCCAGTATCGATAATAAATCGCCCACCTGGGCTGAATATGTGGGCGACTCACGGCGCGTAGGTGGGCGATAGAAGCTGCCTGGATGGGCGACTAATGGTACGTAGGTGGGCGACGTATTCTGAATAAGTGGGCGATCAAGGGTACGCTTTCTGCACTACTTTTTCTGCAGGGCTCATTCCACAGGGACAGGATCAGGATGAGAGCGGCGCTTGTTCGGGTAGTACCCATGGCAGACCTGACCTGGATCAGAAGGGTCGGTATGATGATACCATTGCCAACAAGCGCCTATGAACTACCGGCTGATGGGACGATACATAAAAACCATGTCGTCCAGGATAACCGGCAGCTTGATGAATAACAACGCCCGCTTTTACAGTCTTATCTGACCCACTTCCAGCGCTCTTCAACAAAACAAACCAACCCATAAAGATTTATCCTTCCTTACAGGCTGGCTGTTTTCAATTTCAACCAGCCCCGGCGCTAACCGCCCGGGAACCGGAGAAACCAAATTACCGGAACGTCAACTGCTCTGCTTGCCTTCTACGGTCGCCAGCAGGATGCCAGCCGCCAGACCCAGGCGCCGGTCGAAGGCCAGGCCAGGCTCGAAGGTCACGTCGAGTTCATAACGGAACAGGTTGAAGCGCTGTTTCAGGTCGGCGGCACGCTGCCCGTTGATAACGGCATCGTAATCCTGCGGCAGCAGTGAGCCGAGCAGCAGCCGGCGCAGCATGGCTCGCCCCATACTATCCTCCTGAATGACACCCATGGGCTGGTCATTGACATCCAGCACTTCCCATTCATCACGCAGGATCGATTTGAGGCCCCGGCGGCGCAGGGCGCCGACTTTCATATTGGAAGACGCATCGACGACATCGTAAGCAGCCGAGAAATCGATGATCTGGCGCGCCTGGATGACCAGCAGTTCCTGTGTCTTGTTCTCATCCGTGTAGACGCGGATATCTTCCTTGAGCTTGAACATCTTCTGCTGGCTGAACATCACCAGTTCGCCGCTGGGGTTGTAGTAGCGGAACTTCCCCGTCAGGGCAAAGACCTGACGTTTCAACAGATAATGGCCGTACTGAAAAGCTGGGTGCATACGTTCCTCCTGTTCTCGCAATCGTTGGGTTGGATTTCCTTATTCGGCAGCAGGTTTGACGATCTCGATCGTCGTCCCCTGCCCGGGAAGGTGCAGGTAGCGTGTCTCGGGCGGCACATAGGGAGTAGTCCACAAATAAATGAATCTGGAATCTTCCGGCGTCAGGTTGATACACCCATGGCTGCGCGGGCTGCCATAATCGTTATGCCAGTAGGTGCCGTGGAAAGAATGCCCTTCCCCGGTAAAGAAAGTGACCCAGGGGACACCGGGCAGGTCGTAGGTGCCCAGGTCCCGGTCGTCGCCGTCAGTCATATGGATGCTGGGGCCTTTATGATAAGAGTAGTAAGTACCCAGGGGTGTATTGGTGCCTTTGGTACCGCTGGCACAGCGGGTCATCAGCACGTTCGTATCCCCTTCGTATGCAGCCACCGACTGACTGTCCAGATCAATATAGATTTTTTTCAGTTCGGCAGGCACGTCCGGGGAAATGGGCGCCAGTTCATCCGGGGAGATGATGCGGAAATCCTGCACCCGTCCAAAGTAGGAAGCCTTGATCTGGTCGTCATAGATCTCATACCAGATGCTCTTTTCTTCCCGGTTCAGGGCGATCCTGGTCACCCAATGGAGGCTGCCGTAATACAGGCGATAGCCGCGGTCCCCGCGCGAATCGGCAATCCGGTAAACGTCGGAAAAAGGCACCGTCACTTCGGCCAGACGACCGGCTGAGGGGATATCCAGTACGGGCCGGTTGTACATCGTTTCAACCGGCTGGACATAACCAGAATAGGCGTATCCCTCGCTGCCGATGCGGTACCAGTGCGGGTTATAGGCATCCGCATCGAGCCCGGTCACAACTTCTGTCAGCGGCACCACTTCATCCCGGTTGAAGACCCTCAGGGTCTTGGCGTTGATAGACGGCTGGTCACACAGCGAGATACCGCTGTAGACGATCCGGCCCTGGGTATGAGAGGGCATGGTCTGCGCCAGGACCCTGCCCAGGCCTGTCTCAGCCAGTACAAAGCCCAACGTACCGGCGGCGGCCAGTTTCAAGAAGTCTTTGCGTGAAATTGGGGTATTTTCTGCCATTCTCCTGTCTTTCTACCGATAATCTGATTAATTGACAACATCAACCGCACACACCTTTCGTTATCGTTCGACCACTTCCACATAGGTGCCATACCCTACAAATGCATAGGGTTCATCCGGGGGGACCGCCGGCAGCGTCCAGCGAAAGATCCATTTGGCAGACTGGGGGGTCAGGTTGATGCAGCCATGACTGCGCGGATGACCATAGTCATTATGCCAGTACGTCCCATGGAAGGATACTCCCCCGTCAGTAATATAGCAAACCCAGGGGACGCCCGGCAGGTCATACCCGTTGGACGCCAGGTCGCCGGCGGCCATATGGCGGCTGGGGCGTTTGTAAAAAGTGCTGTACTTCCCAACCCGTGTTGAAAACTCACCGGTGCTGAAACGCCCGCCCGTTGCCGCCCGGGTGGCAAAGACCGGCCGGGCGCCCTCATAAGCAACCACCAGTTGGGATAAAAGGCGTACTTCCAGGGTCTTGTTGTAGTTCGGGAAATCAGGGGAGATCGGCAGTAGTTCATCCGCCTGGATAATGCGCAGGTGTCTGGCGGGGACAAAATAATTGGTTTTCAGCTTATCATCCCAGATACGGTACCAGACGGCCTGGGCAGCTTCATTGATAACGACCTGGTCGATCCAATGAGTGGTTTCATAGTAAAGGCGGTAGGCGACCCGGTCGTTTTCATCCGCTCCGAAACGGGCATCCGTAAAGGGTACACTGACCTCCGTCAACAGACCGGCTTGCGGAACCTGTGTGACCGGTTCATTCAGGATCGTCCGAACGGGCTGGATGCTGCCCGAATAAACATATTCCCCGTCCCCCAGTTGGTACCACACCCGGTTATAGGCGTCTACATCCTCACTGATTGCGATCCCGGTAATCGGTACGACCAGGTCACGCCAGTATTGGTTTACTTCCGTTCCCTGTTTGGAAGGAGTATCATACACAGATACCAGGTCACTGATAACCCGGCCCTGCTGGTTGGCCGGAAGATCAGAAAAAAAACTGTCCTCCGGGAGAGCGGGCGTCAGCAAACCCAACAGACCGCAGCCGGCCATTTTCAGGAAATCACGTCTGGAAAAGGAACTCATTGCTTAAATTGTAATTGAACTGCTGCCTGGCTACAAGCAGGTCACCCGGGTGCTGCGCCTGTTAATAATGAATGTTCACCAGGGTGCCAACCGATGAGAAATCATAGACCCAGGCCGCATCCGAAATCGTCAGGTTGATGCAGCCGTGGCTCATCGGTGTACCGAAGTTATTATGCCAGTAAGTACCGTGAATTGCATAGCCTTTATAGAAATACATCGTATAGGGTACATCCGGCAGATAATATCCCGGACCTGCCATGGTGGTGTAACGGAACTTGACGTAGACCCGGTACTTCCCGGTAACGGTTGGCGTCTGCCAGGTACCGGTCGATACGACAAAGGAGTTAACGATCACATTGCCTTCGTAGGCGTACAGCCGCTGATTGGTCAGGTCGACATCGATCCAGTGTTCCCCTTTTCCTGCGGGGGGAATGGCAGTCGGCAGGGGCTGGACGTTGTCCGCCGGCGGTGAATAGGTGCTGGTGGGCAAGGCCGGCAGCGGTGTGAAGGTCGGCGAAGGGGTAAAGGTCGGGGTATATGTAGGCGTCGGCAGGGGCGTATTGGTCGCGGTTGCGGTTGGGGTAAAGGTAGCCGTGGGGGTGGCTGTATTGGTTGGGGAAGCTGTATAAGTAGGTTTGACGATCTCGGCCCGGGCCCATAACTGCGGTTCTTTTGTCGGCTCACTCACCCCGCTCAGGATTGAAGCAAATACCGGGGAATAGCTGGCCGACCAGGCAGCCAATAAAGCCACGCAACCAGTCAGAACCAGCAGAGCCGCCGGATAGAACCAGCTTTTGCGCGTGGAGGCTTTCTTCTTATTCCTAGGCGCAGAACGAACCTGTTCAGATGATCTTACAGAGACCGGGGAGGTATCCCCCAGGGAGGCTGTCTCCAGCCGGCTCCTGGCCCACTGCATCCCTTTGTGGGCCCGCTTGCTGTCCGGGTTGATCTGCAGCGCCCGCTGCAGATAGCGAATACCGGTTTGCGGTTCAGAAACAGCCGCCAGGATCAACCAGGGATCTTCCAGGTTGGGCGCCAATTGGGCCGCCTGCTCAGCCCAGCGGCGGGCGGTATACCTGTCTCCCTGCTTCAGCGCCTGGCGGGCATTTTGGACGGCCTGCCGGGCCTGGATCATCTTCTCAGTATTCATTCCCGCTTCTTTATTCACCAGCGGATTTCCACCGGGGTACCAATATCGGCCCAATCGTACAACAACTGCGCTTCATCAACTCCCAGGACGACACATCCATATGAAATTGGCGTCCCCAGGTAACCGGACCATAACCTGACACCGTTCGACATGATCGGCAGGGCATGAATACCGTTTTGCAGGGTACCAGACCAATAGATCCCCAACCAGTTCGGCATCCAGATATCCCAGGTAGCTCCATAGGCATTCGGAATTTTGTTCAATACACTGAAATAACCGGTACTGGTGGCATTGTTCATACCGGTTGAGGCCACAAAACTAAAGACCAGCACATCGCCTTCATAGGCATACAAGTGCTGCTCTGAAATATCGACCAGGATATATTTTGAGCCAGTGTAACCCGGTTCCGGCGGGCCATAGACATCCGGGTCTGGGCTATCCCCGGTGTCCTCGGGTACGGGGGTCGAGGTCGGCTCTGGTGTGGAGGTGGGTACAGGCGTAAACGTTGGCGTCGGGACGGCCGTGTTCGTTGGGGAAGGTGTATAAGTGGGCTTGGTGATATCGGCCCGGGCATAATTTATAGAACCTGCTGTTTTGTTGTTTCCCATGATGGCTGCGAAAGCCGGGGAATGGCTGGCAGAGAGGGCGGCAGCACCCATCACGATCAAAAACAGGGCTCCCACCAACCAGGGCATACGAAGCGGGCGTTTTCGGGTGACCGGACGACCGGTGGCGACCGGTTGGGTCTCCGGCCCTGCAGATTGAGCGTGTGTCTGCGTATGGGTCGTGATGGCCGCCGGCTGTGGTCGGGACTGCATGGTCTGATCCTGAAACCCCTGACGATCAAGCCATTCAAACCCCTTACGCACACGTTGGCTGTGCGGATTGATCCTGTGGGCTCTCTCAAGAAATGCCCAGCTGTCTGCCAGGTCTGAAGAAGCTGCCAGCACCAGCCAGGGATCTTCCCAATCCGGCGCAAGGTCGGCTGCCTGCCTGGCCAGACGGTGGGCAAGACTGCGATCACCCTCCTGCAGCGCCTGGCGGGCAAGTTCTACATTCTTTCGCGCCTGAGCTTTACGGTCATGGTTCATGGAACCAGCATTGGTGTGGGGGTTGGCTCAATGTTTTCGTTGAACACAAAACAGAGAATGCCCTGGGTCACCCCTTCCGCAACCCGTTCGGTCTCTTCTGTCAGGATCTTCCGATCCAGGTTCAGGAACCCGGTTTCGATAATCCCTGCGATAGTATATGGGTCGATCTCAGAAAAGGCATGATATTCGCGCATATCTGCGGTGATACTACCGGCATGAAATTTCAGGCCGGTAACCGACTGGTACCGGTCTCGCATACAATCTGTCAGGCGCGTTGCACGATTTGGGTCTCGGGTGGTCATGGCTGCGGCCACTTTAAACCCTGTGGCCTGATCATCAACATACTCACAGGAATCATTGTGGATAGAGACCAGCGTCATGGCCTGGTAGCCATTCAGGCGCGGGTCGAACTCCTGCAGCACATCCACAGTGAATCCCTGACGGGTGAGCTTATCCTGCACCAGCAGGGCAATTTTCAGATTGACATCCACTTCTGTCAGCGTCACCTGCCCGGAACTATCCCTGCAAACGGCGCCGGAATCATCCCCATTCCCCCAATGACCGGCAACGATACCGATCGGCAGGCGCGGATGGGCGGTTGCATCAATTGGTACGATGCCTGCAGGTTGAGCGGTCAGCATCATGGCCAGTTTCTCAGAAAGACTGCCTGAGAACAACCCTGCCGGCGTCCAGGCAGTGAACAGGGTTGCCAGTAAGAGAGCTACAAACAGAGTCGTCTGAATAGCATAAAAGGGCCGGTACGCTTTACGCACGGTCTTACGAACAGGTTGCGGTGGTTGGGTTGGTGAACTGGTCGTGTCCATAGGGCTTTCGTATATAGTACCTCAAATGCTTTCGAAATAGCAAGATAAAAAATATGACCAAATTAGTGTAATATTTACCACCCGCCCCACTACAAAATGACCAAGTGTTATACAATATCCTTGGAGGCAATTGCATGTCCCTGAAACCACAAGACTTCCGCCTGGCAATGCGAGCCTGGACCAGCGGTATCACCATCGTTACCGCTTCCGATAGCGGACAATCCCACGGGATGACCGTCAACTCGTTTACCTCACTGTCTGCCGAACCACCCCAAATTCTGATCTCCCTGCAAACAGCCAGCCGTACCTGCGGACTGATCCTGAAATCGGGAGCATTGGGCGTCACCATCCTGTCCACAGACCAGAAGGAAACAGCTGAGCGCTTTGCCGGCCTGATCGCGGACGCTGACGATCGTATGGCCGGCATAAAAGTCCACACCCTTCAAAGCAATGCACCTCTCCTGGATGGAGGGCTGGCCTGGTTCGACTGCCGCGTGGACAAAACCATTAGCGCTGGTACGAATACACTGATCATTGCAGATGTTGCCGCTGTGGAAGTGGGCCCAGGCAAACGGCCTCTGGTTTACTCAGATCGTGACTACTATCAATTAAAGACCTGATTTACCCACCTGAAGGATGGGCGGGATGGACACGGACAAACTTACACCTGATGAGCAGCAGATCCTGCTCAAACTGGCCCGCCAATCATTGGCGGCTGCAGTGAATGGGGAAAAGCAGCCCGAAATAAACGCTGCAGAATATACGCCGCGATTGCAGGCTGAGGGCGCTACGTTTGTCACCCTGACTATCAACGGAGAATTACGAGGCTGCATTGGGGCATTGGAAGCCTATCAATCACTGGCTGAAGATGTACGGGAACACGCTATCTCTGCCGCCCTGGATGACTTTCGCTTTTCCCCCCTCAGCAAGGAGGAGGTGAATCGGGTCAGGATCGAAATCTCCCGGCTGACAAAGCCGGCAGGGCTGGATTACGCCTCCCCGGAAGACCTGCTTGCCAAATTACGTCCCGGGATAGATGGCGTGGTGATAAAGGATGGGAAACGGCGGGCTACTTTCCTGCCGCAGGTTTGGGATAAAATCCCTGATCCGGAAGACTTTCTGGACAACCTCTGCTACAAGATGGGGGGGCCTGAAAATTTATGGCGCACCAAACACCTGGATGTACTGATCTACAGGGTCGAAGAATTCCATGAGTGATTCCCAGGCGCTGTCTTCCCCAGAGAGATTGATGAAACCGGCCTTCGTACCGGTTATCCTGTTGGCGGTCATCAGCCTGGCTGCCTGCAGCCCGGGCAGCAGCAGAGACGTCGATCTGCTGGCTCAAAAATGCAGGACTTCGGTTACCGCCATGTACTCCCTGACAGAAGACCTTGAAATTCCTGCACACCTCGAAACGGAACAGCCTGAAAAGCAGGGGGATGAATTCGATGTCAACCGATATTTCGATGTG
Source organism: Anaerolineales bacterium (assembly GCA_016927315.1). Lineage (GTDB taxonomy): Bacteria > Chloroflexota > Anaerolineae > Anaerolineales > Villigracilaceae > JAFGMV01. The sequence continues at coordinate 25,987 of JAFGMV010000109.1, read as the reverse complement.
CTCACCAACCTGTCAATGGAACCGGGCTACAGCCTGGACTACACCTATGAATACGATGGGCTGGGAGGCTGGCCAATGCTGTATGCCCGCCAGACAGACCCACCTGCCTCACCCCAAATCCTTTTGCCCTATCCGGAACATGTTCGCGTTACAGACACAGTTGAAGGCTATCTGGAATTTGTACTACTCAACATAATGGCAGATCAATTTTACTTATACTGGCACGCCAATTACAACGACAGCCAGGTCCTTTGTGACCAGGAAGCACTAAATACCACCATCTCCAGGCTTAAAAGCGAAAAACACAGCGCCGCGCTGGAAACCAGGGCCCAGAAACAGGCAAAAAAGATCGATCCCCGACCGGTGGTTACCCTGCAGGAGAACAGCGCCCAGGTACAGGTACTGATCTTCACCCAATGGGGCGGATTCATCCGCTGGACATACATAATCCAACGGGATTTTCCTCATACGATCCTCGAATTCGATACAGAAACCCTGGTTCCGTACGATTCCGGGATACTCTTTTAATCGACTTGTCCCAATGTTCAGGCTGTGCTAAACTCAATGCATGGCCGAAGACACTTTGCTACAGGATGCCATCGAGGCCTTGCGCCAGGGGGATCGGGCACGTGCAAAAGACATTTTAACGCGCCTGATCAAATCGGACCAGAACAATGCCAGTTACTGGAACTGGATGAGCGCTTCGGTCGACACAGACAAAGAACGAATTTACTGCCTGCAAACCGCGCTCAAACTGGAACCCGATAACGCCGCTGCGAAAAGAGGCATGGTTCTGCTGGGGGCAATCCCCCCTGATCCGGATGTAGAGCCTTTTCAGATTAACCGGGACCGCCTCTGGGAAGAAGAACTATCACTGGTTGATGAAGAGGCCGAAAAAGAAAGCGGATTCAAGGCATTTTTTACCAGTCCGGCAGGCCGCTTACTCGGCCTGCTGTTTATTGCAGCAATAGCAACCAGTATCGTTGTATTTGGCCTGGTAACACCGCGAACATCCATGTTTTCTCCGGCTGTATCCTCAACACCTTCCGGGCCAACCGCGACCTTTACAACCACACCAACTGTCATTAATGCCGGTCCAACTGCGACCTTCAGCTCTGATAACCCGTTATGGACCTTGCTTGAGGCTACCTACACCCCCACCCCCCTGTATGTCCAAACCCAGCGCGCGCCGCAGTCCGGTGACCTGGCCCGCGGCGCCCGTGAACAATATAGCAAAGGAAACTGGGACCAATTTATTAACAGTATGGAGCAAATCGCTGCATTTGAACCGGAGGCGGCTGACGTTGATTTTTACATTGGTGAGGCTTATCGCTTCATGGGAGAATATAAAAAAGCCTTCGACAATTACAATATCGCCATCGATAAGGACCCCGATTTTGCACCAGCCTACCTGGGAAAAGCACGCGTGATCCCCCTGCTGAACCCTGGCGCCAGCAATTACAAGGATATCGAGCGTACAATTGAACGTGACCCCGATTACTTTGAAGCTTACCTCGAGCTGGCAGTTTATTACTTAAATGATAAACAACCAGGAAATGCGCTGGATGCCCTGGAAAAGGCAGAAACGCTGAGACCCGATTCTCCATTTATCTACCTGTACAGGGCCAGAGCCCATCTGTCGCTAGGCGAAAACAGGCAGGCACTGGAAGCCGCACAAAAGGCCAACGAGATGGATATTACAAACTTAGAATCGTATTACACCCTCGCGCTGGCGTATGAAGCGACCAACAAGCTGAACGAGGCAGTGGATGCGTTGGAAACCTATGTCATCTACGAACCGGAAGACCCCAAGGTTCTGACCATGTTGGGAACTGCTTACAATGAACAGGAAAGATATGAGGAAGCAATCGAGGTGTTAACAGCCTCGATCAACATCAACTATGCACAAGGGAATGCCCGCCTGCAGAGGGGGATCGCCTATGTATATACCGGTGAAGGCAAACTTGCTGAGGCCGAACTCAAAGAAGCGGCCGGGTACCTGCCCGACTCTTTTGAAATCAGTTTTTCCCTGGGGCGTGCACATATGCTCCAGGACCATTACGGAGATGCTTATCTGCAGTTCCTCAATACTGAAAACCTGACTGAGAACAGCCGGGAACTGGCCCAGGTCTATTATTGGAGAGCCCTATGCCTGGAAGAGTTGAATCAAATTCAACCTGCACTGAAAGACTGGGAAAACCTGGTAGCACTGCCCCAAAATGCTGTTCCGCAAGAATGGCGTGAAGAAGCCGAAGAACACATCGGGGATTTAAGCACACCAACCAGGACTCCTACCGTCACAAAAACACCTACGATTACCAGGACACCAACTGTTACGAGGACGCCCTCGCCCACTTCAACCAAATCACCAAAACCAACCAGAACTCCCACGCCGAAACCGTAACCTGTGAGTGTTGGAAGCGCAAACGGTTTTCATACCTGAAAACAAGAACAAGTGGTTTTGAACAGCCGCTTGTTCTTGTTTGTCCAGGCTTGTCAGTAACCAGTCAATTCGGATTAGCCGCCGCGGCATTCGTCACACGGGCATAAGGCTCGCAGGTAATGCCAGTTATATATCCCGTAATCATGACCGTCTTCCCAGACAATCATAATTGCATAGGAACCAACGGCCTTTATGGTTTCAAGATGAGTCGCAGGCGAGTCGATCGTTACTACATCAAATACTTCAGGGTCAGGCTCTGATCCCATGTTCTCATGTCCCCCCCGGCAGCTTGCACATGGGCACGCCGCTCTAAGCAATCCAAAAGGATAATGACTGGTATGTCCATCGGCCCAACTGATGATTACCTGTTGGTTACTTTTCTTTGCTGTGATTCCAGCAGCCTTTTCTTTCATCCATCCTACTCCTGATTACGGTGAAGGAACAACTCCCAGAAAATCAGCGGCCGCCCACCCGGACCGGCCTTCATCATATGAAGGTGCGGCCAGGTACCACCAGGTGTACCCATCTGCTTCAATTGGCCCATCCTGTACCTGGAAAACTTCCGAATCATACCCCAGGAACAGAAGTTCAGAATCCAGACCCGGTTCGGACCGTAGGCGTAAGCCATCCCCTTTCGTGCCGGTAATCTGAATATAGGCTCCGATCGCCAGTACCCCTGGCTCAGGTGTGAGCGTCCCATACAACAATGGATCTGGGATGGAGGTAGGCAGAGGCACAGGTGTCGACGTCGGACCGGGTATTATTGTCAGGTCGGCTGGTTCAAACCCGATAACATTCCTTGAAGCCTGTGCCCTCACCCCCATAGCCAGGAAGCTGATGACCAGCAGAATAAGTGCGCTCACAAATGCACCCAAGATCACCCAAATGTTAATCAGATCACGTAAACTTTTCATAGAATTCAATTCTGCCTTCTTCCAGATCAGTTATCATTATAGAGCTACAAAACCACAACTGCAAGGTATAAATCAAATAATGCCCATGTTATAATCGACCATCATGATGGAAGGTGCTGTCTTAAACAATCGTTACAAACTGCTTGAAAGATTCGGTTCAGGCGGGATGGCGATTGTATATCGTGCCCGAGACCTGATGTTGGAACGCGACGTTGCCATCAAGTTGCTGCGCGAAAATTACTCCGATAACACTTCTTTCCAGAGTCGCTTTCGGCAGGAAGCCAGGGCAGCAGCGAATCTCTCCCACCCCAATATTGTCACGGTTCATGATTTTGGCCTGGAAAAAGGGCTCCTGTATCTGGTGATGGAATATGTACCCGGTACTGATCTCAAAACGATGATCAAACAACGCGGGCGTTTCTCCATCCCGGAAGCTATTCCATTGATTGTTCAGGCTTGTGCCGGTATTGGATATGCACATCGCGCCGGCTTGGTTCATTGTGATATCAAACCTCAAAACATGTTAGTCACCCCAGACCAGCGGCTGAAAGTAACTGATTTCGGGATCGCCCGGGCCCTGTCGACTATTCACCCCGACGAACATAATGATGTCGTTTGGGGTTCCCCTCAATATTTTTCTCCTGAGCAGGCGGCTGGCGAAGCCCCTTCCCCGGCCTCGGATGTCTATTCACTGGGTGTTGTTCTTTATGAAATGCTAACCGGTTCCCTGCCGTTTATCGCAACCACAGTTGAAGCATTATCCCATATGCATCGGAATACAGAGCCAGTGCCCATTCATGAGTACCTACCCGACATTCCACCGGCCCTGGAACAAATAGCCATGAAAGTGCTTTCCAAAGAGCCATCCGCCCGCTACCGCACTGCGGATCAACTGGGGCGCGTGTTATTGAAATTTGGAACCGAATCAGATGTCCCCTCACCACTTTCACTTACCCCGGAGGCATCAACAGCCTATCAGGCTGCGGTGCAGGCTCCATCACGACCCACAACACGCGCGAAGCGAGAACCTGTTTCACATCCAATACCATATTCCAACGCTGCTATCCTCCCGGCATTTGTTGAATCAGAAAATATCGATGCCAACATAGACTGGATTTCAGTTGGGCTTGGCCTCATCGCCCTGATAGCTGTGTTTGGGCTGGTGCCATTTTGGATATGGGTTATCATCAGGCTGTATCCACCTATTCAATGAATAAAAAAGAGTTCGTTATTGCCCCCTCTTTACTCGCAGCTGATTTTACACGTCTTGGTGAACAGATCGCAGAAGTCGAAGCCGCTGGCGCCGAATGGATCCATTGTGACATTATGGACGGACATTTCGTTCCGAACATTACAATGGGCCCATTTATCGTCTATGCTTGCCATCGGGCGACTAAACTCCCTTTAGATGTTCACCTGATGATCGAAAAACCGGAACAGCTGCTGAAAGCCTATGCCGAAGCCGGCGCTGCTTTGCTTAACGTACATGTCGAAACCTGTCCACATCTCCATAACACACTTCAGCAGATCAAATCTCTAAATTGCAAGGCTGGGGTTACTATTAATCCAGGCACACCGGCAAGCTTTATCAAACCTGTCCTGCACCTGGTTGATCTGGTGCTGGTGATGTGCGTCAACCCGGGATTTGGCGGGCAGGAATTCTTACCCGAAACGATTGCCAAGGTTGCAGAAGTCCGCCAGATGCTGGATGAAATTAATTCACCGGCCTGGATAGAGGTTGATGGTGGCATTACCGATGAAACCATATTGTCCATGTGGAATGCCGGCGCCACTGCCTTTGTCGCGGGCAGTTTCATTTTCAGGAACCCAAATGGTTCAGCCGCCGGCATCGAGGCGCTGCGCAGGGCAATCATCAAAGGCTGAAGCTGATTTAAACAAAAAATCACGGATAAACCGTGATCCTTTGATAAAATCAAATAATAAACAAATCAGGCAACTGATTTCGTCAAAGTGCGGATGCACTTGGCACACAGCACCTTTTTAACTTTACGACCACTTTCAAAAACGGTTACTTTCTGCAAGTTAGGTTTAAACGCACGATTGGTCGCACGCATCGAGAAAGACCGATTGTGGCCGAAGGTTGTCGCTTTTCCGCAATGAGCACACTTCGCCATCGTTTATAATCCTTTCCACAAAATAATGCATAGTAGGCCTCAGGCCCAAGAAAAGCATTTTACCATAAACCGTATCCTTCAACAAGGAAAACTGTTATAAACTCAAAAGGAAACCAACATGGGTGAAGAGACTACAAATTTAGGCAGTATCAATATTTCGCCAAATGTCGTGGCGACCATTGCATACCATGCTACACTGCAATCCTACGGCATTGTAGGACTGGCGCCCAAGAATTTGGCTGAGGGGTTGGCACAAACCATTACCCGTGAACCAGCCAAAGGAGTCACTGTTCATTACGATGGGGATAACATTGACATCGAAATTTATGTTGTCGTTGAGTATGGTACGCACATCACATCCGTAGCCGCAAGCGTTGCCGACACAGTTCGATACCAGGTTGAAAAAACGCTTGGCCTGCATGTTAACTCAATCAATATCCACATAGCAGGGCTACGCATAAGTGATATGGACTAAATTTTGATTAATACTGAATAACATTAAACTTATTATTCCAGGAGTTTTTATGGGTGAGAAAACGACATCGGATTCAAAAAAGCACTCACCAAAGTTCTGCCAGGAACCAATAGACGGGCAAGCGCTAAAAAAACTGGTTGAAGCAGGGTTGACATGGTTACGCACCAACCAACAAACCGTCAATGCCCTGAACGTCTTTCCAGTGCCGGATGGAGATACAGGGACAAACATGGTTCTGACCATGCAATCTGCCTATGGTGAGATTGCCGACCTTGGACACCGCAACATCGGAGAAATGATAAACGCTGTCTCGCAAGGTGCATTGATGGGGGCACGAGGCAACTCAGGAGTCATCCTCTCCCAGATTTGCCGCGGCTTTTCCCGGGCATTGCAAGAAAAGGAAACCCTGGATGGAGAAACACTTGTAAAAGCTTTTGCTGAAGCACGAGACACAGCCTATAAAGGTGTCGTCCGCCCGGTTGAAGGTACCATTCTCACTGTTGCCAAAGATATTGCCGCCGCAACAGAAAATGCTTTTAAGGATACACAAGACCCTCTTAAAATCTTTGAAATTGCGGTCAAGGCCGCCGACGAATCTGTAGAAAATACACCAACTCTTCTCCCGGTACTCAAGCAAGCCGGTGTAGTCGACTCGGGTGGTAAAGGTCTGTTTTTTATTTTTGAGGGAATGCTGCGATATATAAATGGGGAACCGCTTGATGCCCCATTGATCAGCGTACAACCCCTTTCCGTACTGGATATGGAGAACACTATGGAGACCGTTGAACCCGGTCAGGATTTTGAAGTTGTTGTTGACTTTTACCCAAAAGAAGAAAAAATGGACCTGGAAAAATTCTACTGTGACCTGGAAAAGATGGGCACATCAATCCAGGTTGGCGAAGGCGATGGAATGTATCGCATGCACATCCATACACCGCTCGAAAAACGATATGAGCCCATTGACTACATAATGGAATTAGGCACGATCACAAAAGTCGCTATGGAAAACCTGCTGGCACAAATGGAAGAGATTGAAAAGTCAGCCGGCAGTGACCATCTCCACCTGGCTCCTGTTGGGCCCGACCAGATTGCCGTGGTTGCTGTATCCCCTGGGCGCGGTCTTTCCCGTATCTTTGCCAGCTTGGGAGTTGCCGCAATTGTGGAAGGCGGGCAAACCATGAATCCCAGTACGCAGGAAATTCTGGCTGCTTTTGAGAATCTGCCAACAGATAAAGTGATCATCCTGCCTAACAATAAGAATATCATTATGACATCCAACCAGGCTAAAGAGGTAACCGTCAAGCAGGTGGAAGTCATCCCAAGCCGAACGATCCCCCAAGGATTGGCGGCTATGCTTTCCCTGAACTCGGATGGTAACCTAAAGGGTGTTGCAGAAAAGATGACCACGGCACTCAACACTGTCCACACAGGTGAAATCACGATCGCCACCCGGTCGGTAGAAATTGATGGCGTTGCAGTTGAAAAAGATCAGGTAATCGCATTGTTAAACGGTAAACTAATACTGGCCGCAAAATCGGTTGAAGAGGCCTGCATGGGGCTGCTTGAAGAAGCCAAAACTGAAGAACACGAGCTCATCACACTCTACTATGGAGAAGGATTGTCGAACAGCGAAACCAATAAACTGGGTGATGTTATCCGAGCTAAGTATCCCAACCAGGAAATCGAAATCCAGGATGGTGGACAACCTCATTACCAGTTAATCATCTCAGTCGAATAATTACTGTTATTCTATGAGCAAAGTCTGCATTTTAACAGACAATACAGCACAATTTACCCAATCCGGGTTTACAGGAGAGAAACTTGTCAAAAGGATCTCACCTGAACTCATTCTCACTACTGGCACTTCAGATCAATCCGGGTTGTATAACAACTTAATAACGGATAATCATCAAATCCTCTCCCCTCAAGAATTCCTGAATCAATACAATTTACTAAGTAAAAGCTATGATGGAATCATAGTTATTACACAAACGGCATCTCTCAGTCAGGCGGCCAAACATGCAGCAGAAGCCAAAGCAAAATATGCCGGCCGGGCTCATGTCCAGATTATCGATTCCCAAACTACTTCAGTTGGCTTGGGATGGCTGGTACAGGTTGCAGCCCATGCTGCAGAGGAAGGAGCTGACCTAGTAAAAATTGAGCGGGTTGTTCGCTCGGCGCTGAAGCATATTTACACAATGTTTTGTATCCCGGACTTAACCTACCTCTCAGAAGCTGGCTATCTGACCCACTCACAGGCTATCGTTGGGGAAATGCTTGGTTTGTTTCCGATGTACACACTCGAAGATGGAAATCTGTCACCCATGTCAAAGGTCCGCACCCAGCGCCACCTTCAGGAATCCTTTCAGGAATTTGTTGAAGAGTTCAACCATCCCAAGCAGATAGGATTAATCAAATCCACCATGGCAACCTATTTCAAAACAAGACCTTTTCGCCAGTACATGAATGAAAAATACCCAGAGGTCCCATTTGCAGAACTCGAGATATCCTCAACTCTTTCTGTTATTCTTGGTCCTCAATGTGCCGGTCTGATTATTATGGACAGTCTGAAGTAAAGAAAAATGAGGATTGGATTAGTCACAGATAGTATCGCTGATCTGCCCGTTGATCTGGTTGAAATATACAATATTGAAGTTGTCCCTGCCATTCTGGTAATTGAGGGCAAGGAATATATTGATGGCCAGGATATTACCCGCAATGAATTCTACCAGCGCCTACCGGAGATGAGATCTGCCCCTACAACAGCAGCACCCTCAATTGGCACCTTCCTGAAAGCATTCCAAAAACAATTTTCCGCTGGCTACGATCACCTAATTGCAATCCATACTGCCGGAACATTGACCAGTATTGTTGATATTGCATGTCAGGCTGCCGTCGAATTAAAGGATAAGGTAACTATTATAGATTCAGGACAACTCACCCTGGGTGTCGGTTTCCAGGTACTTGCCGCCGCAAATGAAATCCTGAAAAGCAGTAGCCTACCCAAAGCCCTGCAGGCCATTCAAAACACAAGCCAGCGAATTACCGTCGCTGGCGCCCTGGATACAATGGAATTTTTACGCCGCAGCGGACGGGTACCTAGTCCTGTGGCAGCCGTAGGTGGTCTACTAAGCGTCAAACCCCTGGTGCAATTACAGAATGGAACTGTCAAAGCCCTTGGTGCAGCCCGAACAACCTTACAAGCAACCGAACGATTATTGCAATTTGCGGAGAACCAGGGGCCGCTCCAGCAGTTGGCTATCCTGCATACAAATACTGAAAGCCGGGCCCGATATTTCTTGAATGACTGGATGAACCGGGATGCCCAATCCCTGCCACGCGAGATCCGTATCGTTAATCTGACAAGCCTGATCGGTACCCATCTGGGACCCGATGCAGTAGGCTTTGCAGCTGTCAGAGCAGGATAATATAACTCTTCCCAAAAGCATATCCATTATACAAATTACCTTCCCTGCAACTCTAAATAACCTGAAGGTATACGACAGTAAGTTACTGGTAAAATACAACCATGCAGCCTTCATTAGAGAAACTCCGTAAATATTTTCGTCTTGAACATGAGAACGGCTATTCAAATAATGCCGTTATCGGTGGTCTGGCTAAAATGCTTGACTACTGGGAAGCCGAAGCACGCAATGACAATCTTCCTGAAGAGATTATCCAGGCTGTCGCCACACGCCTTCGTGATTATGCCTGCCTGAGCCCTGAATCCAGGGCAGACTCATTAAAAGGGTTATGGAAACGCATCCAGAGGGAATTCCCTGAAACCGAACAGCCGCATGAAGATCAAACAAGCGACCAACCAGGAACCAAAACGGGCACAACCCGGGAGGAAACGCCCCTAAATCAACCCACATGTCCCGAAACAGATATTGAAAAAAAGGATGAAAGCAGGAAACCCACCCCATCACCCGGTCGGGCTTCATCCGCCCCAGGCGGGCAGCAAACCAGCCAAACACCGGCTGCCTTAAATGCAAGTTTGACAGTGTTGAGTGGCATTGGTCCTCGCAATGCTCAGACTCTTGGGAAATTGGGCCTGCACACCCTGGGAGATATGCTTTATTTCTTCCCACGTCGCTACGATGATTACAGCAAACTGAAGCCAATAAAGAGTCTTTGGTATGGAGAACAGATTACTGTCATCGGAACAATCAAAACTGTCCATTTACGACCAATTCGTGGAGGAAAAGCACAGATCGTGGAAGCCATCCTGGAAGACGGCACCGGTGCACTCCGGTTAACCTGGTTCAACCAGCCATGGATCGCTAACCATCTCAAGACCGACCTGGCCATCTCGGTCTCAGGAAAGGTAGATCAATACCTGGGCCGCCTGGTAATGAACAATCCCGACTTCGAATCCGTGGATGTCGAAAACCTGCATACCAACCGGATTACACCGGTCTATTCACTGACGGCAAATATTACCCAGAAATGGTTACGAAAACAGATGAACTCGGTTGTGGAGTACTGGGCTCCTCGCGTTGTAGATCCACTGCCCCAGCATATACAAGACTCAGCAGAAGTGTCTGAACTTGGATCCGCTATCTTACAGGCCCACTTCCCCGACTCAAGAGAACAGCTCCAGGCAGCACGTGAACGGCTTGCCTTCGACGAGGTATTCTTTCTACAAATGGGTGTTCTACGACAAAAACGAGACTGGAAGTCTGTCGATGCCCGTAAGTTCGAAGTATCGGATGAATGGCTGAGCAGCCGCATCGCATCACTGCCTTTTGAACTGACCAATGCACAGCAACAGGCAATTTCAGACCTGCGCAGCGATCTGGCTTCTGGCCAGGCTATGAACCGCCTGCTTCAGGGGGATGTCGGCTCGGGTAAGACTGTTATCGCAACGTTGGGCATTGCAATGATCGCCCAAAATGGATCCCAATCCACTATCATGGCTCCAACCAGTATCCTGGCAGAACAACATTACCGTAACTTATGCCAGATGCTCACCGGAGAGGAAAATGCCCTGGCCCCGGAAGCAATCCGCTTGATTGTGGGCGATACACCAGAGGCAGAGAAACAGGAAATCAAGGAAAAACTTGCCAGCGGCGAGATAAAAATTGTCATTGGTACTCATGCCCTGCTGGAAGACTCGGTTACTTTTGCCGATCTGCAGTTAGCTGTTATCGACGAACAACACCGTTTTGGCGTTGAACAGCGAGGAAAATTACGCGACAAAGGAAAGAACCTGCACCTGCTGGTAATGACGGCCACCCCTATTCCGCGTTCCCTGGCGCTAACTCTGTATGGCGACCTGGACCTATCTGTTATCAACGAAATTCCTTCCTGCCGTCAACCTGTTGAAACCTATGTATTACGCCCGCAGGAACGAGAACGGGCATATACCATGATTCGTTCTCAAATTGAGGAAGGACGCCAGGTTTTCATTGTTTATTCCTTAATTGAAGAGAGCGACAAGATTGAAGCCAAAGCTGCTGTTGATGACTATGAAATACTTTCAAAAGAAGTCTTCCCAGATCTGAAGCTGGGATTGCTGCATGGCAAGATACCCCCTGATGAAAAAGAAGTGGTTATGGCAAAATTCCGCGATAGGGAATATGACATCTTGGTTTCAACGACAGTGATCGAAGTTGGTGTAGATGTGCCCAATGCCACCGTTATGTTAATTGAAGGCGCCCACCGTTTCGGTCTGGCCCAACTTCATCAACTGCGTGGACGTGTTGGTCGCGGTTCTTCAAAATCGTATTGTCTACTTATCCCAGATAGTGAAGAAGCAACAGAAAATGAACGTTTGCATACTATGGTTGAAAGCAATGATGGTTTTGTGCTGGCTGAACGAGATATGCAACAGCGAGGCCCTGGAGAATTTCTGGGAACCCGCCAGTCCGGTTACGCCAGCGGTCTGCGAATGGCAAGCCTGACGGATGTCGACCTGATCGAAAAAGCCCGGCTGCACGCCAAAGCACTTTTCGATATAGATCCCGATTTGCAAATGGATGAAAACGGCTTGTTGTCTAAAGCCCTGGAACGCTTCTGGGGCAGCAACAAAGGAGATGTTTCCTGATGGTGCGCGCATTATTCCCCGGTTCTTTCGATCCAATTCACTATGGCCACATTGATATTGCTGAACGTGCCTCCCGGCTTTTTGATGAAATCGTCATGGCTGTCTATGACCGCCCACTGAAAAGCCTGCTGTTCTCCCCAGAAGAACGTATTGACTTGGTCAAAGAGACCCTTTCAAACAATAAAAAAATCCGTGTGATCGGCTACAGCGGCCTGACAGTTGATGTCTGTCGCCAGGTTGACGCCCAGGTGATAATACGTGGTCTGCGGGTCTTCTCCGACTTCGAATTTGAATTCCGCATGGCTCTGGCAAATCACCGACTGGCACAAGATATTGAAATGGTGGCGTTCATCACTGCAGAGGAACATACGTTTCTTTCTTCCAGCACAGTTAAAGAAATCGCCTCGCTGAACGGGGATGTCTCCAGTATGCTACCCGACATAGTCGAACAAAAGCTCAAAGAGAAATTAAAAAGTATGGGTGAGCATACCCTCTCAGCCAACACGCTGCGCGATTAATTGTGCTAGAATTATTGAAAATCAAATAGTAACACGAAACGTTAAATTCCAGTCTCATTGGAAAAGCGCCCTCCGGCTAATAAGTGGAGAAGCCCATGGACATTCTGCATCTGATTGATCGATTAGAAGAACTCTTCAATGAAAGCAAGCCCGTACCTCTAACCCACAATGTAATGGTGGATGAGGACCGTATGCTGGATATCATAGACCAGATGCGGATCACGATTCCAGAAGAAATCAAGAAGGCCCAACAATTACTGGCCCAGAAAGACCGTATCCTGGCCCAAGCCCAGGAAGAAGCGAATCGGACACTGGAACTGGCACGTGAAAAAGCCGACCAGATGGCGAAGAAAGATGTTATCGCCCAAGAGGCCCAACGGCGTTCAGAACAGATCATCAGCCAGGCCCGTGCAGATGCAGAAGCAACCCGCATGGAGGCGGATGATTATGTGATTGATAGCCTGGCCCATTTACAATCCGAGATGGAGCGCCTGCTCAACCAGGTTCGCAATGGTATCCGTTCGCTGGAAGAAGATCGTTTGCGCCGGAATACAGTCCAAACGATTGAACAATCAAAAGCAACCGATTAACTAAATACCATAGTTACCTGTTGAACACTTCAAGAACAAGACTGTACTTGAAGTGTTTTTTTCAAAAGGGACAGTGGTTTACTTACCTTCAATGTAAATCACCAAAACAAGTTACTCCCCGGGTTTTGATATAACTTTACCCAACCGACGGTTCTCACCCATACATACTTCCAGGAGTAAAAATGAGTATCTCACAACCAAACCTGATCGGAACAGTTATATTCTTCCTGTTGATCTATATTTCAGGTTTTTTATTGAGCCAGCTTGAAAAACCATACAACACTAGTGTTTTCACTTTTCATAAACTGGTCGGCCTGGTATTTGCCGCTTTCCTGATCTGGATCATCCGCAAACAGCACCTGGATTCACCACTTACCCAACCTGAGATCACAGCCATTGTAATTACTGCTTTGGTCTTTATCATGCTAACAGCTGCAGGAGGCCTGCTGAGCATTGAAGCCGCGGGCAAGCTGGAAAATGCCAGCCAAGTATTAAAGAACTTTATTTCTTTAGCCCACAAGCTGCTTCCCTATCTGGCTACGGCGTCAACGATAATCACACTTTATGTATTATCAAATCGCAGATAGGATGCAATTCCTTATGTCATAAAATATCCTGACCGTTCAGAGTGTTTCCTGTAATAACTGCTCAGGTTATCCGTTCTCATCAGGCTGGACAATTTCTTTTGAAAACACCCTAATACATTCAACTTCCAGGCTAGGGCTCTACAGTCTACAAAAAATTACCCCCCAAACACAAATGTCGGGATGCCTTTCACATCCGACTTCAAGCGGAACAAGCCACCGGTGTACGGGTATTCTACCAGGGTGGCTTCCTCCAGGCCCACCCGGGCGGAGGTAATGTAGAGTTCGTCCATCCCCGGGCCGCCAAAGATGCAGGAGGTCACATTTTTGGCCGGCACTGGAATCTGCTCCAAGAGATCTCTCGTGACGGGGTCCCAGCGGGTAAGCTGTGCCCCCTGCCACATGGCAATCCAGAGATTGCCTTCCATATCCGAGGTCATCCCATCCGGGTAGCCGAGTTCTTCCGGGACATCAATAATCACCCGCCCCCCAGACAGGCTTCCAGTTTCAAGTTCATAATCAAAAGCCTGCACCTGATGAGTGGAGGTATCGATATAATAAAAGGTCCTGTAATCCGGGCTCCAGGTCAGGCCATTTGAAATGCAGACACCACCCAACAACTTCCTGACATCCCCACTGGCATCCAGAGAGTACAGCGCTCCCAGAGGCAGTTTCTCGCCCATGTCCATCGTGCCTGCAACCAGACGACCGGCCGGGTCACATTTGCCATCGTTGAAGCGTACGTTTTCCGGTATCCCCTCCAGGGCGGTGATCAGGGTTTCCTTACCTGCAGCCAGATCCAGCTTCACGAAGCGATCGCGCAACGCCAGGACCAACTCACCAGATTGAGCCGGAACCGCGCACCCAACCATATCACTGACATCCAGTACCCTGCTTCGATTATCTGCAGGTTGGTACAGATATATCTTTCGTTCGATGATATCCACCCAGTACAACCTGCCCGAACCAGCATGCCAGGAAGGGCCTTCACCCAAAGCGGCTTTTGCCTCATAGATCAGTTCTACATTCATCTATTCTATCCTTATTCCCTGGCGAGAAATCGGTTACCGGTTCCTTTGGTTTTGCCTCGTCCTGCCCAGATTACAACCGATTCTAGAACCAGTCCAGTTTTGCAAAGATATATACTGCCAAGAATATCATCACAAAAGACAGGCCAATCGTAAAGGTAAATGCCCAAGAAGTGTGCTGGAAAGGCAAGGCGACATTCATTCCATAAAAGGATGAAATAATGGTCGGCACATTGATCACAATCGTAATAGCCGCCAGGGCCTTCATGACCACATTCAAATTATTGGAAATGATCGAGGCAAAGGCATCCATCATCGAGAGCAGAATTTCGGTCTGGATATTGGCCGTCTGGATGGCCTGCTGGTTTTCGGTCAGGACATCTTCCAACAATTCTTCGTCTTCATCATACTGATTGAAGACACGCGCCCGCTGCAGTCTTTCCATCATAACTTCGTTGGAACGCAGCGCAGTTGTGAAATAGACCAGACTCTTCTGGTACTTGAGCAGTTCCAATAGTTCCCGATTGCGGGAGGCTTTCTGCAGTTTATCTTCAGTCGCATCAATCCTGCGGTTAATTTCACGCAGGTGAGCCAGGTATAGACCAGCGGTCTCATAGAAAATATACAAAGCCATACGGAAGCGTTTACCGGTCTTCAACCGTTTATGCTTGCCATTGGCAAGTACTTTGAAGATCGGGCTTTCGTATTTACACACCGTTAGAATCATATTATCCCGAACGATGATTCCCAACGGGATCGTGATGTAAGGGATATCCTCATCAGCACCCACAAAATAGGGGATTCGAAGCAGGATGAACACGTAATCTTCTTCGCGCTCGACACGCGCCATTTCATCCAGATCGAGGGAATCGGTTACTAACTCCGGATCAACCCCCCAGGTTTCCAGCTTCTTGATCTCTTCAGGAGTCGGGTCGATGATATTGACCCAGGTTCCATTAACAGCACTTTCCAGCTGCGTCATCCCCTGCTCGGTGTTCTTGTAAATGGTGAGCATGACGGCCTCCTTATTGTGAACTCCCCCACAAAGGAAACCTGAAAGGCCTATGTGAAGGTCGTTCTGAACTTACTTAACTGTCTATTTTGCCTCCCCGGACTGGGAGGTTTACTATCTGCAGAACCAGATGGATCACTTTCTGACAACATCATTCCTTCTTGCCTCTTTCCTGTCGGGTATTCCACAGTACCGGTCATGTTTTCACTTTCACCAGCAGACCAGGAGCCTGAACACGTACGACAGGATAATTACTTCCAGTTAAAAATCGAACGCTTTGATTATATCAAGAGAAATATTGCTTTGTATAGCCTGGCATCTAACATGACCTCAAGCAAAAAACATGTTGTTTGGATAGTTCGAGTAACGAAAAAGCCCCAAGACAGGAACAACCAGACGATATGATAGATTTACTACAGGATTAGTACAGGATCAGTACAGGATCAGTACAGGATACCGTCAGGATCCAGGCAAGCGCCCTGTCCGAATGCAGCGTCGAGGGCGACCTTTGAAAAACACACTGCCATGAAATTAATCACAACAGCTGGCTGTGCAGTTAAAACAAAAAGCCCAAAGGCTCCAGATTTAGCGCCAACGGGCTTTTGTTGAAGATAATTCGGTTCCTGTGGTTACTTTACAGCAGTTTTTTCTTCTGGGGGAACGTAAAACTGCCGGTTATAAAGATCGGCATACAGGCCGCCCTTTTTGATCAGATCTGCATGTGTACCGCGTTCAACCAACTTTCCCTGGTCAAGTACCAGCACCTGGTCAGCATTGCGAACCGTCGAGAGCCGGTGGGCAATAACGAAAGATGTACGTCCTTCCAACAGCCGGTTGAGCGCTTCCTGGATCAGTTTTTCCGTCCGGGTATCGATACTGGCAGTGGCCTCATCCAGGATCAGGATACGCGGATTGGCCAGCACAGCCCGGGCGATAGCAATCAACTGGCGCTGCCCCTGGGAGAGCATCCCGCCGCGTTCCCCCACCTGGGTCTGGTATCCATCCGGAAATTTCTCAACAAAGCTGTGGGCATTGGCTGCCTGTGCAGCTGCGACCACTTCTTCGTCGCTGGCATCCAAGCGTCCATAACGGATATTGTCCATCACGGTTCCGGAAAATAGGAAGGGATCTTGTGTGACCATGCCCATCTGCGAGCGCAGACTGACCTGTGTCACGCGGCGGAGGTCCTTGCCATCGATCAACACCTGCCCGGAACTGGGATCATAGAAACGCACCAGCAGACCGATCATGGTCGACTTCCCGGCGCCTGTTGGGCCGACGATGGCAATCGTCTGACCGGGCTCAGCTTCCAGACTGACTGACTCGAGTACGTCAATGGTCGGGTCATACGCAAAGGATACATCCTCGAAGACCACCCGGCCCTGGATACGCGGCATGATCTCAGTACCATCCAACACTTCCGACTGCATATCCAACAGCCTGAAAACGCGTTCGGCTCCTGCAAAAGCCGATTGAGCTACAGTCCACATCTGGGCCACGGTCTGGATCGGGCGAAAGAAATTCTGCACATACTGGATGAAAGAAATCACCACACCCACTGTAATAGCGCCGCTGATGGCCAGGAAGCCACCGAAAGCCGCCACCAGGGCCGTATCCAGCGTACTGAGCAGGTCCATGGCCGGGGCAAAGGCAGAAGTGACTGCATTGGCATTGACATTGGCAGTGCGGTTGGCCGCATTCCGGCGGGCAAACTCACGCACATTCAGGTCGGTGCGATTAAAAGCCTGAGCCACTTTCACACCTGAGACTTGTTCCTCCATCTCAGCCGATACGTCCCCAATGGTCTCGCGTGTCTTGCGGAAAGCAGCCCGTGACCAGCGTGAAAACAGGTTGGTGAGTAGCAACATGACCGGGATAACCGATAGGGAGGCCAGCGCCAGGCGCCAATCAAGCAGGAACATGGCGATCATAATCCCAAGCAGGGCAAAACTGGCCCCAATCATTTGCCCCAGGGACTGGCTGACAAAGTTATTGAGGGCATCGATATCATTGACCAGGCGGCTCATAAAGTCACCTGCCTGTTTGCCCTCCAGGAACTGCAAATGCAGGCTTTGAACCCGGTCGAAGATCTGTTTCCTCAGATCTGCCAGTACCTTCTGTCCAGCCATCGACATGAAATACATCTGGCCGCGCATGGCAAACATGCCCACCAGATAGGTCAGGAACAAACCACCAACAACCCACCACAGGCCGGTTTTATCACCTTGCGAGATAAACTGATCGACAGCCATGCCGATCAGCATCGGGCCCAGGCCCTGTGAAGCGGCGTTGGCAAGCGTCAGGACCAGGACCACAGCCAGATACGATTTATAGGGCGCCAGGTACCCGACCAGCCGCCAGACGACCTGCGACGTATTGCTGGGTTTTTCGTCTTCTGAGCGAGCCACCCGCCCGATACCACCACCGGGGCCATGCATCATGAGGACACCTCCTGAGCTGCAACCACAATGTCAGTACGATCACCGAACTGTGTTTCCAGTATTTCGACATAAATTTCGTTGCTTTTCATCAGAGACTGGTGTGTCCCTGCGGCCGCCAACCGGCCTTTATCGAGCAGCAGGATTTTGTCCGCTTTCCGAACCGTGCTGATACGCTGTGCAATGACAAAGGTTGTGCGGCCCTTTTGAAGTTCATCCAGCGCCTGCTGGATTTTGTATTCCGTCTCGGCATCGACCGAGGAGGTAGAATCATCCATGATCAAGACACGCGGGTCAAGCAGCAGGGCGCGTGCAATTGCCACCCGCTGCTTCTGGCCACCCGAAAGGCCAACACCACGTTCCCCTACCAGTGTGTCATAACCATCCGCCTGCTCCATGATGAAGTCGTGAGCCTGGGCAGCTTTGGCAGCCGCCGTGACTTCTTCCAAGGTTGCTTCCGGACGTCCATAGGCAATATTTTCCCGAATAGAGCCGGTGAACAGGGTTGTTTCCTGCAGGACAATCCCGATTTGACGGCGCAGTGAATCGATTGTCAAATCACGCACATCGTACCCATCGATCAAGACCCGTCCAGAGGTCACATCATAGAAGCGCGGGATCAGGTTGATGATCGAAGATTTTCCCGCCCCGGTCTGCCCCAAGATGGCAATCGTCTGGCCGGGTTCAGCCAGGAAACTCATCTCATTGACTACATCCGACTCAGCGCCCACATAACGGAAGGAAACATTTTCAAACTCAATCCGGCCTTTGATCTCGGGCAGTTCAACAGCCCCGTCTTTTTCCCTGACTTCCGACTGGGCATCCAGCACGTCGAACAAACGCTGGGCTGAGGCTTCGGCACGCGAGAGCATGGCCCCGATCATCCCCAGGATGAACATCGGCATCAGCAGGTACATCAGGTATCCGATGAAAGCCACCAGTTCTCCCAGAGAAAGCGTGGCATTGATCACCATCAAACCACCGACACCAACCACTGCCACTGACCCCAAATTGGCAATGAAGAAGATCAGGGGGAAAAAGGTTGTGAAAAGCTTGATCAGTGAAATATTGGCATCCAGCAAATCCATGTTGCGGACGTGGTAGCGTTCTATTTCATGTTCTTCCCGGGCAAATGCCTTGACAATCCTCATCCCAGACAGGTTCTCCTGTAACACCGTATTCAGTGCGCCCAACTTTTTCTGCACCGTACTGGAGAGCGGCATAATCTGGCGCACGAAGAGCATGAAGATGATGCCAATCGCCGGAAACATCAACAAGAGCAGTAAGGTTAACTGCCAGTTCATGCTGAATAGAATTGCCAGCGTACCGATCAACAGGACCAGACCGGAGAGCAGCTGCACCAACCCCTGTCCGATGAACATCCGCACCAGTTCGACATCGGAGGTCATGCGGGTCATCAATTTTCCGGTTTGTGAACGGTCGTGGTAGGAAAAACTCAGATTTTGCAGCTTCTCAAAAATGGCGTTACGCAGGTCGTAAGCCACTCCTTGGGAAGTTACCTCCCCCAGATAACCCTGCAAAAAATTAAACAGACCACGTCCGATGGCGACCACAACCAGCAGCCCGGTCACCCACCAGACAACATTCATATCTAGTGGAGTAATCCCTTTATCGATCAACTGACGCAAAAGCTGAGGCGCGTACAGATTGGCGGCATTGACCAGAAAAACACTGATTAAAGCCGCCAGGGCTGTCAACCAGTAATTTCCCAAATAAACGAACATACGACGAAGTCCTGTCATGGTTTAATCCTTTGCAAATCCTTTTAAGATAATATCTACGAGCAAATCGATATCCTCTTCAGACAGTGTAACGCTGTCTGTCAGCGCCTGGCGGCGTTGGTAAAGACCATGCAGCATACCAACAACGATCGCGGCGGCCTCCGGAGGGTTGAACACCCCATTCAGTTCGCCAGCCCGAATGGCGTCTTCCAGCGCCTGTTCCAGGGGGGCGAAGAATGCTTTCATAATCTTTCCGAAATGCGCATGGCCCTGTCTGCGTTTAAACTCAGGGGGATCACGGCGAAGCATAAAATAAGGGGACTGCTGTGAGGCAAGCAGGTGAACGATCCGCAGCAGGATCGCCCGGATGCGCTCGCGAGGGGCGCCGGTCCCATCGATTGCCTGGGCCATACACGCTCCGATACGCCGGGCATGCAATTCCATCACCTCATCAAACAAGGCTTCCTTATCAGGAAAATGATAATAGATGGCAGCATTTGTCACGCCGCTGGCCTGGGCAATATCCCGGATCGAGGTCGATTTGTAGCCTCGATCTGTGAATAATTGTTCGGCCACTTCAAGAATATACTGTTTCCCAACACGCCCGGGACGAGCTTCTTCCATGATCTCTCCAATATCTTACTAAACGTTCGGTAAGTTTTATCCTGAAAACAATCAAAAGTCAAGCAGCAAGACATAAGAAAATGATTAGAATTACAGAGTGCTGCGTAAACATTTTAACCTGATAGTCGCAATTTACCCGTGATTTGATTTCTAAAAGTTCACCGAGTTATGCAAGAAGCAGTAAGTCTCGCAAATTACCAAAGGAAATGGAAAATGTATATGTTGAATCTTGGAATTGATATTCTGGTTACAGTGGCCCTGACGGCATTTTTACTGCTCCCCATTTACCTGCATAACAAACGGAATCAGAAACAAACCATGGAAGAAACCGCCACACCCAAGAAAAGAATACTCTATGTACTGCGCCTGTCTGGCTTTACACTGCTGGCAATCCTGGTCATTGCCGGCGGGGTATTGGTTTACAAGGACGCCCAGATTATCCGGCAAGATACCACCCCGGCGCCAAGCCAGGTGTCACTTCCGACTGATTTACCTTTCATTGTTGAGGAAATCGCGTTCACCGGCGGGGATAATTTAACCTTATATGGCTGGTTTGTGCCTTCAGAAAACGGCGCCACCATCATTCTGCTGCACGGGTCCGGCGGTAACCGTACCTCCATGCTCTGGCAGGCAAAAGTATTGGTGGAAGCCGGATATGGGGTTCTCCTGTATGACGAACGCGCGTCCGGAGAGAGCGAGGGCGACCAGCGTACCTACGGTTGGAGAGATCGATACGATGTGGAGGGTGCCCTGGAGTACCTGGATAAACGTCCCGAAGTCGACCCAGACAGGATCGGCATCGCCGGCTGCTCGATCGGGGGACAGATTGCAATCCACAGCGCCGCTTTCAACCCACAGCTTGCGGCAGTCTGGGCGGATGGGCCAGCCGGCCTAAACGCAAAGGATGCTCCCCCGCCAGATAACTGGCTGACCCTGCTGGCTTCTGTTTCCAATCCTATTCTCGATCAGATGCTGTCCCAACGGACCGATACGGACATCCCACCTGCCCTGATCGATATCATTGGATCGATCGAACCAAGACCGGTCATGCTGGTGGCCGGAGGGAACCCTCATCCCTTGTTTGGAGCAGAATCTGAGTACATTGCTTTTTATCTGGACCATGCAGGGGAACAGGCGGAGCTATGGGTTATACCGGAAGCGAATCACTGTGATGGACCTGCAAAACGCCCGGAGGCGTATGCCAGCCGGATGAGGAGTTTTTTCGATCAAGCCTTTGAATCCAGGCCATAACCGATGACAGGCGAGGGGGGACCATCCCGGAATATTTTAAGGTTTATGGAAGGGATTGCCTCTGGGGTAATCGCATTTGGATTATTTACAGTCAAAAACAAGAGTGAACTGTCATTGCTTCGGGTTAACACCTTCGCAATGACAGCGTTATGATGGGAATTTTTTCTAATGTGATTGCCCTAATTGCCTCTTGACATATTAGAACTTTTGTTCTATATTTATGATACTGATTGAGTTTCTCTTTGATGGCATCCTAACGGAGGTGAGCCATGAACCGCACTTACCCAATCCAACTGATCCCCTTTCTCAGGAAATCCAGCCTGCAACGCGGCGCTTTATTTGGTTATATGATTTTGGGCGCCCTGCTGGCATTCGAGATCTTTAACTACAGCACAACGGACTTTGCACTTACCGACCTGCTAGGCCGGGACCTGAAATTTATCGGCATCCGCTGGGCGACCATATTGTCACTGGCTTTTTGCGGTATTGATTTTGCAGGTATTGCGCGCCTTTTCACCCCCGAACAGGGCCGCGACGAACCTGCCGAAGTCTGGTACCTGTTCGGCGCCTGGCTTCTGGCCGCAACGATGAACGCGTTATTAACCTGGTGGGGGGTCTCCATTGCAATCACCAGTCACACCGCAGCCAGCAGCCAACTGATCAACCCGACAACCCTGACCAAGGCAGTACCGGTCTTTGTGGCAATCATGGTCTGGTTGATCCGGGTGCTGATCATTGGCGCTTTCTCAATTGCCGGGGAACGACTTTTCACAATGGACGAGACACGTCAAAACGTTTTCCAAACATCGAATCGCCCATCCGCAACACCCTCTTACGCAGCAAATACGTATATGCGGCCAGAGCCAAAACCAAAGCCGGCTGTAACACAACATACGGTTCGGCCAGAGCCAAGCTACCACCCGGTGGGTATGAGCGCCCAGGCTGGAGACGAACACCAGAGGACCTGGAGGTAACACAAGTTTAGATAACCAAATTAGCACGCCAGCTAATCTCTCCATTCAATAGTGAACGGGCGGCCAAATGGCCGCCCGTTCACTATTCGTCACACAGCAGTGCTACATGAAATTACCCTACAGGGCCGGAATTCCCGACGGAAGTGCTGGTTTCACGCAGCCACTTAAAGATATCATGGACCACGTTCGAACCGCGGCTGGCCATAATACCTGTCAATATGGTCCCAACCAATGGAATAGTGACCTCCAAACCAACCAACTTGAAGATATCCGTCCCGGTCAGTAAACAAACGAAAATGCCAACAATCAATGCCAATACTACGTCAAAATTCCAACCTTTTTCCTTGTCATAGATAGGTTTTACGGTTTGGATCAGCGCCTCGACAAAAAAAGCTACGAGCACCAAGTTTGTCAAATTCAAGGGAATATCAGGCATTATTCTTCTCCTTCTCTAAAAAGTGCCGAACAATCGATATTATGGCTTTGGTTTTCATTGTGACCAAGCAGAAAGTACACTGTATATTGTACGTCATAACCTGCCTGATGGGAACTGGATCTCAGGTTAAGGGCGCGGCAACGCCGTTATCGGGGATTGGAAATTATCCGGTGGGGTTGGTAACCTGGCAGCGTTTAGAGTCGTCTGGCACCACGGCTGGATGCCGGTTCGTTGAAAATGTTCCAAGGTCATCGGCTTTCGTGAGAGATCCCCAACATGCCGTACTCCACGTGACATATTCAACTCCAGGAAACCCGAACAGGAAGCCCAGTAAACTCTTTTCAACCCCGGCGCCATCTTTACAAGCCCCCAAGACCAGTCCGCCATTTTCCACAGCAGTGATCAAGATATGAACGGGCAGGACCTCTGTCTCATTCCCCGGCCAAACCAACCGCAGTAACGCTTCTACAGCGACCATCTCATCAGGCGTATTCAATGACTGGATCGTCCAGGGAAGATTCATCGCCGATTAACGGGATGAACGCAGTGATTGCAGCGCTTTACGAATTCCCTGGAAAAAAGTTACCCCCCATCCAGTGATTAACTGCCAGATAACTGCATACCAGGCCGGTTTTCGCAAGTATTCCAGTCGATATGTAAAACGCGCCGGCATCAAACCGAAGTAACGCGGCAGATTGTCCATCGGGCAGGTTCGATTTACTGCAAAATAATCCAGCCAGAAACTTGATATCGGGAATTCTTTCACCCAGGAAGACATCAGGACTATCAAAGCACGTAAGGTCGGAGTAGACAAAGAAACAGGAAAACGACGGATATTCATATTGGCTAGCAAAATATGAACAACCTGTCCCAGCCTGAAATATTCACTGCCTCCCATTTCATAGGTCTGGTTGACCATCTCCGGCTGGTCAATGGACCAGAGCATACAGGTTACCAGGTCTTCAATCCACAGAGGTTGTATCAAGGTCTCATGATTCCCGGGTATTGGAAAAATCAGGGGAGATAACTTCATCAAACGGGCTAGAACTGTCGTAAAGTGATCTTCCGGCCCATAGACAATTGACGTCCTGAAAATTGTGTAAGGCACACCACTGCACCGGATATGTTCTTCTGCAATACCCTTGGCTTTCAATACGGGAAACCCGGAAGCACGATCTGCTCCCAGATGGCTGACATAGAATAAGCGCTTGATTTCTGCATCTGCGGCTGCCTGAGCAAGATTTTTCGTGCCCTGAATATCTGTTGCCAATAGATCGGCATTTTGGCCCTGTCCTTCAGCACTGACAAGATGAAAGACCATATCAATATCTCGCAGTGCGGCACGAATTCCGCGTACATCTCCGAGGCTGACCACAGCGACTTCAACCGGCACACCAACTGGCAAACGCGGACTATTCAGAGACGGACGAATTAAAGTCCGCACCGCATACCCGTTTGCTACCAGGTGACGGATCAAAGCTCTTCCGATAAAACCGGTCCCACCAGTAACCAAAATCATGCTTCAAATTATAGCAGGAAGATTGGCCCAATAAAGTTTGGTACCCAAGCAGCAACCAGAAAGATATTGGGAGAATAAACCTGAAAATATTTCCTTACACCCGGCGATTATCCGCTGCCTGCAGAGGCTGCCAGGAAAGGTAATGAATTTGATACCAAAAAACAATCATGTTTTTTCCATAACCCTGTACAATAGTAAAGACGCTATCATCGTGTCAGTCAAACAAAACACAGGGTATTTCAAACAGCGAGCTTTGATGAAACCAAAAGGACTGAAACCGAATACATTTGCGAACTATGTAAGCGAGAACCCTCTTCCAGTTTTAGTTTTCGACCAAGAGTCTGAGGAAATTCTTGAAGTAAACGAAGCAGCCTGTAAGTTATTTGGTTTTTCGCCTGCTGAATTACCAAAGCTGCAATTATCTGACCTTATCGACCGCCAACATAAACACCAATGGGGCGCACCTCAAACCGGTCAATGTCTCCACAGAAAAAATGACGGAAGAGTAAGTGAAATTGAGTATTCAACCAATCCCATTAATTACAAAGGTCGCTCTGCCGTCCTGTCGATACTCCGGGATATAACCACAACAAGAACAACTGAACGCACCTTATACGAAACCAGTCAGCGCCGCACACAAGAGCTTGAACTGTTAGGGCGGGTCAATGCAGCGCTCAGGACTGCCAAAAACCGCCAGGAAATGCTCCCCATCATCCTGGACCAGATTATTTCCATATTTGGCGTCCGCGGAGCGGCCATTATCACAAGTAACCTTGAAGATGATGATCTTGAAATCGAATTAGGTTACGGGTCATGGGACTTTTGGACCGGGAGACGCGCACTAAAAGACGGTATTACCAAGAAGGTGATTAAAAGCGGCCAGTCGTATATCAGTGAGAATACACGGAACGATCCTAACCTTTCACAACAGGACTTAATCGCCAATCTCTCATCTGTTCTATGTCTTCCCCTGGAAACAGACCAACAAGTTGTCGGCGTTTTGTGGGTTGGCAAGGACCAACCGTTCTCCGAATTTCAGCAACATCTCCTGGCTGCTATCGCGAATACAGCTGCGAATGCCCTGCAGCGATCAAAAATGCACGAACACACTCAAAAGCATGCACACCAGGTAGCTACTGTAAATGAAATTGGACGTACCTTGGCCCAAATGCAAGCTACAGAAAAGATGTTTCCCCATCTTGCTCGATCTATTTGTGTACTAATTCCAGACATTTGGGGCGTGATTGTATACCAG
>JAFGMV010000108.1 GCA_016927315.1 Anaerolineales bacterium | reverse complement strand
CAGCGAACGAAGCAATCTCCTGATTTCAGGATCTTATCCATTTAACGCGAGGTTGCTTCGGGCTGACGCCTTCGCAATGACAGTTCACTCTTGTTTTTGACTGTAAATAATCCAAATGCGATTACCCTATGAACTGCTGGGTCAACACAAAGGCGATACCTCGTTAATCTGCCGCAGCAGTTACCGTCTGGATTTCTTCACCCATGGGTGTGGTCGCACGCAGGAACCCCAGGAAAAGCAGGATCACACCCAGGAACTCGCCCAGATACAACGCATAGGGGATACCCATACGGCTGAAGGTACCGCCAAAAGCAGGCAGGATCGCCCCACTGGCAATCAAAAGGTTGCCAAGTGTGCGGTGCAGCAGGATGCGTTTGCGCCAGAAGATAAACGCCGAGTACACTGCCCCGCCTACCAGGGTCAGGGTGCCGTACAGGTTGAAAAACGGCGTCAGTATCCGCACACCGCCAGATGTGATGGCATGTCCGCTCAACTCACTGCCCGTGTGACCACTGCCGATCATCAGGCTCGGGTCCAGGTCTGCACCAAAGACCTTGATGACCGCATAGAGCGAACCCAAACCAACGATCCCCAGCAAAACATGTGCAAGCCACACAGGTCTGACCAGCAGGTATATCGTTCCCTGTCCGAGCCAGGCGGCGACCAGGATGGCGCCAAACAGATACCACAACCTGAAAACCAGCGCATTCCAGCCAAAGGAACCAAAGTAGAATTCACAGAACCCGCCGATTCCATAAAAGATCGTCCCGATTCCCCACAACAGCAGGTGGGCGCCCCTTTTTTCTGTGTAGCGTTTTAACACAAAGTAGGCAAAGATAAAACTGATGATGCTGGATGCCAGAGGCAGTAAGACAATGAGCATAAGTACCTCCAAAATGGAATGCTTCGAACAAAAACAGCGCACCCGACCTCTGCAGGAATGGCTCAGGCGCCGGAACATAGCTGCCGGGCTTTTCCAGGGCGCTTTGCTGAGTTTGTCCCTTATCCGAGCCGGGGAAAGATCCCCAGGACAACAGCAATCGTAATGCCCAACAGCAGGATAATGATCACCAGCAGCCCCTTCAGGGCCATTGGGACAATCTTTTCATAGACCGGTGGATACTGCCTTTGGGGCTTGTGTTTCACTGTGGGCATGGGTGTTTTCGCTCCAGGGCCTGGTATGTCTCCAGTAAATGCAGCAATATCTGGTCCGTAAAGGCATTCGCTTTCCGTATGGTCTTCCCCCAGGCCTCACTGCATGGGATATGGGCGTCCTGATACACTTTGATGATCGAATCAAGCAGGATATTCCTGAAAAACAAAAAAGCCTGTGTCGCTTCAGAACTGTCGAGTGCATAGCGGTGGGCACGCGAGGCATATTCATACCCCAGGGCATAGGCCTCGGTCTGTGCCTCCTGGCCATCCGAAGCCAGGTACGTCATCAGGCCCTGCAGCAAGATCTTACCGCTTTTTCGGTACTGCAGCCGGGCTTCTTCATCCAGCTTCTGGTACCAGCCTTCTGCTTCCAGGCTGCCTTCGGCAATGCGTACCCGGATCTGTCTGACCGCAGTCTGCATGGCGTTCCCTGGCTCGATGTCTTCATGCTGGCGGGCATTCTCAGCCCACAACTCGATTTCACTGCGTTTGTAGCGGCGGTGCCCGCCGACTGTGCGGTGAACAGGCAGCCGGTTCTTATCAGACCACAACCGTACCGTGCTGGGATGCACTCCCAGGATCTTGGCAGCACTGCTCAGGGTAAGCCACGGATCCTGCTGTTTTGACCCATCCATAACTACTCCTCTAATCGGCCATAGCAACTTTTTCCATAAACGCCGGTTCCAGGGCTTGTTTTTTGAAGGCCCCCACATCGATACGGCGCAGCAGCAGGATAGCAATGAACAACATACCGGCTTCGATACCAAAGGCAACCAGGTACCCATACAACGGATACCCCATCCAGCGGGTATTTACCAGGTCCCGGACCACCCCGGCCAGCACTGAACCGACCAGACGCGACATTGCATTCGAGAAACCCCACACCCCGATAAAAATACCAATGTTTTCAGCGGTGGTCAGGTCGAACATCAGGGAAAGGTTGGCCACAGTCGACAGACCGGTCCCAAAACCAAGCGCAATCACACCGGTATAGAAAACTGCCTGGCTGGCAGAGAAACCACTCAGCAGGATCACAAGAAACCCGGCCAGCGCACTGAAATTGCCTGCCTGGGCCACGCTTCGCTTTGAAATCCGCCCTTCCAGGCCTGCGGCAAGGATAATCGCCATCAAGACAAAAGTCCCCCAGATCGAGGTAATCCGGCTGGTTTCTTTTACCTGCAGGCCAAACGCTTCGGCGCCGTAGGGTTCCAACAGGATATCCTGACCCAGGATAGCCGCCAGCAACAGCAGCAGGTACACAAAAAACAGCCAGACCTGGCGGTTGAACAAAACAGCCTCAGCCATTTGTTTCAGTGTATATGCTTCGGCTCCGGCTGAAGTTCCTGCAGCTGAACGCGGCTCAAGCCCGATCAGACCGACCAGTCCCAGCACCAATGCCACCAGACCAACTACCAGGAAAGACCGCATCAAGGTCTCGGGGGTATACGTCTCGACCATGCGGCTGATACCCAGGGCAGTAAAAATAATGCTGACGATCATCATGAACCACATGATCGCAATCGTTTTACCGCGGCCGTCCTGGCCAGATAATTCCGTCGCCAGTGAAAGATAAGAGACACTGGAAAAATTGTATCCCATCCCCCACGCGCCGAAGGCCAGCACCCCGACCCCAACACCCAACCAGGTATTCTCCCCCATCAGAAAGGCAACCCGGGGTGAGATAATCACCCCGGCAACACACAATAACAGGCCAATCAGTATGTACGGGCTGCGTCGAAACCCGAAGAAGGGATATCTGTCAGAGATTGTACCGATTGCAATCTGAATTGGAGAAAAAACATAGGGCAGCGAAGCCAGGATAGCCACCACTGTGGCGGATATCCCCAATTCTTTGATCATGACCCGGTTCAGGGTGCTGTTGATCGGCACCAGAGTCATGGCCACTGCCACATGGATCAGGCCTAATTGAACCCGCTTACGGGTCATCGGGTCACGAAACAGGGCGCCTGTAAACCCCACCGTTGGAAGTAAACTTTTTATTGGTCTCATGCAGTTTTTTGTCTTTTGAATTCACTTTTTGGATTGCTCTGCGCCCAAATGTAACAAAATCTACATTGTTAGTCAATGTAGATTTTGGTAGTTTTCCATATGCGCTTTCTAAACCTTTTTTCGGCTCAACCTATACTGCCGGTAATGTCCCGGGCATTCTGCAAGATCTCGTGCGCCGAACGCAGGGTCCCCTCCCCTACATCCCCGAGCATCTGTGCCAGTTCGAACAACCGCGGCTCCCCTTTGAGCAGTTCCACCCGTGTCAGGGTGCGGCCGTCTTTGACCGTCTTCTGGACCTGCCAGTGCTGGTCTCCAAATACAGCCAGCTGCGGCAGGTGGGTCACACAAAATACCTGGTGGTTGCGGCCCAGGTTCCATAGTTTATACCCGACCACCATACCAACTCGCCCGCCAATCCCCTGGTCGATCTCATCGAAGATCAGGCTGGGGATCTCATCCGCCCGGGCCAGCACATTCTTGAGCGCCAGCATCAGGCGGCTAGTCTCTCCGCCGGAGGCAATCCTGACCAGTGGTTTGAGGCCCTCCCCGGGGTTGGGCGCTACCAGGAACTCGACCTGGTCGAATCCGTTCTGGTCGAAAGCCGCCCGCTGGCCGTCTGCCAGGGGCGCTCCCTGCTCATCCGGCCTGGTCCGGAAGTCAACCGCAAACCGGGCCGAGGCCATGCGCAGGTCATCCAGTTCGGTTTCGATCGCTTTGCCAAGGGTTCCTGCAGCCTGTTTGCGCTTCGCGGTCAGCATGCTGCCCTGCTCCGAAAGCCTGGCCAACAAGGTGTTTTCTGAGGCCTGCAGCTCCTCGATGCGCTCTGTTGCATGGCTGATGTTCTCCAGCTGCTGGCGTGCCTTGACCCCATAGTCGAGCACAGCCGAGATCGTGCCGCCGTACTTGCGCGTCAGCCGGTTGATCAGATCAATACGTTCTTCAACCTCTTCCAACCGTTTGGGGTTGAATTCGACCTCTTCAACATAACCGCGCAGTTCACGCGTCAGGTCCGTCAGGGTTTCAGAGACCTCCACCGCACGGGTGGAAAGCTCTTCCTTTCCAGCATCGATCTTTGCCAGCGAAGACAGTGCCTGCACAACCTGACCGACCAGATCGGTGGCAGCCGGAGCTTCCGGTGTGCCGTCATCCAGCGCCTGCAGGGCGTCTTGGGCCAGGCTTGCCAGCGATTCGGCATTTGCCAGGCGGTCACGCTCTTGCTTGAGTTCTTCATCTTCCCCGGGACGCAGTCTGGCGGCTTCAATCTCCTCTGCCTGGAAAGTCAGCATCTCGGTGCGGCGTTCTGCATCTGCCTGGGCCTCCAGCAGTTCTTTCAACTCACGACGAATTTCCAGCAGTTTGTGGTAGGTCTGCCGGTATTCTTTCAGGGGCTGTTCCACATCGGCATACCGGTCCAGCAGTCCCAGGTGGGCATGGGTATCCAGCAGCGACAGGTGTTCCGATTGTCCATGGATATCGATCAGGCTGGTTCCCAACTCTTTGAGCAGCCCAACACTTACCGTCCGCCCGTTCACCCGGGCAATGCTGCGCCCTTCACGGCGCACTTCGCGGGTCAGGGTCACATAATTGGGGTCATCCAGCAGCTCTTCGCGCTTCAAGACTCCTTGAACGGCTTGCTTTTCACTGCCGGACAATTTGAAAACACCCTCCACAAAGGCAGTATCTGCTTCGGAGCGGACTACGGTCGAATCGGCCCGCCCGCCCATCAGCATCTCGACCGCATCCAGAATGATCGATTTCCCGGCGCCGGTTTCACCGGTCAGGATAATCAACCCCGGCCCAAACTTGAGCTGCAGTTGATCGATAATCGCAAAATTTTGGATATTGAGTTCAGTCAGCATAATAATTTACTTGAAAAGTTGGATCCCGGAGATACGTGCAAAGACCGTCGGCGTCACTATCACCAGGTAGATCAACTGGAAGAGAATGCCGAACATGTCCAACACAAACAACTGGCCAAGCATCACCGGCAGGGCCCCCAAGACAACACCGGCGGTAACCGTATAAAAAAGCTTTTTTGCCCTTCTCCGACGGATAACCAGGCGAACTGCCTCTGCAATGATGACCCCGGCCATCGGCGCTCCCACAGCCAGCAGGATCCAGCCAAAGAAACCGATAAACCCTACCAGGATGACCAGGCCGCTGGCTATTCCTGACAACACACCGGCGGTAATAAAACCCAGCAGGTAATCATGCCATTTGGCCGTATCAAATATCTTCTGCTGGCCGCGCACACATTCCTTGCAGCGATATCCGGTTGGGGTATGGACAGCGCAATTCGTGCAGATGGGCTTCTCACAGCGGTTACAGCGCAGCATCGTTTCAATGTTTGGGTGGTTTTCACAATAAAGAGTTTCACTCATCGGGTCAGTCCTATGGATGGGTTTTGGTTCATATGGGCAGTCAGGTTGCGATAGAAATAACCGGGGTCGCCAAAACGTACAAACCTGGCAGTGTGGTCGGCGGCACGGACATTAATTCGGTCACCCTCCTCCAGTATAACCGGGCTCTGCCCGTCAATACTCAGGACTGTGTTCTCGCTTCTGACCGTGATATTGACGGTTGAACCTTCTGATAATACAACAGCCCGTTCTACCGAAAGATGCGGCGCAATCGGCACCAGCAGGATGTTGCGCAGTTCCGGCGGCAGGATCGGTCCCCCCGCAGCCAGCGCATAGGCCGTCGAACCGGTCGCCGTGGATGCGATCAGTCCGTCAGCCACGTAGGTGGTCAGCAAGCGGCCGTCCGCCTTGGCCTCCAGACGAACCGGGCGCATCTGCTGCCCACGCCCAACCACGACCTCATTCAGGGCCTGCCGGACCCCGACAATTTCGCCGGTATGGACCTGCTCGGCCTGCAGCATCATGCGCTCTTCAATCCACGCCTCGCCCCGTAACAACTGCTCGATGGCTTCCAGCCATTCAGTCCGGTCAACCTGAATCAGGAAACCCAGGCGGCCAAGGTTGATCCCCAGGATGGGAATATTCCAGGGCGCACACAAATGCCCCGCCCGGAGCATGGTCCCATCTCCTCCGATGGCAACCAGCAGGTCGAACTCACCCTCTTTGACACGCTGGCGTAAGGTTTCGTCATACAGTGAGCCATGCGGGGCTGCGATTCCCTTGTCCTTCAGGAAAGCAGCAACAGCTTCGGCTTCTTTGAAAGCCTCGGGCATCTTTGGGTGGACGGTTACAACCGGCCGCTGCGGAATAAATACTTCTGACATACCAGAGTAATTATACCCTCAGCCGACCTGCTGGTCACAAACATGGCGGTACCCGCAGCCCCGGCAGCGGGCTGCCTGTTCGTGTGAACGCCCGACCTGCGAACGATATTCATCCCGGCGCATATCCGTCAGCAGTTCCAGCAGGGCGGTTTCCAATTCCCGGGTGTACTCGATTGCAAAATCACGGTTGGCATAATGGAGCAGCCCGTAAGGCGGACGCTTGCCATAGGTCCGTTCGACCAGCAGGCAGTACGCCGCAACCTGGTAGATATGTGAATCGTAGGGGGCGCCCGGCGCCCGGCCCGATTTGACCTCCACCGGGAGGACAACCCCGTTCTTTTCCACCAGGTAATCCGGTTTCCCGGTCAGCTGCAGTTCTCGGTCGTACAGTGGCTTTTCCACTTTCCCCCAGCTGCGCGTATCACTGTAAACCACACGCCCACCGGGCAGCCCGGCTTTTTTTTGCTGCCGCCCCGACTGCCAGAACAGGACCAGGGCGATGAGCAGGAGGAAGATCGATAAATAAAGCATCATCCGTCTGCCGGCAACCTAAACGACCCGCATCGTGCAATACGCAACCAGCAAAACCAGGGCTGTCAAGACCAGCATCACCGCCAGGGTCCGTATCAACCCGGCCAGCAGCACCTGCCGTCCGTGCCGGCGGTGGATCCGGCTGCCCGCAGCCAACTCTTCCTGGTTAACCGGCTCGACGCCCTGTTTGCGATACCACCAGGCCCGGCGGCAGTACAGGTAATTCCCGATCTCTGAAGCTCGAAGTACAGGCATAGGCGCTCTCTCTTTTCAAACTAGCACATTTATTCTATCAGATTTTCCAAAAGCTGTCATTCCCCTTGACTCGCCCCCTGCGGGAGGGTCTATACTATAGGCACTGATGGCCATCAGGTGACATGACAAAGGTAGACCTATGATCAAGATCGGTGACTTTTCAAAACTGGCGCACATCTCCATCAAGACCCTGCATCACTACGGCAGGCTGGGACTGCTGCAGCCAGTCCATGTAGACCGCTTCTCCGGGTACCGCTACTACGACCTGGAGCAGCTCCCCAGACTCAACCGCATCCTGGCCCTGAAAGAGTTGGGCTTCTCGCTTGAACAGGTCGCCCAGTTATTGGACGAGGACCTCTCTCCAGCCGAAATGCGCGGAATGCTGCGCATGAAACGCCTTGAACTGGCTGAGAAGTTGGAAGAGGAGCAGGCCCGCCTGGAGCGTGTCGAGATGCGCCTGCGCCAGATCGAAGTGGAAGGCTGTATACCACAGAGCGAGGTCGCCCTCAAGGATATCCCCGCCCAGACAGTGCTGCTGGCCCGTTCGGTGGCTGCCAGTGAAGAACAACTGCTGCCGGCCCGCCAGAGTCTGCTTGTCCTGCTGCAGCGCTCCCTGGATCAGGCTCACCTCAAGGCAGCCGGCCCCTGGTTTGCCCTGCTGGACGACCTGCCCTATGAAGAACAAGACCTGGAAGTCACCCTGGCGGTGGGCGTCAACCTGCACAGCAGCCAGCGCGCCGGTGACTGGCAGGGAACCCCGATCTGTCTCGAAGAACTGGATGCGGTTCCCAGTATGGCCAGTGTGATCCACACCACAATAACGGGACTGCTGCCGCAAACCTACACTTCGCTCTTCAAGTGGACTCAGTCCCATGGATACCAGGTCGCCGGTCCGTGTCGCGAGATCTACCTGTCTGAGATAACCGAAAACGCTGTCCTGGCCGCTGGCCCGGAGTCATCCCTGATCGAAGTCCAGTGCCCGGTCGAGAAAACCAGTGTTCCGGCCTCGATTTTATCACCCGATGAAAAGGATAAGGAAATGGAACCCAAAATAGTCACCAGACCGGCTTTCAAAGCCGCTGGTATGTCGTATGTCGGCAAGAACGAACACGGTGAGATCCCGCAGACCTGGGGAGTCTTCAACCAGCGCATCGAGGAGATCAAGAACAGCCGCCATGTGGAACACCTCGGCCTGTGTTTCAGCTCCATCGAGGGGGCCAAAGAAGGCGAATTCGAATATGTCTGTGCGGCGGTTGTAGATGATGACAAGAATATCCCTGAAGGCATGGTGTATCGTGAGATCCCCGAATACAAGTATGCCGTCTTTACCCACCATGGCAAACTGGATACCCTAGGGCAGACCTACGGATACATCTACAATACCTGGCTGCCGCAGTCCGGGCTGCAGCTCCACCCGGACAAGTTCGATATGGAAGTCTACAATGAAGACTATATCCATGAATCAGATGATTCGAAATTCTATATTTACGTAGCGATCCAGTAAACAGACCAACCCAGTAAGGCCCAAAGCCCCTGTTCTTGCCAGACAAGCAGGGGCTTTTTATCTGCCAGCTGGCAGTTCCCGGGTCAGTACCTGGCTGACTGGCAGTATCTGTCTATATGCTGTCTATATGCTGTCTATATCTTGTCTATAAGCTGTCTATATAATTCATCCCTGACTCTCCCTTGTTTCGCCCGCACAGCCCGCACCACAGGCAGGTGCTGGGAAATAGTTCCCAGGGGGGCTGCGACAAATTTCCTTGCGATAAATCATCCTGGCGCGTATCATGAAATTGCAGTAGATAAAGGAGCAGCGCCATGAACGATACTTTCAAGGTTAAATTCTGGGGGGTACGCGGCAGTCATCCCACCCCCGGTCCCGAGACCCTCCGCTACGGCGGCAACACCGCCTGTGTTGAAGTCCGCCTGGGAAAGCAGGTCATCATCCTGGATGCCGGGACCGGCATCATCCCGCTCGGGCGCGACTTGGTCCACCGGGGCGCCCCATTGGATCTGGTCCTGCTGGTCAGCCACCTGCACCACGACCACACCCAGGGTTTCCCGTTCTTCCTGCCGGCTTACCTGCCGGGAACCCGGCTGCACATCTTTGGGCCGGGCACAAATGAGGAAAGCCTGCAGACCGTGCTGGAAAACAACCAGGATCCCGCCACTTTCCCGGTCAGCCTGCGCGATATGGCCGCTCGCAAGGAAATCCGCTCGCTGCTGCCAGGCAGGATTGAAGACAGCGAGGCGTTATCGGGCATCCGGGTCGACATCCATAAATCCTACGCCCACCCGGGCGGGAGCTACGCCTATCGCATCGAATGGGATGGGCGCTGCCTGGTGTACGCCACCGACACGGAAGGCTATGCCGGCGGTGACCGGCGGCTGGCAGCCTTTGCCCGCAATGCCGACCTGCTAATCCACGACGCACAGTACAGCAGCGAGCATTACCAGGGCGCACTAGCCGGCTTCCCCCACACACAGGGATTCGGTCATTCCACGGTGGAAATGGCCTGCGAACTAGCCACACTGGCCGGGGTCGGCCAGCTGGCGCTCTTCCACCACGACCCGGCCTACAACGACGGCATGCTGGCAGCCCTGGAAGTGCGTGCCAGAGAGATCTTCGAGCCGGCGTTCGCCGCCGCCGAAGGCCTGGAACTCAACCTGAGCGGCGGAACCCGGCAGCTGCCCGCTGTCCCCGACAGTACCAATGTTTATACCGGGGCTGCACAGGCAGGGTAAAATATGCTCACCATGACGGAACTCCACAACGCCGACACCCGCTCCCTGCTGGACAAGATCCAGCTCCTGGAAGGCCTGACGCCCCCCGAACTGGCTTGGGTGGCGGCCCGCGCCCATCGGCGCATCTTTCCTGCCAACACTTCCATCCTGACCGCTGAGCAGCCCGGCGAAGCCGTCTATGTCATCCTGCACGGGACGGTCAAGATCCATATCGAGCAGGTGGACGGCCGGGATGTGGTCATCTCGATCCTGGGCAGCGGAGACGTCTTGGGAGAGATGAGCCTGATAGACAGTGTCGGGCGGTCCGCCAGCGCCGTCACCCTGGACGACACACTGATGTTGTGGATGGACAAGTCGACTTTCCAGACGCTGCTGGATGAGTATCCCCCCGTCGCCCGCAACCTGGTCAGGATCCTGAGCGCCCGAGTCCGCCTGGCAGACGAATTGATCCAAGCCCTAGCCACCCTTGACGTGAACGGGCGTGTGGCCCGGCAGTTGCTGGCCTTTGCCGAGAAATACGGCCGCACCAACGAAGCGGGGGTCATCCGCATCCCGATTACCCTCACCCAGGGAGACATTGCCGACTTGGTAGGCGCTTCCCGCAAACGGGTCAACCAGATCATGGTAGCCTTCAAATCACAGCACCTGGTGACCACCGCCCCCGACGGGCGCCTGGTGATCCGCGATCCCGACGGGCTGGCTAGAATCTGCCGGTAACGGTGGACCGTGATCCGCCCGCACAAGAATCATCATACTCGGCAGGGACAACCAGCGTTGGTCGCCCCTACAAACCTATATCAATCGCCAAATGCCGTTCCCGGTTTGTTATATAATCACGGCATGGATAGTTTCCGTTTCTATCACCCAATCGAAATCCGCTACGCCGACCTGGATCCTCAGGGACACGTCAACAACGCTCATTACCTGACCCTGTTCGAACAGACCCGTCTGAAATATCTCGAACACCTGGGGCTTTTCACACCCGGACAGTCCTTTCTAGAACTGGGGATCATCATCGCTGAGATCCGGGTCGCCTTCCTGACCCCCGTGACGCTGGAACAACAAGTGCGCATCGGCATGCGCACTGCCCACCTGGGGAATAAAAGCCTGGAAACCGAATACAGCCTGCAAGACGCCGTGAGTGGAGATGAACTGGCCGCCTGCACCACCATCCTGGTGGCGTTCGACTACCAGTCAGGGCAGACTGTCCAAATCCCTGACAGGTGGCGGAAGATTATAGAACACTTTGAAAACGGAGATTAACACGCCCTCTTTACCAGAAGTAAAGGCAGCCTACATCCAGGATTTCCTTTCCTGGCTGCTCAACACCCTTTCCCCCACCGGTTTCTTCGGGGCATATCTATGGCAAAGAACTGGCAGAAGCGCCGCGCGAAGATACCACGATGGAAATCCGCCTAGACGCACCGGCCTCCTGTGAAAGAGAAGTGGAAAAACTGGGCATACGCATCGGCGATTTCGTGACCTTCGATCCACGCGTTGAGATGGCCAACGGCTTCATCCGCTCACGCCACCTGGCCGACAAGGCTGGTATGAGCGTTATCCTGGCCGCCATCAAAGCCCTCAATGATGCCAGGAGAGCGCCGGCCCGCAAGACCTGTTTCCACTACAGCAACTACAAAGATGTCGGGCATGGCACAGCGTCAGGGATCCCTTCTGGAACGGCCGAACTGGTCGCTGTCGATATGGTCGCCGCCGGGGAAGGCCAGGCTTCCGACGAGTACGACGTCACCCTGTGCGTCAAAGACAGCAGCGGCCCTTACCATCACCGCCTGAATAAAAAGCTTCTGGTCCTGGCTGACCAGCACAAGATCCCCTGTTTCACCGATATCTACACCTTCTATAGTTCAGATGCCAGCGCCTTCTGGAATGCCAGTGGGGGTGGCAGCCGCCTTGATCGGCCCCAACATCGATGCATCCCATAACTATGAACGCACTCACATCGATTCACTGGTGGCTACCACACAGTGGGTCCTGGCCTATTAGTTGAGTAAGTAACGCAGCCGGCAACCCTGTAACCAACTCTTGGATCACGAAGAACGCGAATGAACCGTAGGAGCTGAGACCTTCCTTCAATCAGGTATAATGCCACACGGGAGATGCCTGATGGGTATCCCCCTATCTCTTTTTTCTTTGGTCAGGATATTATGGACTTTAATGAATACCAACACAAATCCCGGAAAACTGCCGGATACCCGGTTATCGGCCACGCTGTCATCTACCCTACCTTGGGGTTAGCCAACGAAGCCGGTGAAGTAGCTGGAAAGATTAAAAAGATATTCCGTGATAAAGAAGGAAAGATCGGTGACTTTGAGCGCTCCGCTTTGAAAGCCGAATTGGGAGATGTGCTGTGGTATATCGCCCAGGTAGCCACCGAACTAGATTTGTCATTGGATGAGATTGCAGAATATAACATAGACAAGCTCAATGATCGTCTTAAACGGGGTAAGATTCATGGGAACGGAGACGACAGGTAGGCAGGTATTAACATTTCAAACTTTAACTAAATTCATATAATTTTCCGCCTGCCTTTTTGGTAGAATCAAAAATAGACAAGGATTGTCAGATTGCACGATCGTGCCTCATCCAGATTTACTTTGCCCCCACACTGATAATAAAAAGGTACTATTGAACGAGGAGTTACAAATTTATGGCTGGTATGGAACGTTTCACACAGCGAGCAAGACGGGTGCTGAGCCTGGCCCATCAGGAAGCAGAACGAGCCCGTCAAAACAATATTGGTACCGAACATTTACTGCTTGGTTTGGTTGATGAAGACGGGGGTGTGGCCGGACGCGTATTGAGGGAACTGGGTCTCGAATCAGATCGTGTGCGCGAGATGGTCGAACGGGTTTCCGGTTCAGGCGATCATATCGGCGGCAAGATCGAACTGGCCGATGATACACAGCAGGTACTTGAATATGCGATCGAAGAAGCACGCCGCCTGGGGCATCATTACATCGGAACAGAGCACATCCTGCTCGGTTTGATCCGCGTGGAAGGGATGGCCATGAACGTCCTCAAGAAATTGGGGGTTACTCCCGACCAGATCAGGCGCCAGACACGCCGCGTGTTGAATGAAAGCACTTCTTCCACACCCACTCCCACAACAGGTGGACGTGAACCCAAGCAATCCCCTGCCGGGCAAAAAACCCCGCTGATCGATCAACTGGCAACAGACCTGACCGCCCTGGCTGAGCAGAAAAAGCTCGATCCGGTCATCGGCCGCCAAACAGAAATCGAACGTGTTATTCAGATCCTGGCCCGGCGTACAAAGAACAACCCGGCCCTGATTGGCGAACCCGGGGTAGGCAAAACCGCCATCGTTGAAGGACTGACCCAGCGCATTATCGAAGGGGATGTCCCCGCACCGCTGATGAATAAACAGGTTCTGCAGTTGGATGTCGGGTCGCTGGTGGCAGGCACCATGTACCGCGGGCAGTTTGAAGAACGCCTGAAACGCGTCATCGAAGAACTCAAGAAGTCAGAAGCCATCTTGTTCATTGACGAAGTACATATGTTGGTTGGCGCCGGTTCCGCCGGATCCGCAGTCGATGCAGCCAACATCCTGAAACCCGCCCTCTCGCGCGGAGAACTGCAGGTTGTTGGTGCAACCACTTTGGATGAATATCGCAAGCACATTGAATCGGACGCAGCCCTGGAACGCCGATTCCAGTCTGTCCTGGTAGAGGAACCCACTGAGGAAGAGACGATCGAGATTTTGAAAGGTATCCGCAGTGCCTACGAGGAACACCATCACTTGGTGATCTCTGACGAAGCCTTGAACGCGGCAGCCCACCTGTCTACACGCTACGTAACCGACCGCTTCCTACCGGACAAGGCCATCGACCTGATCGATGAATCGGCTTCCAGGGTACGAATGTACAAATCCCCGGCTGCCAAACAGGCAAAAGACCTATTCTCCCAACTACGGAACGTCCGTGAGAATCTCGCCCTAGCCCAGGAAGATGGGAATGTGGAAGAATCAAAAACCTGGGAAGACAAGGAACTGAAGCTGGCTGAAGAACTTGAACATCTGCGTACAGACTGGGATCGGGATAACAGCCCGGTTGTCACAGCTGACGATATTGCAGAAGTTGTGGCCATGTGGACTGGCGTTCCGGTGATGCAAATTGCCCAAGAAGAATCGCAGCGGCTACTACAGATGGAAAGCGAACTACAAAAACAGATCATCGGCCAGGATGAAGCCATCAAAAGCATTTCCCGGGCCGTGCGGCGTGCACGCGCCGGCCTTAAAGACCCCAACCGGCCAATTGGTTCCTTCGTTTTCCTTGGCCCGACCGGGGTTGGAAAGACCGAACTGACCAAGACCTTGGCTCGCTTCATGTTTGGCAGTGAGGATGCTGCAGTACAACTGGATATGTCTGAATTCATGGAACGCCACACAGCTTCCCGCCTGGTCGGCGCCCCTCCGGGATACATCGGTTATGACGACGCCGGGCAGTTGACTGAAACATTACGCCGCCATCCATACTCAATCGTGGTTTTCGACGAAGTCGAAAAGGCTCACCCCGAAGTCCATAATATGCTGCTTCAGATCATGGAAGAAGGTCAGCTTTCGGATGCTCGCGGCCGTAAAGTGAATTTCAGCAATGCCATTATCGTGATGACATCCAATATCGGCGCCGACCTGATCCGCAGGCAGAGCGGCCTGGGCTTCCAGCTCAAGCGTGATGAGGAAACCGAAGAACGACTGTCGTACGAAGAAATGCGAAAGAGTTTGACTGAGTCCCTCAAGAAGGTTTTCAAACCCGAATTCATCAACCGCGTCGATAGTGTAGTGGTCTTCCGTTCCCTGAACAAAGAAGATATCCAACAAATCGTAACCCTGGAACTGGACAAGGTATCGACACGGCTGAAAGCGAACAACATAACCCTGACAGCCACACCCGAAGCCCTGAACCTGTTGGGCGAATTAGGCTATGACCCTGAGATGGGAGCACGTCCACTGCGGCGGATTATCCAGCGCAAGGTAGAAGATAACCTGTCTGACCGGCTGCTGGCAGGTGAATTCACCAACGGCAGTTCTATCAGGATCGATATCAACGACGACGGAGAGATCACCTTGGTTAAGTCTGATGCACCCGAAAAGGATAGGGAACCAGCCCCAGTGCTTTAACCGGCAAAGGGATTCTAGCATTGACCCGTGATAAATATCTCACGGGTCGTTCTCTTTATTTTGAAACAGCGGAATCTATTACTTTTTTATCTACTCGCAAACTCTGGGTAATGTTAATGGCTTACAAGTTGTCTAACAAATAAGTGAAAGGAGGTGTGCATGGGTAACCTAGTACAGTTAGCAACATTAGCTGGCGGCTGCTTCTGGTGTCTTGAAACGGTCTTCAGTGAATTGAAAGGGGTTAATAAGGTCGTCTCCGGGTATTCCGGCGGGAAGACAAAAAAACCGACGTATGGAGAAGTCTGCGAGGATACCACCGGGCATGCTGAAGTAGTGCAAATCGAATTTGACCCGGAGACAATTACTTTCCAGGATCTGCTGCGGGTTTTCTTTACCATCCATGACCCAACCACACTCAATCGCCAGGGAGCAGACGTTGGCACACAGTACCGTTCTGCTATCTTTTATCACAACGAATCCCAGCGCCAAACAGCAGAAAAAATCATTCAAGAAATCGCCATCAGCGGTATCTGGAAGAATCCCATCGTAACAGAAGTATCCCCGTTCAGTGTTTTTTACAAAGCCGAGGATTACCACCAGAATTATTACGTGAACAACCCCGACCAGGGATACTGCCGTGCAGTGATTGCCCCCAAGGTAGCCAAAATCCGTTCGCTTTACA
The DNA here is from genome assembly GCA_016927315.1 of Anaerolineales bacterium. Taxonomy (GTDB): domain Bacteria; phylum Chloroflexota; class Anaerolineae; order Anaerolineales; family Villigracilaceae; genus JAFGMV01. The sequence goes on along the minus strand of JAFGMV010000108.1, from coordinate 537 downwards.
TGGATAAACTAAAAAAAATTGGATTGTAATCTGCTGCATAGCAAAAAGAAAAGCATCCTGCCTCCTGTGATGAACCTGTCACAGGATGTTTTGATTGGCTACCATGGAAATACCCAGCGGATTGGTCCTCCGGGCAGCAGTGAAACACCCAAGACTATCAAGAGCAGAGACCCCAGGACAGCCATTAGTCCGTTCACATAGTTCACCCGTCCATCAGCCTTCTTGCGCATGACAGGAAAGTGCGCAACTATGGCGGCCAAGAACATAATGATCATGTGTTCCAGGTGAAAACGCGGGAAACCTCCCCCAACATAACTATTCCAGAAAAAGAAGATCGTACCTAGCAGCACCTGCAGATCAACCAGGCCGCTGTATCCGGATAACAGTCCGCGATCCATCCGGCCAAAGCGGCTTTTACGCAACAGGCCAATAAAGTACAGGATCATAGCTGCCATACCAGCGATCAAGATCAGCCAACGTAAAAACGAATGAATGTTCAGAAGTATTGCCATCGTCTATCCTTTTGATACCACTTAT
>JAFGMV010000016.1 GCA_016927315.1 Anaerolineales bacterium | reverse complement strand
TAACGCATACAGGGCAGGCTCTTCTAACACTGGTGGGTCGGTATATCAGACTACTCCGGCCGGCGCAGGCACCATATCCTTGAGGAGTTCTTCCATTGCCATGGTATGGCTGCAAACGCCCCTGGAAGCAAAGAAATCACAATCACATTTCCAGACGCCGTCTGCAAATTCCACCTTGTGCGCATTGTTTTTTCCATTAATCTCAACCACAAAGCTCTGGAAGTGAATGCGATCGCGCTCTTGTGCATAACGCTTGGCCTTCTCGATCTTACCAATCATCCCATAATCCATTTGAAGTTTCTCCTTTTTGCTTTCCAGCAAGGGAATAAACAGAAAGACACGCAAAAGAACGCGTGTCTTCCAAAATGCCAGATCGGTCTTATGTCAAAATATACTCGCATAGGGCACTTGCTTTTTTGTAGTATATAGCGAATCAAGTGTGAAGTCAACCGGCTTTAAATAAAAAGCAGCTAAATGTAGGCCAATCGTAAAGTAATCGTCGGTTAGGTGCCCCAATCCCGCAGGTATAGGAAATCATATCCGATAGTGCGGTTGCTCAGTTTGGCCACCGGAGGCAAGATGCGTTTGAACTGGTTGCACCGTACCCGTTCTACGATTGAATGGACAAACCCGGCATCGAAACCGGCTTCGATGCATTCCTCCGGGCTGTAACGCTGGTCGACCAGCAGGTAGAGCAGCTTATCGGCCTCTTCGTAGGTATAACCCAATTCACCCTCATCCGTCTGACCAACCCACAGATCGGCCGTCGGCGGCTTATCAACGATCTCTGCCGGGATGCCCAGCGCCCTCGACAGCTGCCGCACCTGGGTCTTGTACAGGTCCCCGATCGGATTGATCGCACAGGCCGAATCACCATACAGGGTCGAATAGCCCAGCAGGATCTCAGTCTTGTTCCCGGTACCGATGACCAGCGCTTTGAAAGCCTCCGACTGGTCGAACAGGACGATCATACGACAGCGAGCCATGATATTGCCTTTGCGCAGGTTGCTGATCTCAGGGTCCAAAGCGATCAGCGGGTCAGCCATCTCACTGATCGGAATAGTCAGAGCCCGGATGCCAAGTTTATCGATCACCAGTTGGGCATGCTCCAGTGATTCGGACGAGGATGTCCTGTACGGCATGCGCACCGCCAAGACGTTCTCCGGCCCCAACGCTTCGGCAGCCAGGACACAAGACAGGGCCGAGTCGATCCCCCCGGAAAGACCCAGCACCGCACGGGTAAACCCGGCCCGGTTGAGTTCACTGCGGATGAAACCGGTCAGGATCTTACCCGCCAGGCCGGTATTGATCGAAAGGTCATTCATGAGACAGTATCCGGTTGAGTTCTTTCTGGACCAGGTTGGTGCGTTCATCCCGCAGCAGGGGCAGGCGGTAGCGCGTGCGGTGCAGCTGGTTCAGATCAAGCTTCGCAAAGGTCAGAGCTTCTTCGTGAGGCGGCGCTTTGGCTAGCAGCACTCCATTGGGATCATACACCGCAGACCCGCCCCAGAAATTCAAACCATCTTCGTAGCCAACCCGGTTGCTGTGCACCACAAAGTTAGTAAACACGCTTGCATAGGCCTGGTTGATATGCTCCACCCAGCGGGCCGATTCCAGCACCGGTTCTTCATTCAGTCCCCGGCCCGGGGAAGCCGAAGTCAGCAGCAGCACATCCGCCCCATCCAGCCACAGCAGGTACGGCGGCGAGGCATGCCAGAAGTCTTCACAGATCAGGATCCCCATCCGGCCGTAGGGGGTATCAAAAGCCCGAATCGCATCCCCCCAGGCGAAAAACCGCCCTTCATCAAACAGGCCGTACGTGGGCAGGTACACTTTATGATGGACATGCAGTACGCGTCCCTGTGAAAGATAGGCCGCGGCGATATAGAAGCGGTGCCGCTGATCCTCATCGACAAAACCAACCACGATATCGATCCCGCGGCTGGCTTCCAGCAGCGGCTTGAACACCGGGTCATCCTCCGCCGGGTGGTGCGATACATTCGGGACCAGGTCCTGAAGCACATACCCGGTCAGGGATAATTCCGGAAACACGATCAGGCCGGCATCCTGTTTTTGGGCATCCCGGATCAGGTCCAGGTGCTTCTCAAGGTTGGCCTGAACGTTTCCAAGCTTTGTATTGATTTGGGCAAGGGCCAGGTTTAACAGCATGATACGTCAAATCTTACCACCAAATGAACCGTCGACCGGCTGCATTTCCTCCTGGAAACTGCCTGACTTGTTTCAAGCATCAATATCTCCGTTCCAATTTCTCTACCACCGACCCGCCCTTAACGGCGCTCTTGACCAGGGCGCCGTATAGGCCATGCTTCATGCGAAAATGAACTTTCAAGCAGACTGTTGATTGAATTACAATTGCTATCAGGACGCTTCTTATCCTTCCGGATAAAACGAAACATCCGCCTTCACATCTTTAAAAGGTGAAGTAATCATAAACCCAGGCTTTTCATCCCGTAGTCTCATAAGACACAAAAACGTCAGGAGGCCTTTTCAGGCTTCATCCTGACGTTCCGGTTTCTGGCGGAGAGGGTGGGATTCGAACCCACGGTAGCCCGAAGACTACAACGGTTTTCGAGACCGCCCCAATCGGCCGCTCTGGCACCTCTCCACTATTCTGTGAGCGGGGCAATTATAGCAGAGAGTGCCCTAAATTTCTACAATCTTTCCCGGCTCAGGGAAGGAGACATTCTTCATGCCCTTTTCGCCGAGCTTCTCCATCAGCGGCAGGGCGCCGCGCTCCTCCCCGTGCACCAGGAAGACCTGTTTCACCCGCCCCTTCAGGCCGGCGGCATACTCGACCAGCATCTCCTGCCCGGCATGCGCTGAGAGGCCGCCGATGGTGGCCACCTC
>JAFGMV010000107.1 GCA_016927315.1 Anaerolineales bacterium | reverse complement strand
TGTAAGCGGTCAGTAGTCGGGGCGAGAGGATTTGAACCTCCGACCTCTTGCACCCCATGCAAGCGCGCTAGCCGGGCTGCGCCACGCCCCGAGGTAGGCCAGATTATAGCCGCTTTTGTTGATTCTGGCAACAGCGAGCCCCAACTTTATGGTTTTTTCATGAAAGCCTGCAAAATGTATCTGGTTGGCAGCCGGCGTAAAACCCAATCACGAATATCACCAATTTACGAACTACACAAATACTATTCGTGCTATTGGTAATCTCCCGCAGGCTGGTACCGTCTATATACCGGAGGCTGAAATGTCAATCCCCGGTCTTTGTAAGACATTACTATTTGGTCATTCTTTCGTGAAATACCCCTACCCGCTTTATGCTAAAATAGGGTACCTGGAGAACAATGTATGCCCGCTATGCTTGAAGTTGTCATTGATAGTGTCCGCGTCAGTCTGATGTCCCCGCAGCGGGTGGTGGTGCTGCGCGAAACGGAAGGCGAGCGCTACCTGCCTATCTGGGTCGGCCCGTATGAGGCCGAAGCGATCACAGTCGCCCTGCAGGAGATCGAAATGGTCCGCCCGCTCACGCATGACCTGCTGAAGAATGTCTTCGGAACCTTCAATGCCAGGATCATTCGTATGGAAATCGTGGCCCTGCGTGAAGATATCTTTTACGGCAATATTGTCGCCGAAGTCAACGGGGAAGAGATCAATGTCGACTCGCGTCCATCAGATGCAATCGCGCTGGCTGTCAGGGCGCACGTGCCGATCCTGGTCGCCCAGGAAGTGCTGGACTCAGCCGGGATCATCCCGGAACAGGATGTGCAGGATGCTGAATTCGGTCCTGCCGGGGAGGCAGGAGCGGGTGAAGGTTCAGACCGTCTGTCCATCTTCGAAGATTTCATCGATAAACTGGATATCAACGATGCGGACGATGAAGAGAAAGGCAACTAATACCCTAACCCCGATGCAACCCCATGACTGACTTTATCCCCCCCGAAGAAAGCACCCCCGCCGCCCCAAGCATTCCACACAGCCGAGAAGCAGAAGAAGCCGTAGTTGGGGCGGTGTTGATTAACCCGGAAGTCTATTATGACGTGGCTCAGTTCTTGCAGCCCGAGGATTTCTACATCCACCGCAACCGCTGGATCTGGGAGTCATTTACGCGCTTGCACGAGCAGCGCATCCCCATCGACCTGCTGACCGTTACCGACGACCTGGATAACCAGGGACAGCTGAATGAGATCGGCGGTTCCGCTTACCTGACCGCGCTGGTCAACCAGGTCCCGAGCTCGCTGCACGCCGAAGCCTACGGTCACGTGGTCGAAGGCCATTCCATCCGGCGCAAGATGATCACAGCCGCCAACCAGATCGCTTCGCTGGCTTACAGTGAAGAGACCGCAGTGGATGAAGTCATGGGGCAGGCAGAGAAATCGATCTTCAACGTCAGCGAAAGACGCCTGCGCAATGACGTCCAGCTTATCCGCCAGGTGATGAGCGAAGTCTATGACCGCACCGATGAACTCGCCCGGCGCGATGAAGAGATCTTCGGCGTCCCTACCGGCTTCATCGACCTGGACCGTCTGTTGGGCGGCCTGCAGCCGTCTGACCTGCTGATCATCGCCGGACGTCCCGGACAGGGAAAGACCGGCTTTATGCTATCGGTGGCCAGGAATGCCGGGCTGCTGCATAAGAAGCATGTGGCAGTCTTCTCCCTGGAAATGTCCAACGAGCAGGTGGCGCAGCGCCTGCTAGCCCAGGAGACCGGGATCGACTCGCAGCGGCTGCGTACCGGCAAACTGACCGATGAAGAGTGGCCCCTGTTCACGCATGCCATCGAGGTCTTCTCAGACACGCGCATCTTCCTGGACGATACCCCTGCCATCACTCCCCTGCAGCTGCGCACCAAATGCCGCCGCCTTCACATGGAGTACAGCCTGGACCTGATCATCGTCGACTATCTGCAGTTGATGGGCGGCGATACCCGTAACGATAACCGTGTGCAGGAGGTCTCTTACATCTCCCGCACCCTGAAAGTGCTGGCCCGCGAGCTCAACGTCCCGGTACTGGCAGCCGCCCAGCTCTCACGCGCCGTCGAGCAGCGCGCCGACAAGAGACCCGTGCTGTCTGACTTGAGAGAATCCGGATCGCTCGAGCAAGACTCGGATATCGTTATGTTCATCTACCGTCCCGACCAGTACGAAAAGGAGACCGTCAAACAGAACGTGGCCGAGATCATTGTCGCCAAACACCGCAATGGCCCGGTTGGTTCCATCGAGCTGGTCTTCCGCGGGGCACAGGCCAAATTCGAGAATGCAGCCACTCGTAAAGTTGACTTCAATGAATAAGTTCGCTGGCTTCGACAGTTCTGAAACCTTTACCCGCCTGCCGGAGGCCTTCTTCCACACTCTGCTGAAGGATATCGATGACCTGGGTGAGTTAAAGGTGACCCTGTATGCCCTGTGGCGCATCGAACACATGGAAGGTACGCTAAGGGCGCTGTCAGGCGCGGATTTCGGAACCGACCGGCCCCAGCTTGCCGGGTTGAGCGACGATGAAATCTCCACCGCCCTGGACAGAGCCGCTGCACGCGGTACGCTGGTCCGGGTCGAAAAGCAGGAAGCCGTCTATTACTTTTTGAATTCCCCACGCGGACGCGCTGCCGCGCAGGCTTTCAGCAGCGGCGACCCGGATGCGACCAAGGATGCGTCACTCCCCCCGCAGGAACACCCGAACGTCTTTGCGCTCTATGAAGCGAACATCGGCCCGCTGACGCCCATGATGGCTGAGAGCCTGCGCGATGCCGAACAGGAGTATCCGGAAGAATGGATCCGGGAAGCGATTGGGCTGGCCGTTCAAAACAACAAACGCAGCTGGCGGTATACAGAAGCGATATTAATTCGATGGAAAGAAGAAGGTCATGGCAAAAAGCAAGATCGACGAGACTCTAAAGAAGATCGCAGACGATACGTCGAAGGCGAATTCGCCGACCACGTCGAGCACTGATCTGCCTGGTGATCCCAACTGCCCGCACTGCGGCGGTATGGGGTATTTACGCATTGACGTACCGCATACCCATCCCGATTTCGGACGGCTGCAGGTGTGTGAATGCCGCCGCCGGGATGTGGCTGAGAAGGTGCGCGAGCGCCTGTTCGCCATGAGCCACCTGGACGAACTCCAGCACCTTACTTTTGAAACCTTCCAACCGAGCGGCCGAAAAGGCCTGGGAGAACTGCACGCCAGCTCCCTTGAGCAGGCTTTCAACCATGCCAGGCATTATGCCCAATCGCTGAACGGTTGGCTGCTGCTGCAGGGGGCCTACGGTTGTGGAAAAACGCACCTGGCGGCTGCCATCGCCAACTTCGCGGTCGGGATGGGCGTCCCCACCCTATTCCTAACCGTCCCCGACCTGCTGGATATGCTGCGCTTTGCCTATGGCAGTGAAGACACCACCTTTGAAGAACGCTTCGAAGAAATTCGTAATGCCTCCCTGTTGGTGCTGGACGATTTCGGCACACAAAACGCCACCCCCTGGGCACAGGAAAAACTGTTCCAGATCGTAAACTACCGTTATATAAACCAACTGCCCATGGTCATTACCACCAACCTGGCCCTGAACGAAATCGAAGCCCGCATCCGATCGAGACTGCAGGACCCCGAACAGGTCAGCCCGGTGAGAATTCAGGCGCCCGATTACAGGCGTCCTACCGATGATATCGGGCACTCCGAGCTTTCCTCACTGGCAATGCACTCGAGGAAGACCTTTGGCAATTTCGACGGTCGTGAAAACGAAGCACTGCCCGCTGCCGATATCCGCTCGCTGCAGAAAGCCATCAAGGCTGCTTCAACCTACGCCGAGACGCCCAAAGGCTGGATGATCTTCATGGGACCATACGGCTGTGGAAAAACCCACCTGGCCGCTGCAATTGCCAATTACCGCTCAGGTATGGGCGACCCGCCCCTGTTTGTGATGGTCCCCGACCTGCTGGACCATCTGAGAGCCACCTTCAGCCCGAACAGCAGCACAACATTTGACCGGCGCTTTGATGAGATCCGGACCGCCCCTTTACTGGTGCTGGATGACCTTGGGACCCAGTCCATGACCCCCTGGGTCAAGGAAAAACTCTACCAGCTCTTCAACTATCGGTACAATGCAGAACTTCCAACCGTGATCACGACCGCTAATTCCCTGGAAGAGATGGACGCCCGAATTCGTTCGCGCCTACTGGATAAGCGCCTGTGCAAGATCCATGCCATCACAGTTCCGGCATATTTCGGTGGAGACAAAAAACGATAGGTTGACGCGGGGGTCCTATATGACTGCCAGGCAATGACTGAAGCTGTCCATTTAGCCGTCTCCTCAACTTGACAAAATGGGGAATATGCGTAAAATAGTGTGTAAACTACACAAAGCGGCCCGGCCGCTTTCATTTATCACTCATTTTAGTGTGCCTTATACACTATAAACAGGAAACGTTTAGACCTTATGAACCTACACCCCGACATCCTGACAGCCATCCAGCGGGCGCTGGAAGAAGATACCGGCGCAGGCGATGCGACCAGCAACAGCATCTTCCCGCCTGAGGCTGTCATGCAGGGCAAGATCATCGCCAAGGAAAACGGCCTCATCGCCGGACTGGATGTTGCCCAGACGGTATATGAACTGGTCAACAAAGACATCGATTTTCAACCGCATGCCGGGGAAGGAGCCACCGTACGGCCGGACCAGGTTCTGGCGATCATATCCGGACCAGCCCGCGACCTGCTGACAGCAGAGCGGGTGGCGCTCAACTTCCTGGGTCGGATGTCCGGGATTGCCACCCTGACCAACCACTTCGTCAGGGCAGTCGCCGGTACGAAGGCAGTCATCCTGGACACGCGCAAGACCGCCCCGGGTCTGCGCATGGCAGACAAGCTGGCGGTTGCACGCGGCGGAGGTCAGAATCACCGTACCGGCCTGTATGATATGATTCTGATCAAAGATAATCATATCGACTTTGCCGGGTCGATTACCGAAGCCGTCAACAGGGCCCGGGCAGCAAAAACAGGCCTGGAGATCGAGGTCGAAACCCGAACCCTGGAGGATGTCCGCGAAGCGCTCAGCCTGAATGTCGAAAGAATCCTGCTCGACAACATGTCCACAGAAATGATGGCCGAAGCGGTCAGGATCACAGCCGGGAAAGCCAGACTGGAAGCCAGCGGCAACGTAACGTTGGAAACCGTGCGCAGGATTGCCGATACAGGCGTCGACTATATCTCAATCGGCGCCCTGACCCACTCTGCCAGGGTGTTCGATGTATCTTTTGATTATTTTTCACCAAAAATGGAGACTGAGGAGCCAAGATGAATCCCGAAGCCCAAAAGATCTATGAAGAGATGAAAGAAAAACTTGGTAAGATCGTCCCGGATGTGGAACTGGCGCTCAAGGCTGAGATTGCCGTGGAGATCAACCAACTCAAGCAGGAACGCAATGCAGTCATCATGGGTCACAATTACATGGAACCGGTGCTTTTCAACACCATCCCAGACTACAAAGGCGATTCGCTCGACCTGAGCCGCAAAGCCGCCACAACAGATAAAGAATTGATCGTTTTCTGCGGTGTCCGGTTTATGGCCGAGACGGCCAAGATCCTTAACCCATCCAAGACCGTCCTGCTGCCGGCAGAAAAAGCGGGCTGTTCCCTGGCCGAATCGATCACAGCTGAAGACGTTCGTGCCCTCAAAAAGAAATACCCCGGGATACCCGTTGTTACTTATGTCAACACCTATGCAGATGTCAAAGCAGAATCAGATATCTGCTGTACCTCCAGCAATGCAGCCGCAGTAGTCGACTCTCTCAACAGCGACACGGTGATTTTCCTGCCCGACCAGTACCTGGCCAGTAATGTCGCCAATGAGACTGGCAAACACATCATCTTCCCCAGCCTCAATCCGGTTGAAGACCAGAATTTACTCGATGTGCAATTGATCGGCTGGCACGGACGCTGCGAGGTCCACGAGAAGTTCACGGTAGAAGATATTCGCAGCGTTCGTGAGCAATTCCCAGATGTATTGGTCCTGACCCACCCCGAATGCAGTCCCGAGGTCGTGCAAGCTTCAGACTTTTCAGGCAGCACCAATGCCATGATCAAACATGTCCAGGAGAGCAGCGCCCCCAAATACCTGGTATTGACCGAATGTGCCATGGGTGACAACATTGCCGCCGCGAACCCGCATAAAGAGATGCTGCGCCTGTGTATGGTACGCTGCCCGCACATGAATATGATCACCATGGAAGACACCCGGGATGCCCTGAGGTACAACCGCTACGTGATCGAAGTACCGGAAGAAATCCGTTTGAAAGCCTTCCAGGCCGTCGACCGGATGATCAAGATAGGTTAATGAGAAAATTGGTGAATAGTGATTGGTTGAGTAGAAATCAGGTAAACTGGGTTGGGAAAACCAATACCACTACTCTCTGTTTACCAATACTCCAATCTCTTTCTCTAATCGGCTGAACTTATGAAAACTACTGACGTACTTATCATCGGCTCTGGTATCGCCGGAGCAACAGCAGCACTCAAGCTGGCCCAAAACCCGAGCCGCAGGATCATCCTGATCACACGCGCCCCCGAGGAGAGCGAGTCTAACAGCAAATATGCCCAGGGAGGCATCATTGGCCGCGGCCCTGATGACAGTGCTGAACTGCTGGTCGAAGACATCCTGGCGGCCGGCGCCGGCGCTTCCCTGCCGGAAGCAGCCCAGATCCTTTCATCGGAAGGGCCTGACCTGCTCGAACAGACTTTGATCCGTTTTGCAGGCATAACCTTTGACAAAAACAAGGACGGTAAGCTGTCCTATGGCAAGGAAGCCGCTCACTCGACCCGCCGCATCCTGCATGTTGGCGATGGCACCGGCAAGGCGATCATGGAAGGCCTGACCGCCGCACTGCGCAAACAATCCAACATAGAACTGCTGACCAATGCCACTGCGGTCGACCTGATCACCTACCCCCACCACTCCCGCAACCCACTCGACACCTACCGCCCGGTGACCTGCTACGGCGCCTATGTTTTCGACGAGAACGGCAAGGCAATCCATCGAACCCTGGCAGCCCGGACGATCCTGGCCACGGGCGGGTTAGGACGCATCTTCCGCAATACCACCAATCCACACGGCTCACGAGGAGACGGCCTGGCAATGGCCAATCGCGCCGGGGCCCGTATCATCAACGCTGAATACGTCCAGTTCCATCCCACCTCACTGGCCGTACCGGGCGCAGAGGGCTTCCTGATCAGTGAAGCAGTGCGCGGCGAGGGTGGGATTCTGCTGACACCCGCTGGCAACCCATTCATGGAAAAGTACGATCCTGAATGGAAAGACCTGGCCCCGCGTGACGTGGTTGCGCGTGCCATCCACACCGAAATGGACGCCAATGATTATCCATATGTCTTACTGGACATTGGTTCCCATATGCAGGGTGAAACCCTCAAAACCCGTTTCCCTAATATCTACGAGAAGTGCCTCAGGGTCGGGGTCGACATCACCTGCGAACCGATCCCGGTCGTTCCGGCTGCACACTACTTCTGCGGCGGCGTTGCAGTAAACAAATGGGGAAAATCCAGCATCCAAAACCTGTATGCGATCGGCGAGGTCTCCTGCACCGGGCTGCATGGGGCCAACCGCCTGGCATCGACCTCCCTGCTGGAAGGCCTGGTCTGGGGGACACGCACCGGCCAGGAGATCGAGGCAGAACTGAGTACGATGGATACGACGATCCCTACCCGGCAAGAAATCCCTGCCTGGGACGAGTCAGGGCTGACACAGGATACCGACCCGGCGCTGATACAGGGAGACCTGATCACCGTCCAGAATATCATGTGGCACTACGTCGGTCTGATCCGTTCGGCCGAACGACTCTCAAGGGCCATCCGGGAACTACGTCATCTGCAAACCTCAGTAGTGGACTTCTACCGCAAGACCAAGTTGAGCGATGCCCTGATCGGATTGCGTAATGCCGTGGAAGCAGCCCTGATCATAGCCCAGGCTGCCCAGCACAACCGCCAGAGCCGCGGCTGCCATTTCCGCGCGGATGCAGTCGATGGGGGTGACCGGCTGCTCTAACAGCATTTTGTACGGCCATTTCATTGCCCGGTCCTGAACTTATTCATAGGCCAGGGTATCCCGGATGGTCAATTTCAAAGCCCGGTTGGCAGGCAGAGAACTGGCCAGAGCGGCAATCACCAGCGTGCCAAACAGCCAGGTAGTGACTCCCAACAGACCAATGCCAATACCTACCTGGCAAACTTGACTTTAGCGGTCATGCCCCAACGCAT
>JAFGMV010000106.1 GCA_016927315.1 Anaerolineales bacterium | reverse complement strand
GCTGCGAAAATATCTGAACTGAAATTCTGGTTTTTGAAGGTGCTCGATTGGATCCAAGTTTAGTTATTTATGCAAGAAGCAGTAATTTTCGAAACTCTTCCTCCTGGGTTTGAGGAGAATAGTGTTGGGAGTTCTTCAACACACGCGACTTGCGGATGTAGATCACTGCACGATCAGTTTGAGGTGGTTTCACTTCCTGTGCAAGTTTCATCAGGTAGGAGAGAACCTGGTCCGGGTTGGTTGTATCGGGCCGTTCAACGTTAATAGGAGTGCACATACTTCTCCTTTTTCAGTTTGGCTTTTCGGATCGTTATTTTTTCTTGTTTACAAATGGGGTCAGGCAAAGGCGCCAGAAGTTTATGAAAATGCTGTTCATCTTCCTGGCTGATGCGTCGCAGTTTAATGCCCAACTGGTGACAAAAGGCTTCAATCACCTGGTCTTCAGTGAGATTGTGTTTCGACATGGTCCTACCCTGGCAATGATAATAAATTAAACAAAAAAGCGCTCCGTTTCGGGAGCGCCTTTTTGAGATAGATATTTTGAAAGTTGAGACAGTACGCCCCGGGAAATCACGGTGCTTACTGCACTTCAAGGCAAAATTTTACCAGAACATGTGTGCCTTATGGCTTACAGAAATATTAACATTGAGTAATGCAATTGAATGATGTTGTGACTGCCTGTACTAAATGAACCTTCGCCCCTGTGTTTACGTTGCAATAATTTGCCATAAGTGGCATAATATTGGTATGCAATTTAATGACCTGCTCACCCTGGTCGGCGACCAGCCGCTTTTTGAAACCGGATTACTTCTGGCCGGAGATGTGGATCCAAATGATGTACGCCGCCAGCTATCGCGCTGGGTCAATGCGGGGAAAATCCGTCAACTCCGGCGAGGCCTGTATACGCTGGCGCCGCCTTACCAGAAAGTCGCTCCACACCCTTTCCTGGTTGCCAATGCTCTGGTAACCGGTTCATATGTCAGCGGGCAATCTGTAATGGCTTTTTACAACCTGATCCCGGAATATGTACCGGTTACGTTCAGCATGACCACATTCCGCCCTGGAAAATGGGAAGGTGGGTTTCACTTTCATCATATTTCAAAACACCTGTTCTATGGTTATCAATCTGTTGATTTACCACAAGGACAACGAGCATTTATTGCCACACCTGAAAAAGCACTACTGGATCTGGCACACCTGACACCCCAATCAGATACACTGGCGTTTCTACACGGGCTTCGCCTGCAGAATTTGGAACGTTTGAATCTGGAACTGTTGGACGAATTTGCCCAACAGTCCGGTAAAGCCAAATGGAAACGGGTTGCCGGGATGCTCACAGAACTTGCTTTGCAAGAGAATGATGAATACAAGGAACTGGGATGAAAGAATTCCTGAAAGAACTAATTACACCTGCAGCCTCCCCTGTTGAAGCTCGAAACCTGGCTCGTGAATATTTGCAGGCCCTGATCTTACAAAGCCTGCAAAGCGTTGGCGCCATGATGGTATTGGCCTTTCACGGGGGTACTGCGCTGCGTTTTCTGTATTCCCTGCCCAGGTTTTCTGAAGACCTGGATTTTGCACTCGAAGGAGATAAAAAGAATTATGATTTCCTGGGATACCTGAAAACCGTTCAACGAGACCTGGAAGCACAGGGCTACCAGATATTGATAAAGTTGAATGACCAGAAGACTGTCCACAGCGCCTTCGTGTGTTTCCCCGGGTTGCCCTACGAGTTAGATCTTTCTCCGCATGCAGATGAAGTATTGGCTGTAAAAATTGAAGTCGATACCCAACCGCCTGCCGGAGCCGGATTGTCGACATCATTTGTACGCCGTCACGTTTTGTTGAATTTACAACACCATGATCGGGCTACTTTGCTGTCAGGTAAGCTGCATGCCATATTACAGCGCCCCTACTTCAAAGGAAGGGATTTATACGATCTGGTCTGGTACTTGAGTGCCAAAGATTGGCCTGCACCCAATCTGGTACAGCTCAACAACGCGCTTAAACAAAGTGGCTGGGATGGAGCGGTACTAACGCCTGAGAGCTGGCATGAAGCTGTAAAAAATCGCCTCAAAACAATTTCCTGGGAAAAGGCCTTAGAAGATATTCGTCCCTTTATTGCACATCGTGAGGAAATCAATCTGCTGACCAAAGAGAACGTCTTGAATTTACTCGCTTGATTGAATGGGATTTATAAACCGAATTCACCCAAGTTGTCCCCAATGAGGGCATCAGCCAGAGAGAACAGGTACATGCATCTAATGGACTATCGCGCAGCATCCCCGCAGTGGAACGGAGGGGACAACGCTCGCTTTTACAGTCCTTATCTTACCCAAAGATACCGATAGTTTTGGATTCCATGGATAAGGGGCCGGCTTGGCTTAATCCCCGGTGATTTATGGATAGACGATCATTAAACCCAGGTATTTTTCATAACCATCAAAATCGCTGTCATTATGCAGGAGTTCGTGATCATTTTCGATGCAGAAGGCGGCAATCAAACTGTCGATGGTCTTGCGGACCGTGAGCCCTTTTTGACGCAGAAAACGGTAATTGTGAGCACTCCGAATTGCCAGTTCCGGGTTGACCATCGGCAATTGGGTAAACCTGGTCAACAAGCGGCAGGCAGTTTCAAAATCAGCGTCCTGACGAAACCCTTGTAACACTTCTGCCAGGATTAAGTCTCCAACCAGAATCGGGACCTTATCCAGCGTGCGATCCAGGAAATCTGTTTGAGGGTTTTCAGCACCATTAAAATAATCAATCCAAACCGTTGAATCAACTACCAACATCGTTACTGCTCCATAATACGTGTTTGGCGTTGTTCATCCAGATTTCCTTCCCAGGTTAATTTTCCCCGATATTGCCTTAGTTCGGCCTGTTCTCGCAATAAAATCAGCGTAAGCAAGGCCTCGTGAACAAGTTCACGTTTGGTTCTGATACCCGTTAATTCTTTGGCGCGCTTGACCAAATCTTCATCCAAAACAATATTGGTACGCATTCCAGCCTCCAGGATGTGTATAAATAAACGAGTTTATGTGCATTATACATCAAATTCGTTAGCACCCTTGTGGTGATATACGCAATATCCACTACTGTATCTTCTTTTGAACAGGAGCCCTACTTCCGTTTGGGATTGAAAGCAATATCCATCATCCCAAACGCACCCTGTTCAGCCAGTTTTCTTTCCCTTTCGATCTGATAAGTACGCATTGCTTCGGCCAGCCGGGACTTTCCCATAACTTCAAGGTGCGTTAGAGAACAAACGATCGCCTCTTTATATTTTCCCGGAGGCGTGATCCCACAGGCAATTCCCATTTCATCGCCGCCATAGAACACGCTGTTTATGGGGAAGGTCTGTAGTTTGCTGATCGGAATCCCGCGCTTTCGCAGTAATTTGAGCAGATCTTTGCCGGCCCTGACTGAGATCGGTAGCGCTGCCTGCATCCTGGCAACCAGGTTATCGGCATCCAGTAAAATTTCATGATTTTCAGAAATTCCGGTTTCTTTTGCCTGGGCTGGTATGGCTTTTTCCGGTTGCCAGCCTCCCACCAGTTCAAAGTTTAAATACTGCTTGAAACCATGCAAATGATCCATTATGCCGTGGGCATCATGAGGGTTATCAACGCCTTCTTTCCAGTATTTCCGCCCGGTGGTCCCCATAACCAAATAGTCATTTCCGACAACTTCTGGAACCCTTTTCGAAAATATCCAGGATAGATGCCCCTCAATTTCGTTTTGGTGGGCAATCAAAAGATCACATTTCGAACAATAGCGACAGGTGTAATTCAGGATGATGGGGTAATGCGGATCCACATGGATGGCCAATGGTACTTTCTTCTGTCCGTTTTTCCCCTCGCATTTTGGGCAGCGGGTAAAGCGGGCATCCAGGTAAGGATTCAGGAAGAAATTATATTTTGGAGGCAGGTTTCCAAGACGGGGCAGCTTTTTGGTCATAAACACACCTTACGAACAACTTTTCATCTATCTTACCCTGAAATCTCCCTCTCCAGGCAATAGAATTGGGGTAAGATTATGCCATCTACTTCACTGGCAAAACAAACATGCAAATCCTCCATGCTCACTACATCCCGGACCATCCCGGCCTTTTCTTCTGGACTGAGACGTCTGAAAATGGCGCTCCAAAACAAACCAGCGGACGAACCGCGAAGAAACCCAGGCCCAAGAGTCACCCTTTTTCACGAAAGCCCGATTTTCCTGGCCAAAATCATACTGCCACACTACATTTGCCTGCCAGGCGAGGGGTGCCGCTGCCATCACCGCAGCTGGCACACAACTGGGATATAGATACCGATAGCCCGCTGCTGGCCCCTTTTCTTGTGGACGGGATCCATTGTCCGCCCGAACAGGCGCTGACCATTTTATTGACCTATTCTCGTTCCCAGCCTGACCCAACCACGGCCTTTACACCTTCACCTGCCTTCCAATATTGGGGCATGGTTTCTTCCCTGGCCCTGGAAGCGCTTGCTGCACACAAACTTGTCCCTGTTATGGATGAGCAGGACGCCCGCTGGCTGCCTGTTTTGGATTCGCCGCGTGACGCTGCACGCCTGCTGCAATTATCCAATGCCATGCCCGCTGTTTGCCGGGCGGCAACACCGGATCTGTCTCCCAAGGTCTTGCTGACAGGTTTCCTGAACACTTACTGCGATTCCCTGGCCCGTATCTGGAGCAGGTCTGCCCGCCCAGAATTCCAGAACAGTGACGATTTTCCCGGACAACATTGGCTGGAAGCGCTATTCACCGAAGATCCGGCCATAAAACTTTCAGCCAACCAACTGCAAAACCTTGCTTCCAGCCATCGCGCCTGGATGCGCAACCTGCACGTTGCCGGGGATGCAGCTTATCGGGTGGCTTTCCGGTTGGAGGCGCCTGCCAGACAAGATCAATCCTGGCAATTGCATTACCTGATCCAGGCCAAGGATGACCCCAGTCTGCTGATTCCTGCCGAAGAAATCTGGAAAAAATCCAAAGGAGCGCTGACCCGACTGGGCCACCGCTTTGAGCAGCCGCAAGAAAAGTTCCTGGGCGGTCTGGGGTATGCTGCCAGGTTGTTCCCACCCATCACCGAGAGCCTGAAAAGCAAACGCCCTACAGAACTGTCTGTGGATACCGAAGGCGCCTATATCTTCCTGCGTGAAACTGCGCCCATTCTGGAAGGGGCCGGGTTTGGCCTGCTGGTTCCTCCCTGGTGGAACAAAAAGGGCGCCCGTCTGGGTGTCAGGGTCAAGATGAGATCAAAAAGCGATCAGGTTTCTCCTGGCCGGATGTCGATGGATAACCTGGTCAATTACCAGTGGAAGCTTTCGCTAGGCGAAACAGAGTTGACCGAAGAAGAATTTCGGGCATTGGCCAGGTTGAAATCGCCGCTGGTGCAGATTCGCGGTCAGTGGGTCACACTTGATGCCGAACAAATCGACGCGGCCATCAAATTCTGGGAAAAGCAGCAGCTCGAAGGTGAGATGTGCTTACTTGATGCCATGCGCCTGGGGTTGGGTGGCGATGAGTCCGTCTCCGGATTGCCGATCGAGGGGATCGAATCTGACGGTTGGTTGTCGGAATGGCTGGAGAAATTCTCGCAATCCGAAAAGCTGGAAGAACTTGCGCAGCCCGAAACCCTGGAAGGCCAGTTACGTCCCTACCAGCAGTATGGCTACTCATGGCTTTCTTTCCTGCGCCGCTGGGGATTGGGCGCCTGCCTGGCGGACGACATGGGTCTGGGAAAGACCATACAAACGATCGCACTACTGGTACGCGAGAAAGAACTGGCGGGAAAACTACCTGCCCCGGCACTGTTGATCGCACCCACATCGGTGGTTACGAACTGGGAGCGGGAGATCAGCCGCTTTGCCCCCGGTTTACGGACCTACCTTCATCGGGGGCCAAACCGGCTGAAGGGAGAAAAGTTCCGGAAAACGGTCGGGGAGCAGGATGTGGTCCTGACAAGTTATCCGGTCGCCCGCCTGGACTCAGAAACAATCCAATCCGTCCAATGGCTGGCGGTCATTCTGGACGAAGCCCAGAACATCAAGAATCCTGATACCAAACAGACTCAGGCCATCCGTAAAATCGAAGCCGACTTTCGGATTGCCCTGACCGGTACGCCGGTGGAAAACCGCCTTTCAGAGCTCTGGTCGATCATGCATTTCCTGAACCCGGGTTACCTGGGGGCGCGCAAAGCCTTTAGGGAGAAATATGCGCTGCCAATCGAGCGTTATAACGATCAGGATGCACTTGGCAGATTAAAGCAGATGACCACGCCCTTCATTCTGCGGCGTGTCAAGACCGATCCGAGCGTAATTTCCGACTTACCGGAAAAAGTAGAGACTAAAGTCTACTGCACACTGACAGAAGAACAGGCGACTCTGTATGAGGCGGTTGTACAGGATGTCATTCAGAAAATTGAGTCGGCCGAAGAGGGCATTCAACGGCGGGGGCTGGTCCTGAGCATGCTGATGCAGTTGAAGCAGATCTGCAACCACCCGGTCCAATACTTACACCAGACAGGCAAGGGCAGCTCAGAAGCAAACCTGGCTGGGCGCAGTGGCAAACTGGAACGGCTGGGTGAACTCCTGGAGGAGGTCCTGGCGGAGGGCGACCGGTCGCTGATTTTTACACAGTTTTCCGAGATGGGTGAGATGCTGTCCGGGTATCTGCCAAAAGCCTTTGGCGCAGCAACGCAGTTCCTGCATGGCGCCACACCGGCAAAGAAACGCGACCAGATGGTAAAACGCTTCCAGGAAGACGAATATGCCCCGCCGGTATTTATCCTGTCCCTCAAGGCGGGCGGTACCGGCCTGAACCTGACGCGTGCCAATCATGTGTTCCATTTCGATCGCTGGTGGAACCCGGCGGTTGAAGACCAGGCCACCGACCGGGCATTCCGCATCGGGCAGAAACGCAACGTGCAGGTGCATAAATTTGTCACCACGGGCACATTGGAAGAGATGATCGATGACATGATCGAATCCAAGAAAGGTTTGGCCCAGGCAGTTGTTGGTTCTGGTGAGAACTGGCTGACGGAAATGAGTACGGATGACTTGCGCAAAGTCGTCCGCCTGCGGAGAGATTAATGCCATACGATTATTATTACAAACCCAGTAAGCCGAAAGAAGCCAAAGACGGTATCAAGGCCCGCAGCAAGAGGGGTTCCTTTGCCAAAAATTGGTGGGCCCAGCGTTGGATCACGGCTCTGGAACGGCTGGTCGACTCCGGCCGGCTCTCACGCGGACGCAGCTATGCCCGCAAGGGACAGGTGCTTTCGATTGAGGAAACAAAAGATGGGATATCCGCAAAGGTACAGGGTTCCCGCAGAACACCTTACAGGATCACCATCCAGGTTGCGCCGCTCACTGATGCCGAATGGGACAAAGTATTTGATGCACTTTCGGAACAGGCTATATTCACCGCACAGCTGCTGGCAGGAGAGATGCCACAGGATATCGAACAGGCTTTTGAGGCAGCAAAGGTCAACCTGTTTCCTGCGCGGCGCGGCGATTTACTGACGGATTGTTCCTGTCCGGACTACGCCAATCCCTGTAAACACCTGGCGGCCACACATTACATCCTGGCTGAACGCTTCGACGAAGATCCATTCCTGATTTTCCGCCTGCGGGGACGAACCCAGGATCAGGTGATGGAGGCGCTCCGTGAACGTCGGGCCGAAGATCTACCAACTGCTGAAGAAGATATAGAAGAACCCGAAACTGTGATCCCCCTTGAAACACAGCTCGATAACTTCTGGGAGCTTTCCGCACCCCTGGAAGGATTTTCTGTTTCAATTCGCCCGGCTTCGATTGAAATGTCGCTGCTCAAAAGACTGGGCCAGGCAAACTTCGTTCCCGGTCCGGGACTGGAAGCATATCTGGGAAATGCCTACAGGGAAATCAGTAAAAAGGCCATTGAGGCTGCATTTACGGAAGATGAATAGATGATCTACCGGCGGTTTTTACTTTCACCATAGCTCCAGTGGAAAAGGATGGGCCGGTGTAAGAACAGCTGCTGGTACAGGCAATCCAGAATCGAAGGAACCGCCCGACATCTCAACCATTGAGGAAAGACAGGATCATTTTCGGACAGGTACTGATTCTAAAATACCGTCCTGAAACATGCTGACAGGCTATAATATTCCTATCACCTAACCCACAGGACAGCGCCATGCCAGACCCCAAGAAGTTCGAAAAACAATTCTTCAACGCCCTGCGCGACATCTTTGTCGGCGCAAAGGTGGAAGGCGACTCGGGTTACATCAACCTGATGCGCATCAAGTCGCGCTACTACGAGCAGGGCGTCTTCCCCCAGCTTCAAAAGGATATCGCCGCCGCACTCAAGCCCTTCCCCGACTTCCGTGAAGAATTATTTGACAAGCTTTACACCTTCTTCCAGCGCTATTTTAGCGAGAGCGGATCGATCTACTTCCGTTACACCGCCCTGCACCAGAATGTGTACGAGAAAGTCTACACCGATGACCGCGATGTGATCCTGTTCTGGAAGACTCACATGCTGTACTACGTGAAGACCGATCGTATCTTCACCAGCCTGAACGTGGAAGTGAACGGGACAAAATTCTTCTTCGATGCCAGCAAGATCGAACTCAAGAAATCCAACGAGAAACGCCAGTTGGTCTTCGACTTCCGCCAGGTTGCCAGGGACAGCACGCTGGTCTTCGATGTGACCTATTCCGAGCGCGGCAAAACCACCAAAGTGGACGATATCCTGAAAGCCGTCAAGAAAGCTGACCAAAAGCTGGATGATGAAACCCTGAACCAGGCCATGCGGGTGTTCGAGAAGCAGAGCGAAGTGGACTACTTCATCAACAAGAACGCGCGTGCCTTCCTGCAGGAGCAGTTCGACCTGTGGATGTACCAGTATCTCTTTGCCGGGAAGAATGTTTGGCAGGCCGAACGCCTGGCGCAGTTGCAGGCGCTCAAGGAGATTGCCTATAAGGTGATCGACTTCATCAGCCAGTTCGAAGACGAGCTGGTCAGGATCTGGAACAAGCCCAAGTTCGTGCGTAACAGCCATTACATCATCACCCTCGACCATGTCATTGCGAGGAGGCCGAAGGCCGACGAAGCAATCCCCTCGCATAACGAGGAGATTGCTTCGGGCGGGCAAAGTGCGCCCGAACGCCCTCGCAATGACATAGGCGCCAATGTCACTGCGAGCAAAGCGACGCAGTCTCCCCTTGACGAGGAGATCGCCGAGACGGGCGGGCAAAGTGCGCCCGAACGCCCTCGCGATGACATCTTGCAGCGCATCTTCTCCCACCCCAACCTGTCGGCCCAAATGGATGAATGGCGGGGCCTGGGCATGCTCGAGAAAGACATCACCCTGGAGCAGATCACCGCAACCGACCTGGTCGGCGCGCCCCTGCACCCGGGTTACCAGCACCTGCCCCTGGACACGCGCCACTTCCCTGACCTGGAGCTGGACATCCTGGCCTTATTCGATGATCTCGACGATGCTCTCGATGGCTGGCTGGTGCATAGTGAGAACTATCAAGCGTTGAATACCTTGCTGCCGAAATTTAGGAATCGTGTGAATTGCGTTTATATTGACCCGCCTTATAACACAGCT
>JAFGMV010000105.1 GCA_016927315.1 Anaerolineales bacterium | reverse complement strand
TTCCATTTTACGGCGGTAAATTGAAAATTAACGGCGGTAAACTCAGAATTTACCGCCGTTAATTGAAAAGAAACCTATACTTTCTTGCAAACATGTATCGTTATTCTGCAGTTGACTGCCCGGGGAACCTGGCGCAGCCCTGTCCTGGATTCTGGAGAAATCGCCGGCTTTGGGCTGGTATCAATTCCCGGAGCAGGAAGTCCAGTGGCTGGAGCAGATGCGCAAGGCAACCAGAGCTAATCCTCGCTATGGATACCGACGAATGAAACGTCCCGAAGGTTGGATCAGTAAACAAAAGGATCGGGTAATCAACCTTCGGGACGTATGTTTATTACACCGGCTCAAACCGGGCGGTAAAGTGCCGCAGCAGTTCCGGTGCGTAGCTGAACGTATAACCTCGCACCTGGTCCGCCCGGGACTTGATCTGCGCGGTACAACCGGCGACGTAGTCCAGGTGGCTCTGGGTGTAGGTACGGCGCGGGATAGCCAGGCGCAGAAGTTCCAGGCGGGGATGGATCGTCTGTCCCGTGTCGGGGTCGGGGTAGGCGAACATGACCGAGCCGATCTCGACGCCGCGGATGGCGCCCTCGCGGTACAGCTCGACGCACAGGGCCTGACCGGGAAACTGTCCCGGGGGGATGTGCGGCAGGACGGCGGCCGCGTCCAGGTAGACGGCGTGCCCGCCGGGCGGCTGGATGGTCGGCGCCCCAGCCTCGTTCAGCCGCTTTGACAGGTAGGCGCACTGGTTCAGGCGGTAGGCCAGGTAGGTCTCGTCCAGGCCTTCGTACAGACCGACGGCCATGGCCTCCAGGTCCCGGCCGGCCAGCCCGCCGTAGGTTGGGAATCCCTCGCGCAGGATCAGCTCGTTGCGGACCTGCTTGAAGATGGTCTCGTCATTCAGGCACAGCAGGCCGCCGATGTTGACGATGGCGTCTTTCTTGGCCGACATCGTCATCCCGTCGGCCAGGGCGTACATTTCGCGGGCGATCTCCAGGGTGGACTTGCCTTCATAGCCCGGTTCACGCAGCTTGATGAAGTAGGCATTCTCGGCATATCGGGCCGAGTCGATGAAGAAGGGCAGGTTATAGGCGTGGTAGGTCTCGGCAACGGCTTTAAGGTTGGCCATCGAGACCGGCTGCCCGCCGCCCGAGTTGTTGGTGACGGTGATCATCCCGAAGGGGATCTTTTCGACGCCAGTGCGCTCGATGAAGTCCTTCAGCTTGTCGATATCCAGGTTACCCTTGAAGGGATGGGTGTTGGCCGGGTCGAAGGCTTCGTCGATGACCAGATTGACCGGGCGCCCGCCGCGGGCCCGGATATTGGCGTCGGTGGTGTCGAAGTGCATGTTGGAGGGTACGTACTGCCCGGGTTTGACCAGTACGGCAGCCAGGATGTTCTCGGCTGCCCGGCCCTGGTGGGCAGGGACGAAGTATTTGAAGCCGAAAATGTCCTCCACTGCGGCTTTCAGGTGGTAGTAGGAGCGCGCCCCGGCGTACGACTCATCGCCGCGCATAATAGCGGCCCACTGCTCCTGGCTCATCGCACCCGTGCCCGAGTCGGTCAGCAGGTCGATGAAGATATCCTCTGCCTTGATAGCAAACAGGTTGTAACCGGCTGCTTGCAGCGCAGCCTCACGCGCTTCACGAGAGATCTGCCGGATGGGTTCGACCATTTTGATGCGGAATGGTTCTGGCGGGTAGTGGGGCATAGCAGTTCCTTTGCAGGGAGATTGCCGCGCCGCAGGCGTTCAACGGCGCATTATGACGTATAGTATTATTTTATTACAATTTGTCAGACAAGAGGATTGCAATTTTGCGATTACACCGTTGTTGTTTCCGATCCGGTTTCTCTGATGTTTCTTTGGACCAGACTTTGCTATTGCCCACCTCTATTTCCTCCTGATGGGAACAGGATAAATCCATCCCATGTGTGTATAATGTTTCTATGACAAAAACGAAAATCCGCATTTTCCTGAGTTTGTTGCTGCTGGTCATCTCGATCAGACTGCTGGTGTGGAGCCTGCAGCCGGTCGACAGCCAGCTCCGGCGGGTGCCCATCCGGCAGGAGGACCTGACCTACCCGACTCCGGTCGGGTACAGGGAGATGGAGCGGCGGCAGTTATGAGCAGCAGCATAAGGCGCACCTCCTTCCTCTTCGGTATGGCGCTGGTCTTTTCCGGGGTGCTCCTGGCCTGCGGCGCAGGTATGGCGTATGAGCCGGAATATACCGGTTCGTATGATGAGGCGCCGGCCCTGGCGCCCCTGTCAACCATGACGGCGGTCTCTATTCCCAAGATGGCGCCCACGCCGCTGCCGGCGATCAGTGAAGTCCGGATGCTGACCCTGGAATGGCCGCCCAGGATCAAGGTCGGCGCCGGAGACCGCATCCGCCTGAGCCTGGAAATCGATGATTCGGGCGGGATCGTCCCGACCGCCGAAGTGGAAGGGCGCCAGGTCAGTGGGAAAGTGGTCGAAATCCCGGATGTATACGAAACGCACCAGGTAACTGCGCAGGCCCGGCTGGATATGGCCGGGATGCCGCTCGAACCAACCGGTATGCAGAGCGAAGCCCTGCTGCCCGGCCAGCCGGTGACCTTTTATTGGAGCCTGCGGCCAACAGAAAGCGGTTTGTACCAGGGCACCATCTGGGTTTACCTGCTGTTTGTGCTCAAAGACGGAGACGAAGAAGCCCGCAAGACTATTTCTGCCCAGCTTGTAGAAGTTGAAGCCGTCACTTTTATGGGGCTCACGACCGGTCCGGCCGGTGTGCTGGGCGCGGCTGGGACCGTGCTCGGAACCATCCTGGGAATTCCTTTTATGGACGATGTGCTCAAATGGTTCTGGAAGCGCATCAAAAAGTGATTTTTGGGGTTATTTGTATCTGCCGGGCGCTGTTTTTACCGCCTGGGTTTGGTAAGGACCGCGCGGTATTTTTTTTATGATGGTTTGTTATATGCCCGCCTTGTAAATAACAATCATGACAGTTGGGATCAAAACAAAACTGCATATAATCCTGCGTGACAAAAATCACACCAAAAGTTGACATGCGATAGTATGATCGAAAAGTGCTTTATGGTACAATGCGCCTGTCCTGAAAAACTTATTTTTCAAACCAAAATTTGTTCATTTGAGGTTGCTATGCCGAATCCCTGGGTTTTTATTGGACTCTTTATCATCATTGCCGCCATCATCCCGATTGGCGCAATTGTGGTCGCCTTGATTCTGGGGCCAAAGAAACCGAATCCGATCAAACAGAGCACCTATGAGTGTGGATTGGAAACCGTTGGAGACAGCCTGGTGCAGTTCAAGGCCCAGTATTATGTCTTTGCCCTGGCGTTCCTGATCTTCGATGTCGAAGCTGTGTTCCTGTTTCCCTGGGCGATTGCCATGAACAAGATGCCCCTGTATGTCGCCCTGGAGGGTGTCATCTTTATTGTGATCCTGGTCGCCGGGCTGGTGTATACCTGGCGAAAAGGCGCCCTGGAATGGGTCTAGGTATTGATCAAAAAACTGAGAGGCTGATAGGAAATTCTTATCAGCCTTTTATTTGTGTTACGAGGAGAAGCCAATGAACTTTTGGAACGATCCTGTGGCATTCATCGCTGACTGGCTGAGCGGAATCTTTGCCGGTTGGGGAATGCCGGAATTCTGGTCCAACCTGCTGGTGTTTGCGATCGGTATCTTTGTGCTGATCGCCGCCATCATGGTGGTGGACATCTTCCTGGTCTGGATCGAGCGCAAGGTGGTTGCCCGCTTCCAGGACAGGTTAGGCCCGAACCGGCTGGGTCCCTATGGCCTGATCCAGCCTTTTGCCGATATCATCAAGCTGCTGATCAAAGAAGATATCACTCCCAGGACTGCCGATAAGGTGGTATACAACCTGGCTCCGATCCTTTCGATGAGTTCGGTCTTGATCCTGTGGGCGATTATCCCGCTGGCGCCGCTGGCCTGGGGTGTGGACCTGAACGTCGGGGTGCTTTACCTGGTTGCGGCCGGTGCGATTGGAGCCCTTTCCATTATTATGGCGGGCTGGGCCTCTGATAATAAATATGCCTTGCTGGGCGCCTTCCGCCAGGTGGCGACCATGATTTCCTACGAAATCCCGATGGTGGCCGCACTGCTGATACCGGTTATGCTGGCCGGGACGATGAGCATGCAGGGGATTGTGGAAGCCCAGACGTTTGGCGAACCCGGGGTGTGGTTCATCCTGGTGGCCCCGCTGGCAGCCTTGATCTTTGCGATCAGCTCGATCGCCGAACTGGGGCGCTCGCCCTTCGACCTGAACGAAGCCGAATCGGAACTGGTCTCCGGTTACCATATTGAGTACAGCGGGATGAAGTTCGGTATGTTCTACGCCGGCGAACTGCTGCACGCCTTCACCTTCGGCGGTTTCTGGGGCATCCTGTTCTTTGGCGGTTACAGTGTCTTTGGCCTGGAAACCCTGCCCGGGCTGCAGTGGTTGAGCAGCCCCTTCATTGCCGTCTTCATGATACTGGTCAAGGCCCTGGTGGGCTACTGGATCATCATGTGGGTCAAGTACACTGTGCCGCGTATCCGCATCGACCACATGCTGGCCTTCAACTGGAAGATCCTGGTGCCGCTGTCCTTTACCCTGATCATGCTGGTGGCCGTGTTGAACAAACTCCTGCTTGGGTACGGTACCCTGGTGTATGTGGCTGGGATGTTCCTGGCGAACGTCCTGCTGGCGATCGTCACGATCATGATCCTGGGAGCCTATGCCCGCCGCCAGCGCCTGGCTGAAGAAGCCGCGCTGCAGATACCTGCCCGGGCGGCAGGCGATTAATGATGAGGAGCCGAACGAAATGACTGCAGAGCAAATCATCCAGCAAATCCTTTTTTTCATCAGTGCGGCGCTGACCCTGGGGTCGGCCGTGATGGTCGTCGCCACCCGTAAGCTGATCCAGGCCGCTTTGTGGCTGATCGTTTCCCTGTTTGGGGTGGCGGTCTTGTATGCTTTATTGGACGCGAGCTTCCTGGTTGTGGTCCAGGTGGTGGTCTATATCGGCGCGATTGCGATCTTGTTCATCTTTGCGGTCATGCTGACCCAGCGGGACCAGCGCGATAAAGGACCGCAGTTGAACAAGTCCTGGGTACTCGCTGCCCTGGTCGGCCTGGCGACCTTCGGCGGACTGACTTTCCTGGTCAGCAGCTGGACCGGGTTCGGTGCAGCCGCAGCCCCCATCCCGGCTGGTACTGTTGACATGGTCGCTGACCTGGGGACCGCCCTGGTCTCGGTCGACCAGTATGTGCTGCCTTTCGAAGTTGCGTCGGTCTTGCTGCTGGCAGCCCTGATCGGGGCAATCTACGTCGCGTACAACCGGAAATAGGAGGAGAACATGATCCCACTTTCCTGGTATTTGATCCTGTCTGCCGCCCTGTTCAGCATCGGCCTGTTCGGTGTGCTGGCCCGCCGCAATGCGATCGCTATCCTGATGGGCATCGAGTTGATGCTGAACGCGGTCAATATCAACCTGGTGTCCTTCTGGCGCTACGGCAGCCCGGCGGAGATGAGCGGACAGGTATTTGCAATTATTGTCTTTGCTGTGGCTGCAGCCGAAGTGGCTGTCGGCCTGGCGCTGGTGATCTCGGTTTACCGCCGTCGCAAGACCGTCGTGGCGAACGAGATCGATATGATGAAGTGGTAGGAGAGCCTGTATGAACTTTTATGATACCTTGGTCTGGCTGATCCCTTTACCCCCGGCGCTGGCGTTCTTTTTGATCGTGCTGTTCACCAACAAGAACCGCTCGCTGAGCCATTGGGTCGCCATCGGCGCCGCCGGGCTGTCCTGGCTGGGCAGTATGGTGATCTTTTTACGGGCGCTGGGAGTGGAGCATCTCAGGGACCATCCCTTTGGCTCATCAATCCCCTGGCTGCCGCTGGGTAAGGACTGGCTCGAGATCGGAGTGCGCATCGATCCGCTGGGGGCGGCGGTTCTGTTCTTCGTCGCCTGGACCATCCTGATGATCTTCATCTATAGTGTTGGTTACCAGAACTACGGCCAGCCGGAAGGGGATCACGATGTCAAGGGTCTGCCCCCGCACGGCGCCACCGTCGGCCGGGGCCAGGACAGGCGCACTGTGTTGTCGGTCGAGCCGATGTACTCGCGCTTCTTTGCTTTCCTGGGACTGTTTGCCTTCGGGATGTATACCCTGGTGGTCTCGGACAATGTCCTGACCCTGTTCGTCGGTTGGGAGATTATGGGGCTGTGCTCGTACCTGCTGATCGGTTTCTGGTATGGCAAGAAGTCGGCCCGGGATGCGGCCATCAAGGCCTTCATGACCACCCGCGTCGGCGATGTCTTCATGCTTTTGGGCATCGCTTACCTGTACTCTGCCACCGGGTCCATCGCCTTCAGCAAAGTCTTCGCTGAAGAGACCCTGGCGCAGCTGGCCGCTACCCCTTCCATCTGGGGTTTCTCGGCGGCCGGGATGATCGCCCTGCTGTTCTTTATTGGCGCCATCGGCAAGTCGGCCCAGTGGCCGCTGCATGTCTGGCTGCCAGACGCCATGGAAGGCCCGACCCCGGTCAGCGCCATGATCCATGCCGCTACCATGGTCTCGGCCGGCGTCTACATGATCATCCGCATCTTCCCGCTGATCACAGCCGACTGGCATGGTCACGGTCTGACTCCGACCATGACAGTGATCGCCTTTATCGGGGCTTTCACGGCCATCTTTGCAGCTACGATTGCGGTGGCGCAGAACGATATCAAGCGCGTGCTGGCCTACTCGACCATCTCGCAGTTGGGGTACATGGTTGCCGCGGTGGGGATCGGCGCTTATGTAGCGGCAGCTTTCCACCTGATTACACATGCCTTCTTCAAGGCGCTGCTCTTCCTGGGTTCCGGCTCGGTCATTCACGGGATGGAGCACGGGGCGCTTCACACCGGGGACCACAAGGTCGACCCGCAGGACATGTTTAATATGGGCGGCCTGCGTAAGAAGATGCCGATCACCTTCTGGACCTTCCTGATCGGCGGCTTTGCGCTGTCCGGTTTCCCGGTGCTGACGGCCGGTTTCTGGTCCAAGGACGAGATCCTGGCGGATGCATGGGCGCACCACGGCAGCCATCCCATGGTGCTGGCTGTGTTCATTACCCTGGCGGCGGCGGCTTTCCTGACTGCTTTCTACACCATGCGACAGATCACGCTGACCTTCCTGGGCGAACCCCGCACCGATGAGGCAAAGCATGCCCACGAAACCCCCTGGACGATGACCGTCCCGTTGATGGTACTGGCTTTCTTTGCCATAACATGTGGCTGGGTAGGGATCCCGGAATGGTTCACGGGTGGCCTGATCCCCAACTGGTTCCACGAGTTTGTTGGGCATACGCTGGTGCATGTGCCGGAAGCCGCTCCTTTCAGCTGGGTCCCGCTGGGGACCTCCGTGGTTGTGGCGCTGAGCGGTCTGCTGCTAGGATGGCTGGTGTATCGCAATGTCAAGTCTCCGCAAGAAGATATACTGCAGATCCCGCTGCTCAAGAACAAATACTACTTCGACGAAGCCTACCATACCGTCTTTGTACGGTTCTCTGTCTGGTTCTCTGAGGTATTCGTGTATAAGTGGATGGACAAGTTCCTGATCGACGGTATCCTGGATATCATTGGCTGGTTGACCGGTCAAACCGGGACGATTTTCCGTAATTACTTCGACAAGCCGGTGATCAATGAAACCATCGGTGACGGTTCCGCCTGGCTGGTACAGAAGTTTGGCGCCAGCCTGCGCCCGATCCAGACCGGCCGCATCCAGCAGTACCTGCTGTCTGCGCTGGCGGTCATGATCATGCTCGGTGGTATCCTCTATTATTTGCTGGTTCTGGCATAGGCAGGAGTGGACAATGACATTTCTTACTGATCACATCCTGATCTTAATCTTGTTTTTCCCGTTGCTGGCGGGGGTGGCAGTTCTGTTCATTCCCAGGGATCGCTGTCAAGCCATCCGCTGGACAGCCCTGATCGCCAGCCTGTTCCCTTTCCTGCTGACGATTGCGGCCTGGTTCCGGTTCGATCCCAATATGGAGGGGTACCAGCTGGTTGGCGATTACTACTGGTACGAGGCGATCGGTTCAAGTCTTCATCTTGGTGTCGACGGGCTGTCGCTCTCCATGGTGCTGCTGACAACGCTGCTGACCCCGCTGGCTATTCTGGCGTCTTTCAGTGTGGCTGAGAAGGTTAAGGCCTTCATGTTCCTGTTCCTGGTGCTGGAGACAGGCATGCTGGGTGTCTTCCTGGCAATCGACCTGCTGGTTTTCTTCGTCTTTTGGGAGATCGGGCTGGTGCCGATGTATTTCCTGATCAACCAGTGGGGCTCGAAGAACCGCAATTACGCTTCTCTAAAGTTCATGATCTACACCATGGGCGGTTCCCTGGGGCTGCTGCTGGCAGTCCAGATGCTGGGTGTGACCTTCGGCACCTACGACCTGCAGAAGATCACGGCTGCCTGGCCAACCCTGGATACCCTTGGGAATGTCCCGCTGTGGTTGAAAGATATGAACACGGTCAAGACCGTCGCTTTCTGGGCTTTCGTGATCGCCTTTGCGGTTAAGGTCCCGGTGTGGCCGTTCCACACCTGGCTGCCGGACGCCCACACAGAAGCGCCGACCGCCGGTTCGATGATCCTGGCCGGTGTGCTGCTCAAATTGGGCGCGTATGGTTTCCTGCGCCTGGTGCTGCCCCTGTATCCTGCGCAGTCTGCGCAGTACGCCGGGGTGCTGGCCTTCCTGGCGGTAGCAGCCATTGTCTTTGGGGCTTTCGCTTCCTTCGGGCAGACCGACTTTAAACGCCTGGTGGCCTATTCCTCGGTCAACCACATGGGTTTCGTCCTGCTGGGGATTGCTGCAGCGGCTAAAGCCATGGGAACCCAGGATGCGATCATTGCCCTGAACGGTGCGGTCCTGCAGATGTTCAACCACGGGCTCTCGGCCGCGGGTATGTTCTTCCTGGTAGGCGTCATCTACGAACGCACCCACACCCGCAACCTGAATGAGCTCGGCGGACTGTTTCCCCTGGCGCCGGTCTACGGCGGTATCCTGATCTTTACCAGCATGGCCTCGCTGGGCCTGCCGGGACTGAACGGGTTTGTGTCCGAGTTCCTGGTAGTGCGGGGCGCCTGGCCGGTCCTGACCGCCTTTACCGCGGTCGGGATGCTGGGCCTGTTGTTCACCGGCGCCTACATCCTGAAAGGTATCAAACAGGTGCTGCATGGCCCGCTGAATGAGAAGTGGTCTGGCAAGTTGACCGAGATCAACACCCGCGAGATCATCGTCATGGCTCCCTTGATGCTCCTGATGCTGGTGCTCGGTCTGTGGCCGGCCTGGCTGTTGGATATTATCAATAAAGCCATGCTGATGTTGTTCTGATCGAGGTGCATTTATGAGCTTTCCGATACTGAGTATTATCGTTTTTACACCCCTGGTTGTGGGCGCCCTGATCCTGTTCTACCCGGCAGATAAGAAGACTGCCGTCAGGGCCACCGCACTGGCTGCGGGGATCTTTGACCTGATCCTGTCTGCCTGGGTGTATGTGGAATACCTGGTCAACGGGTATTCCGGGTACAGGTTTATCGAGACCTACAACTGGCTGCCCTCCCTGGGGGTCAGCCTGAAATTCGGTGTGGACGGGATGAGCGCCCCGCTGGTTCTGCTGACGGGTATCGTTATGTTGACCGGAGTGCTGATCTCCTGGGGCGAGCATGATGAGAAGAAACACCTGGAGGCCGGCATCCAGGACCGGCCGCGTGAGTTCTTCGCCTTCCTGTTTCTGCTGGCGGGCGGCGTTTTCGGTGTCTTCGTCTCGTTGGACCTGTTCATGCTGTTCTTCTTCTACGAGATCGCAGTCTTCCCGATGTACCTGCTGATTGCTATCTGGGGTTGGGTCAAGACCCGCGAGTATGCGGCCATGAAGCTGACCCTGTACCTGTTCATCGGTTCCGTCATATCCCTGATCGGTGCGCTGGCGATGTACTGGCAGAGTGGGGCGGGCACTTTTGATATGTTGATATTGGAAAAGGCCAACTTCTCGCCGGAATTCCAGAGACTGTGGTTCCCCTTTGTCTTCATGGGTTTTGCGGTGTTGGGCGGTATCTTCCCCTTCCACAACTGGTCGCCAGACGGCCACGTGGCGGCGCCGACGGCGGTTTCCATGTTCCATGCCGGCGTGTTGATGAAGCTGGGCGCCTTTGCCGCCCTGCGGGTGGGCATCATGCTGCTGCCGGAGGGCGCCTTGTACTGGCGCTGGTGGATCATGGGGCTGGCGCTGGTCAATGTGGTCTACGGCGCTTTCATCGCCTTCGTTCAGACTGACCTCAAATACGTCATCGGTTTCTCGTCGGTCTCGCATATGGGGCTGGTGATGCTGGGATTCTCGACCATGACCGAACGGGGTATGCTTGGATCTGGCCTGCAGATGTTCTCGCACGGCATCATGACGGCGCTCTTCTTTGCTGTGGTTGGGATGGTCTATGACCGGGCGCATACCCGCCAGATCGCTGAACTGGGAGGCGTCTCCAAGGTCCAGTCCTGGTCGGCGATTGGTTTCATCGTTGGCGGCCTGGTCTCGATGGGCATGCCCGGATTCTCGGGTTTTGTGGCCGAGTTCCCAATCTTCATGGGTGTGTGGAGCGTTCAGCCCTGGGTGGCGATTGTGGCGGCTCTCTCGATCGTGATTACCGCGGCTTATATCCTGCTGGTCATTCGAAAAACCTTTTTCGGCGATATGTCGAAAGTGGTCGAGGAACACGTGGGTGATAACACAATCCTGGACAAGGTCGCCATTGCGATCCTGTGTGCACTGATGATCGCTCTCGGCCTGGTACCGGGTATGATGGTCCCCATGGTGCAGACTGGCGTTGATAATGTAATGCGTCTCCTGGGAGGTGCCTAAGTGACTGTCTATGATTCAACCACGATCCTGGCGATCCTGCCGGAGATTTTGATCCTGGGCCTGGGCATTGTCCTGCTGGTCCTGGAGCCGTTCTGGAAAGAAGCGCAGCGCCGCAGCCTGGGTTGGCTGGTGGCTGGCGGCCTGCTGGTTACCCTGGTTGTCAGCCTGATCTGGGCCCGCCCGGTGGAGGCCGTGACGGTCTTCGGCGGCATGCTGCGCAGCGACTGGATGAGTTTCCTGTTCAAGATGCTCTTCCTTCTTTCGGCTGCACTGACGGCCCTGTTCATGATGGATGTCGAGAAGCTTGGCAGGCGTGGGGAAGCCTACCTGCTGCTGCTGGTTGCCACCCTGGGTATGAACCTGATGGCGGCTGCTTCCGACCTGGTCATGCTCTACCTGGCAATCGAAACCACTTCAATTCCACTTTACGTACTGGCCGGCTTCATGCTGGACGATGATAAATCGACCGAATCTGGGTTCAAATACCTGTTGTTCGGGGCGGCGGCTTCCACGATCATGCTGTACGGCTTCAGCCTGTTGTATGGCTTCAGTGGTTCGACCAGCCTGGCGCATTTCAGCGGGGATACCGGCCTGGGCCTGGGGTTGATCCTGCTGGTCGTGGTCGGCCTGGGCTTCAAGGTCTCGATTGCCCCCTTCCACTTCTGGGCGCCAGACACGTACGAAGGCGCACCCACGCCGGTGGCGGGCTTCCTGTCCACCGCATCCAAGGCGGCCGGCTTTGCTGTCTTGCTGCGCCTGTTCCTGACGGTTTTCGATGGTCCGGTGCTGGAGGCCAACTGGTCCCTTTTATTGTCCGTCCTGGCTGCGATTACCATGACGGTCGGCAACCTGATCGCCCTCAAGCAGACCAATATCAAACGCCTGCTGGCCTATTCGTCGATCGCCCATGCCGGGTACGCAATGATCGGTATGGCGGCGGCGCCCGCGATCTTTGACAGCCCTAATCTGGGCGTCACCAGTGTGGTCTACTACCTGCTGGCCTATATCCTGACCAACCTGGCCGCCTTTGGCGTCGTGGCCGCTTTTGGGCGGGTCTCCGGCTCGGATGAGATCCAATCCTATGCCGGCCTGAGCCGCCGCTCCCCGGCGCTGGGACTGGTGATGTTGGCAGCCTTTTTGTCCCTGTCCGGGATGCCGCCTTTTGCCGGTTTCGTAGCCAAGGTGTTTGTCTTTGCGGCCGCCATCCAGGCCGGCCTGGTCTGGCTGGCCGTGATCGGTATCCTTAATTCGATTGTCGGTTTGTACTACTACCTGAACGTGCTCAAGGTTGTTTACCTGTACCGCTCAGACGATGATGAGAAACCGGTACCGGCGCCGGCGCCTTACTGGGTGGCCCTGATCGTCCTGTTGATCGGGATCATCCTGGTGGGTACGGTGCTGGTTCCCTGGTTCAATATGGCAGGCGGTGCGGCGCTCAATTTATTCTAATTGGGCAAACTTTCTGATATAATTTTAACTGATGAGCGATCACAACGATCAGGGCAGCGCCCGACGACAGTACGTCTGGAACCTAACTATGGCCAGCGTCGCCGGTCAGGCAGGTTGTTTGACCCTGGTCGTTATTTTTATCGCCCTGTTCGCCGGGCTGTGGCTGGATCGCTATTTTGACTCGCAGCCGCTTTTTACGATCGTAATACTGGTTGGCAGCGTACCGGTGACGCTGTTCCTGATGTTCTGGGTGGTCCGGGCGGCTACCAGCCGCATCAAACCTGCCCGGGATCAGCAGGCAACGCAAGAGGAGCCAAATCTTGGAAGAAAAGACTGAGAAAAAAGGCTGGCGTTGGGGGGTGAACCGCTGGATCGTCCTGGCGGCGATCCTGCTTGGTTCCTACCTGTTTACCGGTTTCTTCGGGGTTGGGTTGAAAATCCCGGTCGAAATGCCGCATGTGGCCTTGCCGGCGGAGCCGATTTCCGATTCCATCACACTACCCGTACTTGGTGAGTTCTATCTAACCAATACCATGACCGCCCTGCTTGTCACGGACCTGATCATATTCCTGCTGGCAATCGCCATATCCCGCAGCCTGAAAAACGGGAAACAGGTCCTGACCGGGCTGACTGCTGCGGTCGAATTCCTGCTGGAATACCTGTACAATATTACCAGGAACACAGCCGGTAAATGGACCAAGACCATCTTCCCCTGGTTTGCAACCATTACCCTGCTGGTGCTGGCGGCCAACTGGCTGGAACTGCTCCCGGGTGTCGAGACTGTCGGTACGATCAAGGGGCCCGATCCCGACTATCACTATGCTGTCCGGCAGGTGGGGCCATTCAAAACCATTGTTGAAATGGAGCATGCCGAAGCGGCGGCCCACGCCGGAGAAGGCGGGTATGCCCTGTATCCCTGGTTCCGGGTGGTTTCGTCGGACCTAAACTTCACCGTGGCGCTGGCGCTGGTCGCGGTAATCATGGTCCAGGTGGTCGGTTTCCGGGCGCAGGGGCCGCGTTATCTGAAGAAGTTCTTTTATTTCGATACGCTGTTCAACAAACCAATCTTTGGCGTGATCGACTTTGGCGTCGGAATCCTGGAGTTAATCTCCGAGTTTTCGAAGATTCTATCGTTTGCCTTCCGTCTCTTCGGCAATATCTTCGCCGGGACGGTGCTGCTGTTCGTGATCGGATCGCTGGTACCGGTCTTTGCCCAATCGATGTTCTACCTGCTGGAGTTCTTTGTCGGGTTGATCCAGGCGATCGTGTTTGGATTGCTGACCATGGTCTTCATGGCCCAGGCCGCCCAGGGACACGGCGACCATGAGGAAGCACATGCGTGAGTCGCCGGGAATGCCCCCGCTTGTCTGTCGAATACTTATTGGGTATCAATCGCTGATTACAATTGGAGGATGACAAATGGATCTTGCAGCTGCTACGATTTTAGGAAAACTGATCGGCGCCGGGCTGGCGATGATCGGTGCAATTGGCGCCGGGGCCGGGATTGGTATTGTCACCAGCGGCGCCGTCCAGGCTATGGGGCGTAACCCGGATGCCGCCGGGACCATCCAGACCAATATGATCCTGGGGATCGCCTTTGCCGAGGCAGTCGCGATCTACTGCCTGGTGGTCGCACTGTTGATCCTGTTCGTGTTCTAGAAATCGGGAGGTTCCCTTGGATGCACTTGGAATTAACCTGGGATTTTTACTGGTCCAGATCGTCAACCTGATCATTGTCTATGTGGTGGTGCGCAAGTGGATCGTGATCCCGATCACCGGGATGCTGGAGAAGCGCCGCGAGACGATTGCACAGGGGTTGGAAGATGCACGCATAGCCGGCGAGGCGCGCGCTAATGCCGAAGAAGAGGCTGCCAGGATTATCGCAGAAGCAGAATCTCAGGCCTTGCAAATCCTGAACCAGGGCCGGGAGAGGGCAGACAAAGCCATGGTGCAGATCCGGGCGGAAGCTGAGCAGGATATCTATGCCGAACGCCAGAATGTGCTGGCCGACCTTCAACGCGAGCACGACCAGGTTCTGTCTGGACTGCGGGGGGAAGTGGCCGCCCTGGCGATCTCCGCGGCGCAAAAACTGGTCGGAGATGCGCTGGATGAGAAACGACAGCATGCCTTACTGGACGAATTCTTTTCCGGTATAAAGGCGGGTCAGGTGGTGGTTCTTTCTGAAGGTGACTTGCAGGGGGATACCGCTGAGGTAACCAGCGCCCTGCCGCTGACAGACGCAGAACAGAAAAAAGTTGAGCAGGGTGTGCTGGCTAAATCCGGTGCAAAAGAAGTCTCCTTCCGGGTCGATCCCTCTATTTTAGGCGGATTGGTTATCAAGGTTGGCGACAAGGTGTTGGATGGTTCAGTGGCCGGGAAGTTGGGAGCCTTGAAGCAGAACCTGGGTTAGTGCTTTTCTGTGGTATTCAAAGGCACAAGACCGCCGTCCTTGTGCCTTTTTGGTTTAAATAAAGGACTGTCGCCTAATGATCGCCTGAATGAGATACTGGCGGAGCGCCCGGAACGAACAACTACCGGGCAGGCCAACCTTCTGGAGACTGCTCCTGTAATGCCAGCGCTGCGAGAAAATCTGCAAAAGATTTGCGTCCTCAGAAAGGAAAACGGATCGGGCCGGTCGATTTCTATACTATAATTGGAAAATTACGCCTGCAGGCATACCAGGCAGCCAATGGGAAACCAACCGTGACCGAAACCCATCTTTCTACCCTCTTCCGGGAATTCCCGTTCACCTTTGGGGATACTTTCGACGGTGATCCGTTGGTCAGCAGCGTTACTGCGGATAGCCGTCAGGTTCAGGCCGGGTCGCTGTTTGTCGCTGTCTCCGGCGGTGCTGCCGATGGCCATAATTTCATACCGGATGCCATCCGCCGTGGTGCGGTAGCTGTGGTTGGTGAGCAGCCGCTGGTTGACCTGCCGGCGCCTTATGTCCTGGTCGAGAACGCCCGCCAGTCGCTGGCATACCTTGCGTCTGCCTTCTATGGGTATCCCGCCCGTAAGCTGACCATGATCGGGATTACCGGCACAGACGGTAAGACAACCACCAGCAATATGCTTTACAGCATCCTGAAGGGAGCCGGGTTGAAGGCCGGGATGATCACGACGGTCAATGCGGTCGTCGGTGACCGGGTGCTGGATACCGGTTTTCATGTCACCACGCCGGATGCGCCGGAGGTGCAGCGTTACCTGTCGGAAATGGTTGCGGCCGGGCTGACGCATGTCATCCTGGAGACGACCTCCCACGGTTGGGCTCAATACCGGGTGGATGCCTGCGAATTCGATATCGCGGTTGTGACCAATATTACGCATGAACACTTGGATTACCACGGATCGTATGAAGCTTACCGCCAGGCCAAAGCGCGGCTCTTTATCGGGCTGGAAACTACACTGCCCAAGGCGCAGGGCAATCCCCGCCTGGGGGTGCTCAACCGCGATGACCGCTCATTTGAGTACCTGGACCAGGTATTCACAGGCCGGAAGGCGACCTATGGTCTCGGGCCGGATGCAGAGGTGCGGGCAGAGAATATCCGGTACACCCCGGCGGGTATCGTCTTCGACGTAATGGGTCCCGATTTCCGCCTGTGGGTAAAGTGCAGCCTGGCCGGCGCCTTTAATGTCTCAAACAGCCTGGCAGCCATAAGCGCGGCCATCTTTGGTTTGGGGATCGATCCGCAGGCAGCCGCAGAGGGGATTTGCACCCTTTCCGGCGTGCCGGGGCGTATGGAATTGATCGATATGGGGCAGCCGTTTACAGCGCTGGTCGATTTTGCCCATACCCCCAATGCTTTGAAAGCAGCCCTACAGACCGGCAAGCAGATGACGGATGGACGGGTGATCGCTGTCTTCGGTTCGGCTGGCCTGCGGGATAAACAGAAGCGCCGTTTAATGGCCGGAGTCTCTGCACAATTTGCCGACCTGACGATCCTGACCGCTGAAGACCCGCGCATCGATCCGTTGGAAGATATCCTGGCGGAGATGGCCCTGGGGGCCGAAGCGGGCGGCGGGGAAGAAGGAGTGACCTTCTGGCGTATCCGTGATCGAGGGGAAGCCATCCGTTTTGCGCTCCGGGAGGCGCGTCCGGGCGATCTTGTCATGGCCTGCGGTAAAGGACATGAGCAGTCGATGTGCTTTGAGACCACCGAGTATGCCTGGGACGACCGGACGGCTGTGCGGGCGGCCCTGGCGGAACAATTGGGCGTGGAAGGACCGGCGATGCCCTACCTGCCGACCAGCGACGGGACCTATACAAAATAACGAGATAGTGCGCATAGATGGAAAGTGAAGCACGAAATTCAACCCGATAGTATTAACAAATCTGCCCGCCGCTCGATTTAATCCGCCCGCCGCTCGATTTAATCGACTCGCCAGCGGATTTAATCGTGTGCGTACATCTTTTAAAATGGGCTCCGGCGCCCATTCTCCATACAGCGAAATTTACACTTGCTTACCTGTACTATAATTAAGAAGTCTCTCCGAATGAAAGGCGGTCACGCTATGTCAGAAAAACCGATGTCTGAAATGGATCCCGAGGTCTGGCTGCATTATCTGCTGATTGCCGGGGGCGACGTCCAGGTCAGGCAGGAGTTGATCGAGCGCATTTCACAGAACTCTGGGGTTTCTCCGGAGAACGTGGAGCAGATCCTGCATGCCCTCACCCAGGTATTGATGAACCAGACCCGCCAGAACTGAAGCCGTTTATGGATGCCCGTTTAAGATGCCGGTGTGCGGATTTCCATCTGCGGCGGTCAAACGCAGTTTTCAGATAACAGCCTGGAAGGGTTCCCTTATTCGAGGAAGGAAAGCGCTATGAAAGCCCTGGTAAAAAAATATGATAAACCTGGTTTATGGTTGGATGAGGCGCCGGTCCCTGAACCCGGCATCAATGATGTATTGATCAAAATCCATAAGACCTCCATATGCGGCACGGATGTGCATATCTGGAACTGGGATGCCTGGGCGAAGAAAACCATCCCTGTGCCGATGGTGGTCGGGCATGAGTTTGTCGGGACAGTGGCGGCTTTTGGGGACAATGTTCACGACCTTGAGGTCGGGGATGTGGTCTCCGGGGAAGGGCATATCGTCTGTGGGCGCTGCCGGAACTGCCTGGCCGGACGGCGCCACCTGTGTAAGGATACCCGCGGGGTGGGCGTCAATCGTGCGGGAGCCTTTGCCGAATATATCTGCATCCCGGTCACCAATGTCTGGCATGCGGATCCAAAGATCCCGATGGAAATATTCAGCATTTTCGACCCGTTTGGAAACGCCACCCACACAGCCTTGTCTTTCCAGGTCTTGGGTGAAGATGTGCTGATCACCGGCGCTGGGCCAATCGGTGTGATGGCGACTGCCATCGCCCGGCACGCCGGCGCCCGGTACGTGGTGACCACAGACCTGAATCCCTACCGCCTGGAACTGGCCAGGAAGATGGGAGCGACCATTGCCCTGGACGTGCGTGAGAAAAGCATTGCCGATGTCCAGAAGGAGCTGGGGATGAGGGAAGGGTTTGATGTCGGTCTGGAAATGTCCGGCAATGGACAGGCCTTCAAGGACATGCTGGCGAATATGTGCCACGGCGGCAAGATTGCCATGTTGGGGATCCCGTCTGAAGAGCTTTCGATCGATTGGCATACAGTGATTTTCAATATGCTGACCATCAAGGGGATCTATGGGCGGGAGATGTATGAGACCTGGTACCTGATGCAGTCCATGCTGCAGACCGGTCTCGATATCAGCCCGGTGATCACCCACCGGTTCCACTACACAGAATTCGAAGAGGCGTTTGCGGTGATGCGCAGCGGTAATTCTGGTAAGGTCATTATGAATTGGGAGGATGAGTAGGTTATGGCAACGACAAATCAGGCCAGGCCGGACGCGGGGGAGAATTTGTGCTCCCGTACACCACCATACCCGGAGTAACAGTGGCAAAATTACAAACATTTATCAAGAAAATGCCCAAGGCTGAACTGCATGTCCACCTGGAAGGTTCGGTCCTGCCTGCCACTTTGCTGAAGCTTGCCAGGAGACATCAAAT
Source organism: Anaerolineales bacterium (assembly GCA_016927315.1). Lineage (GTDB taxonomy): Bacteria > Chloroflexota > Anaerolineae > Anaerolineales > Villigracilaceae > JAFGMV01. Next base: position 4,236 of record JAFGMV010000105.1, on the reverse strand, counting down.
CGCCCTCCCGGCAGACACGGTTGAAGGTCTGCGGGAGTGGTATACCTTCCGGGATTTTGATCACTTTATTGAAATCTATATGGTGATCTCTTCCTGCCTGCGCACGGCGGAAGATATTGAGCTGATCACTCGCGAGTTCCTGCAGGAGCAAGCCCGGCAGAACATCCTGTATACGGAAGCGACCTTTACGCCATATAACCAGTACATGAACTGCCAGCTCGATTTTCAGCCGCAGATGGAGGCCGTCAACCGGGCGCGGCGCTGGGGATACCAGGAGCTTGGCGTCCAGATGAACGTTATTATGGATATCCCGCGCATCATCCCCCCTGACCAGGGCGACCGGGTAGCCGGGTGGGCGCTGGAATGGTTCGGCGGCGGGTTGGCGGCGCTCGGCTTAGGAGGGCCTGAGGTCGACAACCCGCCTGAAAAATACCGCCGCGCTTTCAACCGGGTGCGCCAGGCCGGAATCCCGTGTGTCTTGCATGCGGGCGAGACCGTGGGGCCTTCCAGCATCTGGAGCGCCCTGAAAGTAGCGGAGAGCCGGCGCATCGGGCATGGTGTGCGGGCAGTTGAAGATCCCGCCCTGGTCGAGCATCTCCGGGCTGCCCAGACTCCGCTGGAGGTCTGCCCGACCAGCAATCTGTGCCTGGGCGTTTATCCTTCTATGGAAGCACACAGCCTTCCGGTTTTAATGGAATCTGGTTTGTTCATCACGCTCAACAGCGATGATCCACCGATGTTCAATACTACCCTGACGGAGGAATACCTGCGCTGCCAGCGGGCTTTTGGTTGGGAGCAGGAGGTCATCCAGGGACTGGTGATGAACGCAGTAGAAGCTGCGCTCCTGCCGGAAGAGGAAAAAGCCGGGCTGCGGAAAAAGTTCTTGAAGCAGTTTGCAGCGCTGTGACGGATCGGGAGGGTCCGTAATGACCGAGAAGGTATTCCAGCACCTGGTTTCCGGCCGCAAAGTCAGGGTCCAAAAAGAGGTCGTTGACGATGACAGGGATGTTCACCGGACGGGAAGCGTGGACCGGTTTGTCGAAAGCGGTTTCCTGCCGGATGAAGACGGCCTGACTCTGCACTTAACCGAAGGCCGGCTGGATGTGTACCCGCGATTGCGGCGGCGGGAGGCTCGGCAGGCGGGGGTGATCGATCACCTGGAGCAGTATTTTTATGGAATTTGAGGATTGATCGGGCGGTTCGCTGCGTACGCTGATCCTATTGGTAGCTTTGGATGCCCAGCAGCGCCTGGTTGAAGAATTTGATCACCCGCCTGGTATAGCGTGTGCGGTACCCGGCATACATGTTCAAGTGCCCGACATCTGGTTCTGTCCATACCTGGCGCGGTTCACCGGCCGCCTTGTACAGCTTCTCGGCAGAGTCAAGCGGGATGACGGTATCCTGCATCCCCTGGATGATGAAGACCGGGCGCGGGCTGATCCGGGCAATATCCTGCACGGGGCTGACCAGCTCCAACCGCAGGCCGGTCTGCTGCTCGGCAAAGAAGCGGATCATCGGGTTCAGGACCGGGTAGGGCGCCTGGTGATCCATTTGAGCTTCGAGGGAGGCGAATGAACTGTCGGCTGCTACGGCTTCGATCTCTTCCCTAAAGGCTGCCGTTCGAAGAACGGTTGCGGCTCCCATGGAACCGCCCCAGGCGCCGATATGTTCGACTCCGGGCTGTGCCAGGGCATATTCCAGGGCGGCCTCCACGTCCAAAGTTTCGAAGTATCCCAGGGTCACCAGGTCGCCTTCGCTCTGGCCGTGTCCTCGAAAGTCCCAGGCCAGGACCCCATACCCATGACGGGCAAACAGGATATAAAAGTCCTGTGAACGGGCGTCTCCATAACCATGGGCCAGCAGGATCAACGCTCCGTTTTCAGGCGGGGTATACCAGGCGGCCAGGGTCAGTCCGTCTTTGGTGACCAGTTCAATCTCCTGGAATTGAATATCTTCCCGGACCAGCAGGTCATCTGCAGGGGGCGGGCAATGCCCTGGGTGAACATACCCGTCGGCTGTCTGGTAAGAGAACCAGGTCAGCCACAGCAATATTCCGCCGAACAATGCTGTGAGAACGACAGCCAGCGCACGCAGGTACCGGATGAGAGTCAGTTTGAGGTTCATAAAGGTTGTCGGTGGTTTAGATAGGCGCCGAATAGATGGATCTGTTCAACCAGAGACGGTGAAATGGGTATCAACCTCTGGTCCCTGCCGCCCTGGTGGAGAGGTTTTACTGGTGGCCCGGTATCCAGTCGACGAACTGCGCCCGGGCAGGGGGGTTGGACATCCAGGTGACGTCTGGTTCGGGAATATTGAAGCATTCCCGAACCGGCAGGAGCCTTTCGGCCGGGACAGACTGCGGCCGGCCGCTGTTGCTGGTCCAGCGGATAGCCTTGTGTCTTTTGATCGCATCTGCCAGTTTGATCAATTGGGATACGTCCCCTTGCAAGTATTCCAGGACAGCCTGGTGTTCCCCGGCAGCCCAAAGCTGAGGCGCTTTGGCGCCGTCCATATCTTTGATCGTAGTCCCGTCCGACAGGGTGACGGTCTTCAGCTTCCCGCTCAATCCGGCGCCGGCCAGGGCTTTGTCCAATCCCAGGTAGTGACCTTTTGTAAAGGCGACCAGCAGCATCAGGTCTATGTGGTTGAGGGCCAGCCGGCCGCATTCTTCAACCAGGCCGGATTCCTGGCCCAGGACAAAAAAGTCGAAGCTGCAGCCGTTCCAGGTCAACAGGGTGTAATCTTCGTCGACGAATTGCATCAGTTCGCCGACAAGCTGTCCGGCTTCTGATCTATTCAATTTGGGAACGCCCTGCCAGAAGGTCACTTCCGGTTTATCGCTGAACGCCGCCGCGGCGCAGCTGATGCCCAAAGGAGCATGTTCTTTGAAGTTGGTTACGTTGGCGGGAAGTATTTTGGAAATCTCGATATCAAAGGCAGCAAGTTTCATCAAATCAACCCACTTTCAATTTTATAGTTTGATTAAGTGTAGTGTCAAGACCAGGAGACGATTTGTGGAGCTATCTTAAAAAAGATTTTACGAGGAGGGTATTCTCCCTGATGAAGCAATCTCATCATTGGCAACTTCTTCTCGTTTATCAGGAGATTGCCTCGCCGAAGAACGGCTTGCACATCGTCTCCGAATGGGGAATGACATCAAAAATTAGAGATTTAACTTAAAAGTGCATGCGCACATCTTCTTTAAGTTTCTGGAATGTATCAATCAACCTGGCTTTGTCCTACGGGTCAGTACTTAAAGTTATCCTGGATGCGCCAGAGATAGAATACCAGCACCAGCGCAACCATGACCGCTATCACCTGGGGAAGTATGATTGCTGCAGCAGCAGGAGGGCTTTCCTGGAGCACCTGCATGAAAATTTCAACCGAAGCATAAATGTAAAACCCGGCTGCAAATTGAGAAGCTATATACCCAAACCGGCGCATTCTCCATAACCCAGCCGCGGCCAGGATAGATGCGGGGGCGTTTACAAGTATATCGGCGACCGGATAGGAGTAATCAACGCCTTCCGGAAAAGTCAGCAGGAACCCTTCGCCCCACAGGAAAAGGGAACCGGTGAAAGCGAACAGCCCAAACAGGAACAGCAGGATGCTCAGTGTCTTGACTGGCCAGGGTGTGATGGTTGCTGTTTGCATTGAATTTGTACCTCCGTAGCGTAGTTCCAAAGCGGGTTTCCTTATAGTATAAATGATAGCTGGCCATTTTGAGCCAGCTATCATCAAAATATTACCGGCAGAATGCGTTATTGGGCGTTGATAAAGACCGCTTCCCAGTCAAAATCCCCCGATTCTTCCAGTGAGCGGGGCCAGTTTGCGCACCAATCCGGCAGGCGGAAATCGTTTACCCGGTCTTCAGAAGGATGGTAAGGCTTGATATCCAAGACCGGCGTGCCATTCTCGGCATCTATCCAGGGGGTGCTGATCAGCCCCTGCTCGATATCGACCTCAATGGTGCTGATGGTCGAAACACAGATTGGATTTGGGCGTGCAGGGGAGCGGGTGGCGAAGATGCCCAATTTTTCGGGGCTGCCAACATAGGGCGTTTCCGCTTCCAGGATGCTGCGGCCTGCTTCCGTGTCGAGCAGGCTGCCCCACCAAAGGACATTGATATGGCTGAAGGAGTCCAGGCCCAGCAAAGCTTTCCGGTACTCTGGTTTGATCTGGATCGAGAACCCATCTCCTCCGCAGTTGACCTGTCCGATCGGGGTCAGTTTTATT
>JAFGMV010000104.1 GCA_016927315.1 Anaerolineales bacterium | reverse complement strand
TGCTGGCCGCACCTATGGCAAATTGTCGAGGATTTAGCCTTTTTCGCCACATATAGTGGGTTTCACCAAAATAGGCTGAGTAGTTACATCGGTCTTTTTTCCGGATCATAACCATTGGAGAGATACATGACAGGAGACCTATTCTCAATGCTGGATACATTCCGGCAGACACACACCACCAGGGAAATCACCTGGCAGGGCACACAATACCCATATCTCATTGGCGGTAAAGGAAAGCCCGGCCTTTTCCTTCTTCCGGGGGGCTTGGGCATTGGGGAACCGTTTTTCCCATATTTCCTTGAACTGGAAGAACAGTTCACGGTAATTGCCCCTTCTTACCCAGCCGTAAGCGACCTGGATGAAATGGCAGCAGGCTTGGATCAAATGGCCAGGGAAGAAGGAGCTATCCCATACAGTCTTGTAGGACAATCAGCCGGAGGGTTATTCGCCCAGATACTGGTACGCAGGTATCCGCAGCATGTTAATAGTGTAGTTCTCTCACACACGACTACTGTAACAAAGGATTTCAGCCAGGAGGTAATCGCTGCGCGCATTGCCGGAATGAAAAAACGGTTACGCCTGTTACAACTGATACCCTATTGCTTCGTAAAGAGAAGCCTGATGAACAGTATCAGCAAGATTGTGGAAACCCTGCGACCGGACGAATTAGCGTTCTGGACAGTTTATTTTGAATACATCTTTGGGCTGAGAACAAAACAGAACCAAATCGCGATGCTGAAACTGTTAATCAATTTTGCTTCCCATTATCGCTTTTCGCCAAACGACCTGGAAAAATGGCCCGGGAAAATCATGATCATCGACTCGGACTCAGATGCCTCGATACCGGAAAATGAACGACAGGCCGTCAGGGCGCTGTATCCATCCGCGACGCTCCACACCCTGGAAGGAGTGGGACACCTGGCCATCCTGAGCGAACGGGAAACGTATTTGAAGTTAATCCGGGCTTTTTTAATCGCATGAAACAACACTTCCCCTGTTAGGAGGATGAAACCCTGATGCACACAGGAATTACCATCGCCAGTATCGTTTTCGTAATTTTATTGTTCTGGTTGTTTGGCCTGAAATTGATCGTTAAGTACAAGAAAAGCAACACTATACCCTGCCCGGGTGTCTTCCCTGTTCAGGCAGCCCGTCGGTCAGGACCAGATGGAGAGCTGGTTGCAGTGAATATCCAACCACAGATGATCAAACGGGTCACCCGCCGTGTGCAGGAAGCCGGGTAACGAATGTTGAGACACATGTTGCCAGCGCCTACCAGCTCCCGCTTTAGGACGCAAGTATAGACCGCGCCCTCCTGGCTACCGTACTGCCTGAGATCCCCGACCCGGCAGGTGGACTGCGAAAAATCCATCGCGTATTAAAAACCGGACGGTTTCCTCTCCACCACGGATAAGTTTATGGATCCGGATTATCCCCGCCAAACAACCACAATCAACTGGGCAGAGGCTGCTGGCTTCGAACTGGAAGAAAGTTATGGGAAGGTGGGTTTACACGTTGAACTTTAAGAAGACCCCGGGGAAGAAGTTCCCCACATCCTCATCGCTTCACAGATTTCACCGATGCACTGATCCCCGTTATACAACCGGGGTTCCAAACTTCTCGGTGGCTGCCAGCTTGAAGTCTTTGCGGGTTTCTCGATCAGGCATGAAGGATTGGGAATACTGGCGTTTCGAAAACAAATGGCTTTAGGGCAGCGCTCAACGAACAAGTATGCGGTCAGAAGGATCAAAAATAAAGACTTTTTGGAAAAGTCAAATATAATTCCTGTAATATTTTGTTATGCAAAAATACCTTCTCTCATTCATTCTGGCTTCTGCCCTGATCCTGATCCCGATGCGCCCCGCCCGGGCCCATCCGGCGGATATGTATTTCCATACCCACCAGGTATCACTGTCGCCGGATGGAATTCGCATTACCTGGGAGATGGTTCCCGGCCCATTGATCGCCCAATCGATCTGGGTTGAAGCCGATCTGAACCAGGATGAACTGGTCTCCCCGCAAGAAGCCCTGGCCTGGTCAAAACCGGTCGTCGCCAACCTACGGGTCGCCCTTGACGGAACTACTCTGCCGCTTGAACTGCAGTCGGTCGACTGGCCATCCGGGATCTCCCGGTTCTTTGCCGGGGAAGAATCCATTCGCATCCAGTTACAGGGTTCCTGGCCAGAGCCGCCCGCCCGGGAACACGAAATTGAGATTCAAAACCTGTTTATCCCCGGCAGCAGCGTCAGCTGGTTCAATGTCAGCAGTGAGGCCGGGCTGGTCTTCACCCCACCAACGCAGGACGGGGGGACATTGACCACGCAGTTCAGCACGGACCCCGCGCAAACGAATACCTGGTTGAACTCCTGGGAAAGCCGCGCTCCGTCTATCCCCTGGATTGTCGAGTCGGTCGGCCTGGGCAATGTGGCTGAACAAGCCAGTGCACAGGCCTCCCAGCAAACCAGAACCGGCTCTATCCTGGAAGGCCTGGTGAAGCAGCCGGAACGATCCCCGGCCTTTGTCCTTTCGGCGCTGGCGATTGCCATCCTGCTGGGCGCCTTACACGCGCTCAGCCCCGGTCATGGAAAGACGGTCGTGGCTGCATACCTGGTCGGCGCCCACGGGAGGTACTACCACGCCATCCTGTTGGGCGCCCTGGTAACCCTGACCCATACCGGATCGGTGTTCGCACTGGGGTTGATCACCCTGACAGCTTCCCGATATTTGCTGGCAGCAGATATCTTCCCGGTGCTGGAACTGGTTTCCGGTCTACTGATCCTGTTCCTGGGGATCACACTGCTAGTCCCGCGCTTTCGCAGCTGGTTGACCGAGCGCCAGCGGCAGCGCCGGTTGGCTGCCGGCCGGCCCGATGGACAGGAGACCGCAGCCAGAGGCAGGCGCCTGGTCATCAACCAGGCCATTGACGAAAGCGGACCGCCTCACAGCCATGCCCCCTCTGAGCTCGGGTTCATTCCAACCGGGGTTTCCGCGGAATACCCGCTGCGCAGTATTCGCTGGCAGTCGCTGGTGACGCTCGGTGTCAGCGGCGGGTTGGTCCCCTGCCCGGATGCCATCGCAATCTTGCTGCTGGCGCTGACCATCAACCGCATCGCCTTTGGCTTGTCCCTGATTGTGGCCTTCAGCCTGGGTCTGGCTGTGATCCTGATCATGATCGGGATCCTGATCATCCGGGGCAAACGACTGTTCGAACGGTTGAAATGGTTCGACCGCATCGCCTACACGGTACCTGTCCTGAGTGCACTGGTTGTCCTGGGCGCCGGAGCGGCGCTGACGGTCACTTCCGTGCGGGCAATGAACGCACAACCACCCGGCGGGAAGACCAGTTTCAGTCTCCAACAGGCCAGCCTCCTGTATCTTTCCATGGATGAAAACAATTCCTACCAACTGTACCTCATCCCCGCCCGGGGCGGGAAATCCATGAAAATCACCAGCCCGCAGAGAGGCGTGTGGGATTACACACTCTCCCCCGATTTCAACAGCGTCCTGTACACAACTTCTAACGAGATCGGGACCTCCCAGATCTGGCAATTGACCTTCGCCAGCCGGGAACAAACCCTGCTCCTGGACTGCCAGGAGGCCTTCTGCTCCAGGGCTGTCTGGCATCCTGGTGGGCAGCACTTCCTTTACAGCCGCCAGGAAATGCCTACAGACGAATACGCTTCCCCCCTGCCCTCCATCTGGTGGTTCGATCTCACCACCAGGGAAACCAACCCCCTTTTCCAGGATGAGAATCTGCCCGGGTACAGCCCGCAGTGGTCACCAGACGGGAAATGGCTCACGTATACTTCCATTCATCCGCAGGAAGTGCAGCTCTACCAGGTAGAAAACGGCAGCCGGGCCTCCTTCCCGGTAGGGATCGATGCGACCGTCATCTGGTCTCCTGCCAGTGATTCGTTCCTGTTGGTCGACCAGGACACGGCAGGTGAATACAACCTCCTGAAATTGTTCCGCGGCTCCCTTGAAACCCAAACCCTGTCCTTGCTGGACCCGGACCCGGGACTGGATGAAAGCTTTCCCCAATGGTCACCGGATGGAAAGTGGGTTTCATTGGTCCGGCAGGCCTGGGGGATGGATGTCCCCATCAGCGGCAACCAGGTCTGGCTGATGCGCCCGGATGGCAGCGACGGCCGTGCCCTTACCCGCCAGGCGGATATCTACCACGGCCGGCCGGCCTGGTCCCCCGACAGCAGGTACCTGGTATACGATATCAATTCCGTCAGCCCAGACGATAAGTATGCCGCCCTGCATATCTACGACACGAAAACCGATACAGTAACTGAAATCCTGGCAACAGGCAGCCTGCCCGTCTGGCTGCCTTGAGGAACGGGACGTTCCGTCAGGATTTTCAAAGAATATAGATCTTCACTGAGATAAGAATTTCCAGCGGGCAGTAAGGCATTTTCAACATCACGGGCCAAAACTGTCAGGCGGCTGGAAGAATTCCTAAATCTATCTTGAACAAAACTGCAACAGGAGGCAGGATGAGTGTTTCTGAAAAACTAATGGCACAGGGGAAAAAACCAACCGGGCTGCTGGGGAGTCTGATCGGCAGCCTGATGAATGCCAATCACAAGAATATCTACCGGTTCGGCCTGGAGGCACTGCCGATCGGGCAAAACTGGAATATCCTGGATATTGGCTGCGGAGGAGGCCAGGCGGTCAACCTGCTGGCGGCCAGAGTAAAGAATGGGAAAGTTCACGGGATTGATCATTCGGTCGAAATGGTAACCCTGGCCCGCAAAGTGAACCGGAAGCACATCCGGGAAGGCCGGGTAGAGATCGAACCAGGCTCGGTAGTCTCCTTACCTTATCCCGACAGGGCATTTGAAGTTGTGACCGCCTTCGAGACAATCCAGTTCTGGCCCCAACTGGAGAACAGCCTCAAGGAAGTCAGCCGGGTGCTGAAATCCTCCGGGATATTTCTGATCCTGAACAGGTACCCAGACCTGGAAGGGAAGGACGCTCACTATGCTGAATTCCTGCAAATTCACTCCTTGGAAGATTACCGTGAATACCTGAGCATTACCGGGTTTGCGGATATCGGTTTCGACAGCAGCACAAAACCGGGCTGGATCCTGGTCACAGCCCGCAAGCCCTGAACGGGAAGTATCCGGTTAATAACAAGTTACGGGGCTTCCGGCAACTTCCGGGCAGGTGATTCATAAAGCACCGTGGTGATCCCGGCCAAACACCACGGTGCTTTTTTTGATCCACCACGGTGTTTTGGTCGATTCACCGTGGTGTTTTGAACATCCAGCGGCGGGCTGTTCTCAACCACCCGCCGTCATTTTCCATTCGACTGCAGGTGGTTCATAAAAACCTGCCATCCCTTGCCCGGCAGTTCCGGTCCTTTTAATACCAATGGGAGGGCGTTTCCAACCGCGGAGTGCCTGGTTCCGATAACCGACGAATGTGTCACCCTGGGCGGACTTCCACAACAAAAGCGACTCTTCGCCGCCCGGGCAGGTTCCACAGGTTGATTTGGATTGGACTTTGAAAAAGCCCAGCCCGGAGACCTGTTTTCAGCTTGACTCTTGTACAGTCCCTTTGTCGAACAAGCCAACGAAAGCCGGCAGCGGATATCGCGGTCACCCGGGCCCTTTCGGCGTGCTTCAAGGCCACAGGTGTTTACACAAAAAATTCACATCTCACCCCCAGACCGCCCCCCTCCAGGTTGCTGGCCGAAATCTTCCCCCCCTGGGCTTCGACCAGCTGTCGAGAGATGGCCAGACCCAATCCGGCGCCGCCCGATGCCCGCGAGCGGGATTTCTCCGCGCGCCAGAAGCGTTTGAATAAATAGGGCAGGTCTTCTTCGGGCAAACCCGGGCCGTTGTCGTTGACGCTCAGGCTGACCCGGTCTCCGTCATTGGATACTTCGATCCATATCCTGCCGTCTGCGGGAATGTAACGCAGCGAGTTGCCTACCAGGTTACCAATCACCTGCTCGGTGCGCTGCGGATCGAGCCTGACCCTGGCGCCGCCTTCCGCCGCCAGCAGGGAGAGACGGATCCCTTTTTCATCGGCTTCTGCCTGGAAAAGATCCACAACATGACTTGCCAACCGGTTCAGGTCGATCTCCTGCTTCTCAAACAGCAGCTGGCGGGTCTCGGCCAGGGTCAGCAGGCGCAGGTCTTCGACCAGGCGCTCCAGCAGGTAGGTCTCTTCCAGTGCAGGCAGGATCTGCTCAGCCTCGGGCGGGTAGACCCCATCGACGATTCCTTCCAGCCGGCCGCGCATGACCGTCAGCGGGGTACGCAGTTCGTGGGCGATATCGGCCAACATCTCGCGCCGTTCCCGGTCATTGCGTTCCAGGCTCTCGGCCATCTGGTTGAAACCTTCCAGGAGCAGCTGCAAATCATCCGGACCGGAGACAGCCACACGGGTCGACAAGTCGCCCTTCGACATGGAATTGGCTGCCGCGATCACTTCCGCCAAAGGCCGGACTACCCGCCGCATCAACAGCAGGCCGATCAGGATCGTCAGCAGGGCCGGAAAGATCGAAATACCAACCACCGGCTTCGACAGGCTCAAGGCGATCCGTCCCTGGGTCGGGATCATAGAAGGATCGAAAGCAATCGAGCCGACATTCTCACCGTCCACCCAGATAGGGACGGTCAGGCTGCCGAACGGCGGCTGGTAGTCCTTCCCGACCAGGTCGGTATCAGTAAAACCACGGTCGATGATTACAATTCCATCTGTATCCATCAACACCAGTCGCCGCCACAGATCAGCTTCGATATGAGAGTTCATGCCTGGCAGGGCGTCTGCGACGCCCTGCCAGGTACCGGTTACCCGGTAATACGTTTCCAGACGGGTAATCATCGGGAAACGGTTTTGGACAAAAGGGGTATGAACGGGAAAAGCCATGAAAATGGCTGTGGCCGCATTGACCACCAGGAATACCAGTACGACCACAACCAGGAAAGCACGCAGCAGCAGCCCAAAGAAACGGATCTGGATCGAACGGACGGATGGATCTGGTTTCATGCGATCACCTCTATATCACTGCGAGCGACCAAAAGGAACGTGACAGTCTCCTGTAGTACAGGAGACCGCTTCGCTTTGCTCGCAGTGACATTAACTTTCAAACTTATACCCGATCCCATGCACAGTGACAATATAGCGCGCCTGCCCGTCACCGGTCTCCAGTTTACGGCGCAGGTTGCGGATATGACTGTCGATGGCGCGCTCATAACTCTCAAAAGCCACCCCGTGTACAGCTGTCAACAGTTGGGAACGGGAGAAGATTCTTCCCGGCTGGCTGGCCAGGGTGGCTATGATCTCGAACTCGGTCGGCGTCAGGACGATGGTCTTCTCGGGCAGCACCGCTTCGTAACGGGTGCGGTCCAGGGTCACCTCACCCGCCCGGATCACATCGCTGGTCGGGTCTGCCCCAACCCGGCGCAGCACCACCCGTACCCGGGCCACCAGCTCGCGGGGGCTGAAGGGTTTGGTGATGTAATCATCCGCCCCAAGCTCCAGACCGACCAGCTTGTCGCTTTCGTCGACCCGTGCGGTCAGCATGATAATGGGCACATCACTCTCCCGCCGGAGTGTGCGGCAGAGATCGAGACCGTCCATCTCGGGCAGCATCAGGTCCAGCACGACCAGGTCCGGCTTTTCTCTGCGGGCGGCAGCCAATCCACCCGGGCCGTCCTGGGCAGAGGCCACCTCAAACCCGGCGGCTTTGAGATAGTCCTGGCAGATTTCCACGATCTTGGGTTCGTCGTCGATAACGAGTATCTTTTTGACCATATTTTTGATTTCAGACTTCAGATTTTTGATTTTCGATTATGGTACTTAAAGTATACAAGATTAGTGCATTTCATTTTTCAAGCTGCACTCTAAAATCTTCATTCGTATCTCAGGGCTTCGACAGGCTGCAAACTGGCCGCCCGGTTGGATGGATAAATCCCGAAGAACAGGCCCACCACCAGTGAGAAAATTGTCGCCAGCAGGACTGAATCCAGGGTGATCGAGGGGTAAAAGGGCGAGCCCATCGCAATCGATATCTTCTCGATCAGGAAAGAAAGCGCCCACCCAAGCAGGATACCGATAAAACCGCCCAGCAGGCTCAACAAAGACGACTCGGCCAGGAACTGGATCAGGATATCGTTCTTGCGAGCGCCCAGGGCCTTACGCAGGCCAATCTCGCGGGTGCGTTCTATCACCGAGACCAACATGATGTTCATGATCCCGATCCCGCCGACCAGCAGGGAGATGGCTGCGATTCCCCCCAGGAAGATGGTCAGGATGCCGGTGATCGACTCAGCAGTGCTCAAAAAATCATCCTGGGTGTAAATCGTGAAATCATCCATACCGATGGCTGTCCGGTGGCGGGTGCGCAGGACCTGGGCGACCTCTTCAGAGGCCTGCAGCACTGCTTCGGAACTGACTGCCTGGATAAAAATCACATCGACCGTGTCGATGGTATCCCGCTGCTCCAGGCGGCTCTGTGCGGTGGAGAGTGGGATTAAGATACGATCGTCCTGGCTGCCCATCATGGTGCCGCCCTTGGCTTCCAGGACGCCAATGATACGGAAAGGCTGGCCTTCAATCCGGATCGTTTCGCCGAGCAGGCCGGTCTGCCGCCCAAACAGTGCTTCTGCGGTCTCCGGGCCAATGACGGCCACCGAGGCCCGTTCGAAGACATGGGCTTCAGAAATGAATTCTCCTTCACCAACGACTTCGTTTCGGACAGGTGCGTAACTGGCAGTGATGCCATTCACTGCGACAGAAGTTTCTTTCCCTCCGGCAGTCACAATATGTTTTCCATTGATACTGGGCGCCGCCAAACCAACCGAAGGTGCAAAAAACGGGTCGCCGATGGCTTCAGCATCCTTGAGCGTCAGGGGGCGCGGGTTGCGCACCTCTACCTGTTCATTACCCGAAAAGATAAACAATAAATTGGTCCCGAAATCATTGATCGAACCGGTAATCTCATTCTGGGCGCCGCTCCCGACAGCCAGCATGGCAATCACCGCCGCCACCCCGATAATGATCCCCAGGATGGTCAGGCCCGAACGCATTTTGTTCGAATTCAGGCTCTCCAGGGCTTCAAAAAGAATCTGGGTCAAGTTCATTGTGCAGCCTCCACAACACCATCGATGATCCGGATTATCCGTCCGGCCCGGGCGGCCACTTTCGGATCATGAGTAACAATGATCAGGGTAACCCCCTTTTCCCTGTTCAGGCTCATCAGCAGGTCCATGATCTCCTGCCCCACCTTCGAGTCCAGGTTGCCGGTCGGTTCATCGGCAATGATGATAGCCGGATCATTGACCAGCGCCCGGGCGATTGCGACCCGCTGCTGCTGCCCGCCTGAGAGTTCATAAGGTTTATGGTCGATCCGCTGTTCCAAACCGACCGCGGCCAGGGCCTGTTCGGCGATCTGCCTGCGTCCAGCGATATTCCCGGCGTAGCGCAGTGGCAGCTCCACATTCGAGAGAGCAGTCGCCCTGGAAAGCAGGTTGAAGGATTGGAAGATGAAACCGACTTTCCGGTTGCGGATTTCCGCCAGCTGGTCATCCGCCATTCCAGCGACGGGCACATGATCAAGCCGGTACTCCCCCGACGAGGGACGGTCCAGGCAGCCCAGGATATTCATCAGGGTCGATTTCCCCGAACCTGAGGGGCCTACGATCGCGACCACTTCGCCGCGTTTGATCTCCAGGGACAGGCCGCGCAGGGCATGCACCTGTATATCGCCCATCTGGTACGTCTTAACCAGGTCTTTGGTTGTAATCACGTTCTCTGTCATCATGCCCTCACTCTACCTTGTGAAAAAGCTTCTGGGCGCCGCCACCCGAACCGGGTCCGACCTGCAGCTGCTGTGCCGGCGGATTAAGGATGATCAGATCGCCTTCCTGTAGTTCGCCGCCGGCAACCTGGCTGACCAGGTCCGAGGTGGCCCCGAGTTGGATCTTGACCGGCGTCGGGGCGCCGTCCTTAAGCACATAGACCACGCGGGCGTTCTCGACCACACGCACTGCCCGGTTGGGAACCACCAGCACATCCTCCAGTTCCGTCACCAGGATCGTGACCGCAGCGGTCATCCCAGGCAGGACCTGCTCATCGACATCCGTCAGTTCGACCGTGACTGTGAAATTTGCGGCGCCCTGGGTGATGTCGGCGGCGCGCGCTACTTCCACCACTACTCCGTTGTACTCCCTGCCCAGGATGGCATCGAAGCTCAGGATCACCGGCTGCCCGGCTTCGACCGAATTGATATCGACTTCAGAGATCTCGACGTCAACCAGCAGGTGAGACAGGTCATCCACGCGGAAAGCTGCACTGCCCATAATCACCCTGTCCCCGGGCAGGGATTCTGCCGAGATGATCGTCCCGGAAAAGGGGGCGGTCAGAATAGCGGTTTTCAGAGCAGCTTCGGCAGCCGCCACGCGTGCCTCGGCGGCAGGCAGGTCTACGTCATTCACCAGCCGGTCATATTCACGCAGGGCGTCTTCATACAAACCCTTCTTTACCGCCAGGTCATCATCAGCATCAGCGATGGTTTCTTCATCCGGATCGATCTTGTACTGGACGATCTTGGGAACCTTGCGGGTCTCTCCAAAACGGCCCCGCACCGACAGGATCTTGACCTCTTCCATGGTAATCTTGTTAGTATTCAGGAACTCACGGTATTCTTCTGCATCTTCATAGGCTTCGCGGGCATCTTTCAAGGCAATATACGCCCGGGCTTCGGCTGTGCCCGACTCAAGCAGATCTTCAAGCGCCCGCTGGGCTGAGACCAGGTCTGCCTGCGCCAGGATCACATTCTGCGGTACCGAGGTTATATCGAGCGCAGCAAAAAGTTCCCCTTTCTGGACAGTGTCGCCCGTATCTACATGGACTTCGGCTACTGTGCCGCTTGTCTGCCAGGTCAGCAGCGCCGTCTGCCGCGCCCGCACCGTCCCGGTCGCGCTGACGGTATCCTGCAGTCTCCCTTTTTCAGCGGCCACAGTCTCGTATTCGGATCCATCTGATGCCTGTGAAGAACCAAAATACAGCGCCAGCGAGATGGTGACGATCAGGACCGCCCCCAGGCCAATCCACAGGTTTCGATCTAGTTTGATTTTCATATCCAACCTCCAGGTTTTGATTGCTCTCAGGATACCGTCCAAATATGGAGAATATATGCAGAAAGATGCGGAATTTATGGAAATTTGGGATTATGTCATAATATATATGTCATAAATTGACATATACCAGCCGTAGAATATGACAGAAAAGGCCACCCATGACAAACCCCGCCACCCGCCTGATCACCCTGATCCTGCTGCTGCAGCGGCAGCCCGGGCAGCAGGCCGCCGAACTGGCCGGCAAACTGGGCGTATCGGTTCGTACCTTACATCGCTATATCGAGATGCTGGATGAACTGGGTATCCCGGTCTACAGCGAGCGAGGCCCGCACGGCGGCTTCTCCCTGGTGCGCGGCTACAAGATGCCGCCGCTGGTCTTCACCCCCGATGAAGCCGTAGCCGTCTATTTAGGGACCAGCCTGGTGAGTGAAGTCTGGGGTCAGTTATACAAAGGAGCCAGTGAAGCAGCACTGGCCAAACTGGACAATGTCCTGCCAGACGAACAGCGCAATGAAATCGCCTGGGCGCGCCGATCCCTGATCGCCACCGGGATGCAGCGTTCCGATCCAACCCTGATGGCTCCCATCTTGGAGAAACTGCGCCAGGCTGTTCGTGAGCAAAGACAGATCGAGATGTTCTACCAGGGTGCCAACAACCCCCATCCCCAGCGCCGGAGGGTGGATCCCTACGCTCTGGCCTGCCAGGGGGGATGGTGGTACCTGATTGGCCACTGTAACTTTCGTCAGGCCATGCGCACCTTCCGTCTCGATCGCATCCAGGAAATGACACTGCTGAGCCAGTCATTCCAAATGGCGGAGGATTTCGATGTCAACGAGTACCTGGCCAGGGAATTCCGGGATCAGCCCCAAATTAGGGCCCGGATGCGCTTCGTCCCGGAAGCAGCACACATCGTCCGCAGTAACCGCGCCATGTGGGAATCGCTGCAAGAGCTGGAAGACGGTTCCATTGAAGTCACCAGCCTGGCTCCCGACCTGTATTGGCTGGCCTCGATCGCCCTCAGCTATGCTACCTGGGTGACAGTCATCGAACCGGAGGAACTCAGGAAAATGGTTCGTGAGTGGGCCCAGGCCATTGTCGAACAATACCTGAATGCAGGAGAATAAAAAAGGAAAAAGAGATGAGTTTCGAACGTCTACTGAACAGGCAGATCCAACCGGATAACGATCAAATCCTGGCCACCCTCGGACTGGCCAGAGCAGACTGGCTCGCATTGAGGACTTACATTGAAACCCATTACGAGATTGTTCCAGAGTTGAAGTTCTTTGCAAAGCAGTATGGCTGGACTCTTCGCTATGCCAGAAAAGGAAAGACTCTCTGTTACCTCTTCCCGGAGACTGACGCGTTTTCGGTCCTGATCGTATTTGGTAAAAAGGAGGTAGAGAAAGCTTCTTTGATATTACAAGAATTATGTGACAGCACCCGTAAAATCTTCACAGAGACACCCCAATTACACGATGGCCGCTGGCTGTGGATCAGAGTGACCAGAGCCGTAGAAGCCCAGGATGTCATCGCCCTGCTGCAGTGCAAACAAATACCAATCACCAAGAAATGAGGAAACTGATGAGGAAGAAAATCATGATCATTACCATTGTTATCGTCGTACTGGTATTTGCAACCGCAGGCATCATTTACTACCTGTCGCTGCAGCCCTTCTACAAACCGGGCGTGGTCGCTGCCGGGAAAAACCTGCGCGGCCCGCTGACGCCCCCCGCCCAACCAGCCGGGTCAGAGATCTGGCTGGTCGAAGGGGATATCGAACTGGCGCATTTCTCGGCCGGGAACGGTCCCACCAATGTGCTCATCATCCATGGCGGTCCGGGCCAACCCTACCGCCATCCCTGGCACGGGCTGGAGGCTCTCGAAGATGAATACACTTTCCATTACTATGACCAGCGCGGCTGCGGCGGCTCTACCCGCCCGATCGACCGCTTCGAGTCCCGAAACATGTACCAGAACATGAAAGACCTCGAGCAGTCCCTGGGCATGGGCGCGCAGCTGGCCGATATCGAACGCATCCGGCAGATCCTCGGTGAAGAGAAGTTGATCCTGATCGGACACTCCTGGGGAGGCTTCCTGGCGTCGCTCTACGCGGTGGAATTCCCCGAACATGTCGAAAAGCTGATCCTGGTCTCACCGGCCAACATGCTGGTCATGCCCCAGCCGGAGAGCGACAGTGACCTGTTCGCCAGCGTACGCACCCGGCTGCCGGAAGACCAGCTAGCCGAATATGATGCCTTCATGAAGGAATATTTCGACTTCAACAGCCTGTTCCAGAAATCAGAGGCTGACCTGGTCTCCATGAACGAGCAGTTTGGAGCTTATTACCTCTCCATTATGGGCGCTTCGGAAACGGATATCATCGACCAGGGCCGGCCCGGCGGCTGGATGGTCTGGGCGCCGTACATCAGCATTGGCCGGCGTTACGATTACCGTCCTGCGCTGGAAGGGATCAACGTCCCCGTGCTGGTCATCCACGGCGCCGGCGACATGCAGTCTGAAGCAGCCAGCCGCCTGTATGCAGAAGCCTTCTCCAACGCCGAATTCGTGGTTATCCGGAATGCCGGACACTTCTCCCCAGATGAACAACCCGGGCAGTTCGCAACGGTGGTTGGGGCTTTCCTGGCAGGCAGGTAACATCCGCCTTCAATACGCCCATCATTTCATCATTAAGGAAGATAACATGTAT
>JAFGMV010000015.1 GCA_016927315.1 Anaerolineales bacterium | reverse complement strand
TTCCATTTTACGGCGGTAAATTGAAAATTAACGGCGGTAAACTCAGAATTTACCGCCGTTAATTGAAAAGAAACCTATACTTTCTTGAAAACATGTATCGTTATTCTGCAGATGACTGCCCGGGGAAACTGGCGCAGCCCTGTCCTGGATTCTGGAGAAATCGCCGGCTTTGGGCTGGTATCGCCCCCCGGAAGCTGTATAATTATGGTATGTTAGGAGACTGTCATTGTGAGTGAGGGAGCTTGCCATGGAAGAGTATCGTGATCGAAGGACTGAACGCCGCAAGAAGGTGATGGCCTTTACGCTGGTCTATACCCGAGAAGAGAATACCCTGCTGGGGTACCTGGGCGATGTGAGTATGCGGGGTATGCTGGTGGTGGGGGAAAGGCCGATGGAAGTGAATACCAACACTACCCTGGTGGTCAAACTTCCCGATGATCTTCCCGGCACGACGGACAAAGAGATGGTCATCCCGGCCAGGGTTGCGCGCTGCATTGAAGGGGATAACGTACAGGAGTATCAGGTCGGTTTTGAATTTGCAGCGGTAACCGAGGCGCACAAGAAGATCATCGAGGCGCTGCTGGGGCGCTACCACGATAAATACAATCTTTCCAATGAGTGATTGTTCAGGCTGGCCTGATTACCAGGCCTGTAGAAACTTTACCACCGGCAGCCGGCGCAGGTGCTGATTCCGGTTGATTTCCCCACATGTTTGTACATGGTAATGTTTGTGAACGGCTCCCCGAAGATTCCATCGTGGATAGCCCAGGAGCGCAGGCGGATGCTGTCGGCGGCTTCAGGCATCCGGAAGGGGGTCGATCCATCCAGCAGGGCGCGGAACTCGCCGCCCGGTAAAAAGCCGGCCTGGATACGCTCCATCCGCCGCCGGCCCACCTGGTAGGTAAAGCCGTAGCGTTCAAAGATTACGGCGTTGTGATAGTAGAGCGGCTCGACAAAATAGACTTCGTCGCCCAGGCTGCGGACGAACTCTTCGAAGGCCGGGATGGCGTTGGGCAGCATTCTCAACCCTTTGCGCACCTGTCCGGGGGCCAGCCCGGCCTCCAGGGCGGCCTGTTCGGCCTCCAGGTTGCGGCGCCGGGTGCCGAACCTGGTCTTGGCGCCGTCGGGCAGCCTGTCGACGTCAAAGCGCGGCGAGTCGGGGTTATTGAGGATGTACAGCAGGACGTGTGTCTGCCCGGTCAGGGTGTCGGTCAGGTGCCCGTACAGGATCGGGTCCGGGAAGCCGTACCGGTGATACAGCGACATAGCCACATCGGGGCTGCCCGCCGTACACTGGAGTTCCAGCAGCGGGCGGCCTTCAGGATCCGTAAATGACGGCGGGATATTGAACTGGTCCAGCAGTTCCTGCGGGATCAACCGGGTGTAGATGTCCCTTTTCTGGTCTTCGGGCAGCAGGTTAACCCCGCCAATGGTGGAAGCTCGCATGGTCTATTCCCGGCCGCGTTCCTGGCGCTTGAGTTCCCGTTCCATGTCGCGCCGGGCGATCACCTGGCGCTTATCGTGCTGTTTCTTACCGCGGGCGATTGCGATTTCGAGCTTGGCGCGTCCGTTTTTGAGATATGCCCGGGTGGGGACAATGGTCAGGCCTTTTTTCCGGACTGCATCCCACAGCTGGCTGATTTCACGTTTATGCAGCAGCAGGCGGCGGGGGCGCAGCGGATCATGGTTGTAATGGCTGGCCTGCTCGTAGGGGGCAATGTGCGCCCCAAACAGCCAGGCTTCGTTTCCGTCGACCTTAACGTAGGATTCGGCCAGGCTCATCTGGCCGGCGCGGATCGACTTGATCTCGGAGCCTTTCAACTCCAGACCGGCTTCATAAAGCTCTTCCAGGTAGTAATCGAAACGGGCTTTACGGTTTTTTGAGACGTTTTTTACTGTTTCGTTCACGATGCGATTGTATCACGACTGGCAGGATATCAAAATGGGTTGGCATGAAACAGAGCCCTAAGAACCCGTAGAATGACCGGACCCACTACCGGGCCGGGCGCCTTCGGGACGCTGCTCCGAGGATGCTTTGCCGGTGGTTAACCCCAGCGCGCGATCAGCAGCCCGGAGAGCGCTCTCAGCATGGCAAACAGCAGCAGCGCGGCGCCCAACCCGGCCAGGTCGGCGATCAGCGGGCCAACCAGGGAACCGGTCAGGATGGCAGTGTTGAGGATGATGTTGTACCAGGCCAGGTGGGGAGTCCGGTCGTCCTCGGGCACCTTTTCGAGCAGGTAATTGGGCAGGGCGCCGCCCAACATGGACCAGTTCAACCCGCCGATGATATTGGCGATCACAAACAGCCCGAACCCCCGGGAGAGTGCCAGCAGCAGCGGGTAGAGACATAACCCTACCGCCCCAATGGCAGTGATCCTTTGGTGCCCGTACCTGCGGCTGAGGCGATTCAGCTGGCTGGATCCGATCAGGACCGCCAGGTAGAAGATGGCTGTCCCGGCGCCGATCTGCTGGTCGCCCAGTCTGAGCGTACGCACCATGTACAGCGGGAAGATCGGTATCGCCAGGTATTGCGCCAGGTGGTAGGCCAGCAGCACCAGCAGCGTACTGCGGAAAGGCGTCTGCCAGATGTCCATGCGCAGGATGCTGCCCCAGCTGCGGCCGGTCAGACGCTGCCACAGCCGCCCGGGTTTGGCAGCGGGTTCCGGCTCTGGGCGGCTCGGGTCCCGGTCTTCCAGCGGGCGGAGGCGGTAGAGATGGTAGGAACTCATGGCCGCACCCACAAACCCGATGGCAAACACGACCTGGTACCCGGCCGGGAAGGCGAGGTTGTCCAGGAGCCAGCCGCAGGCCAGGGAGGTCAAGATGTAGGTGATCGAGAAGACCATGTTGCGCCCGCCGGCGACATACGCACGCCACCTGGCTGGTACGGCTTCGGCAAAGACGGCATTGAACCCGACGACCAGCCCGGTGCCGGGGATGGCCTGCAGCAGGCCAAGGATGATAAAGGCCTGGATCTGCCCCTGGCCGCCGAAGAACCAGGGCAGTGGGATCCAGAACAGGTACCCAAGCCGGAAGAGGACTGAAGACCAGAAGACAGCCTTGTGGGTCTGCCGGCCTGCCAGCCATTGCCCGGCCGGCAAGGCCAGGGCCAGGTTGACGACGGCCGGCATGGCGCTCAGCAGCCCGACCTGGAGACCGCTGGCCCCCAGCCGGGTGGCGTAGACGGCCAGAAAGGCCATTGAGCTGCCGCTCAACAGCCCGAACCAGCCGATATCCAGGTAAAGGTTCAAAAAATTGGACCGGTATGCGCGTGGAACCGGGGTGGAAGTAGAGAACAGGGAAGTAATGTGCATATAGAAATTTGTGAACAGGAATCAGTGATCAGGGTTTTGTAATCTGGTATCCGTAAAACAGGGCAGGAAATTGACCGGCCTCAACTTACTTTCGATAAGGACCCGGAAACCCTCCTTGAGGGGGTGATATATCCCGGGGGATCCTGGTGCTCAGCCCAAATCGTCTTTACGTACCTCCGGCAGGTAACTCTCGAGATCTACCAGTTTGCGCTGGTAATCCTTGGACATCAGCTCGGAAGAGATCAGGAAGTCGGCAGTCGCCCGGTTGCAGGCGGTCGGGATATTATACAGCACAGCCAGCCGCAGCAGGGCCTTGACATCCGGATCGTGCGGCTGCGATTCCAGCGGGTCCCAAAAGAAAATCAGGATGTCGATAGCGCCTTCTGAGATCTTGGCGCCGATCTGCTGGTCGCCTCCCAGCGGCCCGCTCTTGTAACGGTGAACGGGCAGCCCGGTCTGTTCGGCGACGATCGCACCGGTTGTGCCGGTGCCCAACAGGAAGTGGCCGCTGAGAGTGTCCCGGTTGAAATTGACCCATTCCAGTAAGTTGTCTTTGCGCCCGTCATGTGCGACCAGGGCGATGCGTTTCTGCGCAGGGATGATATTCATACTGAATTCCTTGGATAGAGAATGCTGACAGAAGGTCGTGGATCGACCAATCAGGCATTTTATCAGATATTTCTATACCAGACAGCTGTCATTGCGAGCGGGGTGCACTAAAAATCTGTAGAATCACAAGATCTGAACGTCCCGAAGGGTTTCTATCAACCCTCTAACGGGCAGATCAACCTTCAGGATGCTGCGCTGAGGATGCCAGCACTGAAATAAAATCTCCAACATTTTAGTGCACCCTTGCGAGCGCAGTGTTCTTTCACTCGAAGCGATCTCCTGGTCGGTATCGATCTACTGCAGCTTGCATAAATTTCTACACTTGGATCCAATCAAGCACCTTCAAAAACCAGAATTTCAGTTCAGATATTTTCACAGCTCTCTGTAATTTGCATAAAAAACAGGGGCTTGCTTCGCAAAAAATGCCCGCAATGACAGGATTTGCGGATTTGTGCGGTAGAGAATCAGATTTTACGATTGCTTAAAATCCAGACTGCGATACTCGAACCAGTCGAAATCGGCTGTACTCTGGCTGGGTTCCCCGTTGCTGCTGGCATACAGGCCGAGATAGGCCCCAATGAACCCGCCGGCAATCTCCGTGTTCAGGATGCGCCCGTCTGCGCCTTCGAAAATGGGCTGCCATTGCCCGGGAGTGTCGGAGGCGTAAAAACTGTACTCCTGCCCGCGCGCTTCGATCTTCAGGTAGACCGTCCCGGGCCGGATTGGCTGCCGGGCAGCGAGTTCGTCTTTCCCGCAGGCGCGTTTGAACAGGCAGATTTCTGCTTGCCCTGGGCCTTTCCCGGCGACCACCAGGCGGTAGTGGAAGCTGTCGTTCTGGAAGACTGCCAGCCCGGCAGTCTCGTTGGGTCCGGAAGGTGTGAAGTCCATGGCGGCCTGGGCAGAAAAGTCCATATGCTGCTGCCGGCGGCAGACCAGGCTGGGGTTGGCCCATTCGTTGAGCGTTTCAGGGCGCAGCTTCAGGCGCAGGTGTCTGGGACGGTCGGTCAGGCTCCAGAACTCTTCACGCGGGGTGCGCAGGAAGTTCCAGCAAAAGTCCAGCGTATCGGCTTCAAAATGATCGCAGGCCGGCCTGGCCGGCCAGGGGTGTGCGGACAGCGCCGGGGCGGGGTGTTCGAATTCGACCCGCCCGATCCCCGGGCTTACGACCGGCCAGCCCTCCTCCCAGCGGACCGGCGCCAGGAAAGTTTCGCGGCCCAGGTTGTAGGCATAACCGCCGTAAGGCCGCATGGCCAATAGGACCAGCCACCATTCGCCCTGGTGGGTTTCGACCAGGTCGGAATGACCGGTACCGACGATTGGATAGTCCTGGCCGAGGTGCCGGTGGGTCAGGATCGGGTTGCGGGGATTGGACTCGTACGGACCGGTGATCTTCTTACTGCGGGCGATGGTGACCGCGTGGTTGTGACCGGTCCCGCCTTCGGCGATCAACAGGTAATACAGACCATTGACCTTGTAGAGGTGGGGAGCTTCGGCATGTACGCCGCCTTTTACAGCGCCGTCCCAGAGGCCGTACCGCTTGCCTTTCAACTGCATGCGTTCCAGATCGAGTTCCTGCAGCCAGATCTCGCGATGTCCTCGGAAGGATTCCCCGCCTTCCGGGATGCGGTTGCCGGTATACCAGGCGCGGCCGTCTTCGTCAAAGAACAGGGATGGATCGATCCCGGGGGCATCTTCCAGCCAGTAGGGTTCCGACCAGGGGCCGCAGGGGTCTGCGGCGGTAACGATGAAATTAAGGCAGCTGTATTCACCGTGGCCCAGGTCTTGGGTGTCCTTGTTCTTGACCAGGGTATTGATGACATAGAAGGCGCCGTTGTGGTAACGAATGGTAGGGGCATACAGGCCGCGGGAGGGAGCCAGGCCGTCCAGGTTCAACTGCGAAGGACGATCCAACACATGACCGATCTGCCGCCAGTGGACCAGGTCCCGGCTGTGGAAGACCGGCAAGCCGGGAAAGAATTCAAAGGTCGATGTGACCAGGTAGTATTCTTCTTCTACCCGGCAGATAGACGGATCGGGATAGAAACCAGGGATGATCGGGTTATGGTAGGTATTGCTCATTCGGATTCTCCAAGAAAGGTCAGGTTCACTGCCTGGCCGGAAGGCTGGTCACACACCGACCCCGCGGCTGTACAACAGCCAGAGACCACCGATGTAGACGATGATCAGGAGCAGGGCATCGATCTCGATGATGTTTGCGATCCGGCGTTCCAGGCGCGCCAGGTTGCCGATCAATCCCAGGGCTGTCAGCAGCAGGCTGAGCATGCCCACCATGGCGAATACGGGATCGATGGCGCCCAGGAAACGTCCGGAAGTCATGAAGATATCTGTGAGGCCCAGCGCAAACATATTGAAGATATTGGACCCAAACAGGTTGCCAACTGCCAGGTCGTAGGCGCCCATTCGCACTGCCGAGGTGGTTGTCACCAGTTCGGGCAGGGAGGTGATCATACCGACCAGCAGGATACCGATGAAACCGGTACCCATACCGGTAATTTCGGCGATCTGTGCGCTGGTCGCTACCAGGGTAGGGGCAACGATGACCAGGATCAGTGTGGCGAACCCAAACCCCAGCAGGGCTTTGCGCAGCGATGGAAGTTTCGGGTCCAGGTGTTCCTCTTCGATCACGGGAGGCGCTGTATTTCCCTGCAGGAGGCGGACGCCTCCCAGGTAGACAGCAATGATCAGGAGGCTGTCCACTCCCAGCCAGCCCAGTTTCCAGTTGGCGTCCAGCTGGATGAAAAAGACCGCCATACCGATCAGCAGGATTGCCAGGCCGGCTGTCAGGGCATGTTTCATAGCGACCTGGCGCAGGATGCGTTTGTTCTGGTTGGTCAGGTCGAGCAGGGCTAACATGAACATATTGAACATATTGGAACCAAACATGTTCCCGGCGGCCAGGTTGGGCACATCCTGGCTGAGGGAGTTGATCATGGTGAGGAATTCCGGCAGTGACGTTGCGCCGGCCAGCAGCAGAGTCCCGACGAACATGCCGCCCAACCTGGTGCGGATGGCAATCACATCAGAGTATTTTGCCAGCTGCATGGCGGTTACCACCAGGATCGTGGAAGCAAGGATGAATTCGATCCAGACCATCAGTTTGTCTCTTTTCCTTCCTGTCCGTTCAAGGGCGGCAGGCCTTTGACGATATCAAGCGGCCAGGCGGCGATGATCCCGGTATTGGGGCCATCCAGGTCGCCAACGATGCTTTCGGTTGCAGTGATGGTCTCCTGGACCATATCCCGGTCCCTGACGATCACAAACAGGGTGTTGTGATGCTCAATCCGCCCGCTGGCTTCCAGGGCAGCGAAATTGAAACGCGCACCCAGTAAGCCGCGCCGGATACGGCGCCGCTGCCAGCCAGTACTGTCAATGATCGTCGCCCCGCGCAAACCGGCTTTTTCCCAGGCATCAAGCACTTCATCCAGGCGTTCAGGATCATCCAATACAAGCATGACAGCGAACATGGCAGTCTCCTTTTGTGTGGTTACTGGTAAACAGGTATCTGTGATGCGGGCACATATTGACTCTCCGGCATCCCTGTTCAATTTTACCGCGAGTCTGTCGGCAGGTATAATAGGCTTATTCAATAGGGTGCACGGATATGTTGTTGAAATTATTTTCGGCGGGTGAGAGTCTGGGCGCGGACCGGAAAGGCCGGATCAAGCCGGCGCCGGTTATGCCTGGAGGGCCTGCCTGAACCGGTCGGGGCTTAAGCCCGCACGATCTGGTAAAGGAAAAGAGTAACGCTTTGGTTGGTTTTCCAGGTTTATCGTGCACTGTATCCACAAGACGATGGTCATTCAGGTTAACCTGACCAAATCATGTCTTTCGGTCCGCAGTGACACGGTTTTCTTGAAGAGGCAGTGTGAACAAGAGAGGTGTTTCGATGGAGATTTCAGTGGCATTAGGCGGGGGAGGTGCGCGCGGCAATTCCCATATCGGGGTGCTGCGGGTGCTGGAAAGAAATGGCTTTAAGGTCCGGGCGGTCGCCGGGACCAGTTTTGGTGCGATCGTAGGGACGATGTATGCCGCCGGTTATTCACCGGATGATATCGAAGCTATTTTCGAGCGGGTAGATCAATCCAGGCTGTATGCCCGCCTGCCCACCGAGGGTTTGGCGATCCTGGGTACTGCCGGCCTTGACCGCTTATTGGATGATGTGATCGGCACGCGCACTTTCGAAAAACTGCGCATTCCGTGTGCAGTCGTTGCAACGGACATCAAAGGCGGCCGGGAAATTGTGCTTAACCGCGGCCTGGTGAAGCAGGCGGTGATCGCCTCGACTGCGGTGCCGGGAGTCTTCCCGGTGTGCAAGATCGGCGACCTGGATCTGGTCGATGGCGGCGCAATCAACCCCGTACCGGTTTCCGTTGTCCGGAGTTTGGCGCCTTCCCTGCCGGTGGTGGCGGTGGCGCTGAGCGCCAAAATCGGATCGGTGATGGAAATGCAATCGACAGTTCCCGAACTGACCGATTCAATTGCCAGGCAGATCGCACGCCTGAACGTGACCAGGGTACTGGATGATTTCCTCCAATCGGCGGATATGGTTTCGCGTGTGTTGACCGACCTGCGCCTGGAACTTGATAAGCCTGATGTGCTGATCCGTCCGAAGGTGGATGGGATCGGTTTGCTGCAGCGGGTGGATGTCAAAGAGGTGGCCAGGTTGGGAGAGGCCGCGGCTGAAGAGGCGCTGCCTGTTATCCGGAAGTCTGTCTTACCGTTCAACCAAATCCGCCGAAGAATATTCCCGAGGAAATCATGACACAAGATATGCGTAAATATGCCCGGCAGACCCATGTTCGCCTGATCGCGGGCGGGCTGCTGCTCCTGTTCGTGGTAGGGGACGGCCTGATCCTGCTGTTCTATGGTCCGGGTGCGGCGGTGACAGGTTTGTTGTGCATGCTGGTCGGGTTATCACCAATTTTGTTGCTCTCGGTTTTCCTGGTGATCCTGGATTGGGTGGTAAAACGAGCAAATCGGGATTAAGGACCCGGGATGAGGGGGTTGAAATTGATCATTGTTGATTGATGATGGGTGATGGCAGGCGGGTCTATGGCGGCTGTCGTGCAAGGTTGATCTTGCCTTGGGGCAAACGGCTGCTGACGCGGCGCAGAGATTTAGATACAGCCGGCTGCCTGTGGCAGCCGGCTGCCGTAAAAAGGTTTATCCTAGTGCTACGTCCAGGGTCATCATGATTGCAAAACCCAGCATGGCGCCCGCGGTCGAGAAATGGGTGCTGAGCTTATCCATCTGGGACTCGGGGATCAGCTCCTCGACCACCACATAGATCATAGCTCCGGCCGCAAATGCCAGTGCATAGGGTAGGATGGGGCGCATCAGCAGTACGGCCGCGGCGCCCAGCACCCCGGCGATCGGTTCGACAATCCCGGAGGCCTGGCCATACATGAAGCTTTTGAAACGCGTCAGGCCTTCACGCCGCAGGGGGATGGAAACAGCAGCGCCTTCGGGAAAGTTCTGGATGCCAATCCCCAGCGCCAGTGCGATCGCACCCGCCAGGGAGGCGGCCGGGATCCCGGCTGCAACTGCGCCGAAGGCAACGCCAACGGCCAGACCCTCGGGGAAATTGTGCAGGGTGATCGCCAGGACAAGCAGGATGCTTCGCTGCCAGGTGGTCTTGATCCCTTCGGCATTGCTGGTCTCGAATCCCAGGTGCAGGTGGGGGAGTATCTGGTCTATGCTCCACAGGAAAACGCCGCCCAGCAGGAAACCAATCACCGCCGGGATCCAGGGCGGCAGTGAGCCGGTCTCACTGGCCATCTCGATGGCGGGAGCCAGCAGCGACCAGAAGCTGGCTGCGATCATCACACCCGCCGCAAAGCCGAGCATGGAATCAAGAACTTTTCGTTCAATATTTTTAAAGAAAAACACCATTGCCGCGCCCAGTGCAGTCAGGAACCAGGTGAACAGGGTGCCGACCAGGGCTTGTGTTACGGGGTTGAGATTGATGAACCATGCGTACATGTTTGTTAGTACCTCCAAAAAGGAATCTGCTCATTCAGGACGGCTGGCTGTCACCTGCCGGCGGTTCCAATAATTCTTCAGCCAAGACCTGCCGGCTAATAGTGCTTCCTACGCTGCAGGTTGGTTCCCGAGTGCCGATACGGATTGATAATACCTGGTCCAGTTCTGAATAATCCACAATTGTGATGGAAGCGCCAGGGATCATTCCCAGTTTATCCAGGCGGCGGAGCAAGGCGGGGTCCTTGCCGTTCACACGGCAAATAACAGCCTTCTGCGGCGGACGGAATTCCGAGAGCGGCCGGGATCGATCCATTGGGATCTCCAGGTTTGAACTCGGGATAGGGTCGCCATGGGGGTCGCGCTGCGGGCGCCCAAGCACAGCATCGATGCGGTTTTCAAATTGCTCCGAAATGGCGTGTTCAAGCCGGCAGGCTTCCTCGTGAACTTCATCCCATGAATATCCCAGTGCTTCCACCAGGTAGGTTTCCAGGAGCCGGTGTTGGCGCAGGATTTGTAAAGCCATCTTCTCCCCCAGGGAGGTCAATTGGACCCCCTGGTGTTTTTTATACCTGACCAGGGCGGGTTTTTGGACAGCCAGGCGCTTTAACATGCCGGTCACTGAGGCCGGCGTAAGGAACAGGTGTTCTGCCAGTGCGGTCGTGCTGACGGTTTTGTGATCGCTGGCCAGTTCATAAATGGCTTTCAGGTAGTCCTGAGTTTGTTGTGTGGTCATATTGTTTACGCTAATAAATAATTTAGTATATACTAAATTATTTTAACGCAAAAAACAAACCGGGTCAAGTCGCCCGGTTTGTTCCAATGATTAATATCAGACGACAGTCCCGCTGTAAGCGGCAGTCACTTGAATAAATCAGTCTGCGAACGCCTGCCGCATTTCGTCTGTCAGGTCTGGCGCATCGGCGAGGTTTGTGAACAGATCCCATGTTTCTGTCAGGGTTGTGCTCTCTCCTGGTTTCAGGGTCCGGAGCGGCCCCAGGGTCTCCAACTCGATGAACTGGTCGTTGCAGTAGGTTTCGGTGGTACAGTTGAAGTCCGGGTACGGCATATCCGGATGCAGGTCCTGTGTTTTACGCAGGAAGACGCCTTTGTTGTAATAGCCGGTCCAACCGTGTTGGCTGAAGTACCCAACTTTGAAAGGAGGCAGCTGCGGCCTGGCGTGGAAGATCATGAAATCATCATGTAGTTCCAGCCGTTCATCGGTGAGGCGGGTGTATGGCCACAGCGAGACCTGGCGGTTGGGGAGCAGGCCGGCCGGATCGACGCTGCCAACCGGCAGCGGGAAGATCGCAATCCCGCCCAACGCCAGTTGGGACAGTGCCCAGGGCGCCAGTTCGACCGGCCACAGCCCGGTGTTTTCCAGTTTGTGGACCAGGGTAATCTTTGGCTGGTCTGGAGCCAGGCGGATATCGATGCTCTTGGCGATCCCGGTTGGTCCTTCTGTATTGCCCAGGGTCACTCCCTGTGCATGTTCAGAAATGACCAGGCCCTCGTTGTCTGGCACATAGGTGCGCGGCAAGTCTTCCGGGGAGTGCCACAAGCGATGACCGCCCAGAAACCGGTACTCTCCCCAGGGGGTGGGGGTCTTGGAGTCCGGTACTTCAGCGAACAGATTGGCGTCAGAGCCTGCGGCAGACAGGCGGACAAGTCTCGGCCCGGCTTCTGCCAGGTAGTCGAGTTTCACGAACTTGTTTTCGATGGTTTTTGTGGGCAGGTTGTAATAGGTACTCATGATAGTTTATGGAAGGTTGGCTTCAGGGCCGGATAGAGATCCCGGTACAATGGACCAATCTTATCATAAGTTCCAACATCCTGGGACGGTTTTACTGTTCCGGTGATCCGGATCGACTGCTGGCAGGCCTCGTCCACGCTGGACCAGGTACCGGCTCCCACGCCGGCCAGCAGGGCGGCCCCGTAGGCTGCGCCTTCGGTGGTGTTGACGGTTACCAGTTCGGCGTTGAACACATCCGCCAGGATCTGCTGCCAGAGTTTGCTGCGGGCGCCCCCACCGGAAACCCGCACCTGGTCGATGTTTGACAGGCCGGCAGTTTTCATCAGGTCGAAGCTGTCTTTCAATCCAAAGGCAACCCCTTCGAGGACAGCTCTTGTGAAGTGGGCTTTTTCATGCCGGACGGTGATGCCGACAAAGGCGCCGCGCGCCAGCGGATCGGGATGCGGGGTACGTTCACCGGTCAGGTAGGGCAGGAAGATCAGTCCGTCTGAACCGGCCGGAATATCCGCTGCCGGGGCCAGCAGGGTGTCATAATCCAGGTCGGGGGCGAAGGTATCGTGATACCAGCGTAAACTGCCGGCAGCCGAAAGCATGACGCCCATCAGGTGCCACTTCCCGGGTACGGAATGACAGAAGGCGTGCAGGCGCCCTTCGGGTTCGATGAAAGCGCTGTTGGTTGTTGCGAACACAACGCCTGAAGTCCCCAGCGTCAGGGCGACAATACCTTCTTTGACAGCGCCGACGCCGACTGCCTGGGCGGCCTGGTCGCCGCCGCCGGCGACAACCGGGGCGCCCACTTTTAAGCCGGTTGCCTGCGCCGCCTCTGCGGTAATGGCGCCGGTGATCTGTGTGCCTTCGTACAGGGGAGGCATCCAGTCTTGCGGTATTTCCAGTTTCTCGAGGATTTCCTCAGACCAGGTACGGTTCTTGAGATCCATCAGGACTGTCCCGGCGCCGTCGGCCTTGTCCATGGCATACTCCCCGGTCATGCAGAAGCGGACATAGTCCTTCGGCAGCAAGATGTGCCTGACTTTCGCATAAACATCGGGCTCGTGCTGGCGGACCCACAACACCTTTGAGGCGGTGAATCCGGTCAGGGACTTGTTGCCGGTAATGCGGATAAAATTTTCGATGCCAATGCGTTCATGGATCTGGTCGCATTGGGCCTGGGTGCGCTGGTCATTCCACAGAATAGCGGGGCGCAGCACCCGGCCGGTCTCGTCCAGCAGCACGAGGCCGTGCATCTGGCCTGTCAGGCCGATCGCGGCGACATCTTCCCCGGGAACACCTGCTTTTTCAAGGACAGCCCGGATGCTCTTACAGGCCCCGTCCCACCATAAGGCCGGGTCTTGTTCGCTCCATAAGGGCTTGGGTGTTTCGAAGGGATATTCGGTTGCGGCGACTGCAATGACTTCACCACGGGCGTCAGCCAGAAGTGCTTTGGTAGCCGTGGTAGAAGAGTCGATGCCGATGAAATAGGGTTTCTGAAACATAGGTACCTCAAGACAAGAAAATTGGGTCCGAGCAGCATGCTCGAACCCAATTTGTGAGTGACTTAGCGGACGCCAAGCAGGACTTCAACGGTGAGTTGATCCAGACGTTCGTATTTGAGGCCGATCTTAGCGATTGCTTCCCGGTCGAAATCCTGGGTGCGCAGCGCATCTGCTTTCTCTGCTGAATAAGCGCCCAAATATTTATCCATGGCGGGATCCTGCGCCTCGATTTCAGCCACAATTTCCTGAATTTCTTTGTCTGTATTCCATTTGGCGGCTTTCTCTTTCAGGATCATATATGTGCGCATACAGCCGCGGGCAAAATCCTTGACGCCGTCATAATCTTCCGTTCGGTACGCATGCGCGTCAAAGTGGCGTGAACCGCTGTATTTTACCTCTTCCAGGAATTTGACCAGGAAGAAGGCGGCTTTGATATCACGTGAACCGAATCGCAGGTCCTGGTCGTAGCGCCCGGGATACTGGTCGTTCAGGTCGATGTGGAAAAGTTTTCCAGCTTCCCAGGCCTGGGCGACGCCATGGGTGAAGTTCAGGCCCGCCATGTGTTCATGGGCAACTTCAGGGTTGACGCCAACCATGTCGGGGTGGTCCAGGGTTTCGATGAAGCCCAGCATGTGCCCGGTGGTGGAGTTGTAAATGTCGCCGCGCGGTTCGTTTGGTTTGGCTTCGAGTGCGAACTTGAGAGCATATCCCTTGTCGAGTACGTATTCACACAGGAAATTCATGGCTTCACGATTGCGCTTGATTGCATCGACGGGGTTCTTGGCGGCATCGGTTTCTGTGCCTTCGCGTCCACCCCAGAAAACGTAGATGCTGGCGCCGAACTCGACGCCCAGGTCAATGGCATTCATCGTTTTCTGAAGGGCATAGGCGCGCACCTTTGCATCGTTGCTGGTGAAAGCGCCATCCTTGAAGATGGGATCGCCAAACAGGTTGGTGGTGGCCATCGGTACCTTGAGTCCGGTCTCGTCGAGGGCTTTTCTGAAATCTTTTTTGATTGCATCGGCCTCGGCTGGGGCGGCGTCGATCGGGATCAGGTCATTGTCGTGGAAGTTGACGCCGTAGGCGCCGACTTCACTGAGCAAGCGTACCAACTCTGCCGGGGATTTGGGGTCGCGGACGGGGGCTCCGAACGGATCACGCCCAATTGAACCGACTGTCCATAGACCAAACGTGAACTTCATTTCGGGGGTGGGGGTGTAGTCTGACATTGTTTTCTCCTTATTTTGATTGAAAAAGCATTCTTACGAAACCCAGTGCGGGTATAGGTTGTCACTGGTGTGTGGCCGAAGTGGTTGATCATTGCATTGCATTCTTGCCAAATGACCGGAGGGTGTTGGCTGCGATGGGAATTTCTATCGAGACCGGCATTTTGAACGTTCAATGCGATATTGAAGGGCGCCTGAGTTGATGTCTTGAGCAGTTCCCGGTAGAAATTCCTGATTTGTCGTTGTACCCTCCAGTCAAGCGGCGTTTAGAGAAGAACGAAAATGGCAAGAGAGAAAAAGAAACATCATTAAACGAGAGCAACTTCTCGTAAAATATCGTCCAGTACAATGGCGATCGCCCCAAGGACACAGGCATCTGTCCCGTGTTTTGAGAAAGCGATGCGCAGATTGTTTTTTGTGCTCGACAGCGTATCTGAAGAAATAATTTTCTCCAGCACCGGTTGGATAATTTCCTGTCCCAGGCTGAAAGAACCGCCAATCACCACCATTTCAGGATTGAATAAATTTACCAGGTCTGCAATGCCAGCTCCCAGGTTTTTACCAACCTCTTCAAGCGATGAACGGCAGAGCCGGTTTCCCTGGTGGGCGAATTCAATAATCTGGTCGTAGGTAAGTTCGTCCAGGTTTGTGTTGAAAGGGTTGTCTTGTGGTTGTGTTTCGATTGCATGTCGGATCCGGTGCAGTAATGCTTTGGGGCCGACCTGGGTTTCCCAGCATCCCTGGCGGCCGCAGCTGCAAATTTCTCCCTGGGGGTCACGTTGGATGTGGCCGATTTCACCGGCGAATCCATCTCTGCCCTTGAACAGTTTTCCGTTGATAATGAGGCCCCCGCCCAGGCCGACACCCGAGCTGATGTAAATAAAGTTATCCACGTTTTGCGCAACGCCATAGTAATATTCACCCAAAGCAGCGAGATTGGCTTCGTTTTCCAGGTATACGGGAAGAGCGAAGCGTTGTTCCCACATCGTACGCAGGTGGACATTGTGCCAGCCAAGATTGGGTGCGAAATCCAGCACTCCCTGGCGCGTATTGACCAACCCCGGGAGGCCTAAACCGATGCCCAGCGCCCGGAGGCCTTGATCGCCGGCCATGGAAAGAGCAGCCTCGATCAATTTCTCGGCTTCGATCAGGATCGTTTCTTGCTTTTCTGATGGAGCGATTTCTACTCTCTCTCTCCATAAGATATTGGCTACGAAATCTGTGAGAATAATAGAGATGAAACCGACGCCAATTTCGATCCCAAGAATTGCCCCGCCTTGTGGTTTCAGCGCCAGGGCGATGCCGGGGCGTCCGATTTTCGAATCCATCGCATCCATTTCCTGAACCAGGTTTTGTTCCAGCAGCGAGTTGACGATGTTCGAAACTGTACTGCGATTGAGCTTGGTCATTGCGGCCAGTTCTGCCCTGGAAATAGGGGAGTGCAGCCTCAAGTGGTTGAGGATGATGGACGCATTTACCTTGCGGATGGATTCCTGGTCAGCGGTTCTGGGAAACGGATTCATGGGATCAGCAGAAAACACAAGTTAGTTTGTATCATGGATAAACAAATCATATTGCAATTATAACCAAAATACTTGACTGATTCAAGTAGCGGTGGGCAAGTTGTATGCTTTAACCGGAAATATGGATGGTATCAGAAAGAAGAGTGCAGCCAACAAATTGGCTGCACTCTACAAACAAGGAGCATGGAAGAAAATGAATCCCGAACATCGAGGAAACAGAGTTCTCTCTAGCTCTTTTTCTTGAAATACACATCAGCGTATACAGCCAGGACCAGCACCATACCTTTCAACAGGTACTGCCAGGCCGGTTGAACATTGAGGATTTGCAGACCGGTGGTCAGGCTGGTCATGATCAATGCACCGATGAGTGCTCCGAATACGGTCCCGACGCCGCCCAGAGGGGAGGTGCCGCCCAGGATGGCAGCCGCAATGGCGTCGAGTTCGTAACCCTCGCCGGCTGCAATGGTCCCGTAACCGACGTAGGAGGCCAGAACGATGCCTGCGACGCCGCACAGGAGTCCCATCAGCAGGAAGATCTGGAAGATGTTCTGTCGGATGTTGATACCGGAAAGGCGGGCCGCATCGCGGTTGCCGCCAATGGCATATGCGTAGCGTCCGAACTTGGTGTTGTTCGACATGTATGCGATGATCAGGGCTGCGATGGCCATCAGCAGCACAGGGGCCTGGACGCCGTTGTACTGATTGACGATGTAAACGTACGCGATCACCAGCGCAGAGAAGAACAACGTTCCGAACAGATCTATTGAGAATGGCGAAAGTTCAAAACCATAATCTCTCCTTTTCTGGCGGCTGCGGAACATGTTGAATACCAAAATGGCGACTACAATGATGGCCAGCACCCAGCCGGCCAGGTCGGGTAGATACCCCTGGGCAATTTCTTTCAGATAGGGTTGGTTGGCGGGGATGGTGCGTCCTTGGGTGACGATCAGGATACCACCGCGCATGATGAACAAACCACCGAGGGTGACGATGAACGCTGGAATATTAAGATAGGCGATGACATATCCCTCTAGAACACCCCAGACCAAGCCAACCGCCAACCCAATCAAAATGGACAGCGTAGCGGCCAGAAGCGCCTGTCCCGGAAAGATGGCATGCCAGACGTATGCCTGTAGATAGGCAACCACAACTGAAACAAAGCCGGCGGCTTTACCAACGGACAGATCGATGTTCCCGGTGACAATGACCAACACCATACCGATTGCCAGGAATGACGTTACTGTCATCTGGCGGAACAGGTTAGAAATATTTTGGGGGTTTACATAGCGGCCTTCGGTCAGGACTGCGAAGAATAACCAGATACCGACCAATGCCAAGATGATGGTATAGGTTTGAATATTTTGCCGAATGCGTCTGCCCAATTCAGAAAACATACTCATGATGGGTCTCCTTGTTAGTAAAAAATTTCTAATACTATTATGCTAGGCCAGTGGCAAGTGCCATGACCTTTTCCTGGGTGGCTTCAGAAGCCTCCAGGGTTTGTGTCGAGTGACCCTGGTGCATTACCATGACGCGGTCACTCATGCCCAGCACCTCTTCAAGGTCGCTGGAGATCATGATAATGGATACACCGCGTTCAGCCAGTTCGTTCATTAATTTATAGATTTCAAATTTGGCGCCCACATCCACACCGCGTGTGGGGTCGTCCATGAACAGGATCTTGGGGTTCGACATGAGCCATTTGGCGATGACAACTTTTTGCTGGTTTCCACCTGAAAGTGAATCGCAGGGTATCAGTAGATTGGGGGCTTTGATCGCCAGATTTTGAGCCTGCTCGGTACTGGCCCGTAATTCAGCATTGTCGTCGATCTGGAACATGTTTGAAAAAAATCTCAGGTTTGGAAGCGACAGGTTTTTCAAAACTGATTGGCCAAGCACCAGGCCTTGACCTTTGCGATCTTCAGGGACCAGGCTGAGACCCTGGCTGATAGCATTGCTGGCGCTGGAAATGTTGATTTCCTCGTTTTCGAGTCTCACTTTTCCAGCGGTTACTTTACCATATTCACCGAAAAGGGTCATCACAAGTTCGGTTCGTCCTGAACCCATCAGGCCTGCGATCCCTAAAATCTCGCCTTTCCGCAGGTCCAAATTTATCCCTCTCAGAACTTCCTTGCCGGCTGAGTCGGGGTCTTCAGCGTGTAATCCTTCTACCTCGAAGATAACCTCCCCGGGTTTTCGGTTGCCTTTTGGGAAACGTTCTTTCAATTCTCGACCAACCATATACTTGACAAGGCCTTCCAAGGTAACGTCACTGGTTGGTTTGGTTGTGACGACCTGGCCATCACGCAGCACGGTAATGTTATCAGTGATGCGGAAAAATTCATCAAGCTTGTGGGTGATATAAATACAGGTGACGCCATGCTGCTTGAGAGTTTCGAGAATTTCCATCAATTTGTCGACCTCAGCATCGGTAAGGGCGCTGGTCGGCTCATCCAGGATCAGGATTTGTGCATTTTCTGAAAGGGCCTTGGCGATCTCGACCATCTGCATCTTACCGACACCCAGGTTCTTGATAATTGCTTGGGGCTGGACGTCCAATTGATATTTTTCAAGGATGCGCTGTGTATCGGAGTAAAGTTTATTCCAGTTGATGATGCCAAACTCCGTCGGTTCTTTGCCGAGGAATACATTCTCTCCAACAGTCATGTCGGGCACCAGGGTTAATTCCTGGTACACAATTGCGATGCCTTCGTCGCGGGCCTGGCGGATAGAACGATTTGCAAGTTTCAACTTCTCGCCGTTGTAAAAAATCTCGCCCTCATAAGTGCCATAAGGATACACCCCGGAGAGGATTTTCATCAATGTTGATTTGCCGGCTCCGTTTTCACCACAGATGCCATGGATTTCGCCACGTCGAATCTGGATGGAGGCCTCCTTGAGTGCGGTCACTCCAGGAAAACGTTTTGTCACGTTTTTGAAGTCTAGAATTATGTTTTTGTCCATGTGCGTACCTCCGAGTAAAAAAGTGAGCAGCGTTTGCTCGACAGATGCCCGGCCTCCTTCCCGGGTAGAGATGAAGGAGGCCGGGTTTTGTTCATATTTTACCCTGAACTAGGGTCGTGGAGGAAGCTGATCTTCCGGAATATCGCGATAGACATCATCGTAGGTCTGGAACTCGCTGACAACAACCAGGTCATAGACGTTGTCCTGGTTAACTTGTTGAACTTCCAGGAACAAGCAGGGGACTTCCCCTTCCAGATCGCTCAGGGTCAAATCGGCCAGGGAGTAACTGGTCAATTCGAGGCTGCCTTCGCCTTTGATCAACTGATCGGCCAACTGAGTAGCCAGAGGACCAAGGTTGCGGATGTCTTTCAGGATCGAGACGGTCAGTTCGCCCTTGATGATGCTGTTGCAGCCATCAGCGGTGGCGTCCTGTCCAGAAATCGGTACCACGCCAGCCAGACCTTGGGCAGCCATAGCCTGCAGGGCGCCCAGGGCGGTTCCATCATTGGAAGCAACAACGGCGTCAATGTCGTTCCCCTGGGCGGTCAGGATGTTCTCCATGATCTTCAGGGCATTGGCAGCATCCCAGTTGTCAACCCACTGGTCGGCAACAATTTCCACTTTCCCTTCTTCAACGTAGGGATCAACAATTTCATCTTGACCCTGGCGGAAGAGGATCGCGTTGTTGTCTGTGGGGCTGCCACCGAGTTTTACGACTTTGGCGGGACCATTGGCAGCAACATCCCAGTTTTCAACGTCGAGGGCTTCCATGACGCCCAAAGCCTGCTGACGACCAACTTCAACGTTGTTGAATGACAGGTAAGCAGCAATCTTGGGGGTCTTGATC
The DNA here is from genome assembly GCA_016927315.1 of Anaerolineales bacterium. Lineage (GTDB taxonomy): Bacteria > Chloroflexota > Anaerolineae > Anaerolineales > Villigracilaceae > JAFGMV01. The sequence goes on along the minus strand of JAFGMV010000015.1, from coordinate 82,094 downwards.
AGGCGGTCATAGGCAATGACGATCACGCCAGCATCTGCAGCTTTATCAACCGAGGTTACGATCGCATCACCGTCTTCAGCAATAACGATCAGGGCGGAAACACCCTGGGCAACCATATTGTCAATCTGGTCGTTCTGCAGTTTGACATCGTGATTGGCTTCCTGGGTCAGAACTTCATAGCCCATATCTTCCAACAGGCCGCGCATCAGGATTTCTTCGTTCTTCCAGCGCTCGGTTGCGAAGTCTGAGAAGGACAGACCAACTTTAATGGTCTCTGCTGCGGGGGCTTCGGTAGCCTCTGCCGGCGCTTCGGTTTCTTCTGCCGGGGCGGCAGTTTCGGCGGGCGCCTGTGTTGCGGCGGGGCCGCAGGCTGCTAATGCAAAGCTCATGATAATGAGCACTGCAATGACGGACGTGATCAAACGACTGTGTTTCATGGTTTTCTCCTCTTTTTTTTCTTACAAAATAGTTTTTTTCTTACAGACATAGCAAAACCTTATAAAATATTTATGCTACTATGCACCTCCTTTCGTCAAGTGACCAATAAATTCTGCTGTAGACGTACGATCAGCAGTGGGGATAATGGCTTCACGTTTACACTGGCTCTCGAATGATATTGTCTAAGACAACGGCAATCGCCCCAAAAACAGGGGCATCTGTACCGTGCTCGGAAAACACGATTTGAAGGTTTTCTCTTGAGGGCGGTAGCGCTTCGGTTAAAAAAATATTCGTAATAATTGGTTCGATAATATCTTTTGCAGCGCTGAATGCCCCACCGATGACAACTAATTCCGGATCCAGTATATGAGCAAGGTCGACAATACCGGTGCCCAGGTTAATAGCGATATCTTCAACGGCTTTTAAACAGAGCGGGTCTTTCTGCCGGGCTGCGTCAAGGATCATCCCAAAGGTTAAGGCGTCCAGGTTGCCGCTGCATAATTTCATCACAGCATTATTGTTTTGGGTTTCAAGCATTTTTCGAACACGCCGGATCACTGCGATTGGACCGACTTGGGTTTCCCAGCAGCCTTTTCGACCGCAGCGGCATTGTTCACCATTGGGGTCACGATGAATGTGTCCGATCTCGCCGGCGAAACCATTCCCGCCCTGGAACAACTCGCCTTTTACGATAATACCACCCCCCAGGCCGACATTCGCTGACAGGAAAATAAAATGATCTACGTACCTGGCAACTCCAAAATAATATTCTCCCAATGCAGCCAGATTGGCCTCGTTATCTACCAGGACCGGAATGCGGAAGCGATCGTTCCACATAGACTTAATGGGGACATTTTTCCAGCCCAGATTAGGCGCAATGAGCAGTTCGCCTTTGTGAACATCCACAATACCGGGAACTCCCAATCCAATCCCCAGGGGGCGCAACCCGTGAGCGTTCACGACGTCAAGCGCCTGTTCGATCTTTGCTTCAGCCCGTTTGATTACTTCATCCTGTGGCAGCGTGGTGTCTTCTTCACACCAATCCTGCCAGAGGGTTCTTGATGAGAAATCGGTTACGATCGTGGAGAGGAAACCAACTCCGATTTCCATGCCGATTACCGCTCCACCGGCGGGGTTGAGATCCAGGGCGATCCCCGGGCGGCCAACTTTTGAATCTAAGAGCTCCGTTTCCATTACCAGACCCTCTTCGATCAGGCGAGTTACAATACTGGAAACAGTGCTGCGATTCAAGCCGGTTTCGGAGGCCAAATCTGCCCTTGAGATGGGGGCATAAGAACGAATCAATCCCAACACCAGGGATTGATTGACTTTTCTGACTGTTTCCTGGTCGGCTGTGCGCGAAGAACTCATGAAGTAAATTGATCCGAGTTAGTTTGTTGGGGCAACAAATAAACCATAGTGCCAATTATACAATTTTCAATGGGTGATTGCAATTACGTATTAAGTCATTATTGGGATGTGACAAATGTCATGTTGTCTGGACTTATGCAGTTTTTGCGGATGAAATGGTTAAGAAGTTTGACCGGTGTGTTTTTTGAAGAGGTCAGGGAAAGACCAAGGCAGCCTGACCGCTTGAATATTGTCTCCACAAGACCAGGGAATTCGAAAAAGAAGAACAAGACCCCAGGCGCGCGCAGGGGTGCTTGTTCTTCTACAATGATAATTTGGGAGTGACCAGCCAGGCAGGTTTTGTTCCCTGGCGGGATGGTCACTTTCCTTCAGGGTAGCCAGCAGCAGGAAGCTTTTATGCAGATACTTTTACCTGTGTGAAAAAGACTTTGCCTTGATCAATATTGGTTTTCTTTCCGTTGAGCCGGAATTCCTTATCCAGAACCAATTTATTTGAAGCGCTTCCAACCAGTACCCTGAAAATACCGGGGGAAACAGAAAAAAGCGACTCTTTTTCGTATGACCCGAGTTGGTAACTGTGCAGGCTGAAGGTTAAGGTCTTTTTCTCTCCAGGGGCAAGCTGGAGGCGCTTAAAACCTTTCAGTTCTATGCCGGGAATGACCGGTGATGTTCTGGGGCGTTGGATGTAAAGCTGAACGACTTCCTCTCCGTGATCCCGGCCTGTGTTGGTTATATCAACGTTGATGTTAATTTCATCTCCGATGACCAGTTCAGGTTTATCGCACTGCAGGTTATTGATTTCAAAGCTGGTATAGCTCAACCCATGGCCAAAGGCATACAAAGGTTCTCCATCGAAGTATCGGTAGGTATGTCCGGCCAGTTGGTAATCATGAAAGGGGGGCAGGTCGTCCACAGATTTGTAAAATGTTACGGGTAACTTACCGGATGGGTTATAGTCTCCAAACAGGACATCAGCAATGGCCTGACCACCGGCCTGGCCTGGATACCAGGCTTCCAGGATGGCGGGTACATGATCATTTGCCCAGTTGATTGCCAGGGCGCTGCCGTTGAGCAATACCAGGATGACCGGTTTACCCAATTGGTTGACCTGTTTTAATAATCCGAGCTGGGAGGCTGGCAGGTCTATATTGGTTCGGTCTCCACCTGCAAAACCTTCGATTTGAACTTCCATCTCTTCACCTTCAAGATACGGAGTAAGGCCCATTACCATGATGACTGCCTCTGCATTACTGGCCGCCTGAACGGCAGCCTTCTCGTGGTCCTGACCAGGCAGCGCCCATAAGAGTTGGATTTGAGGATCCAAACCCTCATTCCTGTATTGTATTGAAATTGAATATTCACGGCCTGCTTCGAGTTCCAGGTCTTTTGTTTTGAGAATTGGATGGTGGATGATGTTATTCTCAACGACCAACTCATTGTCCAGCAGCAGGCGGTACTGACTGTAACCATTCATGCCCAATCTATAGTTACCGGTTCTTGGGGGGACCAAAAAACCCTGCCAGGTTGCGCCGAATTTTTCTCCCCATTGACCAGAAAGTGGAGAGCTGTCTTTCCAGATGAAGTCCAGGTTTGTATCTGTCCTTTGGAGCGCCGGTGCGGCTGTCTGGTCCAAGCCCTGGTAATATTTCGCGGTTAATCCATTTTGAGTTTTATCTGCTGTTAGCAGATATGCGCCGGGAACAACGCTTAATGAAGGAGTGGCGGCAGTGAAATTACATCCGGCTGCATACTCAACCCTGGTGGTGGGTGATACTTTCTTCCTGATCCCTTCCAGTGGGGTGATTTGATCGGAGGGCGTCCCGTGGTAATTCCCCAACAAAGATTGGATGTGATCTGCGTTTGGACCAATCACTGCCAGGGAGGCAATATCTTTGCTGAGAGGCAATACGTGGTTCTCATTCTTTAGCAGAACAATCGACTCGCGGGCCGCCTGTAAAGCCAGGGCATGGTGCGCCGGTGAGGCGACCACATCCATGGGGATCTGGGTGTAGTGATGTGTCCCTGGGGGATCAAATATTCCCAGTTGGAAACGGGCCGCGAGCACACGTTCGAGGGCAATATCGATCTCTTTTTCGGTGATCAGGCCCAGGGCCTCGGCTTCCAGCAAGGCAGGATAGACCTCGCCGCAATTCAAGTCGCAGCCATTTTTTACGGCCAGGCTGGCTGCTTCGGGAGCGGTTTCACAGACTTTGTGATGTGCATAGATATCCAGTATGGCGCCACAGTCTGATACTACATATCCATCAAATCCCCATTCATCCCTCAGTATCTTTTGCAGCAGGGTTGTGCTGGCGCATGCCGGTTCCCCATTGACCCGGTTATAGGCGCCCATAATGGAAGCGGGTTTGGATTCCTTAACACAGGCTTCGAATGCGAACAGATAAAACTCGCGCATGCCTGGTTCATCGATATCCACATTGAAAGAATGACGTTGATTCTCCGGTCCACTATGGACGGCAAAGTGTTTGAGAGTCGCGACCAGCTTAAGCGTTTCTGGGTCATCCCCCTGAAGTCCGTTCACAAAAGCCTTGCCGAATTCTGCTGTCAGGTATGGATCTTCGCCGTAGGTTTCTTGTCCGCGCCCCCAACGGGGATCCCGGAAGAGGTTGATATTCGGCGACCAAAAAGTAAGGCCAGAGTAATAACCCCTGTAACCCTGGCGGACAGCCTGGTGATGTTTGGCCCGGGCTTCATCCGAGATGGCGGTTGCGATCCTGAATAAAAGTTCTGGATTCCAGGTAGCCCCCAGGCCGATAGCCTGGGGGAAGACAGTCGCGACGCCCGCCCGTCCGAGGCCATGCAAAGCCTCACTCCACCAGTTATGGGCAGGTATTCCCAGCCTTTCGATTGCGGGTGAATCGAATACCAACTGGGATACTTTCTCTTCCAGGGTCATTTGATCGATAAGTTTTTCAATCGCCTGTTTGTGGTTTTCGTTCTTTCTCATTGGAAGCTCCAGGTATTAAATGAAAATCCTCCAGCGAGTAGTAAAACAGGTGGAGGATTTTTGGTTTTTGTTGGTTTGTGGATCCCAAATCAAATCTTATTCTTTTACAGATCCCATTGCGATACCGCTGATGATATAGCGGGAGAATAATGCGTAGAAGATAACGATGGGGATAATGGTAATCGCCAGGCCAAGATAAATGGCGCCATACTCTGTGCGATAGACGTCGCCGCGTAAGGTTTTCACCATCATGGGGAGGGTGTATTTATCCAGCGAAGTGATCAGGATGAAGGCATTAAAGAAGTTGTTCCAGGAGGCCACGAAAGAGAATATTCCCAGGGTGAACGCCCCCGGAGCCGCAATGGGAAGCATGATCTTGTGGAATATCCCGATTTCACTGGCGCCGTCGATCCTGCCTGCATCGATCAGGTCTTTGATAATCATTGAATCGAGGTATTGTTTCGCAAAAAACACACCGGCTGCACTGGCAATCGCCGGCAGGATCAGGGAAGCGTAATTGTCTGTTAACCCCAGCTTTGACATGTAATGGTAAAAACCAATAATTGACAGCTGCAGGGGAAGCAGGACCAGGACAACGATGAAGTTGTAAAAGGGTTTTTTTCCTGGAAAATCATAGACCGCGATGCCGTAGGCAGTCAGCATTGAAAAGTATACGGTCAGGACGGTAGTGGCCAGTGAAATAAAGGTGCTGTTGCCGAAGCCCAGCCACAGGTTCAGACCTTTGCTGCGCAAGATGCGGTAATTATCCATCAGGTGGGTGCTGGGGAAGAACGCCAGCCCCTGCTGGATTTCAGGTGTGGAGCGGGTGGCATTTACCAACAGCAGCCAGATCGGAATGATGCTGATGACCAATATCACGACCAGGAACAGATAGACAAAAAAACGTTGAAAGTTGGTTTTAAGGGTATAGTTGTTGAGTGGGTTAAGCATGAGTCGTCTCTCCGTATAATTTATTTGCCTGTTAACCTACTGGCTGTCTCGATCTCTCAGGAAATAGAAAATGCCAAGAGCAATCACAGTCGTCATGATGAATACCAGGACGCCAACCGAGGAGGCCGCCCCAATGTGGCCCTTGCTGCTGGAAAACTTTGAGTACATCAGGATGTTATTGGTCATGATCGAATAGGCTGGTGAGCCCCGACCGTCTGTCAGCATATAGGGTATGTCGAACATCTGCATACCGCCGACCAGCGAGGTGACGAAGATATAGATCAGGATCGGTTTCAACAGCGGCATTGTAATGCGTGAGAACATCTGCCAGGCGCTGGCGCCGTCGACCATGGCGGCTTCGTACAGGGAGGTGGAAATTGCAGTCATGCCGGCCATGACGATGATGACAGTCTGTCCGAACCACATCCACCATTGGATGAAAACGACCAGTCCACGGGTGACAGTTGTATTCTGAAGGTAATGCATGGCCTCTGGCAGGAAACCAGACTTGACCATGAATTGGTTGATTGGGCCATAAAATGAAAACAATGCGAAGAACAGGGCCGCCACGGAGGCCGGCATTAACAGATTGGGCATATAGAAAAGAGTTCGCCAGACGCCGACGCCTTTGATCTTCAGGCGGGTGCTGGTGAACCAGACAGAAACCAGCAGCGCAACACCGATCTGCGGGATGAAGTTCAACAGCCAGATCAGCCAGGTGTTTCTGACCGCACGCATGAAGAAGTCATCTGCGAAGAGGCGTTCAAAATTTTTCAGCCCAACCCATTGTGCAGAATTGGGAGACATAATCGTGGTATCGGTAAAGCTGAGATAGACCGTATCATAAACCGGATACAGTCCAAAGATTAAAAACCCAATAATGAATGGGGCAATGAATAGATAGCCATAATAGTTTTTTCTAAAATTCGCTTGCATGGCGGCGGCTCCTTTACAAGTAAGATGTGGGTCAGTGCATATTATACACTGACCCACACTGTCATGCTAGATTACTCGACTACTCCATAAAGTCTGCGGGCAGCTCGGGGATAACCAGATCGGGGAACTCATTCCGAACGGAATCCAACCAGATCGGCCACATTTCTTCCTTGGTGACTTCGTCGTTCAGATACTGTTCGAGAGCACTCTGGAGAGCGCGCTGGATTGCATCGTCAGAACCGGTCATCAGCTTGCCGTTTACGCTCGGGGCAGCTTTGGCGAAGGCGGTGTAGGAGTTCTGTCCGCCCAGCCATTTGGCCAGATCAGAGTCATCAAAGGAGCTGGCGATCTTTTCGACCACCACCTGGCTGGAGACGAAGTCGCCAGAGGGCTGCTGCTGGTCATCGGGTGTTTCGGGATCGATGGCTTTCAGGTAATCGTTGGTGTAAACACCGGTAGCCCAGTTGGTCAGGTTCTCTTCATCCAGAGCAACGAAGCGGACGAAGTCTTTGGCCAGTTCAGCATTCGGGGCAGTGTCAAGAACACCAACCCAGGTGCCGCCCCACTGGTAAGCCAGCGGACCATTGATCATGGCCCAGTCGCCGCCAGTGTCGGTGTTGTCTGAAGTGGAATTGGGGATCAACACGTAGGGAAGACCCCAGGTGGGCAGGAAGTAGCTGAAGATCTTCTTGGGGGTGCCATTGGCATCCACCAGGGTGTCATTCATACCTGCGAACCAACCTTCACTCCACTGGCCGGCCTGTGATTCGTAACCATTTTCGCGCATCATCTTGGCGAAATCAACATACTCATTGACCATGGGATCGAACACCAGGGTGTCATCAACGATCCAGGGCTGAGCCCGGTTGGCCAGGAAGGGGTTGAACATGGCGCCAGCGGTGCCGACTGCAAAGTAGTCGCCAGTGCCGCAATCATGGATCTTGGCCGCGGTTTCTACGAACTTGTCGATATCGGCGACCATCGCCTGTACTTCAGCGGGGTCATCGGTGCCAAGACATTCTGTGGCAATGCTGCGGCGGTAGAAATAAGCGCCAGGAGTAGCCTGGTAAGAGAAGGCTTTGGAAACGCCATCATTCGTGCCGACTTCGACTACGGCCGGGTAGGTCTGCAGTTCTTCGGTGTAGGGCAGCAGTTCATTTAGATCCATCAGCAGGTCGCTTTCAACCCATTCCTTAACGAAGGCAGCTTCAAGAGCTACTACGTCGGGGGCGTCAGCGGTGCCAACTGCGGCCTTAACCTTGGTCTGATATTCACCGTCGGTCATGGGGATCATGGTGTAGATTACGTCCACATCGGGGTTCTTGCCTTCATAGGCAATCGCCATGGTGCGGATTTCGTTGGTGAAGGACCAGACGTTCAAGACTTTTGGACCTGCATCAACTGCAGGGGCTTCGGTCTCTTCAGCTACAGGAGCTTCGGTCTCTTCAGCCACGGGGGCTTCAGTGGCTGTGGGGCCGCAGGCGGCCAGTGCGAAGGATGCAATCAGCACCAGACTCAGCACGATATAAAACTTGCGTAACATATTCTTCTTCTCCTTTTTAGGAATTGAATTCAATCTTCTCTTATTTATTCGAACAAAGCGAGTCGTACGTTGGGTATTCAATCGGCGACTATGTTCTCCTTTCTCTAAAGCGGACATAAAATAAAAGACAGGCGCGGGCAATTAACCGCTCCTGGCCTTTTCAACAAGGGGCATGGTCGAATTGCGGACGATCAATTCAGTGGGCAATTCGATCCGTTCGGGCACTTTATTGGGGTTTTCCAGTCTGTCCAAAAGCATCTGGGTGGCGACCCGGCCCATCTTTTCGAGCGGCTGGCGGACAGTGGTCAAAGCGGGCCGGACAAACTCTGCCTGGGGAATGTCATCGAAGCCAACGATGGAGATGTCATCCGGGATGCGCAGCCCGCGGTTGCGGACAGCATCCATAGCGCCCATCGCCATAACGTCATTCGAAGCAAATATCGCTGTTGGACGATCCTCCAGTTCTATCAAAGCAGAAGCGCCGGCGTAGCCATCCGGCTGGAAGAACTGTCCCTCATAGATCAACTTTTGCTCTACCGGAATATGATAGGTTCGCAATGCGGATTTATATCCTTCCAGGCGGTCGATTGCAGCGCGCAGATCCATCCAGCCAGTAATAAAACCAATGCGTTGGTGGCCTAACTTGATCAGGTATTCGGTCGCGTTATACGCACCTTGCCAGTTTGTGGCGCCCACTGCCGGGCAGTCATCGCCCCGGGCCTGGTGGTCGATCAGGGTAAAGGGGAAGTTGATACGGGTGAGGGTACTGATATGTTCGTCAGGGCGCCGCGATACGATCAACAACAGCCCATCTACAATACCAGTAACCAGATTGGCGACATATTTTGATTCTTTTTCTGCGGTGCGGTGAGTGGTGAACAACATTAAATCATAGTGCTTGAGCGCCAGTTCGGCATCGATACCCCGGATGACCTCGCCGATATAGCCTGTTCCCAGGTCAGGGGCCAGCACACCGATGGTATTGGTCCTTCCCCCAGCCAGACTGCGGGCCTGCCGATTGACGACATACCCTAATTTTTCCATTGCCTTGAGGACGCGCGTACGGGTCTCTTGCTTGACGTGAATGTCATTATTTACCACGCGAGAAACAGTGCCAAACGACACACCGGCTTCTTTCGCGACATTCTTTATGGTTACTTTCGATGAAATATTTTCTTCCATTATTGCAAGCGTTTACAGAGATTTGACCCTTATGCGGCAAAAAGATTGGCTTTTTGAGGTGATTAAGGCAATAATTTTATAACGTTGCTGGAAAGTTTTCTAGAAACCCAAATAATCTCGGCGTATATTTGGAAGCGTTTACAGAGAAAATATAGCATGGAAAAAAGTTAAAGTCAAGAGCCAATTTTTAATTGCCAATTGTAAATGGTTGTCAAACAACGGCTGGGCTGTCTTTCAGTTTGAAACCCGGACCTTAATTAAGCCCGGTGGATGATATGATTAAGCCAGCCGATGATCTTACGAATAAGAATGGAGGTTTAAAATGGAATACAGAGATTTTGGCCGAACAGGTTGGAAGGTATCGGCAATCAGTTTTGGCGCCTGGGCAATTGGCGGCACCTGGGGGCCGGTGGAGGACAGCACTTCATTGGACGCTTTGCACAAAGCGCTTGACCTGGGAGTCAATCTTTTCGATACGGCTGATGTGTATGGCGATGGGCGTAGTGAGCGGCTGCTGGCACAGTTGAAGAAAGACCGCACTGATGTTGATTTCCATATTGTTACCAAGGCTGGTCGCCGGTTGGATCCCCATGTTGCTGATGGTTACAACAGGAAAAACCTGACTGCATTCGTCGAGCGAAGTTTGAAGAACCTGGATACAGAAACACTTGATCTCGTCCAACTGCATTGTCCGCCAACGGAAGTGTTCTACCGCCCCGAAGTATTTGCGATTTTAGATGACCTTAAGCGACAGGGTAAGATACAACACTACGGGGTCAGCGTTGAAAAAGTTGAAGAAGCCCTGAAAGCTGTCGAATACCCTGAGGTCGAGTCGGTACAGATTATTTTCAATATCTTTCGTCAACGGCCGGCAGCGTTATTTTTTAAAGAGGCTGAACGCCGTAAGGTTGCCGTGCTGGCCCGGGTGCCGTTGGCCTCTGGTTTACTGACCGGCAAGTTTACCCAAAGTTCTACTTTTGACAAGGATGACCACCGGGCCTTTAACAGGAAAGGGGATGCGTTTGATCGCGGGGAGACGTTTGCGGGCGTCGACTATGAGACAGGTTTGCAGGCAGTTGATGAACTTAAGCTTTTGATTCCGGAGGGGATGAGCATGGTTCAGTTCGCGCTGCGCTGGATACTGATGTTTCCCGCGGTTAGCTGCGCTATCCCCGGGGCCAAGACCCCTTCTCAAGCCGAAGAAAACATCAGCGCCGTTGAGCAGGATCCATTATCAAAAGATACGCTGGATAAGGTAACCGGGTTGTATGACCGCTTGATCCGTCCTCAGGTTCACCATTATTGGTAGAACCCTGATTAGAAAATTGAAGAACTATCGCTTATAATCCTTTGTTATGCAGGAGAGACTTCAAAAATTAATGGCTCAGGCTGGCCTGGGCTCTCGACGGAGTTGTGAAGAAATCATCATTTCTGGTCGGGTGAGTGTGAATGGAAAGACTGCTGTCTTAGGACAAAAGGCCGATCCGGCGCTGGACAAGATCATCGTTGACGGAAAGCCTATGACCGTGCTTGAACCGAAGGTATATGTGGCTCTCTACAAACCCCGTAAAGTTCTTTCGACGGTGGAATCGGAACCCGGAGACACAAGGTTGACAGTCCGTGATCTTGTACCGATAGAAGAGCGTTTATATCCAGTTGGCAGGTTGGATTATGATAGTGAAGGCCTTGTCCTGATGACCAATGATGGTGAGTTGGCCAATCGCCTGACACATCCAAGGTTTGCTCACGAAAAGGAGTACAGAGTTCTGGTTGCCAATCGTCCGGATAATGTCCAGCTGGAAGCCTGGCGGCGCGGTGTGGTGTTGGAAGATGGATATAAGACCACCCCGGCTCAGGTTCAGATTGAATCACTTTCTGGAAAAGGAACCTGGCTGCGTGTCATCCTGAAGGAAGGCCGCAAACGACAAATCCGAGAGATTGGGTTTTTGCTGGGACTGCCGGTGGTGCGCATCATTCGGGTCAGGATCAGTTCTCTGTTTCTTGGTCGTTTAAAACCGAAAGAATGGCGATATCTTATGCCTGATGAAGTCAGCCGATTAAAAGATGGAACGGGAAAGCGAAACCAGGAAAAAAGTCCGGGGAGACCTAACCGCCGGAAAGTGCATCCTCGGAAGAAGTAACTGCCCGGGGATGGAAAAATACGAAAGAGGATGAGAGGGCAGCAGCCAGAATAACCTTCTCATCCTCTTTTGCTCTGCAAGCAGTAAACGGTTTTATTATTCCCGAATGTCGACCAGCTTCTGTATAACTGGTTGAATGGCCTGCTTTACTTCTTCAAGTTTCATCCCAACCACCTTGAAAGTGACCAGGCTGTTCTCTGGAGTTTCTCCTTCAAACTGTCCAAAGGTGATGAAGTTGCCGCCTTTGGAAGCGATCAACTCTCCCAGCCTGGCTAACTGCCCTGGTTTCTCCTCGATCAAGGCGGTGACCCTGACGCCGGCATCTCTGGCCCCCATCAATTCCAGAAAGATTTTGAACAGGTCTGTTTCGGTGACCATTCCGACTACTTCACTTCCCCTCATAACCGGTAAACCACCGACACTGTTGTCCACCATGATTTTTGCTGCTTCTTCAATGGGTGTATCTTCAGTGACAGTATGAACGACCTTGGTCATCACATCTGAAACTTTAATCTTGCTGAGCAGGTAGTTCATCTCCCAGATACTCAAACTGGTCGCCTGCGAAGGAGAAGCGTTTAACAGGTCTTCTTCTGAGATAATGCCAACGAGTTTTCCTTTATCGATAACAGGTGCTCGCCGGATATTTTCTTGTTTGAACAGAATGAGGGCGTCATGGATGGGTGTATCAGAGGGAAGTGTAATGATAGGCGTCGACATGCGTGTTCCAACCAGCATAGAAACCTCCTGAATGGGTAATGAATAATCAACCTCACAGTTAACAATGAGAGGGTATTCCTAATTATAGGTTATTTTCACGACTTGTTAACCCTTGGGATGGAAATGTCATCAACAGCAGTAAGTGGTCGAAGGGTATGGGTCAAATCCAATCGTATAGATTGCTGATCTTTCCGGGTAGAAATCGCGATTGTTTTCACATTTTCCTGTCTGTCTTGCGCGTACTTAAAACCAGGGATTTAGTCTTGGGGTGTCTCAAAGCGGTACCCGTACCCGCGCTCTGTCAGCAGATAGCGGGGCGAAATCGGATCCACTTCGATTTTCTGCCTGAGACGGCCAATATAGACGCGCAGGTATTCTGCTTCTTCTCCATATTCTGGCCCCCATACGTTTTGTAAAATGGCGCGGTGTGAAAGGGCTTTGCCAGCGTTTCGCATCAAAAAGATCAATAGATTGAATTCAGTTGGCGTCAGGTCAATCGGGCTGTCTTTCACGGTCACTTCATGCTTGCTGAGGTCAGCGCAGATACCACCATGGACAATCTCCTCATCCTGGCCAATCGTGTCAGACCAGCGGGCCCGGCGCAGGACAGCCTTAACCCTTCCCATTAATTCCCCGATGCCAAAAGGTTTTGTGAGGTAGTCGTCGGCGCCCAGGTCAAACGCTTTTACTTTGTCGGCTTCCTCGCCGAGAGCCGTCAAGATGATGATAGGAACAAGCGATGACTGCCGGATGCGGGAAGTAGTCTCCAGGCCGTCCAGGTGCGGCATCATAATGTCCAGGATTACCAGATCAATGATTTGCGTTTGTATGGCGGTTAAAGCTTCGAGGCCATTTGTGGCTGCCAGCACATTAAACCCGCGAGCTTCCAGATTTCGGCTGATGAAATCCCGTAAGGGTTTCTCGTCATCAACCACCAATATTGTAGGAGCGCCCATAAATCACCATTCCTTTTCTAAAGGTCGTGTTTCTAACGAAGATCGCAGGATGGGATAGAAAAAGCAATGCAAGTACCACTCTCTTTAGGTTCTACCCAGATTTCACCGCCGTGGGCTTGAACCAGACCCTGGCAAATCGCCAGTCCAAGGCCGGTCCCGGTAGCCAGGCGAGTGAGATCATCGTTTATGCGATAAAAACTTTTAAAGATACGTTTATGTTCTTCCTGTGGAATGCCGGGACCGTTATCGAAAACCCGGAAGATATGCAAATTCTTTGGTTCTTTCTGGTAAGTGACTTCAACCCGGATCGAAGCCAGCTCTCCAGCATATTTTACAGCGTTTTCAATTAAATTCCTTAGAACTGTTTCCAGTCGCTGTGAGTCTGCAAATAAGGGAGGCAGACCAGGGTCAATGTGTACATCAAACGTGTTATCTGCTTGCAGTTTCGCTCCTTGTGCAGCGTGAATGATCAATTTTTCTAACGGGCATTCGTCATAAGACAGTTTAAAATCTCCGGATTCAATTCGGGAAAGATCAAGCAAATTGTTAACCAGATTGGTAAGTCGATCGGCTTCATTTGATATGATCTCGAGAAATTCCCGTTGTGATGTCTGGTCCCAGGAGACATCCTCAGCCAGCAGGGTGGAAGCATATCCTTTGATGGAAGCCAGGGGGGTCCGTAACTCATGGGAGACGGTAGCGACCAGGCTGGATCTCATGCGATCTAACTCCTGGTCAGCGGTGATATCTTGCAAGATTAAACCGTTGCCTGTGGGTGTGCCTTGCTGGTCGGTAACATCGAAAACATGTAACTGCAGATCGATCGTTTTTCCGGATTCTTTCAGGGAGATCCGTATGCGTTGCCCATCCTCCAGGGTGAGGATTGTACGAATCAGGTCCTGGCTTGTTTCGGGGTCCGGGAGTTTTATAAAAATATTCCTCAGTGTTTGACGAACGCTGATCCCTTTGATTTTTTCTGTCGATAAACCCGCCAGCTCACTGATGCGGCGGTTAGCGTACACTACATTGCCATCATGGTCGCTTAATATCAATCCATCATTAAGAGAGCCCACCAGCGCCTCCAAACGTAGTGTTTGTGCGTGGAGTTGGGTATCACTGCGATCGAACAGGATTGCATTCTCGATAGCCATGGTTGCATGATTGGCAAATCTTTCCAGGGTTTGAATTTCTGTTTTGCTAAATACATGCGGCTCGGAACGGTAAACCAATAGGGCGGATGGCGGCGCGTGGTGCGTGTTAAAAGGAATCACCAGTAAGGAGCTGAAACCTTCTTTCAGCGCTCGTTTCAGGTAAGGTGCGAAACTTTCATCCTCTTCAACGTTGCTTATCTGGAGAGGGAGGTTTCCATTGAGAGCCCGCATGGTGATGGATTTCGGATCTGTGGGTTGAATGGTCAATTCACGCATGTATTTTTCGGATAGCCCTCTTCCGGCCCAGATACTGAAGATTCCACGGGATTGGTCAAGCGCCACGATGGCACTCTTTTGGACCCCGAGCAGGCGTTCGACCTGTTCAAGGATACGATCAAGGACAGTTTGAGGATCCAATGATGCAATCACCGCCGCACTGGTTTCAAAAAGAATTTCCTGTTCCCTGCTCCTCGATGCAATGGCTTCGTCCATGGTTAACATGCACTTTGCGAGTTGCCCGATTTGATCTTTTCTTGTGGAAAAATGTTCCAAAATTTTCTTTTGCTTTTCATCCATCGGATTGCTCTGGCTGACTGCTTTGTTGACGGGAAAAGCCTTTTTTATGGGATTGATTATTTGTTTGTAAATGACCAGCCAATACACTGCGCTCACAAGCAGGAATAAAACCAAGATTGTGATATTAAACAATACCAGAGTCTTTTCTACCTGCAGTGCGACAGCCTGAGCATTGATTTGGTCAATGAGCTTATTTCCGATAAACGATGCAGCCATAAACGGAATGCTCAAAAGCAGATATAGAGCGGTCAGTTGGTTCCCCAGATCATTAAGAGAAGAGAGCCAATGTTTCATAGTCAGGGATTGATTGAAAATTCTTTCAACACACGCGCCATGTGTTTGGCATGTTTCAGGTACAGATCGAGGCGAATGTTTTCGTTTGGTGCGTGGGTACGTGTATCCGGGTACCCAAGGCCTGCTGAAGCAACAGGTAAGCCCAGGTCATGAATGAAAGGATAATTTGGTCCGGAGCCACCTGATAAGGGAACCAATTGCATGGGAACACCATAGACGTCACGGGCTGTCTCAACCACGATCCCAACAAAGGGATGATCTGGAGACGTGCGGGCGGGGGATTCTCCGCCAAGATAATTTATATTTATATCAGCAAACCCCTGCGAATCGAGATGAACGCGCAATTTCTTGAGAATATCGTCCGGGTTTTGGTCGGGTACCAGCCGAAAATCAACCTTGGCGCTTGCCCTGGCTGGCAGGACTGTCTTGGAACCGGGTCCTTGATACCCGGAGGTTAATCCGCAAATTGTACAGGTTGGTTCAAGAACCTGTGCAATATTGATTTCCCTGCCGTTCTGCAGCCCCTTGATAAACCCGGTAATTCCATATTGCCGTTTGTATTCAGCAGACAGGTCCGGCATGGCAGCGAACAATTTCATTTCTTGTTCTGTAAGCGGTTGGATGCCATCATAAAATCCGGCGATGCATATTTTCTCGTTTCTGTCTTTCAAGGAGTTAAGTGCCCAGGTCAGTCTCCAGGCAGCATTTGGAAATATCGAACCACCCAAACCGGAATGGACATCTTCTGCGGCAGTTTCAACAGATAGTTCGACGTAACAAATCCCACGCAGCCCCAGGTATTGGATTGGAATTTCATTTTGATCTACTCCGCCAAATTCCCAGATACACGCATCGGCGGCCAGCAAGGGTTTATTTTCTTTGACGAATTCGTGCAGGTGTAAACTGCTGACTTCCTCCTCGCCTTCGATAATGAATTTTATGTTACAGGGTAATTCGCCTTCGGTTTCCAGGAGGGCATCGATGGCAAACAATCGGGAGGTAATGTGACCCTTATCATCGCTGACGCCGCGTCCGTACAACCGCCCTTCACGTAAAGTTGGTTTAAACGGGGGACTGTTCCATAGTTCGAGTGGTTCGGGAGGCTGCACATCATAGTGGTTATAAAAAAGCAGGGTCTTATTGGTGCGGCCTTTTCGTTCTCCAAAGACAATTGGAGCGCCGCCCGTTGAGAAAATTTCAACCCGGAAACCTCTTGTCTGGAGCATCGAAGAAACAAGTCCTGCGCATTCAGTCAGACCCAATTCCTGCGCTGCGATACTTGGCTGGGCGGTCAAAACAGAAAGTTCGGTGATACTTTCAGAGAGGTGTTTATCCAGGAAAGCATCAATTTTTGAGAAGTTGCTCATAGATTAGTTTCCAAAGAACAGGTCGATTGAGAATGTGCCTGCATAAGCAAATACGAACATTTTTACTGTGTTGCCGGCTGTGGCGGCGATCAAAAATTTTTTAATCGGGATCTTTAACATGCCGGCTGCGATCCCAACCAGATCGAATACAGGATTGGGAATACAAGCCAGGATGAAAACAGCCACCCCCCCATATTTTTTTATAAAGGGGAGGATGCGGTTGTATAGTCCCAATTTCTCGATAACGGGCTGACCCGAAAATCCTGCCAGGTATCCAGAGAGTTCGCCAATTCCAGCACCGAGTCCTCCTGCGATTGCAATTCCGACCGGGTTGAATATTGCTCCCATCGTGAAGATGATTGCCAATCCTGGGGCAGGGATCAATACCGTAGCGCTTGACAGCATTGTTACCAGGAAGATACCAGGATATCCATATACAGAAAGGTGATCAATGCGATCCCGAATGCTGATCAGGAATACACTTAATCCGATGACAAAAATCAGGGCAAGAATACGAAGAAAGATATTTTTGCTATTATCAGACAAGGTTTAACCATTCCCGAAAAATAAGTTGATCGAATGGTAACCGGCATAAGCAATGAGAGTCATTTTAATGATATTGCCTGTGATGGCAGCGAAGAAAAATCTTGGCAGTCGCATTTTCAACACACCGGCTGCAACCCCGGCCAGATCAAAAAAAGGAGTCGGTATGGCAGAAAGAATAAAAATAACCAGAATGCCATACTTTCGCACGTGAGGGACAATCCGTTGATAAGGTTTTGTATTTTCAACGACTGCCCGTCCCGAGAAACCGGCAAGGTAAGCGGTACATTCTCCCAGACCTGCGCCTATCCCTCCAGCGATTCCCACCCAAATAGGATTAAATACAGCACCCATCGAGAAGATGACAGCCAGGCCAGGGGCAGGGAAGAATACGGTGCCATTGGATAACAGCGCAACCAGAAAAATCCCCGGATAACCGAACACAGTAAGATGTTCGATTTTGTCTTTACTGCTGACCAGAAAAACGCTCAGGCCAATCACTACAACAATGGCAAGAACTCGAAGTAAGATGTTTTTGTGTTTTTCAGACAAGTATCAATTCAACTCTTCAATCATTAATTTTTCAATTTTTATCCCGGGGTACTCAGGATTGATTGGATCCCGGGAAGGGATAGAAAGTAAAACATCCATGCCTTCAATCACTTGTCCAAAGACACTATGTCTGTTATCCAGATGTGGGGTCGGTACATGGGTAATAAAGAATTGTGAACCGTTTGTATTTGGACCGGCATTGGCCATCGATAGGATGCCGGGACGGTCGTGTTTCAATGATGGATGAAATTCATCGCCAAAGCGATACCCTGGCCCACCGCGACCTGTGCCGGTTGGATCGCCGCCCTGAGCCATGAAATCAGAGATAACGCGGTGAAAGAGAGTGCCATCATAGAAACCCTGACGAGCCAGGAAAACAAAATTGTTCACTGTGGTGGGCACTTTATCGGAAAATAATTCAAGCACAACGCTGCCCTTCTCAGTTTGAATGATGGCTTTGTATTTTTTTTCTGGATCAATCAGCATATCCGGGGGGGTATCCCATTGTTTTGGTGAATTCATCGTTTTTTCTCCTAACACGAAGATGTGAGCATTGTTTCAATCCGGGCTACGACCATATCAAGCGCGGCAGTATTAAAACCGCCTTCTGGAATGATAACATCAGCATAGCGCTTGGAAGGCTCTACGAATTCCATATGCATTGGGCGAACGGTTGCCAGATATTGTTTAATAACAGATTCTGTTGTCCGACCACGTTCCTTGATGTCACGCTCCAGGCGACGGATGAAGCGAATGTCAGGGTCAGTGTCTACAAAGATCTTGATATCGAACAGGTCCCTTAAGGCCGGTTCGGTAAAGATAAGAATTCCTTCGACTAGGCTTACCCTTCGCGGGGATACCGCGAAAGACTGGTCGGTCCGTTTATGATTGGAAAAGTCATAAATAGGCACTTCAACCGATTGGCCTTCTTTGAGTTGTTTTACGTGATCGATTAACAATTCGGTTTCAAGTGAGTTCGGATGGTCAAAATTCACTTCAGCCCGTTGAACAGGCGGCAGGCCGCTTAAATCCTTATAATAGGCATCGTGTTGAAGATAAGCGATTTTCTCTGGGCCAACACGCTGCAGGATACTTTGGGCGACTGTTGTCTTCCCTGAACCTGAACCTCCTGCAATCCCGATTGTAAGCGGCGACTTCACGACCATGATTGAATTATACTCGTTTCACCAGGGGGAGAACACCTGGAGATGAAATTTTGGTGTATCTATCCGGTCGCGGCTTAGAAACAGACACCTCTGGCAGTCTGGCGCAACTTTACCCGCGGCAAGCATATGGGTTATTCGACAAAGAAATCAGCCCGGTTTGCCGCTGGCAGCGGTTTTCAGCAAAAATGGCTGAATAAATACATTTTGGTTTCTATGCTAGCATTACAGTGCGCTGTAATGCTAGATGAGAAGAAAAAAAGCGAAGATAACCGGATGGGATATCTTCGCTTTGATTTGCAGATGGAATTGTTACGACACGTCGTACATATATGCCAGACCGACTGTTCCTGGGCCAGCATGTGTGCCAATCACAGGGCTGACTTCAGACCGGACCGACTCAATGGCTCCAAGATCGTTGCTGGCTCGCTCCAGTAGTTGTTTGGCTTCATCTTTTGCATTTGCGTGGATGGTTGCCAGTCGAATAGAAGATTTTCCGTTGACCTGGGCGGCAACCAACTCCTGCACCCTGTCAATAGCCTTGCGTTTTGTTCGGACACGGTCAACAGCGACAACGCGCCCATCCTGCAGGGCCAGAATGGGTTTCAGGTTTAGCGCCGAACCCAGGAAACGCTGCGCCCCGCCAATGCGCCCACCACGGTGTAGGAACTCGAGTGTGTCAACAGCAAAGTAAACGCCTGTGTTATTACGGGCTTTTTCTGCCAGCGACAGGCAGTCATCAATGTCAGCGCCATCAGAAATAGCCCGAGCCACAGCGAGAACCTGATAACCCATTGCCATCGCGGTTGAAAAGGTGTCAATGATATGGATTTTTTCTTTTCCTGCTGAGAACGCCTCTTTGGCCTGGACGGCTGATTGAACAGTCCCGGATAATTTCGATGAAATGAACAGTGCTACAATTTCATATCCTTTATCCAAGAGAGCGGCAAAAGTTTTTTGCATTGTGGCAGGGGTTGTTTGAGATGTGGATGGCATTACTTCTGCGGTTTGTAAGCGGCTGTAGAACTCATCCGGTTGAATATCTACACCATCTTCGAATGTCTCATCCCCCCAAATCAGCACCAGGGGCGTGACTGTGATGTTATATTGTTTGATATAGTCTTTTGGAATATATGCGGTGCTGTCAGTAACTAAGGCAATTTTTGTCATCTTCTCTCCCAAATACTTTCCTAAAGAAGGGATATATTACTGCTTCTTGCATAAATATCTAAACTTGGATCCGATAAAGCACCTTCAAAAACCAGAATTTCAGTTCAGATATTTTCGCAGTACTCTGTAACTATTAACTTAACCCGAAATCACTTACCAGGTTGCGTCAACAATAATTTACAGGCGACGATCGCACGTAATCCGCGTATCTTCTTGGAAGAAATCCTGTTCAGGATCATAATGTCTGAATGTTTTTCTGTGTGGAGATGAAAGAATGGTTGAGGGGATTTAGGAGCCTCCTGCAGCTGTGGTACCACTTGTTTCGATCCTGACAGTCACAACTTGACTACCCAAAGAGGCTCTTTGGGATTTTCTGCGCCCGCCCCATAGAACTGGGGGTGGTATTACGGGCTAAAAAACACAATTTTACCCTGGCATGTGATAACTTCCAGGCACGAAAGGGCGCCCTAAAATGTTGTCCGGTTGCAGAATTGTGCTCATGGTATAATGAACAGGCTATATTCACGAACCCATTATTGACTGTTGTTCATATATCATCTTTTTGCAGTATTAAACGATTGTGTTCGTGACAGTCAGAATTTAAATACCATAACATCGAGGAGCCCGGAAAGTTGGCTTTTAACCCCATTAATTGGCTGCTAGGCCTTTTTTCATTAGATATTGCCATTGACCTTGGAACGGCAAATACCCTGGTGCTGGTGCGGGGGAAAGGTATTGTAATCAATGAACCTTCATGGGTAACCATTGATAAAAAACAACGCCTGCCTCTGTCGATTGGTCTTGAAGCAAAAGAAATGCTTGGCCGAACACCTGGTAATGTTGTTGTTGTGAGGCCGTTAAGAGATGGGGTGATTTCTGAATTCGATGTTACCCGGGTAATGTTGGAGTATTTTATTGGACGGGTCCACGAACAGAGTGTAGTTCCCCTGCCTCGGCCGCGAGTTGTTATTGGTATTCCTACGGGTGTAACCGAAGTTGAGAAACGGGCAGTCTATGACGCCGTCATGGCGGCTGGAGCCAGACAGGTCTTCTTATTGGAAGAACCGATTGCTTCGGCATTAGGGGCCGGACTTCCAATCTCTGAAACCCGCGGCAGTATGGTTGTAGATATTGGCGGGGGAACGACTGAGGTGGCGGTCATGTCTATGAGCGGCGTGGTTGCTTCCAGATCTTTGCGTGTAGCTGGGGATGAACTCGACCAGGATATTATTCAATACCTGAGAAATAAATACAACTTACTGGTTGGACAGGGGATTGCAGAAAAAATCAAGATGAATATTGGTTCAGCTTATCCACTGCCAACAGAAAGAACAATGGAGGTACGCGGCCGTAACCTGGTGACCGGTCTGCCAGAGACTGTGGAGATCTCGTCGGTTGAGGTCCGTGATGCCTTATCGGCATCTGTTCAGGTGATTGTGGACACTGTCAGGGATGCATTGGATGAGATCCCTCCGGAAATCGTTGCAGACCTGATGGATATTGGTATTTGTTTGGCAGGTGGAGGCGCTCTGCTGCAGGGGCTGGCTGAGCGTTTATCGGATGAACTGAATCTGCGTGTTTGGGTTGCGGAAGATCCGTTAACTTGCGTGGTTCGTGGCGCCGGAATGTTATTTGAGAATTTTGATACATTAGGTATTTATATCGTGGGTTTAGAGCGAGGTAGTACTCACCATAATGTCTAAGCCATGCCTCAGTGGGATACGATCAGGGCATTTTAATCAATTACTGGTAAACTAAAATATGAGAGATTTCTTTTCTCGCACACTGCAAACAACAATTGTTTTTCTGGTCATTGGGGGGGTAATGGCTTTGGCCCTGGGAGGTTTTTTCGGATCTGCCTCAAATCTTTTTAGCGGCTCAATGGTTTCAGTCCAGGATTGGATGTCCTCCAGGTACATTGCCATTCAGGAATTTCTAAGAGCGCCGCGTGATATGGTTGTTCTGCGACAAAGGAATGCTGAATTGGAAGCTGAGATATCACGTTTGCAAACTCAAATGATCGAACTGCAGCAGCAAGTAGCTGAAACCCAAATCCTTTCAGCCCTGGTCGATTTTTCTCGTGCAAATCCAGAAAATACATATATGGCGGCTGCAGTGATCGGACGGGATCCGAGTCCGTTCCTGCATTATGTGATCATCAATCGCGGCTCAAGTGACGGCGTCTTGAGTGGGATGCCAGTGGTCACCAACCAGGGTCTGGTCGGCCGGATCGATGCCGTAATTGCGGATGCGGCTCGCGTTCAATTGATAACAGACCCTGGCTCTGTCGTCAACATCCGTTTGCAAAACTCTGAAACAGAAGCCTTATTGGCAGGATCTGTAACCGGGGATCTTGCTTTGGAAATGATCCCCCAGGATATTACGATAGAACCGAACGATATTGTATTGACATCGGGCCTGGGGGGGGGGTTCCCGCCTGACCTGATTGTTGGGCAAGTGCAAAATGTTCGACAGCGCGATTATGAATTGTTTCAAATCGCAAGTGTTCAAACTGTGGTCGACTTCAGTCGACTGGAAATAGTATTGGTCATTACTAATTTCAGGCCGGTGGATATTGCACCCCTGGCGCCTGAAACAACGCCCTGATATGCGTAATGTTATTGCCATTCCTGTTTTGATTCTGATTGTTATCTTACAGTCAGCGATTGTTAGTCGCATTACTCTCCTCTCAGGTTCGGCTGATTTGTTGCTGATCGTGCTGGCAGCCTGGGCGCTGCAGGAGCAGGTAGATTCAAGCTGGCATTGGGCGATCTTTGGTGGGGCATTGATTGGTTTTATGTCTCGACTCCCGTGGATTATCCCTCTGACAGCTTATTTGTTAGAAGTGCTCATGGCTCAGATACTGAGAAAGAGAGTCTGGCAGGCGCCGTTATTAGCGATGTTTACAATCATTGTTTTTGGGACATTGGTTTATCACTTAATGGCATTGCTTGTATTAAATTTATCCGGGACCAGGATTTTGCTTGGTGAAGCGATCAGGGTAGTAAGTTTGCCGAGTATTTTGCTGAACATGCTGTTGGCAATTCCGATCTATGCATTGGTACGAGATTTTGCAAACTGGCTTTATCCCACGGCGGAGAGCATATGACGTCTTCAGTATCAGATAATAAGTTTCACTTTTCTTTTTGGCGGTTGACCCTTTTCTATGTTGTGATATTCATCACCTTTACTGTCTTGCTCAGCCGCCTGGTCACCCTGCAGGTAATTGAAGGGGAAACATGGACAGATCAGGCGGTAGAAAACTTTACCAGGGCGATCAGTGTCCCTGCCTCTCGCGGTATCATCTATGATCGCAATGGATATATCCTGGCCAGAAATGATGCTTCTTATAATGTTGTAATAGTTCCAGCGAATTTGCCTGATGATGATGCAGATATCCAGCGGATCTATCGGGAAGTTTCTGCCATTACCGGGGTACCTGTAAACAGTGGAACCCTGGAAGAAGCGAAATTGTTCGCCGAGTGCGTAGAGGGTCCGGGTATCACTCAATTGGTAGAGTTGGGAGATTCTCTGGCGCCTTACAGCGCGGTGAAGGTTAAGTGCAATGTTAGTCAGGATGTGGCCAGGCTGGTAAGCGAACGAACAATGGATTGGCCGGGAGTATCTATCGAGATTGAGCCCATGCGGGATTATCCCACTGGCTCGCTGACAGCGAATGTTGTAGGTTTTCTCGGTCCAATCCCGGCGAACCTGGAGGACGAATATCGTAACCTGGGGTTTGTCCCCAGGAGAGATAAGGTCGGTTATTCGGGTGTTGAATTATCCTTGCAAGATGTATTGTCCGGGCGAAATGGACGCCGGGTAGTTCAGGTCGATGTCGCCGGGAAAGAGATCAGAAACATTCAGGCTCCAGTGTCCGCAATCCCGGGAAGCAATATAGTACTGACGATCGATACACGATTACAAGCTGCAGCAGAGGCAGCGCTTTTGGGAGAAATAAATTTTTGGAATACGTATTTTGGGGAAGTACGAATTTCCAGTGGTGTAGTCATTGCAATAAACCCCCAAAATGGTGAAATCCTTGCAATGGTTACCTATCCTACATATGAAAACAATCGAATGGCGAGATTTATTCCGGCGTATTATTATGAGCAGCTCAGTCAGGATCCCCGTCACCCATTGCTTAACAATGCGATCTCCGGAGAGTATCCTCCGGGTTCTGTGTTTAAACTATCAACGGCAAACGGGGCATTAAATGAGGGTGTTGTAACAATCAATCAGGTGATCGACACGCCCGGACAACTCGTCTTGACTGAAAAGTTTTCTCCCAGTGATCCTGGCCTCGAACGTCCTTTTGTTGACTGGATTTATGATGACAATCCGGATGGGTTTGGCCAGCTTACATTCAAGTACTGTATCGCTTATTCAAGTAATGTATGTTTTTATAAATTGGGCGGCGGGACCGCATCTCTAGCCCAGGGGAATCGCGAAGAGATACCAGAAGGGTTGAACATTCAGCCACTTTACGAATATGCACGCGCGCTTGGGTATGCCCAACCATCCGGGATCGAATTGCCAGGCGAGGGGAATGGTTTGATCCCATCTCCACAGTGGAAGCGAATTAATAAAGGTGAAAACTGGTCCACCGGAGACACGTATATAGCCAGTGTTGGTCAGGGATACGTACTTGCTACGCCGCTGCAGGTGATCATGTCTGGGGCGACGATGGCGAATGACGGGAAATTAATGCAGCCGACGATCGTTCATGAGATTATTGACGAAAACAGTAAGGTCGTAGAAAAGTGGTTCAACTCGGAAGATTTTACGATCACGAACGCTCCAACAGACCTGGATGTCAGTTACCAGATATCTCCCTCAATTCCTAATCTGAAATGGGATATCACGGAGACGCCGGTGATTAAAGACTATGACTGTGAAGGGGGGTATTGTGAAGAAACGGGAGAATACAAAACTGTAGATCCATTTGTGGTTAGAAGTATCCAGGAGGGGATGCGTCTGGCGGTGACTGATTCCCAGGGAACATTGTATAAAATTTTTTCCGATTTCCCGGTGGCTGTGGCAGGGAAAACCGGCACAGCGGAGTATTGTGATGATGTGGCGTTGGCGAATAATCGTTGTCAATATGGGGCCTGGCCAACACACTCCTGGACGCTTGCCTATGCACCGTATGAGGATCCTGAAGTTGTGATCGCGGCCTTTTTATATAACGGTGGTGAAGGCGCCAGTGTGGCTGGTCCTGTGGTGGGTTTGGTGATGGATGCGTATTTTGAGATAAAATCGATTGACATTGCTCGCGGGGTGGAAGGGAATTAGACTTGCTTTTTTAGTTCGTGCTATAATTTCGTAGTCCGATAACTTCAAACTCCAGTGTGAATTGTGAACGATAATCAAAGCGAATTTCTGGAAATCAAAGGCCTGCGTGATGGCTTATTGGTCTCATTGGCGGATGCGCCCTGGGATGAACTGCAGGCCGCATTAATCAGGCAAATTGAAGGGCGGCAGTCGTTCTTTCAAGGAGCACGTCTGGCGCTGAATGTTGGCAACCAGGCTTTGAAGGTTGCAGATCTGGTGGAATTGCGGGATCAATTATCCGAGCGGGGAGTATCATTGTGGGCTGTTATCAGTGATTCTTCGATGACCGAGTCTACCTCTCAGCTTCTGGGGTTGGCGACCCGGATTTCGAAACCGAAGCCGGATGAAGCCAGGCAGTTCGCTGTTTCGGTGTTTGAAGATCAAACAGCCCTGTGGGTTAACCGGACACTGCGCTCCGGAGTGCGGATCGAATATTCGGGTCATATCGTGGTTTATGGGGATGTTAATCCCGGGGCAGAAATTGCAGCTAGTGGAAGTGTTTTGATTTGGGGCCGTTTGCGGGGAGTGGTGCATGCCGGGAAGGATGGTGATTCATCCGTCTTCGTTTGTGCCCTGGATTTTTCTCCGACGCAATTAAGAATTGAAAATGAAATTGCGGTTTTACCCCAAGAAGAAAATGTATGTCCAAAGAAAGCCCAAATTTCTGATGGTAAGATTGTGCTGGAGCCTTGGGTATCGTAACTAAACCAATCATGTGGATGGAAGAATGACTGCGAAAATTATCACTATTACTTCAGGAAAAGGCGGAGTTGGAAAAACAACCGCGGTTGCCAATATTGCGGTAGCCCTGGCGGCTGAAGGACAAAAAGTTGTCTGTATCGACGCTGACATTGGATTGAGAAATCTTGATGTTGTCATGGGGTTGGAGAATCGTATTGTCTATGATGTTGTAGATATTGTTGAGGGACGGTGCCGGCTTCGTCAGGCGATGATTCGCGATAAGAAGTACACTGAATTATTCCTGATCCCGGCTGCTCAGACCAGGGATAAAAATGCGCTATCGCCCTCGGATATGATCCGGCTGGGGGATGAACTCCGCTCTGAGTGTGATTGGGTGATTATCGATTCGCCGGCGGGAATAGAAC
The DNA here is from genome assembly GCA_016927315.1 of Anaerolineales bacterium. Classification (GTDB taxonomy): domain Bacteria; phylum Chloroflexota; class Anaerolineae; order Anaerolineales; family Villigracilaceae; genus JAFGMV01. Next base: position 55,635 of record JAFGMV010000015.1, on the reverse strand, counting down.
GAGGTTTCAGGAATGCCATAGCTGCAGCCGATCAGGTGCTGGTGATTACAAATCCGGAAGTTTCTGCGGTCCGGGATGCAGATCGGGTTATCGGTCTCCTGGAAGCGGAAGAAAAGGGCAGCCCGGCGTTGATTTTGAATCGTATTAATCCGACACTGGTGAAAAGAAACGATATGCTTTCCCCGGAGGATGTTCTGGATTTACTGGCAATCGAGTTGATCGGTGTCGTGCCGGAGGATGAAAAAGTTGTTATTGCCACAAACCGGGGAACACCGATTGCGGCAGACGGGAAGAGCCAGGCCGGGCAGGCATTCAGGAACATTGCCCTGCGCTTAAAAGGGGAACAGGTTCCATTCCTGGAAATCGATGATCAGAGCGGTTTCTGGGGGCGCCTGTCAAAATTGGGGGGGAGGTAGCGTATGGGTTTTTTGGGTCGCAAGGGTAGAAGCGCACAAAACGCAAAGGACCGTTTGCAGCTGGTGCTGGTTCATGATCGTACAGATATCACTCCGGCTGTTCTGGACGAGTTAAAAGATGATCTGTTGGCAGTAATTTCCCAGCACATTGAAATTGATCCTGGGGCAGTCAGAATTGATATTGCCCGTGATGGTCGTTCCCAGCGTCTGGTTGCCGATATTCCCTTGAGGAGTTCAACGACGCGTCGTCGCACTGGATAGGTCTATGATACGCGGCCTTTCCTGGCGGCACTTTGATTTCTGGCTTTTGGGAGCTGTCGTACTGGCAACCGCATTTGGGGTTGCCATGATTCGTTCAGCTATTGCCGGGAACGAAGAACTGCTGTTAACTGTTTCACGGCAGACGCAATTTGCGTTGATCGGCCTGGGGGTTATCTTTTTAATTGCTGCCATTGACTACAAGTATTGGCTGGCGCTTTATCGTCCAATGTATCTTGTCATGATGATTCTATTGATCATGATTTATATCAGTGCGCAGCCTCAATTCGGGGCAGCTCGATGGTTCCAGGTCGCGGGGCTCTTTATCCAGCCAACAGAACTGGCCAAGATTGTCATCATTCTAATTCTGGCGCGTTATTTCGAAAAAACACAAAATGAACCCAAGGATCTGCGCTGGCTGATTTCAAGCATCGTCTGGGTTGGCGGGCTGACCATGTGGATCCTGCTTCAACCCAACCTGAGTAACGTTATTGTTATTGGCGTTATCTGGGCTATGATGGTTTGGCAGAACGGCGTCCAGGTTCGGACGATTGTGATCCTGGCTTTTTTGGCTGCATTGATTGGTCTGACCGCAATATTGATACCCGAGCCATATTCTCCTTTGGAGGAGTATCAACGTGCCCGTGTCTTTACGTTCCTGTTCCCGGACCCAAATGCCAGTTATGGAGCAACCTATAATGTGCTGCAAGCTCTTGTTGCGATCGGATCAGGAGGTTTCTGGGGACAGGGCTATGGGCATGGAACCCAGACGCAATTGCGTTTTCTGAAGGTTCGGCACACGGATTTTATCTTTTCGGCTGTGTCTGAAGAGTTTGGTATGATAGGTGGTGTTGTGATTGTTGTGGTTTTGGTGTTTATTATTTTACGGTGCCTGCGTGCGGCCAGGCTGGCGCGGGATGTGTCCGGTTCGATGATAGCCTATGGGGTAGCGGTGTTGATCTTCTTTCAGGGCGCCGTTAATATTGGCGTGAATGTGAACTTGATCCCAGTATCGGGTTTGCCGCTGCCGTTTATTAGTTATGGAGGCAGCGGTTTGTTGTCTTTGATGTTGGGAATTGGCCTGGTGGAAAGCGTTGTTTTGCGACACCGGCAGTTGGAATTTTAAACGTTTGGGCCTCGCCCATGCTTTATTTGGAGGTTTATGAAAAACGGTAACAATACCGTGAGGGTACGTTTTGCGCCCTCACCTACCGGGCGGGTCCATCTTGGGGCTGCCCGTACTGCTTTGTATAACTATTTGGTTGCCCGGCAGATGGGAGGGCAGTTCATTCTTCGCATCGAAGATACAGACACCAAGCGGTATGTTGAAGGAGCCGAGGATGAATTGATCAATGGTTTACGCTGGCTGGGGATAGAATGGGACGAAGGGCCCGATGTTGGGGGTCCGTATGCTCCCTACCGCCAAACCGAGCGCCAGGAAATTTACCGGGAGTACATCCGGAAATTATTAGAGACTGGCTATGCATATCCTTGCTTTTGTTCGCTTCAACGTCTCGAGCAGGTTCGACAGCAGCAGCAAAGAGACAAAACACAACAACGTTATGATGGTCTCTGCCGTGGGCTGCTGCCTGATGAAATATCCCGCCGGATCGCAGCCGGTGAAGAGCATGTCATTCGTTTTAAGACACCATACGAGGGATCGACAACGGCCCATGATCTGATCCGTGGTGATATCACCGTAGAGAATAAAAATCTGGATGATTACATCCTTTTCAAGTCAAATGGATTGCCAACCTATCATTTCGCTGCTATGGTGGATGACCATCTGATGGGGATCACGCATGTGATTCGGGGCTCTGAATGGTTGTCCACCTTTCCTCTGCATGCATTGATCATCCGCGCCTTTGGTTGGGAGGAACCTCAATGGGTTCATCTCTCGGTCTTTCTCAAACCGAGCGGAAAGGGCAAGATGAGTAAAAGGGATGCGGACGAAGCCGTCAAGGACGGCAAATCCATATATATTAAAGACTTGAAAGAATTGGGATATATACCGGCAGGCATTTTGAACTGGATGGTTTTGATGGGATGGGGGGTTGCCGAAGATGATGTCATGAACCTGAACGAGATGAGCGAACGTTTCAGGCTGAACGGTTTGAATCCTGCTCCGGCCGCAATTAATTTTGGCAAGCTGGATCACTTCAACGGAACACATATCCGGTTGATGCCAACTGATGAACTGGCCGAGCTGCTCCAGCCTGTCTTTGCCCAGGCGGGCTACGATGTGGACGATACAGTTCTACTCAAAGTCATTCCCCTCATCCGTGAACGCCTTATCACCCTGGATGATTGCCTGGCTTTTGCAGGTTGGTTTTTCCAGGAAGACATCGAGCCGAAGCCCGAAGATTTGGTTGCCAAGAATTTGTCTCCATCAGAATCAGCAGAGATTGCTCGTCAGATTTATGATATCCTGGCAGACCTGCCAGTGATCACACATGAGTCGGCAGAAGCGCCTCTGCGTGATCTGGTCGAAAAACTTGGACTGAAACCCAACCAGGTATTTGGTATCTTGCGGGTCGCCGTGACCGGGCAGCAGGTCAGCCCGCCGCTCTTCGAAAGCATGGAAATTGTCGGTAAAGAAACGGTGCTGAAGCGAGTCGGGCAGGCGATCGATCTTTTGGAAAGTATGGGTTGAACACGGGTTGATCTCTGTTACCGGTAAGCGGACAATTTCCTTTAACAAGCGACGATCGTCCCTGGGCGGAGTGGCGAATACGGAGGGAACGCAGCTGCATTGTCCCCGAAAGGGGAAAGGGCTGATGATCAAGAAGCGCCCCTTCAACAGGCTCAGGGCAGGCTCTTCGACTGCGGCGGATTGTTAGGGGCTTGCAATCCTTCGCCCACTGTCACGCCTCCGTATATAGCCTTTGAAGAATTTGTGTCTGGCGGCTAGTTTTTTTGCTGTTCCTGGAATTTCGCCCAACTGTCACGCAGGGCAACTGTGCGGTTGAACACCAGCTTGTTTTCCTTTGAGTCCGGGTCGACACAGAAATAGCCTGTGCGCTCAAACTGGAATTTCTCTCCCGGTTGAGTTCCCGCCAGGCCGGGTTCGGCAAACGCCCGTTCGATTATTTCAAGAGAGGCGGGATTAACATAAGTTGCGTACTCTTCACCGTTTTCAACATCGTCAGGTTGTTCTTTGGTGAACAAACGATCATACAGGCGTACTTCGGCTGGGACTGCGTGTTGGGCAGATACCCAGTGAATGGTGGATTTCACACGGCGGCCATCCGGGGCATTCCCTCCGTGTGTTTCCGGGTCAAAAGTGCAGTGGACTTCGATAATATTGCCTTGTTCATCCTTAACAACATCTGTGCAAGTAATGAAATAGGCATAGCGCAGGCGCACCTCATTCCCGGGGAAGAGCCGGTAAAATTTTTTGGGAGGATCTTCGAGGAAATCGTCTTGCTCGATGTAGAGCACCTTTGAGAAAGGAACCTTTCGAGTCCCGGCGCTTTCGTCTTCAGGATTATTAATGGCTTCCATTTCCTCAACCTGATCTTCGGGGTAGTTATCGATGACCAGTTTGAGCGGCTTGAGAACAGCCATTTTTCGCAAGGCGCGTTTGTTCAGGTCGTCGCGGATGCAGGCTTCAAGCAGGGCATAATCAACCATCACTCCCGAATTGACGATATTCACCTTTGATACCCCGGTACGTTTGTTGAAATCCAGGATGGCCTCGGGGGTATAGCCCCTCCGACGTAAACCGCGCAGTGTGGTAAGCCTGGGGTCATCCCAGTCCTTAACGATCCCTTCTTCGATCAGCTTGCGAAGTTTTCGTTTGCTCATCATTGTGTACGTCATATTGAGCCTGGAAAATTCGATCTGCCGAGACTTGAATTCTCCTAAGTGCTCCAGAAACCATTCGTACAGTGGGCGGTGAATTTCATACTCAAGGGAGCAGAGTGAATGTGTAATTCCTTCCATTGAGTCGTTCTGGCCATGTGACCAGTCATACATTGGATAGATACACCATTTCGACCCGGTCCGGTGGTGAGATGTGTGCATTATCCGGTACATTGTAGGATCTCGCATGACCATGTTGGGATGGGACATATCAATTTTCGCCCGCAGCACCCGGCTGCCTTCAGGAAACGCTCCGTTTTTCATACGTTCAAGCAGGTCAAGGTTCTCTTCGACCGATCTGTTCCTGAAGGGACTTTCGATGCCGGGTTCTGTCAGGGTGCCACGGTTTCTGCTGACCTCTTCCGGCGATTGGTCGTCGACATAGGCCAGGCCTATTTTTATCAGGCGGATTGCCCATTCATAGAGAAGCTCAAAATAATCAGATGCATAGGTTTCCTTTGCCCACTCGATGCCCAGCCATTGAATATCTTCTTTGATCGCGTCAACATACTCCGTCTCTTCCCTGGCGGGATTCGTATCGTCAAAGCGCAGGTACAATTCCCCTCCAAACAGTTTAGCAGTGTTGTAATCGATCAGGAAAGCTTTTACATGCCCGATATGCAGGTAACCATTTGGTTCGGGTGGCAGGCGGGTGCGAACGTAATTGAAGCGACCATTTTTCAGGTCTTCTAAAACAGCTTCTTGAATAAAGTCGGTGGGTTCCAAAGCATCTAAATCAATGTCGACCATATTTCCTCTTTGTAAAATATTCCTTGTAATGGTTCAATATTATAACCCGAGATACTCGTATCTATATAATCCGTTATACAGAGATCGTTCTTCATGCTCACAAGTTCACCGACTGATCAATCACCGGGTGTCTCGCCGAACTTTTCACGGATGAGAGAAAATTCTCCTGATAAGGGATGGCTGCCTTGCTCAGCAGCCTGAGGTGGATTTCCTGTGATAAGCAAATAAAATTTTTATTTTCCAAATTTTTATTTTCCCTAGACGGCTGAAGGTGGGCATGGTAAAATACCCACCCGCAGCAAAAAAGCGATGGGGGCTCGTCTAACGGTAGGACAGCGGTCTCTGGAACCGTAAGTAAAGGTTCGAATCCTTTGCCCCCAGCCTTGAGGCTCTCGAGAGAGAGTCTCTTTTTTTTTATTGGGAGAAAGCCTGAATACTTACCGGTGGTACGCATCCTTTGCCCCCAGCGTTGAGGTTCTCAAGCAGCATAATCCTTTTTTACGTTTAGGATAAGTATGAAAACCCATTGGAGGAGCCATCAGGGGAAGGGATTATTGAAAGACCTGGGAAATCATGGATGGGCGATGATATGAGAAATAACAGGGAGGTATTGTAATGGGGAGGGGACTGCTGTCAGCCCGGCAGCGACCGAATTGTTGCGACAAGAAAAGTTATCAAAATCGTTAAATCATTCCAATGAAGCTGCATGTGTGACCCGGTTCCTGCCTGCTCTTTTTGAATTGTACAGGGCGCGGTCAGCGTCCTCGGTTAGTTTGATCGCGATCTCATTGAGTTGATCTTTGTGAATATCCTCGGGGTTGACTGAAGCTACACCCAGGCTGGCGGTAACTTGTCGTAATGGCCAATTGTATTCTTCAACAGTTAAGCGGATTTTTTCTGCCAGGGCGCAGGCGCCTTCTTCATTGGTATCCGGCAGGACCAGCATAAATTCTTCTCCGCCATAGCGGCCAATTTTATCATTATGCCGGGAGTGGGTGTCAAGAAGCATCGCAAAGGATTTCAGCACTTCATCACCCGACGGGTGTCCGAAGGTATCGTTGAACAATTTGAAGTGATCGATATCAAGCATGATTAGGGAAAGAGCCAGTTTGTTCCTTAAGGAAGTTTTCAACAATTGATTCAACCAGTTAACCAGCGCTCGCCGGTTGAGCAGTCCGGTCAGCCCATCGGTTGAAGCCAGGATCTCAAGGTTGATGTTCTCTTCTTCCAGTTTTTCAGCCATTTCGAGCATTTTTTCTTCAGCCTGTTTGCGATCAGTCAGATCAGAGATGGAACAGATGATGTAAGTATCTGGTCCGCGTTCAATTGGATTCAATCCAATCTCTACCGGAAAAATGCTGCCGTCTTTTCGGCAGGCGAGCAGATCTCTATTCCTGCCCATTGGCCGTGGGGATGGCTTTTCAAGGTATTTATCACGCAGCGCCTTATGGTTTTCTCTATAGTCGATTGGAACCAAATCATCTATGTGTTTTTCACTCAATTCCTTTCGCTTGAAGCCGAATACCTGGCAGGCATGGCTGTTTGCATATGTGATATTGCCATTCATGTCTGTCAGGATAATGGCTGTTGGCGCAGCTTCAAGCGCAATCCGAAAAAGGTCATTGTTGGGAGGTTGAGAGACAACCACCTCCTGCCCGATGACATAGAGTCTCTCTTCATCCGGGTAGGCTGTCCAGCGTATCAATCTGAATGTGCTATCCTTGCAGCGAAAACGAAAACGGGCAATCAGCACTGGAACATTGGTCCTCAGGTTATCGATCTCATGGTGGTATATGTCTATATCTTCAGGGTGGATGAAATCCCGAAATGGAAATCCTGTTAATTCCTGCTCTTCCCAACCAAGGATATAACGAAAAGCCGGATTGATATGTTTAATCAGTCCGTCTTCCCCAATAACGCATAAGACATTTGGGGATATCATGAAGAATTTTGTCAGATCGGTACTCATCTGATTGATCTTCAGGGTTGTTTTTTTGAAGAGAAAGAGCTGTTTTTCCAGTTCTTCATTGGCATGGTTTGCGCGCTGCCCAGATATTTTGTCATTACCATTTTCCACCGTTTTAACTGCAACGTATTTGCTCTTATCGGTTTGCTGTCAATGACAGAGCGATCAGGTTGAAATGTAGAACTTTGGTGAGGATTTAATTATACCAAAAGGCTCACCCGCTGATAAACGCGCGCGGGTGAGCCTTTACGACTTAAAAAGATTGTATCAGGCAGTGATCTGGTTTTGTTTTCCGCGACCAAACCAATTTTGCCATTCTTTTTTCTCCCAAACAACCAGGAAGGGAGCCGCGATAAATATGGATGAATAAGTACCGCTGAACAAACCGACCAACAGGATGATGGCAAATTCTTGCAGGGTTACTCCACCGAACAAGGCCAGCGCCAGCAGCATGAATTCCACAGTCATCAGTTGGGTATTAATTGAACGCTGCAAGGTTTGGATGATGGAATGATTGGCCAGGGTTTCGAATGGCAGCTGGCGAAGTATTGTTGAATTCTCACGGATTCGGTCAAATACCACGATCTTGTCTTGTACGGAGAAACCAATTACTGTTAGCAGTGCTGTCAGGAAGAGGGCATCTATTTGCCAGCCCCAAAAATAGGCGCCAATCCCAGTAATACTGAAAACAACTGCAACGTCATGGACCATTGCTATGATAGCACAAACCCCATACCGGAAAGCATTGGAGACCTTGCGAAAGGCTATGCTGATATAAACTACAACAGCCAATGCAGCGACGCCCACCGCCAGAGCAGCCCGGTTGGTTACTTTCCGTCCAATACTGGGGCCAACACTGTCTACACGTTGGATGATTACCTCGCCCCCAAACTTTTCACTCATTGTGTCGAGAATATTGTTTTGAGTGGTGTCTTCTAAGACTTCAGAGCGGATTTGGAAGGTATTGTTCTCTGTTGTTTGAACCTGGGCATCTATGATGTTGGCATTTTCATAAATGGCGATGATTTCTGCTGGTTTTGGGAAGATACCCTCTTCAAATTGGACTTCCATCAAGGTACCGCCGGTAAAATCAATTGACAACGGCAGATCATTGATTGTCAACATAACAATGCCGGGAATGATGATAAGCAGAGAGAGGGCAAAAAATAAGTAGCGTTTACCAAGAATATCGATCATACTAATCTCCAGTTAGATACCAAACCAAAGGGCATAATTTTTGGGTTTCAGTGCTTGCAGGATTATGGCGAGCAAGACGCGTGTAATGAATATTGCCGTGAAAAGACTTGTGGCAACACCCAAGGCCAGGGTAATCGAGAAACCTTTAACGATTGTTGCTCCGAATTGACTGCCAAACCAGAATAATATCAGGGATGTCAAAATGGTAGCTATATTTGAATCTCGGATGGAAGACCAGGCTCGCTTCCAGCCCTGTTCAATGGCTCTGTCCAGGGTCCGACCGTTGCGAAGTTCTTCTTTCATCCGTTCGAAAATCAGGATATTGGCATCCAGGGCCGCACCAGTGCTGAGCAAGAAACCAGCAATGCCGGGCAGGGTCAGGGTAAAGTGGAAAAACCTGAAGATAGCGAATGCAATCACCGCATAGATGATGATGGAGATATCTGCGATCAGACCGGGTAAGCGATAATAGATCGCCATAAACAGGATAACAATGATCATTCCAATTAAACCGGCAACCAGGCTTTTGTTTAAGGAATCTTCGCCAAGTGTGGGACCGATAATTCGGGTTTCGACGATTTTCAACGGGACCGGCAGGGAACCGGAGCGCAGTTGAATTGCCAGTTCATTAGCGGTCTCTGTTGTGAAATTCCCGCTGATAGAACCACTTCCACCGGTAATCGGGCCGTTGATTACCGGGGATGAGATCACGACTTTGTCCAGGACGATGGTCAGATATTTCCCAACATTCGCTGTGGTATGGTCGCCGAAGATGCGAGCTCCTTCACCAGTCAATTCGAAAGCGACTTCAGCTTGGTTGAGTTGGTTTTGTTCGACACTGACGAACCTGAGATCTGCGCCTGTAATGACTGTATGGTATACAGTCATACCTTCACTGCTGGTTTGCTCACCCGTCTGGTTCTCCAGTTTGTAGTCTGTGGCAATGATTGTACCGGGTTGTAATGAGGCGCCGCCTGTATCGACGAATTCCAGCAGGGCCGTTGATTTTAATGTATCAATGATTGAGCGTGTGTCTTTTTTGCCAGGAAATTCCCCAACAATACGACGGTCGCCAGCTGTTTGCAGCAAATTTTCTGAAACGCCTAATGCATTGGTACGGTTTTCCAGTATCAAGCGCGCATCGTCAAGATCTTTTCTGCTGACGCTTTGGCCTTCAGGCACATCAGCCTCAAGCAGAACTTGTAAGCCTCCCTGCAGATCCAGGCCCAGGCGAGTACTGACATCACGTTCGAACAAAAGGGCATTGTTAAATGGATTTACAATATTGATCTGATCCTTCAGGTCGATCAATAGCGCCAACCCAACAATAATAACAATCAGGAACAGTTGTCGTAGCAGTCGATTTTGATGCATTTAATTATTTCTCCACTCACGAAAATGCCAGCCAATGGCTGGCGTACGCAGGCTATTATACCACCATCATTCCTGGATTGCCGTAAAGAGAAGCAGGTATTCAGGTTCTGTAGAATCAACGCGCTGTTCCGGACGGAACACGACAGAATTTCCAAAACCGTTGAATACTTCCCCGGGTGAATATTTTTACGGGTAAACCCATTCATTGAAAAGTGTGGATAGGTCACACTGACAGTGATCTTCGGCCAACGCTCGTAAAGTGGCTGTCGAAGCGATTCCCCATGAATTGTTCTGGGCATACTCAAGCATGAAGGCATCGAAAGTATCGGCGCCCATCTTTTCTTCCAGGGCTTCAAAGAAATAAGCTCCCCGCCCATATATGATCGCACCGTATTCCCGGCCCTCATAAAATTCGACGGGCATTCCCAGTGGAATGGTCTCTTTGTTTACTCTCTCCCAGCGACCAATCAGCGATTCTTCAAAACCAGCGGCACATTCGGAACCACATTTATCCTGGAAATATTGCCAGGTAACATATTGGGTGAGAGATTCATCCAGCCAGGGTTCGTCCAGCTGATCATTACCAACCATATTGTAAAACCATTGATGACCGACTTCGTGTGCAACCGTGGCTTCAAAGTAATAATAAGAAGGTGTTCCGGAGATGTTCGCTTCAGGATCAAACAGCAGTTTGTTGATGGCTGTAACCCCTGGATATTCAACTCCCAAGGCCAGGGTGGGGGTGGCGGCAATGTCAATTTCCGAGTAGGGGTACATTCCATAGCGCCGGCTGAATATCCGGATGGCCTGTTCGACAAAACCGATCGATTGCCAGGCGCCCGCCTCAAGTTCGGCGGGTACATAGGCGTTAATGGTTACATCCCCAGACTGGCGTGAGAATTTCCGGTAGTTGGCGCTGGCTGCAAGGAAGAAATCACGCCCGGGCCCAAGGGCAAAAATGGTTGTTTGCCGGCTGCCTTGAAGTTGTCGCCCCACTTCAATGCCGCTGGCGACCAGTACGAGTTCCTCGGGGGCAGTGACATTTACAATAAAAAAACTGGCGTCCCCATAGGTCGGATCTGCCTGCGCCGGTGGAGGAGTAATGTTCCAACCTTCCTCATCAAAGACAGCAAGCATTGGATAGCTGTGTGCGAGCGTCAGGTACCCCTCGGTTGCCACGAACACACCATAATTGGTATCAGATCTCTGTGGAACGATTACATTGAAATCCAGGCGCATGGTCAGACTCTCTCCGGGCTTGAGGGCTTTTTCCAAAGATACGCGCAAATAACCATCGTTGGGTCCAAGTTCAGGCGTTACTACCTGGCCGTTCACCTGGACATTCGAAACATCCATACGGCCTCCCAACAGGTTGGGGAAGAGATGGAAATAGATTTCAGCCAGGGTCACTTCTTCCTGGTTGGTGTAATCGATTTCCTGTTTGCCATAGACTTGATGCAGTGAAGGGTCGATTTCCAGCATGATGTGATAGATTGTAGAACCATCCAATTCTTCCAGGATCGATTGCGAGCGTTCGGTCAGTCCCTGCTGGTAAAGGCTCCTGTCTGACCAGTCGATTGCCGGCATGGGGGTGGAAAGAAATTCTGGATCAGCCTGTGCGGGTTTGATCGCAGCCGCCGTTGGCGATCCCTGGCAGGCAGTAAGGCTCAAGACCAACACGAGAACGGCATTTTGGAAGAACTTTTTCATTATCTTACTTTCTTTCCTAAAAAGGAGAGCACCCGTTCAAGTACTTCCTCGATCATCAATTGGTCAGTATCCAGAATGAAGTCAGCATGTTCAAGGGCGTGGGCCAGGCGGCGTTGTTGTTCCTGGAATTCAGCCTCCGTCCAGTTCATTTTTCGACGCTGCATGGAAACGGGATAAGAAACCTGAAGGAAAATTAAAATATCAGGATTGCTGATTCGCTTCCACATATATGGTACATAGGAATGTTCCTGGGCTATGTGACGAAGGTGATATCCATGTTCTTTCAACCCCCTGACCAGGGTGGTTTTTCCTGCACCACAAGGTCCAACAACACCGATCACTAAATTCTCAGCTATCATGCACAACCAGATTTATCTTTTCCGGACTCCCGATTATTGCCAGCGCGTTCTGCTCAAAAATTATACGATTGCCTGCAGGGTGAAGGTCGCTTTCCTGCTTATCTCTTAATAGGACCACACTGACATCGTATTTCTGTTCAACATGTTCGACAGTACGCCCAACCAGTTTCGAATTATGTGAAACGTTCAGCCTTGCCAGGCAGAATGATTGGCCTTCGACTGTGATCGGGCGGGTAATATCGGCGCCTGCCGCCGCGGCTGCGAATGCAGGCGCCGACATCCCGGTGGCGCTCAGGGCAGTGAAACCAAACTGTTCCTGCAGTGATTGGGCAAAGTCATCATCAAAAATCCTTACAACCACACGGATGTCGGGGTTGAGGTTCCTGGCTTTTACTGCAATTTGTAGATTAAGGGCATCGTTCTGGGTACAGGAAACAATGGTTTTCGCACAGGTGATCCCGGCAGCTTCCAGTGTCGCCTGGCGGGAGCCGTCATCATGGATGATCGGGATACCCATTTTTTGGACATCGGCGTTCAGGTCAGCCTTGGGCTTGATTTCGATCACGACGACTTTTTCACCCAGATCGTGAAGTTTTTGAACAACACGAAAACCCAGATGACCCAGGCCGACCATGATGGTGTGATTTTTATAGGTTTTTGCAATGGCCATTTCCCATTCCTTCGTACGTTCCCTGCGGTTGAACAGCAGGTATCCAAAATCTGCCAGGCCCAACGCCAATATACTAATACCGATCACCGGCATGACAAAGTAAAAAATTTCCAACCAGGGGCTGGTTGGGAAAACGCCGTTGGACTGTAGAAAAGTCAGCGTTAAGACCAGGTAGATTGCCTCCCAGATGTTCAGGACGGGTTCATTGACTGTTTGGGCAATCAGCTTGTAGAGAATCCCGCCTCCGAATATAGCCACAATATAGATGGTTATCGGGATGCGAAATTGCCTCAAAAGAATCCAGGTATCTCTCCAGTTTTTTTTGAGCTTTTCTTTTTTACTGACCATAATGCGGGGGAGTGATCGGCAAGCTGACAGTCATGCGGCGGATTTCATCACCCTGGAAGGGCATGGCTTTTAAGGTAACCACGCTGATATCATCTGCGGGACGATTTTCGTCCAGGGCGATGGCATGGGCTAGCAGTGCATCAGAAATCTCCTGGGCAGATGGATCTTGATCTTCGACCAAAGATTGGATGACTGTATCGACTTCCATCGCCAATCCGCGGCGTTTCCCGGCGTGGGTGATGCCGTCAGTGAACATAACTATGGTTAGTCCGGGTTCCAGTTCGAGCTCGCAAATTGAAGGCCGGATGTTACGTGAGATTCCAAGTGGTGAACTGTTATCAGTGTTGCAGTCAATTTTATCGCCGCTGATAATATAGATTGGCGATGGATTGTTGCGAGTCAGCACAATCGTCCCTGTTAACAGGTCAACCGAAGCAATATTCAACGTGCAAGAAACCTTGCCGTTCTTTTCGGTAAAGAGCGTGTCTGAGGCGGCCCTGGCCGCAGCGCCATCCCTGACGCCTTCTGCCAGCAAACTGATGATCTTGCGAACAACCATCAATGAAACAGCCTTGGCTCCGCGTCCAGAGGTTTGCCCATCTGCCAGGACAACCGATACGCCGCCATTGGGACGTTCGATTACTTCAAGCGAATCTCCACTTTCGGAGATGGCATATTTGTTAATTTTAGCCGCAGCGATTTGTATTTGCATATCTGAATTGTACATCGTTTCAGGCTTGACGTCACTGTCTAAGCCCGCTATAATCAGCAGGCTGTACTACGGAAAAAGCATCGGGTTTTCCCGGTGATGGTAAAGAAATAAGGAGTAAGAACATGGCCCCCCTACCAAAGCGCAGAGTTTCGAGTGGACGCCGCGATCGTCGTCGTGCTCATGATGCCTTGAAGTCCCGCAACTTGACCGTTTGTAGTAATTGCGGCAGTGTACGTTTGCCGCATACTGTGTGTTCCAGTTGTGGATATTACAAGGGACGTGAAGTGATTGAGGTCGAAAAAGATAAGCGAGCAGAATAAGTTCATAAACGAAAACCGGCAGGCCGTGACGAACACGGCCTGTTTGTGTTTAACCGGCTGAGGTGAAATGATGACAATTGAATCTGATAAACTTGTCTTTTTGTTTCCTGGTCAGGGTTCCCAGGCAGTTGGGATGGGGCAGGAACTAGCCAGGGACTATCCGTCTGCGGCAGAGCTTTTCTCACGGGCTGATGAACTGCTGGGGATGAAACTCTCCGGGCTGATGTGGAGCGGACCGGAAGAGGCATTGAATGACACACTCAATACCCAACCAGCCTTATTCGTTCATTCGTTGGCAGTAATGCGTGTACTTGCGGATCAATATCCAGGCCTTAAGCCGGGCTGTTTGGCAGGGCATTCTCTGGGCGAATTAAGTGCAATGGCGGCAGCCGGAGCCTGCACTTTTGAAGATGGGCTGCAGCTGGTACGGAAACGCGGGGAACTGATGAAGCATGCCGGTGAAATATCCCCGGGCGGGATGGCAGCTGTGCTTGGATTGGATATCCCTGCCCTGGATGCGATTTGTGCCCAGGCCAGTAATGAAGGTGAGATCGTTCAGGTGGCGAACGATAACTGTCCGGGGCAGGTGGTGATCTCAGGCGCAAAACCGGCCTTGGAACGCGCTCTGGGATTGGTGAAGGAAGCGGGGGCCAAGCGGGCGCTGCCTCTGGCTGTCAGTATCGCTTCCCATTCACCTTTGATGTCTTCGGTGCAGGAAGATTTTACGGCGGCAGTAGATGCGGCTCCCTTTGTCGCGCCAGCAATACCGGTTATCAGCAATGTGACAGCGCGACCGATGGTCACTGTGGACGATCTCAGGGCAGACTTAAAAGCACAACTGGGGTCGCGTGTCCGCTGGACAGAATCAATCAACGGCTTGTTGGCAGAAGGTGTAACTACATTTATTGAGATCGGCAGCGGGAGTGTTCTAACCGGATTATTGCGCAGGATCGATCGAGAGGCAAACGGCATCGCAATTGGCAAACCGACTGATTTAGAATTGGCAGCAGCTTTGTAAATGTTATTGGGCTGCATGGAAGAAAGTCTCCCCGCAGGTAATCTTGTGCTGGGAGACTTTTTCTTATCTTTTTACACGGTAGATTAGTATTCAACCGCGCGCGGCAGCTTCTTCGCCTGAGAGATCCCATTGGCAACCTGACCTTCCGCAGGTAATATGCGGAAGATCCTTTTTGCTGTGTTCAGTTCTACCATGCTGGTATACAAGTTAGCAGCGTTGCGTTGGGCCAGTTCGAAAACTGTATCGACGCCAGCGGCTTCCAGCAGGTCTGAATGCTTTTCCGCTACCCACCGGATGCGGAAGAGATCCAGGCGGTTGACCCATTCCAGTATAAGGTGCTCGCTGGCCTCAGATTTAGCGGCAAGTTCTTTGCGGCCTTGGGCGGCGGCGCCTTTTTTAGCAGGCCTGGTGTGGTTGTAAGACCAGCCGATTTGAGTTGGCCTGCATACCTGGTGCCAATTCCTTCGATCTCAATGAGTATTGCCATTTTTTCTCCTTCTCGGTTATGAGCGATTCCTTATGGGCAAACCGCCCGGACCATTCGATCGCTGTCTACCCACACATCGGGTTGTAAGCTGATTGTGTGCAGCAGTTGCTCTTGAAAGTCTCCTCCTTTTGATGAGTGAAAACCAAAAAGTCGCAGTTTAGCGGGTCACGATCTGGTAGTTCCTTCTTCTGAATTGGATTGATGGGAATACGAAGATCCTTACTTAACAATGACCCTGGTTCATAGTTCAAGTTAATTCCCCCAAACCTTATGTAAATAATCGGTAAAAAAATGACAGCGTGAGCCGTTGGTTTCCTTCGATGTTATATAATTACGTTCTTGACAAGAAAAGTAGACTTGCAATTTTTGCCAATCCTGACTGGACAAACGAAGACAACTGTACCCGGGTTTATTAAGGTTTTGATCTGAGTCGGTTGCTTGATTTCCTTGGGGCCGGGTGTGTATCAGGCAGTAAGAATCCCAGGCGATTACGATACAAATTAAACCTGCCAAAAAATCAGATCGATTTGGTTCTGTTTTGGATGTTATTGAAGAGTGAATTACCTGACCCGATGTCCATATTTACCGAGAAAATGAATGAAAGGATCAACCATGATTAAGTTTCCAGAATATATTACGAATTCCAGGGTGAAAACCTGGATCCAGGAGATGGCTGATCTCTGCAAGCCGGATACCGTTTATTTTTGCGACGGCACCCAGGCAGAATATGACCACATTTGCCAGACACTGGTGGAGAGCGGCACCTTTATCCGCTTGAATGAAGACAAGCGGCCGAACAGTTTTCTTTGCCGATCTGATCCGGCAGATGTGGCGCGTGTAGAAGATTGCACCTTCATTAGCAGCATAAAGGAGAGCGATGCCGGTCCCACGAACAATTGGATCGCTCCAGACGAGATAAAAAAGACCTTGACCGGTCTTTATGATGGATGTATGTGCGGCCGCACCATGTATGTGCTCCCTTTCAGTATGGGGCCTTTGGGTTCGGAAATTGCACACATCGGCATTGAACTTACCGATTCGGGCTATGTGGCAGTCAATATGCGCATCATGACCCGTATGGGAAAAGCGGTATGGGATGTTCTGGGGACGGATGGGGAGTTTGTGCCCTGCTTACATTCGGTTGGAGCGCCGCTTGAGCCCGGGCAGGAAGATGTTCCCTGGCCTTGTAATGCCGACAATAAATATATCGTTCATTTTCCTGAAGAGAGCATGATCTGGTCATACGGTTCAGGGTATGGTGGTAATGCACTGCTGGGTAAGAAGTGTTTTGCCCTGCGTATTGCTTCTACTATGGCGCACCGGGAAGGCTGGCTGGCCGAGCATATGCTCATCCTGGGCCTCGAATCGCCTGAAGGTGAAAAGACCTATCTGGGGGCTGCTTTCCCTTCGGCCTGTGGCAAGACCAACCTGGCGATGTTGATCCCTCCCAAAAAATTTAGCGGCTGGAAAGTCACTACCATTGGAGATGATATTGCCTGGTTGAAACCCGGTAAAGACGGGAAACTGTATGCTATCAACCCGGAAAACGGATTTTTCGGGGTGGCGCCCGGAACTTCCTACAAAACCAACCCGAATGCCATGGACGGGTTAAAAGAAAATTGTATCTTTACCAATGTAGCTTTGACTGAGGATGGTGATGTCTGGTGGGAAGATATGACCGATGAAGAACCTGAACGCCTGATCGATTGGCAGGGCAATGAGTGGACTCCGGGCTGCGGCCTTACGGCAGCGCATCCCAACGCCCGCTTTACAGCGCCTGCCAGCCAGTGTCCTTCGATCGATCCGGATTGGGAAGACCCGGCCGGGGTGCCTATTAAAGCTTTCATTTTTGGCGGAAGGCGCAATACCACGGTACCGCTTGTTTACCAGGCCTTCAACTGGACATTTGGCGTTTATCTGGCTGCCACCATGGGTTCTGAGACTACTGCAGCTGCCGCTGGCGCGGTCGGTAAGATACGCCGTGATCCGTTTGCCATGCTGCCCTTCTGCGGATATCACATCGGTGATTATTTCAATCATTGGCTCGACTTTGCAAGCAAGATCACAGAGCAGCCGGCAATCTTCGGCGTCAACTGGTTCCGACGGGATGCTGACGGCAACTTCCTGTGGCCGGGTTTTGGTGAAAATATGCGCGTCCTGCACTGGATTGCTGGTCGTGTAAACGGCTGCGCCAGTGCGGTTGAAAGCCCGCTGGGTTGGATGCCGGGACCAGATGATATTGTCCTTCAAAATCTGGATGGCTTCAAGGCCGCAGATTATATTGCTCTCCAGATGATAGATACCGAACTCTGGAAACAGGAACTTATGCTGCATGATGAACTGTTTGAAAAGATTGGTGATAAGCTTCCTTCTGAGGTCAAGAACATCCGTGCCCTCCTGGAGGCCGGCCTGAAGCGTAGTCCGGGGAAATGGCAGATGGTAAAGTAATTCTTTCTGATGTGAAGGTATTACTACAAGGTGACAGTCATTTTATAGTGACTGTCACCTTGAGAGGTGGTGTATGTTGCTCGTTAGCAGCCTGCTAAAGCGCCCTGGCGAGCATCAACCCGAAGATGGCGATGATAACCCCAAAATGTAAAAATAAATCTGTAGAGGCCAATGTGGACAGGGGGAGAAAATAGCGCATTGTCAGGTTGAGCAAGATAAGAATTAGCCCAATAAGGGGCAGCAAACCTTTTCGGTGGGCCAGGAAGTCTGACAGGAAGTCCAGGGTTTTGGAAAGCCATTCAATCATTGTTCTTACTCCTGAGATTCGAGGGGAGTGTGTGGGTCGAATTGCCAATCGCTGTATTGTGCCATCAGGCGCCCTGGTACCCGTCCCTGGATGACAACCCCACCGCGCTCGTGTTCGATGCGCTCAACCTGCCCGGATTCATGGAACAATGAGATCAGGGCGCCCTGCTGGTAAGGCAGCCGGACGAGAACAGGTGTAAGGGTATCATACAGTTCGGTCCGGATCAGGTCTGTCAGGTCTTCCAATCCGATTTTTTTGCAGGCAGAGATGGCAGCTGCGTGCGGAAACAGCTGGACATTCTTTCGGGCATAGTCGGGGTCTTTGAGCAGGTCAATTTTGTTCAGTGCGGTAATGGAGGGGATATGATCCGCTCCGATATCTTCCAGCGTTTGCTGGACAGACTCGAACTGGCTCATGGCATTGGGATGAGAAATGTCCAGCACGTGCAACAAGAGATCGGCTTCTGCGATTTCTTCCAGGGTCGCCCGGAAGGCTGCTACCAGTGTTGTAGGAAGCTTTTGAATGAAGCCGACGGTGTCTGTGAACAAAGCCAGTTTTCCGCCTGGGAGTTCGACCCGCCTTGTGGTTGGATCGAGAGTTGCAAAAAGTTTGTTGGCAACATACACATCTGAATCGGTCAGTTGGTTGAGCAGGGTGGACTTGCCGGCGTTTGTGTAGCCAACCAGGGCGACGGTAGGGATTCTGGAGCGTTTGCGTTTTGAACGGTACCGTTCCCGGTGGGCACGTACTTTTTCCAGTTCCTGTTTCAGATGGGAGATACGCTTGCGGATCACCCGGCGATCAACTTCCAACTGCGTCTCACCAGGACCCCGTAAGCCAACACCACCAACGCTTCCAGATCGCCCCCCGCCGCCTCCGGCCTGGCGTTCCAGGTGGGTCCAGGCCCGGGTCAGGCGCGGCAGGTAGTATTCATATTGGGCCAGTTCAACCTGCAGCATCCCTTCACTGGTGTTGGCGTGCTGTGCAAAGATATCCAGGATCAGGGCGGTTCGATCAAGGACGCGCACATTTTTCCCAAGCTTGAGTTCCAGTTCACGCTGGTGTCTTGGGGATAATTCTTCGTCGAAGATAACCAGTTGGGCCAGGGTTTCTTCAACCAGTGCTTTTAGTTCGGCGACCTTTCCGGCGCCAATGTATGTTTCGGGATTTGGATGTTCCAATTTCTGGGTTAATTCTCCAACCACTTCAACACCAGCTGTCTGTGCCAGCAGGTTCAATTCGGTCAGGGAATCATCCAGGGATAGATAATTATCAAAGTTACTCAGTTCCACACCGACGAGAAAGGCTCTTTCCTGGGGCGGTGTGGTGGGTTTGGGGGCTCGTTTTGCCATTAGTTTTTTATTTCAGGGTCAATTGTAGGTTCAGCGCCAAAAAGTTTTGCCAGTTTGGGATCTTGGGGCTCATCCCGGGTCGGGAGAAGTATGTGAAACGTAGAACCGGGTAATTCGATTTCATCGCAGCCATCCGATTCAACCCAGAGTGTACCACCATGTGATTCGATAATGCCACGGGAAATTGGCAGACCCAACCCCGGGCCTCCGCCCTTGAACTTGGTTTTCCCGCTGGAATGTAGGTCTGCCCGGCCTAATTGCTCAAACTTCTCAAAGATCGTTGCCTGGTTTTCAGCAGAGATGCCAATACCCGTATCGCTTATCATGATCTCAATAAAGCCCGGGAGTTGGCGTCCGTCGATTGTGATCGTACCGCCATCCGGGGTGAATTTTATGGCGTTGATCAGGATATTGCGCAGAGCCTGAAACAGGCGTTCTGAATCGGCAAATATAATCTGTTCCCTGCCGGGGAACTGGTTGATGATCAGGGTTTGTTTGCGCCCTGCAAGGGCCTCCTGGGCGTCGCTTTGGAGCAATCCCAGCAGGTGATTGACCCAGGTAGGCTGCAGCGTGAGGGAAAGCAGGTTGTTATCGATCAGGGAGACGTCAATCATGTCATCAAGGATTTCACTCAAGCGGCGGATGCCGGTATGTACGCCCATGATGAGCATATCCAGGTCATTGGTTTCATCATTGGGCGCCATATCTCTCAACATTGATGTGTAACCCTCGATCAGGGTTAGAGGCGTTTTCAGTTCATGGGCTGCAACGGCAATAAAATTCGACTTGCTGCGGTCCAGCTTTTCCAGTTTCTGCCGGACTTCATCTAACTGGTTGGAAATATATGTAACCCGGGCATCCATTTCCTGCCGGGTAACTTTTTCCAGGGCATAACTTAAAATTGGTACCACAGCCTCCAGCAATCCCAGGGCAGCATTTTTACTTAACACTTCGCGGGCTACTTCAATGGTCGATCTGATCATTTTGTTGAGCATGATCGAAGCGTTATACTGGCCCTCTTTCAGTTCCGTCAGTGTTGGGGATTGGGTCCATTCATTAAGAACCGGATCGAGCCAGGCCGGATCCCCGCTTTCAATCGCCTGTTCGAGTAAATCAAAAAACCGTTCAAGCTCTTCATTAAATGATTCGCGGACATTTTCGCCGCGCGCCAGGTTATGAGAAAGGCGGTTGAACAACGTCGGTTTGATCTTGGCGATGAGTTTTTGAATGCTCATTGTTTATAGTTTAAACTGACTTGTGTGATTTTGCAATTATCGATTTGGTTGGGTGAGCCAGTGCCAGAGCGTATTGCCAACAATTTCCAGGCTTTCTGCTGAGACCTTGTCAGGTGTATCCTCGAGCGTGTGCCAGTATGGATAGTCGAAATCGATGATATCGATGGCCGGGAACCCTGCTTCGATGAAGGGAATATGGTCATCCACTATACGGTACTTATATTCCGGGATGAAAACATCCATATAGCCCAGTTCGGCAGCCTGTTCCCAGATCGATTCAGTCAGGAGTGGATCTGAGTTGTATTCTTTATAAATATTCAGGTCGGCATCCCCGATCATATCAATGATGATGATGGCTTGTGGTGAAACCTGTAATTCAGCTGCGTAGGCGCGGGAACCAAGAATCCAATCCCAATCTTCGATCTGTCCGTTATCTTCAGCATCCAGGAAGACCAACCAGAGCGGGGGGATGTCCTCAGGAAGGGTGCGGGAAAGTTCGAGCAAGACAGCTACCCCAGAAGCGCCGTCGTTGGCGCCGGGTACTGCTTGCGTATGATGGGCCGGGTTGGTATCCTGGTCGGCAACTATACGGCTGTCATAATGCGCGGCCAGGATGACCTGTGGGTTTTGGCTGCTTCGGAAAGCCGTGATATTTTCAATCGGGTGACCGGCATACCGGGTGGATTGGAGTTGGGTGCTCCATCCGGCCATTTTAAGCTCGGATTGAATCCAGCTGACAACCCGAGCGTGTGACCTGGAACCGGGGATCCTCGGTCCGAAAGAAATTTGAGTGACGATATCTTCCAGGGCTCGCTGGCCGTCAAAAGCCTGAGGGCCCGGGGTAGTCATTGAGGCAGGATGGGAATCTAGTCGGCCAGCCAGGTCATCAAAGATCGGCTGCCCATTCTTCAAATGCCGGGAGGAACGTGAGAACAGGAAACTCCCTGCCAGGAGTATGCCGGAAACAGCCAGGAAGATCAGCGTAGTTCTATGAGATAATTTCATCACACTACACTTTCCAGGTAAGCCTTGATGTCTCTGAGGGCTCTTTCTGAATACGCACCTGCTCTTTGTCGTTTGTTCATCCTGGTATTGGTATCGAGCGCCGGCAGGATACCAAAATTGGCCTTCATCGGTTGGAAGTCGGCCAGGTCGGCGTGGGTGATATAGTGACACAAGGCTCCCAGCATGGTTGTTGGCGGCGGCTCGAGCAGGGCGCGCTCCTGAAGCAGCCGGGCAGCATTCAGGCCGGCAAGCAGTCCCGTGGCGATGTTCCCGACATAACCTTCCACTCCGGTGATCTGTCCTGCAAAGAACAGGTCAACTCGTTGTTGGAATTGGAGTGTTTTTAGGAGCAGCCGGGGGCTGGAAATAAAGGTATTGCGGTGCATCTGACCATAGCGGGCAAACACTGCATTCTCAAGACCAGGGATCATCTTGAATACACGCTTTTGTTCTGCAAACTTCAGGTTGGTTTGAAAACCGACCAGGTTATACAGAGTTCCGGCCAGGTTATCCTGGCGCAACTGCAATACTGCATATGGGCGTTTTCCACTGTGCGGGTTGTTCAAACCAACCGGACGCATCGGACCAAAGGCCAGGGCTTTTTCCCCTCGTTCGGCGATGATCTCAACCGGCAGGCAGCCTTCAAAGAAATGGTGGGCTCCGGCCTTGACACCGGACTTGATGGATTCTTCAAACGCCCGCAGTTCGATCTTTTCCGCATCCAGCAGGGCTTTTACAAAAGCAGTGTATTCTTCTTTATTAAATGGGCAGTTGATATAGTCCCCTTGATCCTGTTTGCCTTTATCATACCGCGAGGCCCGATATGCGACCTGCATATTGATCGAGTCGGCGGTGACAATTGGGGCAATCGCATCGAAGAAGAAAAGCTGCTCTTCTCCGCTGAGTGTTTGGATCTGGGCGCCTAGTTTTTCGGAGGTCAGTGGGCCGGAGGCAATGATGACCGGGGTATCGGGGATTTCAGAGACTTCTTGCCGGATCACGGAGATATTCGGGTGCTGGCTGATTTTATTTGTGACCAGTTCGGCGAAACGGATCCGGTCGACTGCCAGTGCACCGCCGGCGGGCACAGCGGTGGCTTCCGCACACTCCAGCAGCATTGATCCCAGGCAGCGGAGTTCAGCTTTTAGAAGGCCCGAGGCGCGGTCGGGCAGGTTCGAACCCAGTGAATTCGAACAAACCAATTCGCCCAGGAGAGATGTCTGGTGGGCGCCGGTTTGGGTTCCGGGGCGCATTTCGTATAGCAGGACACGCAGTCCTTGTTGGGCGGCCTGCCAGGCAGCTTCGCTGCCGGCCAATCCGCCGCCAATAATGGTCAGGTCTGTCATAAGTGTTTCTGATTTTACCAGCGAGTGGGAAAATTGGTTGTATTTTTCGTTGCAAAGGTTTTCAAGGGTAAGGATTAAATCCGCCGCCGGCTCGATTTAATTAGGATTGTGTTGAATTCAAAACCGGGCTGCGGTATGAGTGAGTGTACTGGTTTGGTCTCCTGATTGGTCGATGAGCGCTGTGTGCTGTATAATTTATTGAATAATGCAAAAAGAAGCCATCGAGACCTATTTTAAAGATACCTGCAGCATCAGTGGGGCAGATTGGGCAGTGCTGGTTGAACGCGGTAAGGCTGCTTGGGCGCTGCAAGCAGCCTTCAAGCTGGGTGGGGGTAAGACTGAGCCTTTGATTAAATATGTTAACTCTGATCCTATTGATGACTGGTTGTGCGGTGTGCTGGTTGAAACACGGGTACGTTCCAAGGTAATTCCGGCCAACCTCGAAGTAGCAGGGAAAAGACTGTATGCTTTCCCCTTTCGGGATTCGAGCCTGGTCCTGGTTGGAGCCGTAAAGCTGGATGCAAAGGCAAAGCGACTCTGGCGGCTGGTGGTGGGTTTTATCGGGACCCTGATGGTATCCACAGAAATATCACCTGAGGCGATCGGGGTAGACGTCAATTCGGATATCCCGTACGATGCCCCGCGGGCTTTACAAACGATCTTGTCCAGTTTCATTGAAGCAGCTGCCTGTCAGGGCGGCTGGTTGGCTATTCTGCGCGGTGATACACTCGATGTCCAGGCTCAAAAAGGGTGTATCAAATGTCCTGATACACTCTTAATTGAAGAGAATGATTTACTACTGGATATCAGCAACACGCTTCTTGGTATGGTAGTGGATAGTTATCAACCGCAGTGGAAAAATGTTCTGCTGTATGGGCCCAAAAAGAAGTCGAATGTCTGGGGGTGTTTACCGTTGGTAAAAGGACGCCGTTTGATCGGCCTGGTGGCCGTCTGGAGGGGGGACACATTTCTGCCGTACGAGTGGCAGCGGCTGTCGCATATGGCTGCCCGGGCTGCAGTTTCTGTAGATATTATTGAAGCTTTTGCAGAAATGACCGGTCATCTTCATCGCCTGGCCCTGCTTAATGATGTAGCGATGACCGTTTCATCAGCCAGAAATCTGGAGCAAATCGTACGGCGTGTTTTTGGTTTGATGGTGCGTACCTTTGGAACTGAATTGATCGCCCTGACACTGCTTTCCCTGGATGAAAAAATGCTGCGTGAATACCGGAACTACCAGGGAAGGGTATTATCACGGCTCTTCCCGCGCGAGAATCATTCCCTGGGACCTTATATAAAGAAAGGCAAGCTTGTTCGCTCTGGTGACATAGCGGAATTGGGATACACACCAGTCCATGATGGTATCAGGTCGGTTTTGGTCGCTCCCTTCAAGCATCATGGTCGTACGATTGGCGTCTTGACGATTGAAAGTATTCATCCGGACGCGTTCAGTATTTACGATGAACATCTTATGGTTGTGATCAGCAGCAACCTGGCAGGGCTGGTCGAATATGGACGCTTGCTCGAAGAGACCGAATCCCGGGCCAGGAATCTGGGTTTGATTCACGATGTCGTCCAGCAGGTAATTGGCCTGACAAACAAGAGGGAAGTGGCCCAGATTACAGCAGACTTGCTCGCTCAGTATTTGGGCTACGAACTGGCTGCCGTTTTACTGGCGGACGATGATGGTATGCTGACCATTGGTGGGTTTGGGGGGGCGAGCGCAGCATTGGTGATGGATGCCCTGGCTCGTTTCCAAAATCCTATTGGAGGAATTACCGGGTATGTATTAAGTACGGGTAAAAGTTTGATCGTCAATGATGTATCACAAAATAAAATTTACCAACCGGTTGAAGGGTGGGATGCTCAATCTGAGTTGTGTGTTGCCTTGAAGGACGATAACCGTATTCTTGGCCTGATCGATGTGGAAAGCAGTAAGCGGAATGCTTTTTCCCATAATGACCTTATGGCGCTTGAATCGATGGCCGGAATTCTGGTTGGTGTGGTTTTCAGTGCAGATCAATATCAAAAACTGCGAGCAACCATTGAACAGCTGCGTATAACCCAGGATGAGCTTCAAACGCGGATTGAGGCACAACGGGCGGCTGAAAATCGCCTGGTCCAGGCTGCCAAGCTGGCGGCAGTCGGTGAAATGGCGGCAGGCGTTGCGCATGAACTCAATAACCCGCTGACCACAGTGTCGGGGTTCACTGAATTGGTTTTGGAAGATCTCCCGGAAGATTGTTCCCAACGCTCGGACCTGGAGTTGGTTTTAAAAGAGGCCAGGCGGGCCCGTGATGTTGTCCGCAGGTTGTTGGATTTTGCTCGCCAGAGTGAAAGTATGCATGCGCGTGCAGACCTGAATGAGATCATTGATGACGTGATCACACTGAGCAATCATTATGTACACACGAGTGGGGTACAATTAACTACAGACCTGGATCCGAAACTTCCCTGGGTCTCGATGGATCGAAATCAAATAAAGCAGGTGCTGTTGAACCTGGTTCATAATGCTCTACAGGCAATGCCTTCTGGCGGTGATATGAGAATTCAAACATATGTTTCCAGGCAGGACGGGAAGGATTGGGCCTGTATCCGGATTTGGGACACAGGTATGGGGATTTCTCCGAAAGACAGGGACCGCATCTTTGAGCCGTTCTTTACTACCCGATCTGGTGTGGGGGGCACCGGTCTGGGATTGTCCGTTTCCTATGGCATTATCACTAATCATGGCGGTTTTATTGAAGTTGACAGTGAACCTGGAGAGGGTTCAAAGTTCACGGTCTGGTTACCGATACAGGATTGATCTTGGAATCTGCTTCGATATTAGTTGTTGATGATGAACCAGGGATTACCCTTCTGTGTGAAAGGTTCTTGAAGCGCGCCGGGCACCAGGTGACATTGATGGTAGATCCTCGTAAGGCAATGAAATACTTACAGGAGAACCCGGTTGACCTGCTGTTGGTCGATATCAGAATGCCGGATGTCGATGGTTTTGGCGTGGTGGCGCATGCCAAGCAGTACCAACCGGATATGGCTGTTTTGATCATGACCGGTTTTGGAACAGTCGAAACGGCGATTCGGGCATTGCGGCAGGGGGTAGACGGTTTGATCTTAAAACCATTCGAAGATGGAAGTGAATTAATCGCCGCTGTAGAGCAGGCACTGGTTGATAATCAAAAGAAGCGTGATCTTGCCCAGGTACAGGCATTGAGACCATTGTTCAATGTGACTGAATCGTTATTTGCAGAAACCAACCAGCAGCGCTTATTGAAGTTGATAATCAATGCAATAAACGGACATTTACGGTGTTCGCACACCGGTTATTATTCTATTTCTGATGATGGAGACAACAACATCCAGGTCCTGGCTGAGAGCGGCGCCGGTTTCTTTGATGGAGAATCGGGTCAGCGGGTTGAGCTGCTGAAAACGGTGAACGAATTGGGCGTCCCAATCTGGATCAATGCCAGTGGACCAGGAGAAGAAGAATTCCAGCAGCGGCTGAAACAGTTGAATTTGGGCTCGGCAATGTTTGTACCCGTCATTGGCCCTAATACCCGCTGGCTTCTTTTTTCCGGGCGCTCAAACGATGAACCGGCGTTCAGGGAAGCAGATCTGGAGATGTTTTTGATACTCGCACGCCAGGCTACTGTCGCAATGGAAAATGCCCGCCTGTATTCGGAATTAAGGGATTATGTAAAGCGGGTTGAAGAATCGCAGCAGGCGCTTTTGCAGGCAGAGAAAATGGCTTCTGCAGGACGGTTAACCGCCTCCATTGCCCACGAAATCAATAACCCCTTGCAGGCGGTTCAGAATTGTCTGCACTTGTCGAATCATGCAGAATTATCTGAAGAGAAGAGGCGAGAATACTATGATATGGCGATGGCCGAACTTGAGCGATTAATGACAACTGTCCGGCGCATGTTGGATTTTTATCGCCCGGGCGCAGTGGCTCCCAAAAAGGTAGATCTGTCAGAAATGTTGAATCATGTACTTGGATTGATGTCCCAACAGTTATCTACTCGCAAAATCAACATTGAAACCGATATCCCGGAAAACCTGCCAAAGGTAAATGTCGTCAGCAATCAAATCCAGCAGGTGTTCATCAACCTTGTTCTGAATGCCTTCGACGCAATGGCCGAGGGAGGCGTCCTTGAAATCTCTGCCCGGCGCGCGCGCAGAGGGGTTGAGATATTCTTCCAGGACGACGGTCTGGGTATTCCCCTGGATAAGCGTCCGAATATTTTTGATCCATTTTTCAGCACAAAAGAAGGTGGTACGGGTTTGGGCCTGACTGTCAGTTACAATATAATTAATGCACATGGTGGAAGCCTGGATCTGGTTGCCGGACGTGGTTCCGGCGCGTGTTTTCGGGTATATTTACCAACAGGAGGCAAGTAATCATGAAGGCAAATATTCTTGTTGTAGATGATGAACCGGTTGCCCGTCAATCGATGACTGATATTCTAAAGCTGGAGGGTTTCAATGTGATCTCGGCTGCGAATGGACAAACAGCGGTTGAATACATACGCACCCATCATGTGGATCTGATGATCGTTGATTTGCGTATGCCTGGGATGAGCGGCTTGGAAGTAGTTCAGGTTGCCAATCAGGTGTCTCCGGATACCGAAGTGGTTTTGTTAACTGCTTTTGGCTCTACTGAAACTGCAGTTGAAGCATTGCGACTGCGCATCCACGATTACTTGCTAAAACCGGTCAGTCCGAAACAGGTTATTACCAGTGTAAACAAAGGCCTGGCAAGAAGAGAAGCGAAATTAAAGACCAAAGGTGCTGTATCTGATTTGGATATCGAATGTGAAGTCACTGAAATCGTGCTTCAAGATAATACCATCATTGATCTGGCGCGACGAGAGGTAAGGAACGGCGGAAAAGTTATCCAGTTAACTCCCGCTGAGGGACGCTTGTTACAGGTTTTCGTCGAAAATGTTGGCCGGGTTTATTCCCACCGCGACCTGGTGCTGTTTGTTCAAGGTTACGAAACTTCACATCGTGAGGCGCCAGAGATTCTACGCCCCCTGGTAAGCCGGCTGCGGCAAAAATTAACTGAATTTCCTTCTTTGGCTGAGCGTGTTGTCAGTGTGAGGGGCACCGGGTATGTATTCGAACCCGAGATGGAAGAGTAGGTCAGTCGTGTGGACTCCAGGGAATATCAGAAGGAATATCCATATCTGGAGGGCGGATCCAGCCTAACCAACCGCTCTTGCTGCGTTTTCGTTCAGGGGATTGGGCGTCCAGTTTGACAAGCAGTAGGCTGACGGTAAGCGCAATGGCGCCGACCCATTGAAACCAGCTTAACTTCTCTCCCAACCATAAATAACTCAGGGTGATTGTAATCAGCAGTTCCCCCAGTCCAAGCAGCGCTGTCTGCATTCCCCCAATTCTTTTTACTCCCATAAATAAAGCCAGGCGTGACAGGAATGTCACCAATGTGAGGCCCAGTACTGGTCCCCAGGGCGCCAATGATGCAGGGATTTGCCGGTCAAAAATAAAATAGGCCGGAACGACGACTGCACTCATTGCAATCATTGTATAAAGTGTGACGGTTACCGCCGGAGCTTCATAGAGTACGCGTTGATTTATGGGCAGGTGAACTGCATACAAGAATGCCCCGCCAAGCATCAGTAGAACGCCAAGCGCATCCACATTGGTTGTTGCTCCTTTGGTCAGCAGGATAACGGCAACTCCGGCGATCAGCAATCGATAGAGGGTCAATCGGGAAGGGGGTTGGCCATCCAGGGCAAAGCCGATGGCGACGAACAGCGGATAGACTGAATAAAGCAATTGTCCAACGCTGGCATTCAGCCGCCCCAGTGCCATGTAGTACAGGATCGACCCAACGCCGTTCAGCAATCCTGCCAGGATACATCCCAGCAATCCCACCGAGAATATATACAGGTAAGAGCGTTTGAACAAGGTAACAATTGCCAAAAGAAGCAGGGCCGCGATACTGGTGCGCAACGCCACCACCGCAAAAGGCGAAAAGCCCAGTAAAATAGCCTTTCTACCGAAAACCGGGGCCAGGCCCAGGAAAAAAGCTGAAGAAAGAGCGGCAGTGATCCCTGCCGCTTGTTGTTTTCCTTTTACGGTTATGATTTTTATGATAGCTTGCATGGCACTGGTGCGTTCCATAATTAGCGGATCAAACTCCGAACTTCATCCAGGAATTCGTCGTTTAGAAAATCTCCTTTTTGCATCAACGACTGTATCTGTCCATGCAGCCGGCTTTTTTCATCAGTGGTGAGTTCTTTTGCAGTGGCGACGATAACCGGTATCTGGGCAGTTTCGGGTTCATTCTTCAGAACATCCAGGACGGAAAAACCATCCATTTCCGGCATCATCAAATCCAGAACGATCAGGTCGGGCGGCTCTTTCTGGATCATCTCGATTGCCTGAAGGCCATTGCTGGCTTCTGATATCTCAAAATTTCCTTGTGATTGGAGTATCCGCCGGATGAGCCTGCGTACTTCGGCGCTGTCGTCGACGATAATGATGCGGGGAAATCTATCCGGGGCAATTCGATTCAGGGCAGCCAGCAGTCCATCTTGTGGAGTCGCCTCCCTGGCGCGTTCTGAAAGTTCAACTTCACTGGACCACCCGTCTCCAAGGATAAATTGTTCGGCTGGCATGGTGTGCCCGCTGCAGTTGACCACAATCGTGTCATCAGGTTGAATGACCCCTGCCCGAATGAGTTTGAATAGTCCGGCAAACGCTACTCCGGCGGCCGATTCGATCGAGATTCCTTCCATTTTGGCAATTACATGCATTGCCCTGAAGGCCTCTTCGTCGGTTACGCTTTCGAAGACACCGTTCGATTCATCGATTTCGTGTCGTAACAGGGCATAGGTACGCCCGGGGTCGCCTGTTGCCAGGGTCTCGATATGAGTACGAGGGGAAACAACCGGGATAGCCGTTTCGAGTCCTTTTTTCCAACTCTCAACCATTGGGGCGCATCCTTCTGCCTGGATGGCAGCAAGTGCAGGCATATCGTTCACCAACCCCATCAACTTCATTTCATGAAACCCTTTGGCGAACCCCAATGGGCCCATTCCACCACTCACGGCTTGAATATACCAGTCCGGGGAGTTCCAGATTTTTTTATTCCCGTTCCCATTGCTGGTTTTGTGCCCAAGTATGGAAGTGAGTTGTTCACAAATTTCGAAAGCCAGCGTTTTCATGGCTTCGATGGAGGTAATCGTGCGCGCACCGCGGTCAAGATATATATTCCGTTGGTTTGCAAATTCCTCAGCGACCTTTTTAACCTGATCGTATGATCCCGTAACTTTAACAACCTGACTTCCATACAGCGCAATTTCGCGCATCTTGACAGCGGGTACAAGGCTGGTTACAAATGCCCACAACTTGATACCCGCACGGGCTGCATACGCTGAATAGGAAATGGCGACATTCCCGGTGGAGGCTGCCACAAGTTCTGTAATCCCGGCTTCTTTTAATGCAGCGATTGTGATGGCTGCCTGTCGATCTTTGAAAGAATTGGTCGGGCCCTGGCGCTCATCCTTAATATAGATATTTGGGCATCCGAGCATCATCCCCAGGTTTATGGCCCGGATCAGAGGCGTTCCGCCTTCGCCCATGCTGATACTCATATTTGGATTCCGCACAGGCAGCAACTCTCGATAACGCCATAGATCAAATGGGCGTTTGGCTAACTGAGCCGGGAGCTTTTCAGCAATGCTGTCATAGTCATAGACGGCCTGGCGCCACATGCTGTTGCAGCGCGGACAATTTGCTGAAGATGGAAAGTAGGGCGTCGTGTGGCCACAATCCAGGCATTTGATTGCAAAGGAAGTCATTTTGTATCTTTACCCGTAAAGCCTAAGCGTTGACATGTTTGAGGGATCGTTCAAGTATTTCAAGGATTTCTTCTTGCTGGAGAGATCCTTTTTCGATTAACCTTTGCCCAAGTTTTTGAAGTTGCTCCTGCTGTGTTTTTGTCAGTTCTGCACCGCTGAGAACGATGATAGGAATATCTTTTAGTGCAGGCGTCGTTCGCAAATTTTCAAGGATTGTGAACCCATTCAGATCTGGCATGAATAGATCCAGGATAATCGCCTG
The DNA here is from genome assembly GCA_016927315.1 of Anaerolineales bacterium. Taxonomy (GTDB): domain Bacteria; phylum Chloroflexota; class Anaerolineae; order Anaerolineales; family Villigracilaceae; genus JAFGMV01. The sequence goes on along the minus strand of JAFGMV010000015.1, from coordinate 24,399 downwards.
GGGAGTGTTTTTTTGGATGGCGTCCCACCCTTTCACGCCGCCTTCAATCATTACAGGTTTGTATTTACCGTTGTCTGAAAGCATTTTTCCTAGCAAACGGAGATCATCTGGGTCATCATCGATGATCATCACTTCATTGATAGAGCCGCCACCGTTTACCCGGTGAATAGAATTTACCAGTTCTTCTTCCATAACTGGTTTGACCAGATAATCTGCTGCTCCTAAGCTGAAACCTTTTTCTTCTTCTTCAACAATGCTACAAATGATTATCGGTGTCTTCCGGGTTTCTGGATCGGATTTAAGTTCTTGCATAACCTGCCAGCCATCTCGTCCGGGCATCATGATATCCAGGGTGACAGCATATGGCTTTAATTTTGCGACTTTCTCCCTGGCCAGGGTTGGATCGGTCAAGGAGATCACCTGGTACCCTTGGGGTTGTAGATAGCGTTCGTATAATTCAATTACTTGAGGGTCATCGTCAATTGCAAGAATGACCTTATTGCTGCCGCTGCCGGTAGTTTGTGGGTTTTCTTTCTTAATCGGCAGAGTGAAGTAAAAAGTACTCCCTTTCCCTACTGTACTGTGAGTGCCAATGTTGCCGCCATGTAGCTGGACCAACTGGTGAGAAATAGCGAGCCCAAGACCGGTTCCACCGGTCTTGCGGGTCGGGGATGAGTCCACCTGGGAAAATGCCTGGAACAGTTTCTTTTGATCTTCCTGGGAGATGCCGGGTCCGGTATCGGTTACACTGACCATGATCTCTTTCTGTCCAAGCGAATTGATCTTCAGGGCAGTTTCAACTGTGATGGCGCCTTCTTCGGTGAATTTGGCAGCATTGGAGATCAGATTCAAAAGGATCTGTCTCACTCGCATACTGTCTGCCTGAACAGGTGGAAGGCCATCTGCCAATTTACGTATCAGCTTTATCGGTTTGTCTTTGATCAGGCCAGTGGCGGATGACAGAACGCTGTTGATGATGTCGGTGAGGTTAATTTCTTCGAAGGCGAGTTCCATCTTCCCGGCTTCGATCTTGGATAGATCGAGGATATCATTGATCAGACCGAGTAAATGCTGCCCCGAATTGTAAATCGCGTTCAGGTCTTGCTGCTGTAGTTCTGTTATTGGACCATCGATGCCTTTAAGAATTACCCTGGAAAAACCGATAATTGAGTTCAAAGGAGTTCGCAGTTCATGGCTCATGTTTGCCAGGAACTGGCTTTTTATACTATCCAGCTCGCGCATTTCTTCGATGGCTTGCTGTGCCAGGTCATAAGATCGAGCATTTTCAATTGCAATTGCGATTTGATCGGCCATGGTCTGGATAACAGAGATATCATCCTCAGTAAACGCCTCGACATCTGTCGCTTGAATATCCAGGGCGCCGATAAGTCGATCGCCAACTTTCAGAGGGAAAGCGGCTTCAGCACGAGTTTCGGGCAGGAGCGGGTTGGTCTGGTGGGCTGGATCAAGGGCTGTGTTGTTGACGATAACCGGTTTCCCGCTGGAGGTCGCGGTTCCGATGGTCGATTTAGATCCAACAGCCAGGGCATGCCGGTCTTGTTTCATCTTCTCTCCCGCCTCACCAGTGGCTTCCTTCAGTACTGCATTGTAACCGGTATCGTCGATGATAAAGATGGCGGCATGGTAGAACCCGAATTGTTCGCACACCAGGTTCACTGTTCTGGAGAAAAGTGTATCCATGTCCAGTGTGGAGGTGACCAGCCGGGCGACTTCTGCAGAACCAGCCAGGTATTCATTTTGTCGCTGTAGCGCTTCTTCAGCCTTCTTTCGCTCGCTGATATCTGTTACTGTTGCACGAATTTGATTTTCTTCTCCAGGCAGTTTGACCAATCGGATTTCGCAGGGGATTAGATCTCCCGGTTCACTTCTGGTAACCCATTCAAAGACAACCGGGGTATCGCTTTCCATTGCCAGTTTAAGTTTTTCATTGGCAACCTCTACCGATTTACGGCCATCAGGCTGGTGATATGGGCTCATGTCTGCAGGGCCAACCTTGTTGATTTCCTCACTTGACAGGCCATACAGGCGCAGGGCATTTCCATTTGGATTTGAAAATTTTCCTGTTTCAGTATTGATAATGATAATGGCCTCTGGCGCATTTTCAACCAGGGAGCGCATGTGCTCTTCACTTTGGGCAATGGCTTCCTGGGCTCTCAAGCGTTCGATAAAGCTGGTCGCTTCTGACAGTACAGTGATTGCCAGGTTGATCTGTTGCTCGTTGAACCCCCCTCCTTCATTGGTTATATTAAGGTTCATAACGCCAGCAACTTGTTGGTTTACGATAATCGGCAAGATTGCCAGGCTTTCAATGCCAGTTTCTTTGAGTTGTTCCTTGACAGCTTCAGGAGCCATTGGGCTGTTGGCCGCCTCGTTTATCAGCAACAGGTTTTTCGTCTGAACAACCTGTTTAAAGAGTGGGTTGTCAGAGAGTTTCAGCGTTGGAATCGGGGAGCCTTCTTCTCCAATGTCCGTTGGGGAAAGGAGTTGTTCTCCGAATTCGTTTAAACTGATTGCAGCGACCAGTTCTTCTTCCTTTTCATCCAGCAAGAAGACTGTCCCCTGGCTGGCGGGAGAGACGATTAACAGTTCTTCCAGAACGGTGCGCAGTGCTTGTTCAACACTTTCTGCGTTGGTGATCTCTGAAACCACCCTGTTGATGAACGCTACGGTTTCCCGCCGTTGTTCGATTTCCTGGAAGAAAATCGCGTTCTGAATGGAGTTGGCGATCTGGTTTGCCATGGTTTGTAGAACAGCAATGTTCTCATTGTCAAAAGCAGCTGCTTTTGCGCTTTGAATGGTCATGGCGCCCAGAACATTACCTCGTGCAATCAGTGGCAGGGCTAATTCAGAGTGGGTATCGGGAAGATTCGGATTTTCAAAGCGTACCGCATCTTCACCAACATCCAAGGCGATACGCGCCTTGGAATGCTGGATACACCAGCCGATCATGGATTCTTCGTTGACGGCAAGTTTGTGTCCCGCTTGCAGCATCTTCTTGCCTGGTTCACCTGTGCCGGCTCTCAAAACTGCATATTCTCCTTTATTATCCAGGAGGAAAATACCAGCGTAATACAGGTCAAAACGCTGGTGGATGAGTTCTACAGATTGGGGCAGCAATTCGTCAAGGCTGAGAATGGCGGATACTGCCTGTGAAACATCAGCCGCTGTCAGCAACTCTTCAGAACGATGTCGTGCTTCCTGGAAGGATAATGCATTTTGAATGGCGATAGCGGATTGGCTGGCAATTGCTTCCAGCAAACCCTGGCTTCGGCTGTCAAATGCATAGGAGCGTTCATAATTTTGTACCCCAATAACACCCATCGCCTCATTACCAACCATCATTGGAACTCCTAACCATGATTTTGCCCCGATGTTTGCATGGTTGGCATTCAGTTCTTTGGCTATTTCTTGTATGTTGTCTTCAATTAGAAGCGTTTTGTGAGATCGAATAACAACCTCTGTAAACCCATTTCCGTTTTGTCTTGGTTTTCTGTTTTGTTTCTTGCTTTTCTCAACGAATAATGGAAAAGAGGTTTCTTTGAGGCTTTTATTGTATAAAGCAATATAAAAATTAGAAGTATCCAACAATTGTGAAGCGTATAGATACACATTGTTGAGGATTTCATCAACAATCAGCAGCGATGTCAAAGCGTTGCCCATCTCGTTCAAAACAGCCAGGTCTTTCGTGCGTTGTTGTGTCTGCTGCAGTAGATCTGTGTTTTCGAGTGAAGAAGATACCAAAGCTGCTACCTGCGTCATTAACCCCCTGCTGTTGTCATCATAAGCAGTTTCTTTTTTGGTTCCGATACTCAACGTGCCAATAATTTGCTGTCCAGAGTACAGTGGGCAAACCAGGGTTGACCGGATGCCTTCCTGGTAAAGTTGTTTCCCATCCAGGTAATCCGTCATCTGTTCAGCGCCATTGGGCAGCGAAATCAGGCTCTTCCCACGAATAGATTTTCCAATCATGGTTTCTTCATGGGGCAGGATTGTTCCAATAGGGAGGATATCGATACCGTTAAGTGCGACTACTTCATCAGAATCGCCTTTCGGGCTTTCCATTGTAATGGATGCACTATCGGCTTCAAGAATATTCGATATTTGTTTACTGACAATTTTATAGATTTCTTCTTTGCTTGTAGCAGTACTGACTTCTGCTGCAAGATTATTCAGTAACCCAAGGCGCCTGGCCTGTTCTTTGGTAAGCCCCAGTGCTTCCTGGGTTTGTTGGAACAGACGGGCATTTTCCAACGCCAGAGAAAGCTGATCGGCAACCTGTTTGACCAGCATTTGTTCTTCCGTATTCCAGGGGCGCGGGGCTGTTTCATCAGTAACACGCAGTGTAGCCCAACTCTGATCATCCATTCGAAAAGCGAGCGCCATGGTTGCGGGCGAGTCGTTCGTACCGCTATCTGTCTTGGTCTCTACAACCTGGCGTTTATCAGATACAGCGATATCCGCCGGTTTCCCGTCAATTCCAAGAATCGGTTTTTTTACAGCAACAGGGCTTTCTTTTTTAACCTTAATGCGCGGTTGTTTTCCATCCTGTTGTGCTGGGACGGCATTCTCGTCTTTTTTTATTTTTTCAAATAATTTATCAAGCCGGTTGCTGACGTGTTTCTTTGACATATTCTATTAACTCCTGGGCCAGTATTTGGTATTGTTGTGACCCGCGGCTGGATGGTCTATAGCTGGTAATTGGCAGACCGACAATTGGGCTTTCTCTGAGTTTTGTGTCTATCTCTATCACTGTTTCGAACAACCCATCCCCAAAAGTGGTTTGCAGTTGTTCGTGAATATTGCGGTGGGTTCGATTCCTCCGGTCAAGAAGTGTAATCAGAATTCTATAGGCCAGAGCCGGATTACTGTCTTCTCGTACTCGTCGGATCATACCCATCATGTTGCGTAGTGCATATGCAGAGAAATACTCTGCCTGGCTGGGAATAATCAATAACTGTGAAGCAGCCAAGGCGTTGGTGGTAATTGCGCCCAGAGATGGTGGACAGTCAATGAGGATAAAGTCGTATGGGATTGGCATTGCCGCCGAGATGGCATTTCTCAGCGTAGATATGTAGTTGGTTCGAATTGGTAAATACTGCTCTGCGTTTTCAGTCTTTAAATTTGACGGAATCAAATCAAGATTGGGAACATCTGTCTTTTTCCGGGCGCTCATCAGCGGTATTGATTCAACCAATATACCTCCCGATGTCTGGGTGACTTCTCCTGGTTCCAACCCCAGTGCCAGTGTCAGGTTGGCTTGGGGATCCATATCAATTAACAAAACATTTTTGTCTGTTTCAGCCAAAGCAGCCCCAAGAGATAATGTGGTGGTTGTCTTGGCCACGCCGCCTTTTTCGTTTGAAACTGCAATTGTATAAGTTGTCATAATCGCCTCATTTTGGCCCAACGATCTGTGTTTACTAAAACGGTCACAAGTCACTCTTCTTGAATTTTGGATACCTTATGTGGAATAAGTTCAACCTGACTGACACCCAGGGCGCCTTTCAGTTCTTCCAAAGCCATTTGAATCATTTTGTCTGGATCCGTGGTTGTCCGGATTTTAGAAGTAATTTCGCCAACCAGTCTTTCCCGTTCTGCACGTCTGGAAGTTTCATCAAAAAGGCGTGCGTTTTCGAGAGCAAGACCGATCTGTGCCGCGATTTCGCTAGTAAATTCCAATTCTCTATCTGTCCAATCTGAATTCTTCCCCTTTCGATTAACAATAATCTTACCGATTGTTTGCCCTCTTAGGGAGATAGGGATGTCTAACTTGGGATGTTTGCCTTCATTTTTCTGCCTGCCTGGCTCATTGTCTTTGGATACGGGTTCAATACCAAGCACTGTATAGCGATACCCCTTTTTCTGTTTACGCAGGTAGTCAGACCAGGCCCAACGTGTGCGTTCACTGGAAATCGCTTCGAGTTGTTGAATGATCAAGCGGCTATCGCCCAGCAGGCGAACATTGTCGATTGTGATGGCGAGTTGGTCAGAAATCGTCTGCAGTGTGTCCATGTCCTCATCGGTAAATGCGCCCGGGGCAGTTGAATGCAGATCGATGATACCGATCACTTGTTCGCGGACGACTAGCGGTATCATTAACTGTGACAGGGTGTCAGGAAACCAATTTTCATTGACTGCGGACATAAAATCTCTGGTGATCAATCGTGGACGTTTGTTAAGGATCAGGTACCCAATGATGCCGCTGTTGCTCACCGCCAGTTTATATCCTTCATCGACCAGCTGGATGCCTGTCTGGCTCGAAGCTGCCTGGAGAACGAAGAATTCATTCTTTGTATCGATAAAGTAAATGCCAGCATGATAGTAATTGAATTCTTCTGATATCAGTTTTGTGACCTGTTCGAGCAGGGTTTTCAAATCCTGGACCATAGCAATCTGGCGGGTAATATAAGCTGCAGTTTCGAGTTGGGCTGTTTTTCGGTTGAGCACTTCTCGCTGGTTAACCATAACCTTTTCCAGGTCTTCTCGTTCTTGCAGCATTGCGTCAAAAGTTGCCTTGGCGCGCTCAAGGATGGCATTGTATTCTTTCAACGCCATGGTCAGAACACTGTTAATCGTGATGGCTGTCACTAAAAATAAAATGATATATGAGAACCAACTGCCCATATCTCCCCAATAAGTTTCAAAGCCCTTAGCCTGTAGAGGGATTTGTCTGTTTACGATAAAGACGCCCAGTATCAGCATCAAGAGCGCTGTTATTCCTCCTGAAGTTATTCCTGCGCGCTGATTGAACAACAGTGTTACCAATACCGTAAAGACTACCAGGAAGGCAACCGCGCCGCCATAAATTCCATAGTCTACCAGCCAGACAAATCCTAAAACTGCAAAGATACCTGCGGTTACACTGGCGTTGAGCCAGTAAGGGGTAGGTGTGAATGCGGCAATTCCCATCAGCAGGTAACTAGCGATGTAAATAGCAATACGTATTGGTTGGTTGCCTAGTGTTCCACTGGAGATTGCAATAACAAGTCCCAAAATAGTCCCAACGCGCAGGGCAAGTTTGGTAAAGGATTGTTTCCACTTCAGGTTTGTCAACCCGATGGCTTCGATAGTTTTTTCAGTAACTGAATATTGTTGTCCAGGCGATCTATCAAATGTTGCCATTGTTCCTGTCCGTTATCTCTAATTCAATCACAGCTTCTGATGCACTAAGCGCACTGCCCAATTCTTTAATGGCAGTTTGCAAGATGCTGTCAATTGTTGTTGTGGACCAAATCTTACTTGTTATTTCAGCAATTAGACGTTCTCGTAACGCCATCTGCTGGCTTTCTTCAAGCAGGCGGGCATTTTCAAGAGCCAGGGATGTTTGTATCGCGACGGCTTCAATCCATTCTCTTTCTTCGTCTGTCCACTCGTCATCCCCTTCTAGGATGATCTCTCCAATCACCTGGTCTCGTAATTTCAAGGCGACATCCATTGGTTTGGAGTTTTGGTTTGCAAGATCATTTGATGTATCACTGGTTGAGTATTGAAGTTCCTGGAAGAGGGCGGCTTTATCGGACCAGGCGTTTTGTGTAAACTGTCTTTGCACCGAGCGAAGGTCTTCCAGCATCTCCTGGGAGGCTGAAAATAACCGTGCGTTTTCAAGGGCGGTAGTAACCGTATTGGCAATATTTTGCAGGGCTGTAATATCGCTATCGTCGAACGCATTCGGTTCAATTGACTGGATTGTAATTGCGCCAATCACTCTGCCTCCGTAAGACATTGGCAGAGCCAGCTCTGATCGAGTACCTGTAAGCAAAGGATTCTTGAAACGGGTTGTATCCTCGTCGGTATCCAGCATGATACGGGCTTCTTTTGTACTTATTGTCTGACCAATCATCGAATTACCGCCAATAAGGAGTTTGTGCCCTTCGGCCATCATCGTCTGGCCTGCTTCACCAGTGCCGGCTTTTAAGACCGCATACTGTCCTTCTGCGTCAAGCAGGAAAATACCGGCATAGTATAGTTTGTAGCGATCTTTTAGAAGGTCGACCACTTTTTGGTAAAGGGCTTCCTGATTTAAGAGAGAGTTGATCGCATTTGAAATCTCGGCGGCCGTTCGTATCTGCTCTTCCTTGCGGGCAATGTTTTTTGTTCTTTCTTCTACCTCTAACTCGAGATTTTCACGCCTGATATCCAGTTCACGCATTGCCATCTGGGTTTGGGCCACGCGTTCGTTTTCGATCCTGTCTCGAAAGATTGTAGATAGAATAAGGAGAAGACCCCCTGAAAAGAAAATAGCATAATGAATACTATCAACCGTTTCACTAAAAAATGGAAGAGACAAGCTTGTCAAGATAATCACAACAAGTATGATTAATACCCAGAAAGGGAGCAGTGCACTGGCAAGGATAAATGCTGCCATGGTGGTCAACATAAATGTCAGCATGGTGTAACCCAAAAAAACGAATAGGTAACCAATCATCGTGAAAGAAAGAACCAACAAGATTGATGCAACCACGTAGTATCTGGAACGGCTGAAGAAAAATGCAGTTCCAGTCAGAATCAACAAGGGGATCCATATAGTAAGGAAGCTGGTCATGTTGTTCTGTGTGGAGAACAGCATGCCGGCCAAGGTAATCAACAATCCACCCACTGAGAGTAATGATGTGAGCCGGGCCAGGTTTTGATCTCTGATTTCAGTCAGAGATTTATGGGGCTCGGTTAGCAGTCCCCATATTCTGATGAAATTCGATGTGGTTTTATCAATCGTGGTCATCGGGCTATCCTTTGACGGGCATGGTTATTCGTTCTTGCCATTGCCGGGGTCGATGGGCTGGTTATTATTTGAATCAGACTCTTGCAAAGATATCTTTATTTGTGCCCGTCTTGCACCAAGTGCTTTGTTAATTTCTTTGGCTGTTGTGGTCACTATACGCTGCATATCTGTCGTTTGGCGGATTTTACTGGTAACTTCATAAAGCATTCGTTCGCGTTCACTCTTGCTGCGGATCTGTTCAAGCAGGCGTGTGTTGGCAATAATGGCCGCCAAACTACCGCCCAATGTGCCCAGTAGTTCTTCATCATGTTCGTTGTATGCAGAGACCTGTTCGCTTTCAACGTTGAGAACGCCCAAGAGTTCTTTACGGTACACGAGAGGCGTAGCAAGTTCAGAACGAGTATTAGCGCTGGCTTCGATATAACGGGGATCTTTTGTGACATCATCGACGCGCTGTGTCATGCGATGGGCGGCTACCCAACCGGAAATGCCTTTTTCCTTGGGTATTTTAAGTGAGTTAATAACATCTGCCGAGTAACCCACTGATGAGACAACTTTCAGACATTCTTCTGCTTTATCGTATAGCAGAATTGCTACCCGATCACCGCCAAGTGTGACTTCCAGGCCTTTCACAGCGGATTCCAAAGCTTCTCCCAAGGTCGTTCCAGACGCTGCTGAAGTGACAATGTGATGCAGCAGCCGGTGTTGTGAGAGGTGTTCCTGAGTTTCTGCAAACAGTTCTGTGTTTACAACTGCTACGGCCAGCTGGTCAGCCAGGATTTGAAGCGTGTTTATTGCTTCGTCAGTAAAGGCATAGGCCTGGGTGCTTTGAACATCCAGGGCTCCCAGAACCCTGACGCCTATTTTCAGGGGAACCGCAGCCTCGGCTCGGGTTTCAGGAAGCAATGGATTGATTTTATGCGTAGTATCCTTTTCGGTGTTATTGACAACCAGTGCTTCCCCTTGTCCGGTTACATACCCGATGATGGATTTTGATCCAACACCAAGTTTGTGCCCAGTGCGTTTCATTTGCGCCCCTGCTTCGCCCGTAGCTTCTCGGACGACCGCATATTCGCCTGCGGCATCCACGATAAAGACCGATGCATGGTAGAAGTTGAAGTGTTCCTGCATTAGTTGAATTGCTTTTTGGAGCAGTTCGTCGAGATCCAGAGAGCTGCTGACATCTCGGGCAATCCTTGCTGCTGTTTCGAGTTGGCGGGCAGCCTGGCGGCTTTCCTCTGCCAGGCGAGTATTGTAGATTGCCCCGGCTGCTTGGGCCGCCAGGGATGTGATAAACAGCAAGTTATCCTGATTGAAAACCTTTTCTTGTGTGCTGTCTTCCACAATAATTGCGCCAATCACTTTGTTCTGGACGATCATGGGCGCGCCCATCCAGGATTTGGGCGTTGATCCAACAATATTTATACCCAATTCGGTCGCCTTACCGCGTAAATTATCGGAAAGTAATTGCGGTTCTCGAGTGTTTACAAGGATGGAGATCAGGCTATCGATTAAAGCAAATGGGCTGATCTGGTTAATAATGCCATTTTCGTATTTGTATGGGATTTCGACTGTATTGTTGTCGGAATTATATAATGCGATGGAGATATCATAGTCGCCGATCGTCTTGCTGATTTGTTCGTGTAATGCAGCGCAGTAGGAATTGATCTCGGTAGCGCCGCCCATAGCTCGGCTCAAGGCTGCCAGTGATTGAAGTTCGCCTATGCGTTTTTGAGTTTGTTTGTCTGCAGAAATTTTTCCTAACACAGTCGAAGCCATATCAATCATATTGATATAAGGTTGGATTTCAGAAGCGGACAGGCTTTCTTGATCGCGGTCACCAATTATGACCAGCGCAACCAGATGATCATCTTGCAGCATAGGTAAATAAGCGGCTGAATTGCACTTCATTTGCCTGGCTATTTTTGTCAGACTGTGCGGAACAGGGCTGTTTTGACTGAGCTTTGTGACCATTGAACTGCCGGAGATATTTTTCAATACCTCATCCGGAGACATGTTGATTTTCTCTGATACTGTATAGAGGAGTAAATAATCTGTTGTTCTGAGTTTGCTCTCGGTCATTTCGCCGAGAGCCGGATCGTCTTCAGATACATTCTGCAAGACAAGCTCCAGGTGATCTTCCCTGGCAATATATATGGCAATGGCATGTGGGGATTTTTCTAAAGCGTTTTTCGCTGCTTCAACCACATCTTCTTCGGTTTGGGCTTTGGTAATCTGACGACCGCCACGGTACAAGTATTCCATTTCTCTCAGGTCGACTTTTGCGGCCTCAATCAAACCAACGTTTTGAATTGCTGCTGCCAATTGGTTTGCAATTGTTTGCAAAGTAATGATGGTGTCCTCATCAAACGCGTTTATTTTCTTGCTTTGGACATCCAGGATCCCCAGTACTCTGTCTCCCGATGAAATGGGGATACCGGCTTCCGACTTTGTTTCAGGTAGGAGAGGATTATATCGATGGATTGAATCCGCATCGACGTCAGGCACAACCCGGGGTTTATTGTTAGCGCTTGCCCACCCAACGATGGAATCGGATCCAACTTCAAGTTGGTGCCTGATGGCCAGCATCTCATCCTTTGAAGGCCCCTGGGCCGCCTCAAGGGTGGCATACTGTCCTGCTGGATCCAGCATGAATATGCCAGCGTGATAAAGATCGAAGGTTTCCACAATCAACTCTGCAGTATAGTGGAGCAGCTTTTCAGAACTGGCAGTCGTGATTCCTTGGGCGACCTCGGCGGCAATGCGAACTTGTTGAGTGCGTTCTTCAACTTGCGCCTGGATTGACTTGTATAATGTCCCCAAGTCTGTTGCCATTTTATTGAAGGAAAAGGCCAGCAAGCCTAACTCGTTCTTGCTTTGAATGTTAACTCTTTGATTGAAGTTGCCTTTTGCAATCAGGCTGGTCTTTTCGGTTAATTCGGATAATGCTCTGCTGAACTGCCTGAGAACAAAACCGGTTACGAGGGCAGCAATAGTGATGGTGATCCCGTACATTGCAAAGGAGTAGGTTCTCATCTCCTTGATAGGCTCTGCGACACTCCTGCCCGGAATTTCCAGAACAATGGACGCAGCCAAACCTGGAAGTTTGAATACCAACAGTTGTACACGTTCCCCATTAAGGCCCCGGGTAGTATACGGCAATACACTCATGTCGTTTGAGGTTGGTTGATCGCCGCCGTCGCTTTCCAGCAATATATTCCTTTCCTCAGTAGAGATCTGTACCGGAACCAGGTATCCTTGTTTGTCAAGACCAAGTACCTCTTTTTCCTGAGGCCCCACCACGTAGAAAGCTCTCGATTCGGGAACAACCGTATTCAGTTTTTCCAGTACGGTCAAGGCGCTTCCTGAACCCTGGAAACTGAGCAGCGTCCATTTCAGGTTCCCATCATCATCCCTGATATGGTTAATCGTCAACAGGTTTAATTGGGACGAGAAAATTGTTCCAGGACCATATACGGCAATGGTCTTGCCATCACTTTGAGCAAGTTTTTGGTAATAACTCTCACTGACCAGATTGGTTCCCTTAAACCTGTCATTTTGTGTTTCCCCGGCCAGAAGTGAGCTGTCCCCCAAAGAAGCTTCCATGGAAGATAGAAAAACCGTGCCTTCTGGATCGATGATCAGAAAACCGCCTTGCTGTCCGGTCATAGCTGGTACGTGAGAATAGTACTTATCTACCACGATTTCACGTGCAGATGCAAACTGTTTGGTGCGGCCGCTTACCTTAGCGGCCTGGTCTATTGCCTCTACGAATCCGGGAACATTGATAAGACTATTTTCTATCTGTTGGTTAGTTTCATCTAACAGGGCTTCTTGCGGTCCCAAAAAGATTTCCACCACATTTTTCAGACTATCTTCGTATTGTGAGAGAATCAGGTCCCGCTGATAGTTGTATCCAACCATGCTCAGGATCAGCATTGGAGCGAGTACCAGCGCCAGAATTATTATGAAGGCGTTGCGGGCAAGAGTTTTCTTGAATTTCGGGGTGGGGAACGAATAATCGTCTGTCACAGTGCACCGCCTAAATAAATTCCCAGACAGCTTCTCCGCTTAATATCCGTCTGATTTGCTCGGGGAAACGGTCCGGGTCAAGTGGCTTCCCTAAGAATCCGTCAAATCCGGATTCTTTTGCCTTGTTCATTTGTTCCTGGCTGGCTTCAGCAGTTACGGCCACGATCGGAGTGTCTTTGAGGTGGTCGGAGGCCCTGATTTTTTTGAGGGCTCCATATCCATCCTCGTAAGGCAAACGGATATCCATCAGGATCAGATCTAATCTGGGGAGTGTGTCGGCATATTCAACTACCTCGTAGCCGGATGTTTTCCACTCACAATGGATTCCCAGGTAGCCCAGCATACGAGCGATCAACACAAAGTTGGAAACATTATCTTCCACAACCAGAACAGTTGCGTCTTTCGGAATCGCAGACTTACGGATTTGTTGCGATTCGGTCAATTTTGTTTCAGGTGATTTTGGATTCAGGTTAGCCATTATTTCTCTTTCTCCATGAAACGGCGGAGCTGGTCAGGCAGCGTGTCGATATCAATAGGTTTTTGGATGTATCCGTCACAACCAGCTTCCAAGGATCTCTCACGATCTCCACGCATTACATTTGCAGTTACGGCAACGATCGGGATTAAACTGAATTCGGGGATACTTTTGATACTATGTGTGAGGGTATAACCATCAATATCTGGCATATTAATATCCATCAGGATCAAATCGGGGTTTGTTTCCCTGATCCTTTCTATTGCTCTGGTGGGTTCTTCTTCTTCGACAACCTCGAAGCCCTCCGCCATTAGTACCCTGCGAATTAAAATCCGATTATCAAAATTGTCTTCTATGTATAGTATCGTTGTCATAAAATAATGCCTCCGATATAAAATTCTACCGGGTGTTTAAATTGTGTTACATAACAGCAACCTTGCAAAAATATTCTTCCTTAATTTCATTTTTAGGTGTCCCATACCCTGCAACTTTAGTATACTGGAATAATATCTGACTGAAAGAAATTCATATGAAAAAGAAACGTTTTTTTATTAATCTTTTTGTGCTTTCGATAACCGTAATTTCCGTCTATTTTATTATCCTTTGGGTTAGAGATATCGGTCCGAAAATTACAAGAATACCATTGGTTGGGACTGATCGTCAATTGATGATTGAAGGAAAGAGTTTTGGATCTGAACAGCGAACAGGAAGGGTTCTTTTGCAAAACTCTACTGGCGAGAAACAGGAATTGAAAGTATTCTCTTGGGTTGGAGATAGAATCTTTGCTGAACTGCCAGATGATCCAATCGGGGACAGGATTGCAGTTGAACAATTGACCATATTTGGCCGCCGCCTTTCAAAGGCGCGTGGTTTCGTTGTACAGCCTGACGAAACGCCAGCCGCTCCATATGCTTACAGCGTCCCAGTTCAATCGGAATCTCCCTGGCCTGCTTCTCGCCGTGATGAACGCAACTCTGGTCGCAGTCCGGTTCCTGCTGTTTACTATGAAGATCAGCCCTGGATGTTTCAGACCGGTGGTGGAATTTATGCAACACCGGTAATTGACTCTCAGGGTGTGATTTACTTCGGTTCAACGGATCATACCTTCTATGCCTTGAAAGCAGATGGTTCCGAAGAGTGGAGTTTTAAAACGAATGGAGATATCGCTGCCAGTGCGGTCCTGGGGCGGTTTGACCCGATCCTTGAATTTTCGCCGGTTACATTTGTTTCTGGCGATGGTTATGTATATCAATTGCGGACAGGTGAGGCTGCCACTGAAGAAGATCGTCTGCTGTGGAGGTATCAGGCCGTGTCAGAGCCGGATCCCAGCTATAACCACCAGGCCGGCATAGGAATAAATTACGACGGCACAATGTATGCCTCCAGTGCTAATTATACATACTATGCGTTAAATAAAGACGGTTCCCTACGATGGACTTATGGTACCGGGTCCAATAACTGGGCTGTTCCTGCGGTGGATCATGATGGCACGCTATTTATTGGTTCGGCAGATACATACGTTCATGCTGTAGATGCTGCCGGTCAGACGATATGGAAAAAGGGGACATTGGGGTTTTTGGCTGCTTCTGCCTCGATTGGTAGGGACGGTACGATTTATATTGGTTCTTTTGATAGTAATCTTTATGCTCTCGATGCTTTGACCGGGGAAGTGTCTTGGAAGTTTTCAACGGGGGACCAGATATTCGGTTCGGCAGCACTTGGGGAAGATGCATGGGGACAAACGACGGCGATCTATTTTGCTTCGACGGATGGTTTTCTCTATGCACTCACACCGCAGGGTAAATTAATGTGGGAATTCGACACTGCCGGGACGATCCGTTCTTCTCCTGTTCTTGGGCGTGACCCGGATGGGAAATCAGATATCCTGTACTTCGGCGCCGGGAATGGTAAGCTTTACGCACTGAATGCGGCTGATGGCTCCCTGCGCTGGATATTCAATACTACTTCAGAAGATCCTGACCTCCGTAACAGGAATGAACTTAACGCTTCCCCGGCGCTTGGGTTGACCGGGATATATAATGGAAGCGAGAATGGACAGCTGTGGTATGTTCCCTATGACTACTGTCTGCATTCGGAAGATACTCGTTGTGTTTTGCAACCAGAGCTTCCTGATGATTTTTCTGGCCTGTATTATGTTTCTCAGGGCGGCGACCTTCAAGAGGATTTCCCGCTTGAGTTGTCTTCGTCGTCGATGCTCGCATTACGCCTGCTGGTTCGAAAAGACGGGGAATCGATAGCGGCAAGGATTTGTAACCAGCCGGTTGGCTGCCCTAAAAATGTTTTTGATGTACGCATTCAGCCGTTTTCATCCCTGAGCGTAGAACAATCAGCAGATGGCCGTTACCTGTTTGTTCGTCCCAGACATTTTCTTGAGCCCGGCGAATATACGTTGACGGTAAGCGGTACCTACTTTACCGGAGGAACCCGCATTGGAAATCTGACAATGGGCGGGGACCAGGCAGGAGAATTTTCCAGCCAATTTCATTTTGCTGTACCTGCACCGCAGGGAACAGTTCCGCTAAGCCTGGATGAAACGCAAACTTTTTCCTTTCAGTTAACTCGTTTTGCCTATCCATCCCCGCCAATGATGTCCAGTCTAAATCAAGCCGGATTCGATGGAATGGTCTGGATCGCGGGGACTGTTGCGGTCTCTCCACCGGATGAATTCAACCAGGGTAGGGCGGTCTTATGGATTGTTGGTGGGAAAGAAGATGAAAATGGAAATTTGAGCGCTGATCCTGAGAGTAGCTACTTACTGCCATTAAATGGACGTTTTTACGGAAAAGACTTTGTTTTTACGAACCGGGAATTCAATATGGCGGTTACGGGATTGAACATTCCTTTTGAGCTGTTCGAATTGCGCGGGACTTTGACGGAGGATGGAGTTGTGTTGGCGCCTGTGGTTTACGCTGAATCAGATGTAATGTCTGTCCCTGGACTTGGACCGTATATGGTTATCGCGGGCCTGGCGAATAACTGGTATGAAAAGATGCCTGTAGCAGGAACGTTTGTTTCTCGTCCATTTACTGGTACAGCGGCTTTTGCACCGGCAGGAATTACAGTTGAGCGCTTGCAATATAATGCTGCTGCCAGGCACAGTGATGGACGGATTGAAGTGAATTTTTCGCTTGATCCTGAAGTCGAATATCCCATAGACAGGCATCGCGCCTCAATTTTGCTGCTGGATCCATCTGGTCCGGATGCTGTCTTTATGGATTATGCGACCAATACTAGGCAGTTCGATGATCAAAATGGGAATCTTAAAACTGTTCTCCTGACAATCCCGGCCGGAATGAAAATACCACCGGGTGTACAGGTGTATGTTCTCCTGGATGTCTACCCGATCCATTCGCAATTATTAAGGTAGTCTGCTTTGCTGTTCTTGCGTCCCTATTGTGTTCCCGAGCATTCTGTGGTGTCTTTTTATATCCGGTTCATCGATCTGTGAAGCGCTTCATGGTTGGTTAATAAATAAGAAAATTATCATAAATATTGACATATCTTGTCTGATTTGCTATAATCTCGTTCTTGAAATTCGCGGCCGCGAAATGAGCGTTAGGAGTATTCAGGCATGTCACAACTGGAAATCAAGAATTTACATGTCAGTATTGAAGGGAAAGAGATCCTTAGGGGCGTGAATCTTTCTATCAGTCAGGGGGAAGTCCACGCTATCATGGGACCAAACGGAACAGGTAAATCAACCCTGGCTTACTCACTGATGGGACATCCGGCTTATGAGATTACCGCTGGGGAAGCGTTTTTTAAAGGTCGGAATATTCTCGAGATGAAACCGGATGAACGCTCCCGGTTAGGAATTTTCCTGGCCTTTCAATACCCGGTTGCGATCCCTGGGGTAACTGTTGCAAACTTCCTGCGGACAGCAGTTAATGTGCGTCGAAAAATGGAAAATGCTGAAGACAAAGGGGTACCGATCCCAGAGTTTCGCAAGATGTTAAAAGAGAAAATGGACCTGTTGAAAATGGATCATAGTTTTGCGGGCAGGTATTTAAATGACGGTTTTTCGGGTGGTGAAAAGAAACGAGCAGAAATTTTACAAATGGCTGCGCTGAAACCCGAAATTGCTATTTTGGATGAGACAGATTCGGGCCTGGACATTGACGCCCTGCGCATTGTCTCTGAGGGCGTCAATGCCCTGACCGGCCCTGACCTGGGCGTATTGGTGATTACACATTACCAGCGATTGCTTAATTACATCAAACCACAGTTCGTGCATATTATGTATGACGGCCGTATGGTTGAATCTGGCGGTCCGGAACTGGCCTTGCAGCTGGAAGAGCAAGGGTATGACTGGGTGCGTGAGAAATACGGTCAGGCCGTGAGTGCTTAGATTTTGTTTATTGGTTTTGGACTGGAGAAGTTATGTCCGACGCAAAAATCCTTGAAAACCTGGGTGACTATAAATACGGGTTCAGTGATCCCGATGACAATTACGTATTCAAGGCTCAAAAAGGGCTTACTCGTGAAGTCGTTGAACAGATCTCTCATATGAAGGGTGAGCCGCAGTGGATGCTTGATTTTCGGTTGAAAGCTTTTGAGCATTTCCAGAACCGGCCGATGCCGAACTGGGGCCCGAATCTGTCTGGCCTGAAGCTGGATGATATTTTTTATTATGTCAAACCAACCGAAGGACAGCAGAAAAACTGGGATGATGTTCCTGAAGATATTAAGAATACGTTCGACAAACTTGGGATTCCGGAAGCTGAACAAAAATTCCTGGCGGGTGTTGGGGCCCAGTATGAATCTGAGATGGTCTACCATTCCATTCTTGAGCATCTTGAAGAACAGGGCGTTATCTTCCTTTCGATTGAAGATGGTCTTCGTCAACATCCAGACATGTTTCGGGAATACTTTGGTACGGTCATCCCTATCGAAGACAATAAATTCGCGGCCTTGAATTCGGCGGTTTGGTCGGGCGGCTCTTTCGTTTATGTCCCCAAGGGAGTTAAAGTCGATTTGCCCTTGCAGGCCTACTTCCGTTTGAATATAGCCAATGTAGGTCAATTCGAGCGCACATTGATTATTGTGGATGAAGGCGCCTATGTGCACTATGTTGAGGGATGTACCGCGCCTCAATATACGACCGATTCGTTTCATTCAGGTGTGATCGAGATCATCGTTAAAGAAGGGGCCCGTTCGCGTTACTCTACTATCCAGAACTGGTCTACGAATGTTTATAATTTGGTAACCCAGCGGGCGAAAGTATATGCCAATGCAAAGCACGAATGGGTGGATGCCAATCTCGGTTCAAAGGTGACCATGAAATATCCATCCTGTTATTTAATGGAACCTGGTGCGCATGGCGAGATGCTTTCAATGGCTTTTGCAGGTCCCGGGCAGTTACAGGATGCCGGCAGTAAAATGGTCCATTTTGCCCCAAACACAACCAGTAAGATCATTTCCAAATCAATCAGTAGATCGGGCGGCCGGTCTTCTTATCGCGGCCTGCTAAAGGTTTACCAAGGAGCCGAGGGCGTAAAGTCCAATGTGGTTTGTGATGCCTTGCTGCTGGATCCACAGTCGCAATCAGATACGTATCCATATATTGAGATCGATGAAGACGATGTCACAATTGGGCATGAGGCTTCGGTCTCGAAGGTTGGTGAAGAACAGCTGTTTTATTTAACCAGTCGCGGGTTGAGTGAGGAAGAAGCCACGACAATGGTGGTATCTGGATTTATCGAACCGTTGGTCAAGGAACTGCCGATGGAATACGCGGTTGAAATGAATCGTCTGATTCAGCTGCAGATGGAAGGTAGTATTGGCTGAGATGGCGGAAAAACCGAAAGTAGTCGTTCGAAAATCCAGAACACGGACAAGTGCTGTTGTTAGAGAGTTTTTATTCACAGCTGGCGATATTCCACAAACGGGTGCGTTGGGTAAATACCGTCAGAAAGCCTGGGAAGCATATTCGCGCTTGAGTTTGCCCACCACCCAGGATGAGGCCTGGCGGCGTACGGACCTGCGATCTCTGGCTGCCCAGGAATTCAAGCTGCCGGCAGACGAAGCTTATCAGGAACTGCCAGCTCCGCCAGCAGCTCTGCTCAAGCCGTTGGTGGGCGACCAGCATGGCGGGCAAATCCTGTTATTACCCGGGGGCAGGAGGGTAGATCTCAATCCTGCCCTGGCGGCCAGGGGCGTTGTTTTCACAGACTTGCAGTCGGCTGAACGCGATCACCCCGAACTGGTTGGGCGTATGGCAGGAGAGATCGTGCGCGTCGAAGAAGGTAAGTTTGCCGCACTGACCGGGGCGCTCGCCCAGAATGGGGTGGTGTTATATGTGCCCAAAGGTGTACATGTAGACGAGCCGCTTCACAGCCTGTTGTGGGGGCCAGGTCTCGAATTCGCCCATTTTTCTCATATCCTTGTTTGGGTGGAGGAAGGTGCGTCGGTAACTTATGTGCACGAAGCGGCTTCCCCAACCGAAGATGGCAGCCAGAGTATGCATGCCGGGATCGTCGAAATAAATGTCGGGGATGGCGCCAGTTTGCGATTCGTTGAATTGCAGTCTTGGGGAGGGCATGTCTGGAATTTCAGCCATGAACGCGCCCAGGTTGGTAAAGATGCCAATCTGGATTGGGTTTTCGGAGCCGTTGGTTCCAGATTGACCAAGAATTTCTCAGACCTTGATTTGATCGGTCGGGGCGCCAATGGACGCATGTCCGGTTTTTACTTCGCAGACGGTAAACAGCACCTGGATCATGATACACAGCAAAACCACTTTGCTCCCAACACAACCAGTGACCTGCTTTTCAAAGGAGCCTTGAAAGGTGCAAGCCGGTCTGTTTGGCAGGGGATGATCTTTGTCGCCGAAGGAGCACAAAAAACAGATGGATACCAGGCTAATCGCAACCTGATACTCAGTCAGGAAGCGCGCGCCGACTCGATTCCTGGGCTTGAGATTAAAGCTGATGATGTACGGTGTACACATGCTGCAACGGTTGGTAAAATAGAAGCAGAGCCGCTTTTTTACTTACGATCTCGTGGTATTCCGCAAAAGGATGCGGAACGCCTGGTTGTGGAGGGGTTCTTTGACCCAATTATGCAGCGTATCCCCTTTGAAGGTGTACGGGAACGTTTTCAGCATGCGATCGAAGAGAAAACATCGAATATTTAGATAGATATTGCAAGCACTGTCACCCTCGGGGAGGGCTGCTTGTTTTTATCAGGAGGCAGGATGTCACAATTTTCTTATATGCGCGATCCAGATTCAGGTGATGTGTACGAAGTCGGGAATCAGGTCGAGGTCTTTTGTGATCACGAGAAAGAGAAAGAGCGCGTACGGGGTTGGCTTAAAGGTATTGTGGTCCAGGTAGACAACAAACTGGTAGCTGTTCAGTTCCGCAGTAATGTATTCCTGACGGATGGTTGGATGGTGCCCGATCAGATCTTATGGTATCCGTCTAACTCAACACAGATACGGCATACGAATAAGCGGAAAACCAGGGCATAAAGGCGCATCCGTGGCCGTTTCAGCTTTTGATGTTCAGAGAATCAGAACCGACTTTCCAATTCTAAACAGGGAGGTCCGTCCGGGCATCCTGCTGGCATACCTCGATTCGACGGCTACGGCGCAAAAACCGGCTGTGGTTGTTGAAGCAATGGATGCATTTTACCAGAAGTACAATGCCAATATCCATCGTGGGATTCACACCCTGGCCGAAGAGGCCACAACTGCTTACGAAGATGCCCGCCAGAAGGTGGCTGCGTTCATCAATGCTGCGAATGCGGCTGAAGTGATATTTACCCGCAACACCACAGAATCGATCAATCTGGTCGCCTATACCTGGGCCCGCCAAAATTTGAATTCTGGCGATTTGGTTCTCTTGACCGAGATGGAACACCATTCCAACCTGATCCCCTGGCAAATATTGGCGGCTGAACGGGATGTGCGTTTGGAATTTGTCCCGGTTACAGAAGATGGACTACTTGACCTGGGCGTTTATCGCCAGCTGCTTGGTCTGTCTCCCAAATTGGTTTCCTTTACCCAGATGTCCAATGTCCTGGGAACGGTAACACCGGCTGTGGAGATCATTCGTCTGGCGCATGACGCCGGTGCTGTGACCCTGGTTGACGGGGCCCAATCTGTTCCACACCTGCCAGTGGATGTCCAGGCGCTGGATGTAGACTTCCTGGCTTTTTCTGCACATAAGATGTGTGGGCCAACCGGAATTGGCGCACTGTATGGGAAGAGGCGCTTGTTGGAATCCATGCCCCCCTTTATGGGAGGAGGGGACATGATCAAGACAGTGCACTTGCGTTCATTTGTTCCCAACGCAATTCCCCATAAATTTGAAGCAGGAACCCCTGCAATCGCCCAGGCAGTAGGGTTTGGCGCTGCGGTCGATTACCTTGCCAGGATCGGGATGCAGACCATCAAAGAGCATGAACACGCAATTACGACATATGCGTTGGAACGTCTGGAAGAGATCCCCGGCGTTAGGGTTATCGGACCCTCTTGCGATCTCAAAGGCGGTGTAGCCGCCTTTACATTGGACGAGATCCATCCTCATGATGTGGCTCAAATCCTGGATACATACGGAGTTGCTGTTCGGGCAGGTCATCACTGTGCTCAACCCCTGCACGAGAAATTTGGGATCACAGCAACCAGCAGGGCCAGCTTCTATTTGTACAACACGACCGAAGAAGTTGATCGGATGATCGATGCTGTTTATAAAGTGAAGGAAATGTTTGCCTAGGACTTTCAGATGGATGATCTATACCGAGAAGTAATTATCGAACATTATAAAAATCCAGCCTACCGGGGTCACCTGGATCCGCATGATATTATCTTTGAAGATGATAACCCTCTTTGTGGTGATCACATTGAGATTACCCTGCGTATCGATAAAGACGACAGGGTATCGGATGCAGCCTTCGATGGGAAGGGGTGCGCGATCTCGCAGGCGTCTGCGGATTTGCTGGTTGAATCAATCATCGGCAGGTCGCTTGAAGAGGTAAAGGCGTTGAACAAAGAGGATGTCCTGGATTTGCTGGGGATAGAATTGGGTCCGGTGCGGCTAAAATGCGCCCTGCTTTCCTTGAAAGTACTCAAAGCCGGAGTATATGGGGTGGGCGAAGCAACCGATTCTTTGATAGAATAAGTCAATCTTGTTGGCAAATATTCCGGAGGGATAAACCCATGGTCAAATACATACCGTATGATGAGTCGAAGATAGATTTCCATGAGATTGGACCTGCCAATCTTGAGAATGGCCAGCGCCAGTATGTAAACCTTGTTGATCAGCGGATCATTGTATTTAATTTAGCCGGTGAATATTATGCTATCGATAATACCTGCTCCCATGACGGCTGGTCGCTGGATGAGGGCGAGATTGGGGATCACCAGGTTGTCTGTCCCAGGCACCATGCCCGCTTTGATGTGCGCACTGGTGAGGTTTTGGAAAATCCCCCCGACGCACAGATAGAGGCAATCGGTACCTATCCGGTTAAGATTGAAAAGGGGATAATCTATATTGGTATATCCAGGTAGAAATTTGGCGACATGTTTAACTATAGAAAGAAAAGCCCGCAAGAAGTCGAATTTTACGAAGTCGCCGATCAGGCTGATTTATCGAACGGGGAACGTTTATTTATTGAAATCGATGGGAAACCGATTGTAGTCTTCAATATTGCCGGGAATATTTATGCCGTTGGCGATGTCTGCACCCATGATGACGGACCGCTGGGCGACGGAGACCTGGAAGATCACAATATTGTCTGTCCCCGACATGGAGCAGCGTTTGATGTGCGTACCGGGAAAGCCGTACAGATGCCGGCGGTAGTGGATATTCCGGCTTACCCGGTCAGGGTGCTGGACGGGAAAATTGAGATTGGGCTGCCGAAATAACTTAGCCAGGCCAGGTCACAATCCCTGCCTGACAGGCGGGGATCGATTTTAGGGTGGTTGTTACTTTTTTACATTGATCAATGCAATTTCTCTTGTATCCTTTCGGTTTTTGCTTCCACTGATATCCGGTCCGCTGGATACCAGAACCAGCTGGGTGCACTTCTTCTTCAGGACGGAAAGTAAAAATAAGAAAGGTGAATGCGTATCTTATGAGTTCACAATGGGGGATCTGTTGAAGATTGGCTCATGGTCAGCTTCTGTCTACCAGGAATGACCATAAATGAAGACCGGAAACCGGGAAGATGTTTATCATCTTTTGTGTGGGATGTTATTCCTTGCCGGTTTGTTTCCTTCAAATTGAACAGCGTCCTGAATGTCTCAGGGCGCTCAACCTTTCAAGATGTATCTCTAGGGGCAGTAGCAGTATAAAACGCTGCTGTCCCAGTGATATCCACCCGCCTTACATTCGCTTTCTCCCAGATTTATTTGCTCTCCGGATGTGCATCCCAGGTTATTGCCAGATTGGGAATCCTGGCCGCCTCCAGCTGTACTGCTGGTCCCGCCGGGAAAAACATCGGCCATCGATTTTTGATAGACCGGTTCAGGGCAGTCATTAACGTATAGTTTCACTGTTTGCAGGGAATTCAGATAGTCACCGGGAAGACTGATGTTGCAATACAGGCGCTCGCGATACCCGGCGATGAATTCACAATCGTTGGAGTCGAATGCACCGATCTCCATTCGATATGTCCAGTCTCCGGTAAATCCGGAAACTGTCCTTTCAAGGCCTGGAACCCCCCCGGGCATCTTTACATACATCGTAGGCGGGTCCAGCCACATCAGCGAAAAATCGATGTCGTCGAATACCTCACAGCGGTCCGGTTTTACAGGATTGGCAGCAGATGATTGTGAGGAGGATGACGAACTACTGCTGGATGAGCTGCTGCTTGAAGCTGATGAAGGTTTGTTTGACGAGCTGTTACCGGTGTAGGAGGTATTGTTTTTAACAACTTGCTGCTTTTGTGAGGAGGGTTGGATAAATGTATTTGGTACTCGCATTTGCGGGGTGGCCAGGGCGGCGATGACACCGGAAACCACTCCGGCGATTGTGATAACGACCTTGATTTCAGTACTCAGTTTTAGTTTTTGCGTGGCGGGAGCCTGCCGGGCCAAGCGGACCTGGTGGACAGCATCGTCCCGGCCGATGATATCGTCCCGGCCGATGATGTCATCGCGGCCGATGATATCGTCCCGGCCGATGAT
>JAFGMV010000103.1 GCA_016927315.1 Anaerolineales bacterium | reverse complement strand
TTTTTATTCACTCCGCCGGCATTTCTCGTTTCTTTCGGGGCGATTTGTGGCCGGAAGACAAAGGACTTAATCCGGGAGTTGGGAGATTGGCAGCGAGATGGAAGAATATGGCCGCAGACGGCTCAGGGATCGGTATACCCAGGCGGATATTTACTTAAACAAAGTCAGCCCTGAACGATTGTCACCTGTACGAGCGGCTCAGATGCGCGCCAGGCTTGATAACCGCTGGAAGCTCGCCTACAACTCGCCCCCGAATTGACATACACCCATAAAAAAGTAGCCCTTGACAGCCATAGAACTTATGTTCTATAATCGATACAAGTTTTCTACTATCGACAAGGAGGTCGAGATGACAACATATCGCTCACGTAATACCGGGCTGAATTTGCCTACCCTTTTCCAAAATACCCGCATTAGCCGCGGAGCATCCTGGGGTGTGATGATCCTTGGCGCCCTGGTTGCCTTCGAAATTTTCAATTTTAGCACCACAGAGTTCGCATTGGGAGACGTATTGGGTGATCTGCGTTTTTCAGGGATTCGATGGGCAACAATTCTCTCAGTTGCATTCTGTGGCATCGATTTTGCAGGGATAGCCCGGCTTTTTACTCCCGAACAGGGTCGTGACGAACCCGCAGAAGTATGGTACCTGTTCGGCGCCTGGTTGTTGGCAGCAGCCATGAATGCGATCTTGACCTGGTGGGGCGTCTCAGTTGCAATTGTAAGCCACACCAGTATGGGTAGTGCTGTGATTAACTCCACCACAATCACCCAGGTTGTTCCTGTTTTTGTGGCTGTGATGGTCTGGTTGATCCGTGTTTTGATCATCGGCACTTTCTCACTGGCAGGTGAACGGATATTCAGTCAAACGAACAAACACAACCACCAAAATAATTACAACCAATCAGCAAACAGGAGCAGCGGAAATGCATCCCTCCGTTCGACATCCAGCTTACATCGTTCTGCCTCAAGTATCCAGCCTGCGCCCAAACCCAGACCGGTCAATCGGCCTGAACCAACCTATTCCAGTCCAGAACCGACTTATCACAACCTGACATTTAGGACCAGATCAGAGCCCCAAGGAGATCGCAAATACGATATTTAGCATGTCCTTTTTAAACATTTGAAAACCACCACTCGCCCCGTTTGTTACCCGGGCCCGGTATTTTAGAACTGAGAAGAGTAAAAGATATGTCCCGTGCTCGTACCTCCGAAACACAAAACTGGCACACAGCTGCTTCTGAGAATAACAGCGGCTGTTTGCCTGGTTTTTTATTTCCTCCCCTGACCGTCATTTTTGTAGGTATCTTACTGACAATATTCACATCAAATTTGGGCTCCGCAGTTGGAACACCTGTTTCCTGGGAAGTACCACCCGTTCAAACGGATAAGGGACCTCTTTCTCAAATATTTACTCCCGAAATCCAGTACTGGAAAAATAATATCCTTTTATGGGCAGACCAAACCGGGATTGAACCGAATTTGATCGCAACAATCATGCAAATTGAATCCTGTGGTGATTCACAAGCTCATTCAAGAGCTGGAGCCATGGGGTTGTTCCAAGTCATGCCTTATCACTTTAATGCCGGAGAAAACCCCTACAACCCAGATATTAATGCCTTGCGAGGCCTTGGTTATCTGCAACAATCCATTACACAAGCTGCCGGTAATCGGCGTCTTGCAATGGCAGGTTACAACGGCGGTATTGGGGTCATCTCACGGGCTGAAAATACCTGGGCAGCAGAGACAATCCGCTATGTACAATATGGCTGGCCTATCTATGAGGATGCCCAAAAGGGTGTTGAAACCAGTTCGGCTTTAACTGACTGGTATACCCGGTATGGGGCCTATCTTTGCAAACAGGCGGCAACCAGAATTGGAATCAGGTAACCACTCAAGGATTATTTTTAGAATCCAGTAAATCCAATGGCAGCCATAAGATAAAGAGTGTTCCTTTGTCCTTCTGAGATTCAACTTCTATCTTTCCCCCATGATGCTCTACAATCCAGTTCGCGATAGACAGTCCCAGGCCAAAACCTGTCGACCGGGAGCGTGTTCGTGATTTCTCGGCACGATAGAATCGTTCAAAAATATGAGGCAGATCCTCAGCAGGAATTCCTGGTCCATTATCACGCACAGTTATTTGGGCTTGTTCCCCAATTTTACACAAACCGAGGATAACATTCCCCTCCTTGGGAGTATATTGAACTGCATTCCCCACCAGATTAAGCAAAACCTGCTTCAAACGATCCCGATCCGCAATGACCTGCACCTGATCTATCTCTGAAAGTTTCAGCTTTACTTGTTCCTTTGCAAGTACCCGCATCTCCTGATAAACTTCCAGGAGAAGTGTATCCAGTGAAACGGGTCCCAGTTCGAGTGGCAATTCTCCCGTTTCGGCTTTCGCCAGTAGCAGTAGATCCCCCACCAACCGGGTCAATCTACCGGCTTCCTGATCAATACTGATAAGCGATTCATCGTCAATCGTTTTCATACGGCGCAGTAGATCAACGTTTCCTTTTATCACTGTCAGTGGTGTTCTCAATTCGTGGCTCACATCAGCCAGAAAACGCTGCTGAGAGGTAAACAAGTCTTCAAGACGCCCAAGTGTTAAATTAAACGCTTGTACCAATGAACCCACTTCATCTTGTGGGCCATTATAAGGGATACGGCGAGATAGATCATCAGCACGGTTAATATTTAAAGCTGCTTCGGTGATATTTGAAAGTGGTCTGAGAGCATTCCCGATTGAAAACCAACTGAAAACAGCTACCAAGACCATCGATAAAACAATCGCAATCAATAAGATCGATATCAGGTCTTGCAAGGTTTCATCAACGATCGCCAGACTGGATGCGATCTGCAGAATGCCAACCCGTCTTTTCCCAATGCCAAAGGGAACATTCAAGACACGCAATCGGACGCCATTAACCGATATGTCCCTGAAAACCGGTTCCAAATCCGACAGCCCTAATGGATCAAGTGGCTCTGACAGCTGATCAACCTGTGAAGACGCCTCTACCAATTTCCCATCAACAGTCCAGATTTGTATATAGACATTCGACTCCATACTTGGAGGCGGCAGTCGTAAAACCAGCAACTGTCCTTGTGGATCAATTGATGTGGCATTGAGAATACCACTAACCGCTGTTTCAAGCCGCCTGTCAATCTGGTTGGTTAATTGAATTCGAATAATCCCATAAGTTACAACTCCAAACATCAACAAAACACCTCCAATGAACGTTGTAAACAGGAACGTCATTCGAAGGCGCAGTGTCATGGCTGGGACCAGTCTGTCTATTTTCTTAGGGATTTTCACGTAAGACGTAGCCGACCCCACGAACGGTGTGGATCAACCGGGATTCATTCTCTCCTTCAACTTTCTGACGAAGATAACGGATGTACACCTCCAATACATTGCTTTCACCGCCAAAATCATACCCCCAAACACGATCAAAGATGACTTCTCTGGTCAAGACTTGTTTAGGATGACGCATAAACAATTCCAATAACTCATACTCTTTCGCTGTAAGAGAGATCAGACGGTCACCGCGTGTAGCTTCTCTTGATCCAGTATCCAGAGTCAGGTCAGAAAATTTGAGCACCGGAATCCGTTCTGGTTGTGTACGCCTTAAGAGTGCCCGTATCCGCGCCAATAATTCATCCAGGTTGAAGGGCTTGACAAGGTAATCATCTGCACCGGCATCCAATCCCTGTACTCGGTCCTGTATACTATCTTTGGCTGTCAACATTAAGATTGGTACACTCCCTCCAGTCCTGAGACGGTGGCATACTTCCAAACCATCCATACCTGGGAGCATCCAATCCAGAATAACTAGGTCTGGTGTATGATCACGAGCCAGGAGCAATCCGGAACGGCCATCCGTCGCCGTATCGACCGTATAACCCTCATATGTCAACCCGCGATTTAAAACTTTCAAGATGGCTTTATCATCTTCAATAACCAGAATCCGCTCACTCATTGACACACTCCATTATCCAAGCCGAATATACCACAATTTGAGTCCCTAATTAAAGTGGGGTAAAATCGCAATATGCTGTTCCCATCTGGAAGCCCTACCAGCAAACGTCTCATCGACCTATTAGTAATATTATTCGGACTGGTTATAATTGCTCCGCTGATACTGCTTATATCTGTCCTGGTCTGTATCTACAACGGACGCCCGATCCTGTTCCGTCAACAACGTCCGGGATACAAGGGTGTACCATTTTTCATTTATAAGTTCCGCACGATGACAGATGATCGAGACTCATACGGGAATTTACTTCCTGATGCTGATCGGATAACGCTTCTCGGAAGATTCTTACGCGCTTCAAGTATGGACGAACTTCCCGAATTGCTGAATGTATTAAGGGGAGAAATGAGTTTGGTTGGTCCAAGACCACTGTTAATGGAATATCTGGATCTGTATTCGCGCGAACAAATGCGTCGGCATGATGTTTTGCCGGGTATAACCGGATGGGCACAAATCAATGGTCGCAATGATATTACCTGGCAGGAAAAATTTGCCCTCGATCTCTGGTACGTAGACCACAGGAATTTCTGGCTTGATATAAAAATACTGTTTCTGACGATTTGGAAAGTAATCAAGCGAGAAGGAGTTACCCAAACAGGATATGCCACAACAGAATATTTTACAGGAAATAAGGAACCAGATAGGGCAACACGGAATCAAAATTAATCAGGTAACATTCCTGTCGAGAGAATTCAGATACTCAACCACCCGTAGGGGGAATTATACAGGCCAGACCTCGTGAACCAACAATGAATATTTTCTATTTAACAGCAACGAACATTCAAAGAAGGGTACACTAAAATGTTGTAGGCTTTATCACAGCGATGGCATCCTCGGAGCAGCGTCTCGCGAAGGTGATCTGCCCGGTAGAGAGTCTATTAGAAACCCTTCGGAACGTACGGATCTGGCGACTCTACAGATGTTTACGGCGCCCTTCAGTGCAGGGCAAACGCACAATAAATTGAGAGAAGAGAAACCAGACAGTACCTTCGTAAGATAACTTTCGTCCCAACCAGCCAGGAGACGCTTTCCCTTGATACTGTGTTTACAGGTTTTCTCTTGCTTGAGAAGATTGATAGCGCTATGACGCAAGAGAGCAAAATTTTCAGCGTCATGTTCTTTGCGAATGCAACTGCGGTCTTCATCAAAGGCAATAGCTCAGCACCAATGAAGCTGGTTCTCAATACCCCAGTGTGAACGCACAACCGATAAAACGTGTTTCGCTCCTGTAATGCTGGCAATTCGATAACGATCTTCGCTGGATTTCTCGTCTCCAATCCAGCGCTGAGAATGGATACGAGAAACGGTCATCAGTTTCTCCCAGCGGGAGAAACATCGCAAGTGACGCAGAGTTTCAGAGTCGGAAATAGTCCAGCACTCTCGGATTTCAATACGACCATGACCTTTGTTGACTGTTTTATGATAATCACAGGCATACGCTTTGTAATGATTGTCTTCCAGATCATCGAAAAGCAACTGGACATCTTCGAATAGCTGACCCTGGTTGTCTTTGAGAGCCAAAACATAGTCAGCCTCTTGATTAATGATCTCTCCAGCGATCTCTGTTTGGCAACCCATAGCATCAATTGTGATAATGCAGCCAGATATCTCCAAGGTTCTCAACAATTGCGGTATCGCGGTGATCTCATTGGACTTTTCAGCCACTTTTACTTGACCTAACACCAAGTGATTAGCGGTTGCCCAGGCACTTACCATGTCAATTGCAGCCCCTACACCTTGATCGTGAGAACGACGTAAGACCTTGCCCACAATAGCTATTACCTGTCCACTTATGCTTTGGCTGGCTGAACTAATCCAATTGATGAAACACTCTTGGTATTCATCTGGCTTTATTCGATTGAATACCCGGTTGAAGGTGTCATGTGAAGGAATGCCGTTGGGCAATTCGAGAAATTCTTGAAACCATGCCTGCCTGGATTCTCCTAAGATTTCTACATCTCCCAAGTATCTGCCCCACAAACAGCAGCGCAAATTGCGATTGCCAGAATATCTATTAGTTTATGCAGTCTCTTCCGCTCTATTCGAGGGTCTTCTATGGTATGTAAGCGTTCTTTGATACTTGCTCTGTCCTTATCGTTTTCCATTCTTGTATCCTCTGGGTTGCTTTTCGCTGAGGATAACCGGCTTTTGGCTTTCCACCTATATTCTAGTGCGTTCACCCTGCCTTGATGCCCGGCCTTGATTGACGATTCAGCCACCGTCTGATAAAATCCATCCGCTTAGACGCCCCCATCGTCTAGCGGCCCAGGACGGAGCCCTCTCAAGGCTCAAACAGGGGTTCGAGTCCCCTTGGGGGCACAAGTTGTAGGAAAGTAAAAAGGTGAGATGGTTACGAATGCCATCTCTTCTTTTTTTATCAGAATTTAATTTCACTTTACAAATAAATGACACCCAAACCCGAACATGAATTGAACTTATCCATTCCGAATGATATACTTACAATGTAAGTACGTTTTTTGAAGGTATCTTATGGTGCAGAAGGTATTCAAAACCGGAAACAGTATTGTCGTTTCCATTCCAAAAGAGTTGCTTGAACAGATCAGAATGACTGAAGGAACGGATGTCTCGGTAGAGTTGGATCGCCAAAATGCACAGATCGTAATCCGTCCAACTATGCCAATCGTGGCCGAGGTAGATGAGAAATTCGCTCATCAACTCGATCAATTTATCAATCAATATCGTTCTGCCCTGGAGAAACTGGCCGAACGTCCTTCCTCCTCCCAAAGCAGGTCTTGTTTATCCATTCACGTCTGATCGAAGAAACCGGTGGAATACACGGTGTGCGAAATTTGGGAATGCTGCTTTCTGAGGTAGCGCGCCCGCAGGCAACTTTTGATGGCAAAGAAATGTATCCGGATATATCAAGAAGGCCGCTGCAGTAATTGAATCCTTGATTCAAAATCACCCCTTCGCAGATGGGAACAAGCACACAGGGATTACGGCTACGGTTATGTTCCAAAAGTTGAATGGTTACAATATTACCGCTTCCAATGATGACTTGGAGCAGTTCACATTCCAGGTGGTCCTGGAAAATCCATCCATAGATGAAATTTCAGCCTGATTTGAGAAGCATACAACCAAGGAATAATAGACTGGTCTTTGATCTCCGACACACCCTCTCAAAAATTACTTTCCTACAACCCTTAGAACCTTTGGAACATTAAGAAGTTCCCCAATTTGGCTTATCTATTGTTTGTAGTGGTCCAATAAAAGTGATCTTATAGTATTGACATGGTTACAGAAACAATCATACATACATGTAGAATATGCGGCAGTTCAAAAATCATCAAAAACTGTCATAACGCCAGTGGCAGCTCAACTCGGAGCTTGCACTGGGCCGGGTCGAACTGTCTAGGCACAGATAGAGCCAGATCGTCTTCCTGAATGTGCCCCCCACCACCGTGTTCGAACTGTAAGGAGAAGCCATGCCATCCACAAAAAGCATCTACCAACTCAAAGTGACCCTGAAGGGCTCCAAACCGCCCATCTGGCGCAGGCTGCTTGTACCCGAAAATATCAGCCTCTACGAACTGCATGCCATCATACAGATTGCCATGGGCTGGACCAACAGCCACCTGCATATGTTTCGCATCGGCGAAGAAATCTACGGGGACCCCGCAGATGACGAATATGGCGATTTTGGCACCAAAGACGAGACCCGCAGCCGGTTGAAAAAAATAGCCAATGCCGAAAAAATAACCTTTCGTTACGAATACGATTTCGGCGATAGTTGGGATCACACTATCCTCGTTGAGAAAATCATCCCTGCCGAGAAGAGTACGCAATACCCGGTTTGTATAGCCGGCAAGCGCGCCTGTCCGCCAGAAGACGTAGGCGGCCTATGGGGTTATGAAAACTTCCTGCAGGCAATCGCCAACCCTGATCATGAAGAGCACGACGAATATATCGAGTGGGTTGGCGGAGATTTTGATCCTGAAGCATTCGACCTGGATGAAGTAAACGAAGTGCTGCCTGACTATAAACACTTTGACGAATTTGGGGATATGTACCTGGATGAAGACAATGATGTAGGTATGGATAAAATTATCGCCTGGGTAGAAAAACTGACAAAAGAGCAATTCGATCACTTTGACTCGTTAGCCCTGCGCCGCGACATGATCGCGTTCCTGACCTATCTGGCCGAAAACCGAGTGACCGGCACTCAATCTACCGGCAACCTGCCGCTCAAGGCCGTACGCGAAATATGCGCGAAATTTGTCAACCCGCCCACACTCGACCATGTCGTCGGCGATAAAACCTTCAAACTTCGCAGCGAAGACGATGTCTGGCCGTTGATATTCATCCACACGTTGGCTAATGTTAGCGGGTTGGTATCTGGCGGGCCAGCCCGCCGCTGGCAGGTTACACAAGAAGGACAGTTATTTCCCCAGACCCCGACACCTGTCCAGGTTGCCTTCCTGTTCCAGTATTGGTGGTATCGAGTCAATTGGGCAATTTGCTTTTCATATTCAGGGCTTGGGGGCGGACCGCCGGCAGGTTTTAACCATCATACCCTGGCCTGCCTGCTCGATTTGCCAGTAGGAAAAGCATCCTCCTATGAAGCCTTCGCCGATCACTTGATCGCAAAAAGCGGATTGTACTGGCCGATTCCAGACCAGGTTTCCGCCAGGAATATCTTGGGTTCAGCCATCGCGAGCATGGTTATCGAGCCGTTGTCCACCTTCAGTGTAATGGAAACCGGATATACCAAGAAGACTAAATACGGATACACATCCAAAGAACTGGATACGATTTGCCTGACCCAGCTAGGCAAGGATATGCTTGAATTGTTGTGATCAGCAGTTCCTCCTTGGGCATACTTCGTAGTGTTTTCCATTATTGAACTCGAACCCGCAGCGCCCGAAGGTTCGACCATCTACCAGCCACCCAACCTTCGGGCGGCTGTCTCTGGTAAGCCTTGGCGATCCGCTAAAGACTAACAGCCGCAGCTCGCAACCAATATGGCAACAACTGGTTACTGTAATTATCTCGGTTCGCGATCAAAACTGTGACAGTTTGTGACTAAATTTGTCACAGTTCCCATCCAAAAATTAGCCAGAGTCCACTGCAATTCAGGAGAAGACTGGTGAGCGCCTCGAAGAAAGCCCGACAAAATAATGCCTTTGCGAGCAGGGTCGGCCTGTGCCTGTGATACGGCATCCCCTCCGTGCCGGATAGCAGTGGCAGGTGAACGAAGCTGATGGTCGAGCGATGCACTTATCATGTCGAAGTGTGGCTTCCATAAGAAGCGTTTCGAGACCCAGCAAAGTCGAAGGCCGATGAGGCAATTATACCTTACCCGGGTGAGAATTGCGTTTTTTGAAAAAGCTGAAAATTCAGGGCAAGCAGAGAGTCCAAAGCTACTCGATGTGTGG
>JAFGMV010000102.1 GCA_016927315.1 Anaerolineales bacterium | reverse complement strand
TAATCGCCGGGCACAGGGTGGTCGCTTGAGATACCCCACCAGGTTGCGGTCTGGCCGTAGGCGTACCAGTAACCGGTCGAAGGCCGGTAGACAGAGATATCGGTGTCGCCATCCCCGTCAAAATCGGCTGGCAGGCGGGTGAAAGCAGGTACGCGGAAGCTGTCCTGTGCGGTGATGGCGCCCATATGCGGCCCGGTATCCAATGAAAGTTCCGCCAGGTACTGACCGGGGATGGCATCTCCCCCCAGGGCAAAGGAATAGGTATCCCACAGCAGGCTGGAGTTTCGCACGTTGATCAACTCTTCCAGATCGGGGTCAGTCACTGTCAGGTTGGGATGAATTCCATAATCGCCGCCCCCGCCGCCGGCGTCGCCCACGATCTCTCCCACGCCGCCAAAATCTATGCTCACCCCGGCTAAACGGTTGGAATAGCTGTCGGTGATCAGATCGGTTATCCGGATGGTGTTGCCTGGATCGTAGCTGCCCTGGTCAGTGCTGGTCGAGATATTGAAGTCCCCGCCGGCAGTCCAGTCAAGTACGCTGCCGGAATTCATTGTTACTGCTCCCCGGTCAAATGTATAAACCCAAGAGACAGTGTCCTGCATTTTCTTTAAGTCAAGTTCAACAGCGTATTCAATGGCAGACACAATAACAGTGCTGTCTCCATAGAGGGACAGGGTGGTCTCGTTGACTTTGGGGTATGGACTTTCCAGCAGGAGTTCGGCTTCAGTGAAGTCGACCAGGTCGATGTTGATTTGCCCGGTGGGGATGCTGCTGGCGTGCAGGTTGATGGTTGCCGCATCAGAGATACTCTGGTTTCCCGATTCTAGCAGGTAAAGGTCGGCAAACCCAAATGCGGTGATGTCGTAGGTTCCGGGTGTTACCCAGACGGTAATTTCGCCGTAGTCATCGGTGTATCCCAGGATACGTCCCTGAAAGCCTGAAGGGGTGGAACTGATGCCCGCCCCGGCCAGAGGGCTGTCGTCCAACATTTTGGCGCTGACCATAAGCGCAACTGTACCATCCGGGGTAAATACTTCCCAACCTGGTGCGGTCACCTGCCGGACAACTTGGAAATAACCAATCGTCGACGTCACCACAACTGTATAGGTTCCGGGTTCCAGGATTACATTGGTGTAGCCGGTTATATCCATGGTTTTGTAATGGACCAGGGTGCTGCCTTGGTAGATATCAACATTGGCAAAGGGCAGGGGAGCGCCCAGGTTGTCGTTTACCTGGATACATAACCCGTTCAGGCACGGATCAGGATTCTCCGCAGTGGTGAATGAATGCCAGGTATCTCCATCGGCATAGGTTGTAACCGGTCCTGCATTGGAGCGCACCTGCCAGTAATAAGTGGTCAGAGGGGACAATTCAGACAGCACAGCGCTTTTTTCGGCGCCCGCGTCGACCCAGCTTCCATCGCAGGTATCGTTGTCGTTTGTGTCGATGCAGTATTCATAACTGTCAACGATACCCTGGTCTCCCCACTTGAGGGCTGGGCTGGTTGACTGCCTGGTGGAAGTATCCCCCGGCAGGCTTTTTGCCAATCCCTCGCTGCTGCCGCAAGAATCCAGGAAGCTGCCCAGCACCGCATTGCGCTCTACCGTGCTTGGGAGCGCCTCGAATGGGAATGCCAGGTAATTCGTCTGGAAGACGCCATTGTTCAGACTGACCGCTGCATTACCCTGGTCTCCATCAAAGGCCAGGGCAGCCGGTCCGGTGGGGGTGATCATGTCACTCAGGTTTGTGAATGGATAACTGAGGCTGTAGGATCCCAATCCTGAGAAATTAGGAGCTTGACCGGTTACAACCATCTGCCCAACATCCTGATCGTAGTCTTCAACGCCCAGGTAATTGTAGATGAAGCCGGTCCTGCCGCGGGTCACCAGGTAGTTCTGGCTGTTAAGCAGCAGGCAGCCTCCATTATCCAGCCAGGATGCCAGGGCAGCCTCCCCTGCCTCACTGGGTGTGGCATCATAGGCATCGCCTGCTCCGTTGTGCCAGATGATGGTATTGTAATAACCCATGCGGTTGGCATCCGGCTCTCCTTCGCTGGTCGTCTGCCAGACATCATAAGCAACGTCCAATGCATCCAGGCTGTCCTTGAAATATTGGCTGGTATCGAACGGTGTATTCTGGTCGTCGTCGACCAGCAGGACGCTGCCAGATGGTTGGAAGGAACCGGTAAAATTTTGCTGCGTCTGGGCGCTGGTTACATTCGTAAAGCTAATCCCATTTGGGTCAAAGACATGGTTGTCTTTAACCGGGGTAACCGTTCCAGACCAGCCGCCTGGTACTGTATCGACATAGTACCCCTGTCTGGTCGTGACCGTCGTGTTGGGCAGGCCGTTCATGACCGCACCTTCGATTGGCTCGCCGAAGTTATCGAGCACATATCCTGAAATGTAAATTCCCTGTGGGGCAATGGCATAATAAGCGTACTGCTCGATGCTGCATTCACCATAGCCAACCTTGAAGTAACCATCCCCATTCCAGGAGGCGCCCCAGCTGTTGCGAGCGATCCAGTAGCCCCCGGCATCGTCATATCCGACGATAGCGATCACATGGTTGGTGGGGTAATCGGGTTCGCAGCGGTAGATACCTTCATTGTCAAACGAACCGCTCATTCTCAGTGCGACTGCCAGGGGTCCGATATCGATCAGGGCTTGCTTGATGTTGGCTGGGTCGCTGCCGACATATCCAAATTCGGAGACGGTGACCAGGCGGTTTAAATAATCGGTGCAACGGTCGGAACATACACGTTCACTGCAGCCATCCACTTTATAAGTGCAATTGCAAACCCCGGTACCGAAGCAGCTGCAGTTTGCGTCGGCATACGGCATACAGCTCTCATCAGGGATACCGCCGTCACGAATGAATGCCAATGCATTA
The DNA here is from genome assembly GCA_016927315.1 of Anaerolineales bacterium. Classification (GTDB taxonomy): domain Bacteria; phylum Chloroflexota; class Anaerolineae; order Anaerolineales; family Villigracilaceae; genus JAFGMV01. Next base: position 7,981 of record JAFGMV010000102.1, on the reverse strand, counting down.
TCGTGCCATCCGCCGCAGCAGCTGCCGGCATCACTGCAGTCTGCAACCAGGTATTGTTCCGACAGGTCCAGGTCGAGTTCCGGGTTGCTGCCGGCAATGTTCCAGGCCGCTTCGGTGACACCGACCACGCCGAACGCCCAACAGCTGCCGCAGCTGGATTGGTTCTTGACCGGGGAGAGCCAGTTTCCTGACAGGTAATCCCGCCAATCGAAGGAAGCCGGCGCAGGGTCCCCTGCCAGTTCCTGAATTTTCTTCGCAGGTTCGGCAGGTGGTTGGACCGGTTGGGCAGAGTCGCCGTCACAGGAGTGCAGAGATTTTTCAATCAGGCTGCTCAGTGCCGTAACGGCGCCGACTTCAAACCCATTTTTATCCAGGCACACAGCAGTTTCAGGTGCAAACTGGTTGGATCGCTCGATGGTCACTACCTGGTAGCCTTGTTGGGCGCAGTACGAATATTCCTGTCCGCACTTGCCGGCCAGGAAGTCCCAGGCATTGCATTGACTGTCGTCTGGGAAGACACACACACCTTCCTGGCCATTCTCCGTTTCAATGGTCCTGGCTTCATAACCCAGGTCGGTACAGTAGATCGCCGCAGGGTTGCCCATTGAAAGAGGCGCCTGTCCTGACATTGTCAGATGGACTGTGCTTCCGTTTAATACCAGTATGAATCCGGTTACAACCAGAATAAGTGCAGCTTTGACTTTGCCGTCCATCTTGCCTCCTCAAGGGCTTAATATTGTCTTTAAGAACCGCGACTGTATTGCTGTTATTGTAAGTTATTTCAATAATGTTTGTCGTCCGTTTCTGATGATTTGGTTTTATTTCTTGTAAAAGCACTTTTTTTGCAGGTGGAAGTCACTGCCCGTACCTCCCCTGGCGCCTTCCGTCAGGATAAGGGTGCGGTGACGATGCATCTGCCCACCTCACTTCGCACCCTGTGGGTATGACATTCGTCTCTCCACTGAGTGATATTCTTCTCTATAGCAGACCCTAAAGGTCTTGGAGACCTTCAGGGTCTTTATAACGATCTAATTACTGCCAGGGGTCGCCGTCTCCATTCGTATCCCTGGCTGGCAGGGGGAAGTCGCCGGCGGCGTACCAGCCGCCCTGGGTGATGGCCGGCTCGCGCACATACCAGTAGCCGTTGGAGGGGCGAATAATGGCCAGGTCGGTGTCGCCGTCGCCGTCATAGTCGCCCGGAACGGGAATGTCGCCGGGCTGGCCCCACCAGGTTGCTGTGTAAGAAGCCCCGTCGCGCACGTACCAGTAGCCGTTGTAGGGCCGCCAGAAGGCGAAATCGCAGGCGCCGTCGCCGTCGTAGTCGCCCGGCATGGGGATATCGAGGGAGGTTCCCCACCAGACAGCGGACTGCCCCAGCACGTACCAGTAGCCATTGGAGGGCCTGAAGATGGCAATATCATCGTCCCCGTCGCCGTCGTAGTCGCAGGGCACGGGGATATCCTCGGATTCGTAGTAGCCGCCCTGGGTGATGGCCGGCTCGCGCACGTACCAGTAGCCGTTGGAAGGGCGCATGATGGCGTAATCGGTGTCGCCATCGCCGTCATAGTCGCCCGGAACGGGGATATCGCCGGGCTGGCCCCACCAGGTGGCAGTGTAGGATGCGCCGTCGCGTACGTACCAGTAACCATTGGATGGCCGGAAGAAAGCTTTATCTGTTGTGCCGTCGGCGTCGTAGTCGCCGGGGACCGGCCGGTCGGTCGAGAGACCCCACCAGGCGGCAGTCTGGCCGTAGGCGTACCAGTAGCCGTTGGAGGGACGGTAAACCGAGATGTCGGTGTCGCCATCCCCGTCGAAGTCGGCGGGGGGTTTCAATCCATCTGGCCCAGAGGTGGTAAACGACCAGTATGCAGTCGTGGAGCCGTTGGAATAGGTATCACCGGAAGCATTAAGAGAGCGTACATGCCAGTAATAGGTGGTGTTCGGTTCCAGGCCGCTGAGATCAACGCTGGTTTCTCCTGAAAGGGTGATCCAGGTAGAGCAGGCATCATCGTCGCTGTCGTCGATACAGTAGAAATATCTTGTTGCCAGGCTGCTGGTACCCCAGGACAGGGTCGGGTTGGTCGGCTGATTCACAGCTCCATTCGACGGGCTTGTTTTACTGAAGGCGCCCGGAGGGCTTTCCAGGTCGTCCCACCACAGGTTGTAACCATTGCCCAGATTGTCATAATAGACCTGGATGTAATAGGCGCCGCCGGATGGAACCGTGAAGTCAATGAATTCGTTATCACTTGTGGAGGTGGAACTGGCCAGTGATGTTCCGGCTGCGTTGCAGAGCCGTATGTCAATATCGCCTTCACTGTCAATAAAGCGGGCATCCACCTGGACACGCTGGTACCCCGATGTTACCTCAATTTTATACCAATCGTTATCGGCCTGTACACCAATGCCGTCAATACCGGTCAACCAGACCCTTTCTTGTGTGGTTATGTCGTAAGCTGTTCCCAGAGTGTCATTGGATTCGTAATTATCATCGACAGGCAAATAGTCGATTGTGTTCTGGTATATTGAACCCATAACACCGTTCTGGTTGTGCCCGCGCAACGTCCAGGCAGTCCAATATTCAGTAAAGTTGTTATTATTTTGATGATAGAGGGTATCCCAGATGTCAACGATCTCACCTTCAGAATATAGATCGAAGCCATCATTGGCTGAATCATACATATCCCATAGTGCACCAGCCACCCGGCCTTCGACATCAGCGCCATTGTCCCAACTGCTGGTTCCCCAGGTAGGCGTTTCCAGATTGAGACTGGCGCCATTGGCCCAGCGATAGATCGGGTCGTTGTTGACGGCCAGCGGCAGAAAATTGGCCCATCCTTCCGTCCAGGCGCAGTTTACATGGCTGCTGCCCGTTACATAATGCGGGTCGGGGCAGTTAGTGGTTGGCATCCAGTTTCCGTAGATGGTGTACATGATATTGTGACCGTACTCGTGTGACACAACCGAGTTGGACAGCGGGTCGGCGCCGGTCAGGTGAATATTCCCTCCGTGGCTGTAGTAGGTGCCATCCGTACTGTCGCTCTTCCATTCAACCGTACCGGGTCCGGACGACTCCTGCGGGTTTTGGGTGGAACCGGACCCAAACCAGATGAACCGCCAGGTGTTGATCAGGTCGCGTTCGATCCAGAAAGCGCGTTCATTAACGGCGCCATTGTTGTAGACCCAGTCGCCGATATTCTGGGTGCCGTCTGCCAGAACGGTGGCGCTGGGCTGCGTGGCGCCGTAGGCATTGTTCAAGTCGGCGGTGGTTCCCCAATCGGGATTGATAACGATCAGCATGTCATTATATGGGCTGTAATTTGCATATGAGATCATTACCGTTTTGACACCAGCGGCTCCGGGGTTCGTGACCGGGCCGCAGGTGTAATCGCCTTCGAAATCAGCAAAGCAATAAGCCAGGTGATCGCCGTTATCGCCGCGCACCAGCTCGATCAGCATGTCCAGGGCGCCGACAACATTATCATCCCGGTCCCAGTAGCTCCAACTGCCGGTGACTGTCAGTGCGCCGGGCGGTGGTTCTGCGCTGGGAGTTGTTTTTTTCAATTCGGAGGATGGGACATGGGCAGGGGGCAGCTCTGTCCGATCCTGGAGGATTGTGGGCGAAATCTCGCTGGATGGTAGAGGTGGGGCATCTCCTGAAATCTTCAGAGTGGCGTTGTAGTCCAGGCGTTCCTCCCTGACCGGGCTGGAATAACCCATGCGGCTGGCCTGGAGACCGATTTCGAGGTAAAGCTCTCCCAAATCTCCCCAGACTTCATCCTCCGAAACGGTCTTCAGCGCCCGGCAGAAGAGAGCACTTTTCCCGGTAGAGTTGAACAGGATGGTCGCGGAGAGGGCAACCGGACTGTCCGGGTACAGGTCGCCCTGCCAGCTTAGCGCTCCGCTGACCAATTGGGCGTTGTCCGGCAATTCCAACTGGATACTTGTTCCTGGGGCGTCGAGGGATGTGGATACCAGGCAGGTAACGGTTGCCGGTGTATCTGGCAGGGGTGCCTGGTCGATCATGAGTGTGGCTGTCAATGGTGTCCCGGGTTCATTCCAACGGGTATTCAATGGCGAAGCATTGATCTGTGAAGTAAAAAATAATGAGTACAGTAAAGCTGCGCAGATGATCAGGATGCGTATTTTTGAGGTTTGGTTTATCACGTGAGTCCTTTCTGTTGATTGAACCGGGTAGCAATTAAAATAACAGATTTATTCCGATCCCGTTTCGGTTGAAATCCTGGCGTCGGGTGTTGTATAGCCTTCAAAACTGCCTTCTTCTAAGATGTGAAAATAAATATAGGAAGCCTCTCCCCAAACGTCCCCGTTTTCCGTGGCGCAAAGGGCAGCGCCCTTGATTTCTTTGTTCCCTAATGTTGTGAAGCGAATGGTTGCCCGGATCGTTACCGGGTGATCTGGGAGCAGGTTCCCTGTCCAGGTTAAATGCCCTTCTGCCAGTTCCGCATCCTCCGGGAGGGTGATTTCGATGACAGTGCCAGGGGCTTCAAAAACTGTTTCGGCATTAAATACAAGTTCGACCGGGTCGTTCAGACCTGGGAGCCTGGAAAGCGTCAGGCTGGTCGTTATTGGTGTGGAGCCATCTGAAGGAGAGGCTGTTACGATTTGGTTGTTGTGCGAAATGGATGGGGTGGTTATTTTGTTTATCGAAGGTGTGTTATTCCGCGGGCTGGCACAACTGCTAACCAGTAAAGCCCCTACGATAAAAAGAAACACTTTGCTAGATGCCTTCGTGCGAACCATTCAATGAGTCCCTCCGACCCAAAAGCTGGCCTGCTGAGTATTTCTGATTATCCAAACACAATCAGATGATACGATTTCATTATACAATGGATCGGAATTGAATAAAAATTGCAATTATGATCTAATTTTTTGTTTTGAATGCAGTGTCCCGAAGGTTGTTTCAATGAACAAGTTTTTGCACAAGAAACCTTCGGGACGTTTATTAACAGGAATAAACCCTAAAGATCTCCAAGACCTTTAGGGTCCTTGTAACGATCTAATTACTGCCAGGGGTCGCTGTCTCCATTCGTATCCCTGGCGGGCAGGCGGAAACCGGTCATGACGCCCCACCGGTTTTTGGTTGGCGTCGAGATTTTCCAGCACTTCGGGGAAAGATGTTCTCATGGTAGAATGACGCTCCGAAGGAGAATTTGGATGAGTGTCAAAATCATTATGCGTGATAAAGAGTACGAGGTCCGTCCGGGGATGAACCTGATGTCGGCCTTGAAAAAACTCGATATCCTGCCTGAGGCTGTGATCGCCACCCGGGATGGGGACCTGATCCTGGAAGATGAGATCCTTAAGGATGGGCAGGTAATCAAGCTGGTTTCGGTCATCTCTGGCGGTTGATAAGGGAATATTCCTGTTACCGTTGTACCTCACCCCGCCCCTTCTCCCGCAGGGAAGGGGGGGAGAATTTTTCAAATGAAATGTAGAATATGCGGGCGGAAAGCCGCCGTCAATATGCGCCAGCACAAGCTGGCCCTGTGCAGGGATGATTTCCTGGAATGGGTTCCGCAGCAGGTTGAGCGTTTTATCCAAAAATATAAAATGTTCACCCGCGAAGAAAGGGTCCTCGTGGCTGTTTCGGGCGGGAAGGACTCGCTCGGATTGTGGGACATCCTGATCCGCCTGGGTTACCGCGCGGATGGCGTGTATATTGGTCTGGGGATCGATGAAGGCATTGCTTATTCCGGCAAGTCACAGGAATTGTGTGAGAAATTTTCATCCAATCACGGACTTACCCTGCACGTGGTTGACATCCGGAAAGAGTATGGGCATCCGGTGCCAGTCATGTCCGAACTCTCCCGGCGCGGGAAAGGTAAACCCTGTGCGGTCTGCGGGCTGGTCAAACGTCACGTCATGAACCGTGCTGCCCGCGAGATGGGGTATGATGTGCTGGTTACTGGCCATAACCTGGATGATGAAGCCGCGGTCCTGTTCGCCAATACGCTGCATTGGGAAGGAGAATACCTCCTGCGTCAGGGACCGCTTTTACCGGGAAGGGAAGGCCTGGTCCGCAAGGTCAAACCATTGTGCCGTATCTATGAAAAGGAAATGGCAGCGTATACCTTGCTGCGAGATATCGACTACATATATGAAGAATGCCCCTTTGCAGCTGGTTCGACCACAACCTATTACAAGGAGCTGTTGAATAAACTGGAGAATGACCATCCTGGTTCGAAGATGACTTTCTACGTCAAGTTCCTGAAGTCCAGGCAAAGCGGGTTGTTCGTCGAGAAGGAGAAAATCCAGCAGTCCCTGCATCCCTGTCCCAACTGCGGGCAGCTTACCTCAACTGATGACCTGTGTTCGTTTTGCCGGATGATAGACAAGATAAGTCAGTAGCGGCAATTATGGCGGTCGCAGTTCCCGCCTCAACAAAACAAAGGAGTTCCAAATGAACAATACTGTGCCTGATACCGCGTCTGGAGGAATGGAGAGGAACCGTGCGGTTTCACTTCCGACCCTGGGGGTGTTGGTTGTGGCTGCTTATATCGCCGCCCAGATGCTCTCGGATGTTGCCAGCCTCAAGATCGGCATAGTGTTTGGCCTGGCAGTGGACATGGGCACCTTTATCTATCCGGTAACTTTTACCCTGCGCGATGTCGTTCATAAGACTCTGGGAAAACGCAGCGCCCAGGTGTTGATCGTAACCGCCGGGGCCATCAACCTGATCATGGCAGTCTACTTGATGTGGATTGCTCGCGTGCCTGGCGACCCGGACTGGGGATTGAACGCAGAGTTTGCAGCCGTCCTGGCGCCGGTTTGGCGGATTGTGCTGGCTTCCATTGCCGCCGAGGTGGTCAGTGAATTGATCGATACCGAGGTCTATCACTGGTTCGTGACCCGCATCACGCGCCGTTTTCAGTGGGCCCGGGTGCTGCTCAGCAACAGCCTCTCGATTCCGGTGGACAACCTGATCTTTTGTGTTGGAGCTTTTGGTTGGCTGCTGCCATGGAATGTGGTGCTCCAGGTCTTTCTTTTTAATCTGGTCGTCAAGTATGGCGTGACCCTGGCCAGCCTTCCCATTATCTACATCACCCCGGATACTGAAGAATAAGGCGCTGTTTCCCTGCTGTATTTTAAGATTAAAAAATCAACGCGCCGCCCGGAGCAGGTGCTATAATCCGGGAAACTTGTCTGTACGATCTGCGGAGGAAGTGTTATGCGGCCTGATTGGGATTCTTATTTTCTGAAAATTGCTTTTGCTGTCTCTGAACGCTCGACCTGCGATCGGGCGTTTGTCGGGTGTGTGCTGGTGCGTGAGAAGCGCATCCTGGCGACCGGTTTCAATGGTTCACCAGCCGGGCAGGCGCACTGTGATGAGGCCGGGCACCTGATGGTGGACGGGCACTGTGTGCGCACCATCCACGCCGAGACCAATGCGATTATCCAGGGAGCTCTGCACGGCGTCTCAACCCGTGGGGCGACCTGTTATGTGACTCATTTCCCCTGCATCAACTGCACCAAGGCGCTGATCAATGCGGGCATCGAACGTATTGTTTTTAGTATTGCATACCGCATGGATGAGAACTCGGTCAACTTCTTGCAGGCTGCGAATATCGAATATGTCCAGATGGATTATGATCCGGACGGTTAGTAGGTACGCTTTCAGTTGGAAACAACAGGACCCCGTGGATTTCCATGGGGTTATATTATCCGTCGCTTTCCCCCTGGCTGGTGATGAATTGCGGCATGAATCTTCTGCGAACAGGATTAAATCTGCCCGCCGCTCGATTTAATCGACTCGCCGGTGGATTTAATCGATCCTGAACTTCTTTCAGGAGAGGTATTCAGACTTGAGGAGGATGGGTGCATGTCAGTTTAGGGGCAGGATGTGTGAGAAAATGACGCGTTCGTACATCATCAGGGAGACAGCTGAGATGGAGTGTAAAGCAGAAAAACGAGCCCGCTTGCCGGTAAAAACAGTCCAGGTGACTTTCGTCCCGTTTCC
>JAFGMV010000014.1 GCA_016927315.1 Anaerolineales bacterium | reverse complement strand
TTTTTGATGTCACCCCTCTTTGCTAGGATTTTTTCCCATACGATTACGGACAAAAAACCGCCCGGAAATCACCGGGCGGCCAAATGCTTTGAAGCATAAAAATTATATATTCCAGGACTCATTATCCGGATTCGATATTCCCCCTGTGGATCTCCAGCCCGGCCCGGGCCAGGAATTCGGGGATCCGGCGTACTGTGCGACGATCCCATTCACGGATATCATCCGGGAGGTCATGCCATGGTTTCAAGTGCGGGCTGACCCGTCCAGGCACGCTGCGTTCCTCGCCCCAGCGCCAGCCGTCCTGCAGGCGCTCAACCAACCAGCGGCTGTGCTCCATCTCGGCCATGATCTCCACCTCCTGTTCAGAAAACGCGAACTCCTGCGGTTCCCCCTCGGCTGTGCAGACCGTACAGCCAATCCGCTGCAGCTTGTCCAGGATGTGGTCGGCCTGCAGCCGGTTGGATTCCTTCAGGTTGGCTAGGAGCTGGTCCCATTCAGCCAGGGATGAATCGTGTTCCGCTTTTCGAAAGATGCGTTCTTCCAGATAGGCATCGTGTATGGCCTGTGCAATCGTATCGCGCGCGCCGGGTACCAGTCCATCACTCACTGAACCAATGAAAGTCCGCAGGGTGACGGCATCCCCCGGCAAGATGATTAACCTTTCTGCATCTTTCCAATCAACATCCAGTCCCAACTCATCCATTGCCCGGCCGCTGCGTTCCACCAGCGCCACCCGGGCCCCCAGGGCCAGCGCCATGCGGTACTCGGCCCCGGCAATATCCCCGCCATTGATCCCGATCAGTTTCACATCAGAGGGCGGCACCCCGCAGGCGATCAGGTCCGTCCAGTATTGGACCGCCTCCAAGGCGCTGAAATCCTTCCCGGTCGTGTGGCGGACGGTATGGTAACGCCCATCCACCACGGCGCCTTCAGGCAGGTATCCGACCGATCGCACCTCCTCCGGGCAGGCTTGCTGGATATCCCCCACCAGCCCGCTGACTCCGGCGCGCGTCCCACCGGAAATGATATCCCCGCGATAACCCTTGAACGCTTCCAACAGTAGTTGGCGGTAGCCCTGCATCTGCTGTTCGACGCCGGCATCACAGCCTCCGGCGATGATCACCACCGGACCCGTACCATAGTCTGCCCCGGGGGCGGCGAGCGCCTGGATGCGCTCCAGAAGTTGAAAGTCCGGAAATTTGACCTGCCAGCCAAGCAGCAGCAGCCGTTGGGCGCTTTCGAAACCGGGCAGCTCACCCTTCGCAAATTCGAGTTGTTCCAGCAGCCGCAGGGAGGTTTCGATCATCCATGAATTGGGGCTGATCTGGATGGCTTTCGCGTATGCGCCCAGGCTGGCATCCGGCCGGCCGAGCAGCAGGTCGAAGATGGCGATATTGTAGTAAGCCCAGGGCAGGTTCATCTCAACCGCAGCCTGGTCCCGGCAGCGCTGCATGGCGGCCCGGATGGCCGGCCCCATGTGCTGGACAGCCGAAAGGTCCCTGCGGTGGATAATTTCGTACACCAGGAAATTGCTGACCGCATAGGGATCGGTCGGATCGAGTTCATACGCCTGGCGGTAGGCTTGCAGGGTTTTCACGGGATCGATCTTCTTCCAGGTGCCGGCCAGGGAGGCCAGCGCATCGACATCCCGGTAAACAGGCGCACTGGCCATCTCCAGGTACCGCTGGCCCTGCCGGTACTCCTTACCGGTCGGGTGATTGGCATTCACCTTGCACAAGGCCACCCCCAGGTCACGCAGGACCGGCTGGTAACCGGTATCGACAAATTTCGAAAAGACCTCGACCGCCTTGCGCCAGTCGCCCAGTGACATGGCCAGTTTCCCGATCCGGCAGGCCAGCGCAGCATTTTGTTCATCGCACTCCAGGGCAGTCTCCAGGATCTCGATCTCCGCGCGCATATCCTCCTCGGTCATATAAGCGCCGTAATTGGCGGCATATTTGTGCAGTCCATCCTGGATACGCGTGAAGGACTGGTCGACCCCCTCCAGCATCCCGGCCAGGATGGCCAGCTCACGCTGCCATTTGTCCGGGATCGAAAAGGCGCCTTTGTAAATGCGGTCGTGGGTGAAGGTCGCCCAGGCATGTTCCAGGATCGAGCGGACCTGGATCTCAGCTTTCATTGGACAATCCTCAGAGGGATAGACCTGTGCGGGGATTTCAACCGGGATATCCTCACTCGGGAAGACGCCCGGCTTGAACTGGACAATGTAGTGGATCGAGCGGTAGCCGAACTCGGAAGGTTTCAACCGCTGTTCGACCGTGACGCTGTTGGCCCGGTCCAGTTCAAAGTTCTCGACGATGAACTCGCACATCAGCTTGAGTTCGTCCTGGGTCTGGGTGATGACGCGCCCGCCGCACAGGTCGGTCAGGCGCAGCAGCGGATCGCGGTATTTGTGCTTTTTCCGCTGGATCTTCTCGGCAAAGCTGGCAATGGCTTTGGGCCGGGTCTGGATGATGACCGAGATGCCGTGCATTTTGGCGGCTTTTGTGAGCACTTGCTGGAGAGTTTCGGCGCAGGCCGCATACCGGCTGGAAACCTGCTGGTACAGCCCGATCTGTTCATGCACCCATTCCTGGCCGGTCTGCTGTTTCTTCTGGGACATAACTGCCTCCTCGGGCGATCTCACCCGGATCAAGTTTTATCCAAGCTTGAAATACGATTTCACAAATGGAACGAATTGTTCCGCCAGATCGAAGGATAGGATTTCACCCGAGTTCACCCAAGCAAAATCAGTATGCTCTTCACTGAGTATCACCTCACCAGAATCTGGTTGACCTTCCATAATAATATACGCTATCTTTAGTGCAGACAATTCATATTCAGCCGCGCCAGCCACGCGGGTCAGAGAAATGTTCAGGCCGGTTTCCTCGAGCGTCTCGCGCAGCAGCGCTGGTTCGAATCTCTCGTTCAGCTCGGCTTTACCGCCCGGGAATTCCCACTGGCCCGGGTTGGTCTGGCAGTCAGACGGACGCCTGATCAACAGGCATTGACCGGCATCATTGAGGATGACGACTTTGACGGATAGGGCGAATTGTTTTTTTTGCATCTTCACCTTCTGGTTCTTTTAATCTCTCAATGTATTGTTTCAGGGGTATCGTTTATCCTTGCTATCTGGCTGGCAATGATTGGGGTTTTGTAACGTAAAAAAGACAGGACGACAATCATCGATCCGATCCAGACAAACTTTAGTCGTATTTTTTTCTGAATCCTGTTCAGTGACTTCCCAACGCAGATCACCCTCCACCAGCCGCAGCCTGCGCCGTTCACGCCACTCCACTCAACTTTGGAAAGATCCGTTTGACCAGGGAATCCCGTTCAGCGTGCATATCCTTGAAGGGCTGCTGATAAAAATGTGAACCCTTTTCCACTCGACGGTCACGGGATCCTGCTTTCCGGACTAATGATTGGATTGTACGATTGCAACCCCGGCCCGCGCCAGGACTTCCGGGATACCGCGTACCAGGTCGCGGTTGAATTCCCGGATATCTTCGGGCAGCTGCTCCCAGGGTAACAGGTTGGGATTGGTTTTCTTGCTCGAATTTCTGGAGCCCAGGCTCCATTTCCCGCGCCGACGTTCGGCCATCCAGCGTTCATGTTCCATGCGGGCCATCTGCTCCACCTGTTCCGGGGTGAACGTAAACAGGGTGGAATTCCAATCCGCCAGCGGGGCAATACCACAGCCAACAGCACGCAGCTTCAATCCAAGATGGTCGGCCTGTCTCCGGCAGGATTCCCGGTAAGCCTCGTCCAGTTCGTCCCAGGACGCCTGCGCAGGATCCATCCCGGCTGCAGTTCCCGTCATCGTTTTTGATCGCAGGTAATCCTGGTGGATCGCACGTGCAATGACCTCATGCGCGCCATTCAGCACCAAACCCGGCGAACAGGTGCGGTCCAGCAGGGGGAAGGCGTGCAGGTCTTCAAAACTCTGCCGCCCGCCGTCCACCCCCTTCAGCAGGGTCGTCAACCCGGAATCCTGTCTCGTCCGCACCACGATCGGGATATGCTGCCCTTGCAGACGGCGATGAAGCGTAAGCCCGACCGACAGGCTTAACGATTCATCGTCCAGGCAGATGTAGACCGCCGTGAGATCACTCTTTCCTTCAGAATTTGACAGAAACGCTGCCCGCTCGAACTCCGGCCAGCGGACATCGATAGCCAGGGGCTGCAGTTCACAGACTTCCGGCAAGCGCGGATAACGCAGGCACACTGATTCGATTTTCCGCACCGGATCCAGGTCCAGTACGGTTATGCGCATCTTTTTTGCCGATCTGCGCGGCCTCGCTCCCCAGGCCTTTGCCGCCTGGATCACCAGACTCTCCCCCATCCGCCCCAGGCCAACCACCAGCAGGTGCGGCCTGGTATTCGCAGCCGGCCCGAACGGCGGGACTTCCTGCAGCAGGGCGCGCGCGCCGCTGTCGAAGACGTTGAAGAACTCCATCCGGAACGCGTCCGCCTTGCCCATTTCGATCTCGCGTTCACGCAGCAGGCTGCACAACTGCGGATCGACGATATGCACGACACAGGTCAACGCTGTGCCCTGTCGTACTCCCACCAATTCATACGCCTGCACCGCGACATCCGCATTGACCCCGTCATCCCCGCAAAGGGAGATCAACGCCCGGGCCCGCTGCACCCCCGCCTTGCGGAGCAGCGCCGGGTCGGTTACGTCCCCGTTCAGCACAATGATGCCCTGCTCCCGGCACGGTTGGATGAAATCATTCTCTGTGTCCTGTTCGATGATGACCACCTGGGCCCCGATTTTCCGAAATCCCTGCGCCAGCAGGTATCCCTTGCGTCCCAGCCCGCACAGGATGATATGGTTCCTCAGGAACCCCACCTGGAGCAGCTGGAAATGCTCACGGAAAACCAGCGCCAGGGCTTCAACAGCCGTGAAGGCGGTCAGGGAGGGTGCGAACAGGCGGGCTGCTTCCAACTCCCAGGTCTTAGGACCTGCGGCCGACCCCGATTCAAGCGTAAACAACTGGATGGACAGATAAAGCAGATCCCAAAAACTGCGCGGCTGCCCGGTGTCGGCAGACAGGTTGGAAAAACCGGCGTATCCCATGGCCAGTGTGACCAGCCACAAGGCGCCGATCACAAACCAGCGATAGGTGCGCCACTGGCTGCGCAGCCAGTGCTGTAACTGTCTCTGAAAACTGCGCTTTTTTGAAAACCAGCTTTCTTGTTTGCCTTTATTCACAGACAGATCCTCTTCATTTTTTCAACTGTTGTTACGTCCGGACAAAAACGATCAGCCGGTCGCTTTCACGACCGTATACCCGGCCCGGACCAGGATCTTTGGAATGCCGCGCACCAGATCGCGATCCTTTTCACGTTCATCTTCCGAGAGCTCCTTCCACGGGACCAGACATTTATGCTGCTTGTTGACGGCGTCTGTCTCCTGAGCACGGGTCCAGCCAGCCTCATATTTGGACTGCATCCAGCGGTCGTGCTCTTTCTCAGCCAATTGTTCCAAAGCATCCCCGGGAAAGTTAAAAGGAGGTTCATTGCTTCTGGCCGGGATCATGATGTATCCGGCTAATGCTAGCTTGGTTGGAATATCACATACGGTAAGCCGGTTGGCCTCTTTCAGATCTTCCGGAAGCTGCTCCCACGGGACCAGAGCAAGATGTGTTTTTTGTTTCTCGCTGGTTACTTCTCCATGCTTGTAGCCGCGGGCTTTCATCCCTTCACTGAAAACCGTGTGGGCCGCTTCAGCCAAAGATTCCAATACCTCACCATCCAGTTCCACCTGCTGCACCAACGACAGGAACTGGCGCCCATCCACATGCAGGTCAAGCTGGGATTCGGCCGGCAGGCAAGAACGCTCGAAGGCGGATTTGTCGCCCAACTGGCTCATGGCGATCAGCGACTCGATCGAGCGCGCTCCATGCTTGAATATCCCGATCTTCAACAAAGCCCGCAGTACCCCTCGATCAATATTCGGCTGGTCTTTACCAGCCCGCTTTTCGAATATCTGCGGTGTGTTGCGCTTCAGGATCGAGCGCAGCAAGATCGACCGGCGGATGATAAAGTACGGGTCTGGTCCGCTTTCCGTGACCGGATTGGGTCCCAGGACATTGATATAGCCCTTCAGGCGGCTGACGAAATCAGGTCCCTTGACCGCCCGGAATTCTTCCGGATCCAATCCCTGTCCGAATGCAGCCATTGTGGCGCTGGTCCCGCCGGCAAAGACGAAGATGGCGCGCCCAATCGGATGGCTGATCTGGCCTTCCTGGAAGCGGCCATCCTGCATCGGCGCCAGGAAATAACGCAGCCAGCCCAGCGGCGTTCCATCCAGGGATGTATCGAACTCGTCCCAGAAGATTAAGGGAATCTTGCCGCCCAGTCCGATGTCGCGCACCTGGTGGAAGGCGGAAAGCAGGCTGTCGACCGAGTCGAACTGCGACAGGTTGAACTCGCGCACCTCGATCTGGCCTGGTAAAAGCGAATTGGCGATCTCGATGATGCCGAAGGACTTACCCGAACCGGGTGATCCAAAGACCGCCGCCGAAAGTGGACGCTTCTGGCGAGCCGGCAGGCAGTATTCGAAAACCAGGTTGCGGATGCTGCGGAAATTTTCGATCTCCTGGCGGTCTACTGTCAGCAGGTTGCCGAACTGGCCCCAGGGAACGTCCTGCAGGACGACTTCCGGCCCTTCGAGCACAATCTGTGCCGCCAACTGGTCGAGGCCGTTCTTGTAGCGATCCTGCAGGATGGTCCAGAAATCTTCAGTCAGCGGTTTTTCGGATGGTTCACCCTCTTGCAAGATAAAGCGCATCGGGTCCTGGACCGGGGCAGCGGTAAATTGTCCTGATGGTTCAGCCAGGACCGCGGCGATCTTCTCCAGGGGGAACACAATACCAGACTTTGTAGCAGGTGTGCTGTGTTCGCCATAGCCTTCCCTGTGCAAGGTCCGGATAGCGGACAGCCCGGCCTGGACCCCGGCCTGGATGTCGGGCCGTTCCGGCGAGAGCAGCAACTGGCGTGCAATCCCGGCCGTCAGACAGGTGTTGTAGCCGATCATCCCGCCGGGATATTGTTTTTCCCACATACCCTCGATCACTTTCGGATCGAAGAATAGGGAGCACCGGAAGGTGGGCTGGCCCTTTTGATCCCCCTGCGAGAGCAGCACTGCCCCGGCCGGCCCGAATGAAATGACAGCATGCGCACAGTGCGAGAGAGCGTTGATGCACGGGTTGTGGACCAGCTCCCAGAACAGGTCTTGAGCGGTGCGCTCCCACGAAAGCTCTCGGCTGATCTGGACCTCAGTCAGGCGCAGGTCATCGACCGAAGTAACCAGAATCAAACGGTCCGAGAAATCCTGGTGCAAATGGTCCCAAAGCGGACCCTGGGCCAGCGGCCGGGCCATCCTGAGCAGGACCCACGGGCGCTGCCTGCCTTTGGCGCTGAGCGCGGCCGGCCACAGATCCGGTCGGTCACGGAAATCCCGGCCGGCATCCTCCAGGATGACCAGGTTTGCTTCGAGTGTATCCTCGACCACCTTTTGCCACTCCCAGACAGAGCCGCTGCTGGCCTGGTTCAGCCCCAGGTACTCCTCCACCCGCCAGGCAGTTTTTTCCCCAAGCCTGAAGGGAGACCACACGGTATACGAATGGTTGTACTTGCTGTTATCCGGATGCACCTTGCCAGAATTGCGCGGCGCGGCCGCCTGGTGGATGGAAATTTGGAGGGCTCCGCTGCGCTGCAAATCGTTGGCGGTCACCTCGACCAGGTCGGCCAGCAGGGCGGCCCCGCCGCGCTGCCAGGATGTAGTGGTGGTATCGTCCGCACTCCCGGGACGGCGCGTGCGCGCCAGGTTCCAATCGATGCTGACATCGCCGGTGACGATGACGGTTTGTTCTATCTTGCTTTTATCCATAATGGCGCACCTCCGCGGTTAATAATTTCATTTCTTATTCTCTCTCTTTTTCCAGGCTTCCGCAATGGGTTCCCAGTCGCCTTCGATGGTAAAGGGGTTGAGTTTGACAGAAATGCCACATTTTAAACAAGAAGTTTCTGTGCCCAACGATTTCTCCGCAACCTTCGTCCAGACAAAGCAATGAGGACATCGAAACGCCAAACTCCGCTCTTTGTTTGGTAAATTCACCTGCAGTTCTTTATTTTCCCAGGCAGAAATGATCGGTGTACCAAAATTCATGTTTTTTAATTTCAATACATATACATGGCCGGAATCATAATCATTTGCAATAACATACTCACCAGATTGACACATATAATATTTTTCCAGATTTTCTTCACCGGAAAAAGAAGCAATTGTGTTCCCATCTTCCAAATCAATAATCCGTAAGTCATGATGATTACCATTAATCATTGCACACTGACAATCTGGAGTGACCCCCAATACCGTTCCCCGCAAATTACGGTGTACATATTCACCCGTCTTGATGTCCAGGATTTGGTATATTGGCAAACCTGTTCGCCGCCAGCTCTCAAAAATCAAATAGCGGCCATCATTCGTAACAAAAGGAGAGCCCATCGAACCCCCTTGTGCTGTCCAGAGAAGCTTTCCGCTTTCAATGTCAAACATTCTGATTGCTGGATACCCAGAGATCAAATAACGAGAATCCGGAGTGATTGCCAACTTGTACCCTTTTTCCTCAAATGCACACAATAATTCTCCTTTACGAATATCCCACAACCTGATCTGGTAAGCCTCCCAGCCAAAAGCGGCAAACCTGCTGTCCAGACTGATTGCCCCCAGATAACCAAATCCTAAAATCGAACCTTTCTTGTTCAGATCACTCAAATCCCACACCATATAAGTCCTCTTTCCTGGTGGAAAACCAGGACCTCCCTGAGAAATGGCATATCTACCATCCGGAGTAATGCTAAAATCGTTAATATTCTCATGTTCCCGACAGGTACCCACCTCCTGCCCACTCATCATATCCCATAACTTTAAGGAATCACTTCCGGAAATTGCCAGGATGTGATGCCCATCCGGAGTGATCTTAACGGTTTTTATATCTGTAGTATTGGAGAGTATACGTATCAGATTTCCGGATTCAATATCCCAGACTGAGATGGCCTGATCCTTCAGAGTAAGGACGAATCGACTATCTGGTGAGATGGACTGAATGCGACCAGCTCCCTCCAGCGTATATAACTCAATATTACTTCTTACATCCCATGCGGTTACGGAGGCGTCCTGCGCTCCTGCTAGAGCACAACTACCGTCGGGGGATATGTATAATTCATTCAATTTCCCGGTCGTTGAAGATTTGGTATCCGTTTCAGATAGAAGATCAGGATCCCAGACTTTGATGGTATCTTGTAACCATGATAATATCCGCTGACCATCATCCGCAACCATGACCTTCCAGCCATCTATTTTGATATTGCCAGACGCAACCAATTTACCCTGCACCAGATCCATAACTCGAACACCCTCTGCGGATGAAAAGATGGCTCGACGACCGTCTGGCGTCATCGTTATTAATGATCCCATATCGGACGAGAAATAATGTGTCTCGTTGCTGGTGAGATTCCAGGCAATCTGATCATTGCCATTGTAGAGTACAGTCGAATAGATCGCGGTATTTCCGTCCTCTGATAAGGTTATTTTCCTGGTTCTATGCTTATCTGAAAGGTAAAAATTCGCCTCCTTAGTCGATCTTCCATATATTTTTGCCATCTCCAGCATTTTCTTTAAATTCCATACCTGAACATTCGATGGTTTTGATTGGATTACCACAGTGCTTTTGTCAGGACCAACACACCTGATCGAGGTAATCTCTCCACCAGCTGCGGGATAACCGCACAACTCCCTGCCCTGTTCAATATCCCATAACCTGAATGTGCCATCAAAGGACCCAGAGATCATGTATTTGCCATCACCAAATACATTAGCCAGGCACGTGATACCTTTTGAATGACCGGTTAGCGAAAACTTCTCGCGACCACGCTTCAGATCCCACACCTTGATCGTATTATCCGTGATTATATTTCGATATCCGGCGCCCGAGATAGCGATATTCCCATCCGGGGAAAAAAGCACTGTATTAACCCGATTCTTAGCCTTTGTTGCCTGGTTCTCATGTTTGAAGGAAAATAGTTCTCTCCCGCTTTCGAGATCCCAAATTTTTATTATTCCACCGTTTGAACCCGAAATAGCGCGATCGCCCTTGGGGGATACAGCCCCTACAGAAAATGATGATCCCGGAGGGCCATCATTCGGAATAACCAGTTGCTGATTTCCTTTTGCCAAATCCCATATGATGAAACAACGCCAGGAGAACGAAATAACGCGGGAGCCATCTTGGCCAATCGGCATCACACTCCAAACTCCATCGAGTTGATCCGACTGGAGTGTATATAAAAGAGGCCCTCCGGGCGCCGTAAGGCAGGCATTCAAAGGACACAACCATGGAGCTCCTTTCCATGCTTCCGCCCTTTTTAGCAGATCCTTGATCTCGGGATTCTCAACCCCTCTCAATCGCCCGAGCAATTGTCCCGAGATTTGCTTGCTGTCCCTGGCCAGTATACGACTTGCCAAAAGGAAGGTATCTCGAATCAACGCCAAGGGTTTCATCTCGATGGATAATTGTGAAGAAGCCTCAAGCGTCAGATCATAATCGTCAAGTAAAGGAAAAGGCCCCATTGAGGATAGCTTGGCTTCCAGAAAATCAAAATCTGTCAAGGTAACCTTAACATCTTCCCAATACTCTGCAAAAACTTGCTGATATGGCTGTTCTGTAAGCTTGCGAAGATTGGTTATGTTTTCATTATCCCGCGTGTTACGCAAAGGTTTACCACCAAAATATCTTGCCAGGGCCTGATGGCGCTGTCCTTTCACGTTCTCGATAAGGAACTCACGAATTGCAGCCTCACTTATTTGTCGATGATAGAATGCCAGTAGATTGGTACCATCCGCAGCGCGTTCATGCAGATAAGGTTCAAGATCGAAATACAAGCGAGACCAAACAACAACCGGCAGCCGGTCAATCAGGGGAGATTTTGGAAAACGTCGCTGAAAGTCCTCGAGGAGGTCGTTATCACCAGAGAGAATATCCAGGAGTTCATCCTCGCTTAATCCATTCTTTGCTGCTGCCAGGTAACCCAGACTGCGAGAAACAAGCTCTTTTCCGTGATAGGATTCCTGAGACAATCGTGTAAAAAGATCACCCAGAATTCCTGGGATATCCTCACTTACATACGGAGATGTATCAAATGATTTCCACAATCTTGCCTCTTCAAAAGCTAACTTGAGGTAGAGCGGCAATCCACAGAGCCCGAACCTATCCAGAAGATATCCTTCCTGATCACCCTGTAATTTACGGTGGATCCCCTCAAACCATGAATTTAGAATGGATTTTCCATCATCAGCCGATAGAAGACGTATGTTGATTCGATTTTGAGGCGGCAGATTCAGTACCAGAGACTTCAAAAAATCTCCTGGCAGGGTCGAGACAATCAAACGCAGATTGGGCGGCAGGTCGACAGGAAGCCATTTCAGAACTTGAGCAGTATTTCTCTCCACGAGCTGATCGAGAGCATCCACGAATAGAATCAATTTCCTTTCTACTGGAACATGACCTATAAAGCTCTGAAAAGTTTTTACTAAGTCTTCAAATCCTGATGGAATTTCATACTCATTTTTGATTTGCTCCATTTCTTCTGGAGATTTAGCTTCCAGCATGCGTTTGTTCATTACATCTTCGAGATCAAAAGTCTTTGAAATCTGCTGGCACAGACTTTCTAATAACGTTCGACTGCTGGAAGATTCAGGCGTCGCTCCGATGAAACGGGAGATGACATTTTGACATCTCTCACCCGCTTGCTCTACCGCTTTGGCCATCAGCGCCGACTTGCCACAACCCGACTCGCCCCACACCACCAGCGGGTGCGAATCACTCCCGGCGATGTAGTCCGAAATCGCTTTCAGGATGTCCCCCCGCCCAATGAACACCCGGGCGCGGTCCCTCCCAAAGACTTCGTGCGCTTCGATCTCCCGGTCCAACGGATCGACCGTTTCCAGTAAATCAACCTCAGTCCGGATGATTTTGGAGAGGTCGGCGTATACATCTTCACATAACTGATCCAGATGCGCCGGAGCAGGACCATCTTCCTGCCAGCGGGTTTTGTAGTCATGAACATTCCCCGCAAGTTTCTTTCGCAGAATATCCTTGAGCTCCGTCTGCATCTGACCGGCTTGCGGGTCAGCCTCGCGGTAGTCCCGGCTGCTCTCATCTTCCGGCAGGTCTTCGATCTCCCGGAAGTAGCCGAAGACGTGCTCATGGCCATCCTCCACTTGCAGCGCCCCGGCAGCGATCTCCTGCTCTGTTGCTGAAGCAGTATATTTTAGGGCTCTTTCCGGGGGAAGGGAAAGTTGCTCAACTGCAGACTGGAGCACCTGGTGCAGGTGTGTCTCGACCTTCTCCCAGGCATCCGCCTCCACGAACTCTCCTGAACGCGGCTGCAGGCAGTAGACGGGCGGCACGGCATTTTCATCCCGGCGGTACCACTTCTCGAGCAGAACTTTGTCATCTTTCGCTGTCAACGGGACGATCTGCTCGAATTCATCAGCGGGGATTTCGCAGGGCAGCGGCCGCCAGCCGTAACGATCCCCCAGCAGGATGATGAAGTTGGGACGCGGGGAGGTGGTCTGGCAGCGGGCAATCTCACCCAGGCAGATCTTCATCGTCTGCTGGTCAAGGGCTGCCTCCTCTGAGACGCCCCAGCGCAGGTCAATGGCCTGAAAGCGGCAGCCATGGGCGGAAGCCAGATCCCGCAGGCGCGGGAAGACCCGCTCTTGAAGTGCATTGCGCTCTTCCTTTAAATCACTAAAGGTCGAACTGACGAAAATGCGGAAGGTGCGGGAGGTTTGGGGCAAGGGTTGGCGTCCTATTTACCCAGCACAACATCATCCACTGAGCCGGTTATGGTCACAGTTTCCTCGGTCCAGATTCCTATCACTACATTGAATTTCGAATCTATAAGTTCAGCGGCGTTATCGGGTTGATAACGCCCAAAGTACATACCATCCTTATAAAAAGTTATCTCTCCACTCCGGGGATCCATTTCGATGCGGGCCGTATGCCACTGGTTGAGGTCCATGTTGGTAGAACTACGCTCATAATAATTAAAACTGTTGTAGGGAGCTGAAGCCGAGTTGCAGAAAAAAAACGGTTGGGCTTCCCCCACCAGGATCCCACAGCCCACATACCAGTCCGTTTTTTCCAGTGAGACGCCTACATTGCCATACCCGTTTTCATTGTAATATTCAGCCCTCAGGCGGGCTTCCACATACCTAAATTCTCCCGGAGACCAGACTTCCACTGATTTGATTTTTCCAACTTGGGAGCCTGCGGTGGATGATTTAGTGAAACCCATCCTCCCATCCGCCTGTTTGATGGTGGTATATGCCAATTCCGGGAAATAGGCCCATTTATCATTATCCAGGCTGCCAATGAAATCGAAGTCATTGAAGTCATCCATGAAGATCACTCCCGGTGGTGTTTGATTAGTCTCTGCTTGCGTAGGGACTGCCGCTTTGGCGCCAGTCGCTGGAACAGCAGTCGCGGCAGTCTCAGTGATGGCATTTTCTGATGAGACTACCATCCGGTCATTCGCAGACAGGATGCCAAATAGTTTTGTCCTAAAGACCACAAAACCAACCAAAAACAACCCAATCATTACCAGCAGGGGGATGGAGATCCGAAGATAACGCATCAGGGTCGTTTTTTTCGGCCCGGGTGGCGGTGGTGGTAAAGGTAATTCTGAAAGAAAACCTTTCACACAGTCAACCAGGGTTTTGATCTGTTCCCGCGTAGGCGGGTTAATGGCGTCCAGCCAGTGGGTGCGCGCCAGAATGTAATCCTTTCCCGGTTCCGGTTCGACATTCTCGATTTTGAATGGGACAATGATCAGCTTACTCCGGGTGGCCAGGATCAACTCTCGGCCAACATCTTCGGAAGAATTCGAAAATGCCGAGAAGACCAATACCATGACACGACTTTGAGCGATGGCTTTTGAAATGGAGGTCGGCCAGTCTTCTCCCGGGGCGATATCCCTGGGTGCAATCCAGCAGCGGACGCCTGCTCCCTCCAGGTTAGCACAAACCGCATCTGCGATCGGCTTGTCATTACTTGAGTAAGAGATGAAAACATCATGGGCCATGGTGTTCCTCCTTAAATAAATTATCCCAAAAGGCCAGTTGAATTTTCAGGGCAGTTGGGTGATCACAAGATTGTCAAACGCAACTTCAAATCCGCTTCCGGACCAGGCTGTTGCCCAAAGCCCAACGCCGCTGACCATATGTGGAATAGCCAGGTTTGATATGAACTGATCATTGACATAAAGTACGGATGATTCAGACAATTCAATCCGAAGACGATTTGTGGAGGTCCCCGTGCGGATAACGGAGGAAGGTTGAAATAATACAAGATCTGAGTAGTAACCGCCCGATTTTTGAACCAGGTCCCAATAACCGTCAGGAGTAATTTCAATGAAATTGAAGTACTGGTCACTCAGGTAGTTTACTATGATGCCATATGCCCCTTCGCCGCTGACAAATCTCGCATCGACCTCTATCGTGACATTCCCCAGATCTTTTACATCTGCCACACTCCAGGAATTAGAATAGTTAGATGTGTATCCAGGCAAGATACGAATAATATACTCCCCGTTTTCGTAATATCTTTCAGCAACTTGATCTGTCGAAATATCCCACCCACTTGTTTCGTCAGAAAAATCATCCTGAAATATGTACTGAGATTTGGATGTGGGAATTACTTGATCATTATTCATTGGATGTGTTGAAACAGTTGCCATGCTTGTCAGCAGTCGAGTTAGTGTTGTCGTATGCTGGTTCAAATCCACGATGAACATAATCCAGGCCAAGACACCGAGAATAACCAGCATGACGGGAATCCATAAATATCGCAACCAGGCCGGTCTTATCGGGGAACTTAACTTCGGCAGGGCTACCCGGGATAATTCTTGATCAGGTTCAGTCCCATCTACGTTGCCAGGGTCAGTCGCCGGAAGAATGGATTTCACCCTGCTGACTAGGGTTGCAATTTGTTTTTTTGTCGGAGGATTCATCGCATCCAGCCAATGGGTGCGCGCCAGGTAGTATTGCTTGCCAGGTTCCGGTTCGATATTCTCGATTTTGAACGGGATGATGACCAATTTACTGTTGGCTGCCAGCATAAGCTCGCGACCAACGTCTTCTGAAGAATTCGAGTTAGATGAAAAGACCAACACCATGATGCGGCTTTGAGGGATTGCCTTTGCGATTGCAGTTGGCCAATCTTCACCTGGGGCGATATCCCTGGGCGCGATCCAGCAGCGGACGCCTGCTCCCTCCAGGTTGGCACAGACACCATTTGCTATGGGCTTGTCCTTACTTGAGTAGGAGATGAAAACGTCATGGGCCATATGCATTTCCTCAACTGACAGACTTTTTATTCACTTGCCTATCTTCACATCATCAATGTAAGCTGTCATGGCAGTATTTTTAAGAGCAGAGGCGCCCATCACCATGAAATATTGTCCGTCAAACATCACCTTAACATCGGTAGGCTGCCAGCGATCCAGCAGTTTTCCATCCAGGTAATAACCAATCTCGCCAGACCGGGGATTAATTTCAATACGGACGGTATACCAGCGATCGTATTCCAGAGCCTGGAAAGCTCTATCATATTCATACGGGTATTGACCATTGGTAACCTGTATACACCACAGAAAAGGCCTGGGATTCCCCAACCCAATGCCACAGGTTGAATACCAGCCATCCGAACCAACTGGTCCGGCAACAATTCCAATATTCAAGTTTCCATCCGTCCCTGTATGCTGTGAATCAATCTTGAGCCTGGCTTCCAGATACCCAAAATCTTCGAGAGACCAGGATGTTTTCGTTTGCACCTGGCCATCCTCTTCAGCGGTGAGCGTTGTTCTTTTGAATACCAGACTTCCATTTTCCTGCTCGATTACCGTCAGAAAACGGTAATAAGGCGGGAAAATCCATTGTGTCGTATCCAATGCCCCCTCATATGATAAATCTTCAAAGCTGTCTGAGAAAACAAGCTCCTCGGATATTCCAGTTCCGGTTGCGCTTGAGTCGACGCTTTCCGATCCAATTGCAAGAGTTGGTGTTATCGCTTGCTGAGTTAAACCAGGATTCCAGACGGCTCCCACCACGATCCCGCCCAATACAATAAGAAAAACAGTGATTACACCCGCGGCCAAGAAGAGCCGCTTCCGCCCTGCCTCTTTTTTTGGACCAGGATCTCTCCTGAAAAATGTCGCATCCGCCTGGATAGATTGATATTGAATTTCATCTTTTGATCCAATCTGGCCGCCTCGTTCCTGCACCAGGCCTTTAATACGCTTGATGAGCACCTCGATTTGTTCTCGCGTGAGCGGGTTGATCGCATCCAGCCAGTGGGTGCGCGCCAGGTAGTATTGCTTTCCCGGTTCCGGTTCGATATTCTCAATTTTGAACGGAACAATGACCAGTTTATTGTTAGCTGCCAGAATAATTTCCCGGCCGACATCCTCAGACGAGTTCGAATGGGCCGAAAAGACCAGAATCATAACCTGGCTCTGAGAGATTGCCTTGGAAATCGCAGTAGGCCAGTCATCACCCGGGGCAATATCCCTGGGGGCAATCCAACAGCGGATGCCCGCTCCTTCCAGGTTGGCACAGATCGCATCCGCGATCGGTTTGTCCTTGCTCGCATAGGAGATAAAAACATCATGAGCCATACGCATTTTCCTTCCGGATAAGCCAGGTGGGCTCCCAATCAATCATTACATAACATAAGCCACAAGTCATCCTGAGGTTTATGGAAAAATAACCTTACCAATCAGGGTTGGTCTTTATGATGTCCTGTTTTTTCCTGCCAAGAAAGGGCCAAAATATTGCTGAAGGAACCTGGCATCGAACTCCTCCCCGGATTGTGCTTCCCAAACCAGGCAGCATTTTTCCAAAATGCTTTCACGGTGGCTGTCTATCGTAGTCACCGCGATTCCAAGCTTATCTGCCATCTCGTGCCGGGTTTGTCCGGTTGCAAGCAGGCTGAGAATTTCCTTCTGACGCAGGGTGAGGGTATTCCATACAAGCTGGCAGCGACCACGTTCTTCCTCGCTCAACCAGCCCATAGATGTTTCTCCTACCTCCTGAGGGGAACGTTTCAGGAGATGCTCCAGATTTGGAAAGTACGCTACCCAGGGTACAAAAGGGACAGGAACCAGGTATAGGTTGGAATTGGACGGCGCATGCAAGATTTCCCCTTCCCGATTTTGATCGTCCAATTCGTAGGGTACATTCAAGTGCCAGATATGGTCTACCGGAGTCAGGTACTGCATGGCCGCCGCAAACGCAATCAGAGATATAATCCGGCGCCCACCACTTAGGCCAAGATGAATACGCTGCCCTTGTTTTTTAATTTCTTCAAACAGGTTGTGAACATTCTGGCGGACTATTTCTACTTCGTCCGGAGTACGGATATCCTCCAGGGTCGACGCTCCAACCTGAATTGGAATGCCTCTCAAAGAACAGGTTCGGCCACAATAACAATCCTTGGAGAATTCTCGTTTCAACTTTTTAAATGCTGTTTGTGATCGACCATAGGGAGCGATGTAAACCACAAAAACCTGGTCAATTGCTTCACCCCGCGCTAACAGCAGGTCCAGCAAAAAAGTAACTAATTGGGGTTTTCCTCCCATTGTTGCTACCAGCATTGTCTTCGCGTTCACAGATTCTATAATACCAGCTCCCACGTAATTTTCAGAACAGGCTTACACCAAACCGATCCAACCAGGCTTTTCATAACTCCCAACCGGCTTAATTATATCGCTTTTGAATACTTTGAGTAAATCAGATATCAATATATCAAAATGAACGACAGGGTTATCGTCTATGCGATAAGGACCTCACGGTTCACATCCGCGCCCCCGCAGGGGGATGATAAGGGCATGGGTTCAAAATTTCTGGAATGAGTCTCATCCGGGGACAGGTTTGTCCCAGTGCGCTCACTTTCCCGATTTTCGCACTGAGTGTCACAGAAGATACCTGAAAATACCCTCCATGGAATGATCGCTTTTTTTAGTATCGCGAGAATACAAGCTCCCGTGGGATAGCCTGAACAAAATGAATAGTACTCTGTCTTTTTGGCGCTAATTTCACCAGGCTAAAATGCAAAATGGCCGCCCAGACAAAACGGTCACCTTGCTCCAAAAAAGAGAAGAAACGAAGATAGATATTCTGGTTCCTTATTTTTCATCACCTATATCCATTCAAAAAGACTCATTAATTATTCCCAGGCTATTTGAATTTACCCAAGAAAGCCTCTGCCAGTTACTCCAGATCTGTGGTTTCTCGAATCGGCAAATTGACATCCCCTCGAAGGAACAGGGGAATACAGTCCAGAGATGCCTCGCCATCGACTCACTGGTCACCTTTGTGCGCCTGCAATGTCTGGTCCAAACATATATTGACCTTCAATTGTGTAACATGTTTGGTCTTCTCGAAAATCTACAAAAAGAATTGTTCAAACAAACAACAAAAAATGAGAAACTGTTATAAAAAAATATCCCGTTCACCAGCGATCCGGAGCGTGCCTCCAGACCATCGGAAATGACCAGCGGGTCGTTATCGGTAAACGGGATCGGGATAGCGTCTTTGTAGGTTAGGAGTTGTTTACAGGCGTTCCGCCGCGAATCCAGATTGGTTCATTCTTTACGAATGAACCAATCTAATCTTCATCATCTCCAACAAACTGCAAAATATCAGTTTCTTCAATCACCTGCTCATGAACAACCTTGAAGGTTTCACGATCCCCAAACCAGTCGAGCACGGCTGTTCGTTCTAAATTGGTGGTTTTACCAGAACCCAGAACGCCGTAAGATGACCATTTCCAATCCCGGAAGTCTTTCACGAAGCCGTGCTTTTGCGGGTTGGCATGGATGTAAACGATCAGCCGTTGGAAGTACGCATCACTGGTGACCTGCTTGCGGTGGAATGGGGTTTCGAACAGGACCCCGGTGCGGCCAGTGGCTTTGTTAAAAGCCCGGGCATAGGCAATGAACATATTGTTGAAGGCCCGGCTGGGTTGGCGTACCTTCTTCAACGAGATTGGTTCAGTCTTTAAAACTGAACTAATCTTAACTTGTTCTTCCTCTGTACGCGTCCGAATTAAAAGATGAAAGTGGTTCGGCATCAGGCAGTAGGCGAAGGTTTCTGCCACCGGCAGGATGTGCCTGGCGTATAATTTCATGAAGTACGGATAATTCCTGTCTTGCACAAACAGGTTTTCGCGGTTGTTGCCGCGGTTGTAGATGTGGTAGTATGCGCCAAACTGCAGGGGTTCGTTCGCCATGTTGTGGTTCCCCAGAATGGTTCAATCTTTAGGATTGAACCATTCTGGAAATTCTCCTTGATCAGCTCGTTCAAGCGGCTTTTCAAACGGTTCGTTGTTGTCGGGGTTGCTTTTCTTGGCCACTGGAGGGCTCTGCTGAGTCCTTGAGTCTTCTTAGTCGCATCCCTTATCTTTTAACCAGATTTCAATTTGGTTAGGTAAGGCGCCGATTGGGTCCAGGAAATTAAACGGCTTATACAAATTCCCCACCAGATCGGTTGGTAATACCGATAAAGTTTCATCTTCCAAAACAGGGGTAGCTTATTTAGCCCCATTAAATAACCAGCTTCGTAAGAGACATTGGGGTTGTAGATGTCTCGACGGATACGCTCAAAAACCGCAATCCCAAAATCACAACCATAAATGCAGGTCAATACATTTTCCAGAAGTCCATCTGTATACTGCTTATCGTCCGCTCGCAAAGCAAGAATTCCATCGGCAGCACAGGTTTCTTTAATGGCTTGAACAATCTTTTCGTGCACAGATGTTCTTTCAAAGCGCCGCTTGCGTCGATCAAGCCGGGAGTGTTTGCTGCATTGCCCGGGATTTTTATTTCTAGAAGTATAGCATGACTCCACTGCAAAAAGGGGTTTCCCCACCTCAAACCGGCAAAACTTTAATATAATCAGCGCATGTTCAGAAAAAATACCAACTACCAACAGCCCGCATTGATCAGCGCCGCCGGCGAACTTCCAGAAAAGCAACGCAAGCGCCTGGAGAATTCCTGGGCAGGCGCGTTCTACCATGAATCCTTCTGTCGGATCGACGAAGATGTCCGTTCGGTCAAACACC
>JAFGMV010000101.1 GCA_016927315.1 Anaerolineales bacterium | reverse complement strand
TGTTTGCTGCCGGGGTCAGTTGGAGTGAGCAGCAGGATCTTGGCCTGGTGGTTGATCAGAACATTGTTCTTGATGCAGTGCCGTTTTATAGTACTGACGCTGCTTTTCCGGGTCTTTGGGCCGTTCTACAGGTCTTTCTGTACCAGCCTGCATGAAAAGTTGCCCTTCTTCGGTGTCTAAATCCAGATCCGAGATGCAGCGAACTGGTCTCTTACCCAATTCGGCGAGAGCTTGATGCAAACAAGGATGCAAGATATGGATCCATTTGTTCGCCACCGGCTGGGACATCTGAAATACTTCCCCAAAAATATCCTGGATAGTCCCTTTCCGCAGGTACATCAAAATGAACACAAGCTTGTCTTCCTCGGTTAGCAAAGGGCTATTTTTATATTCAATATAGCGACGGCTTTCTCGTTTTTCCCCTTTCAGAATATAGGCTGGACTTCAGTTCCAGAAAACACGCGCGGAAGGCTGGCAACAAGGCATGGAATTCTTCGATGGTACATCCGGTCAAGGCGGGAAATTGGTTCGCATTTTTGGAAAATCTGGCATAATAGTCCATGGAGGGGGCTCCTTCTTTTTTCTGTTGACGTAGAATTGGAAGGATACCCCTCTTTTCTTCTAACCGCAAAAAAAGTGTTATAACGTCTAATGTATAAACTTGAACCTGTTATCGCAGTCGGTGGGGAAGTTATCATCTATGCGCCCCACCTGGACATAGTTAGTCATGTTCATGGAAAATACATCTTTGACGTTGGTTATCATATCCTGCCGTATTTCCTGGCAGATTGGAACAGGTTCAAGTATATTCCGTTGGGGGTTCTGGCGCATAGCACCCACCTGAGAGGTGCAGGGGTAATGCAGGGGGACCGCGAAAGACCAAATTTAAGGGTTACCCTGGCCAGTAAGATTCCTGCCGATGATTGTGCTCGATTGAATCTGGGGTATCTCGATCCAGATGAAATTAACATCAGGGATTGGAAAGATCGTGAGGCAGAAGGAATTCTCTATGTGTCCAAAGCCGGAGAAATCTTATATCGGTTGAAGGGATGACGATTTTCATATGAATCTGTTCGTTAAGGGTTACGGCAAAGTAGTTGCTCTGCTATTAACCATGATTCTTGGGGCACTGTTCCCCCGGTTTCATTCGCTCTCTTTTTTGATCCAATACCTGCTGATGATCATGTTATTTTTTGCCTTTTTGGAGATCGAATTCAAGAATGATTCATTTAAAACCAATATCTTCTGGATTCTGGTCGCAAACTTGGCAGTAGCATTTATCAGTTATGCAGTTTTGTTACCATTCGATATCACGCTTGCACTGGCAGCCTTCATGACCGCTATTGCACCTACTGCGATTGCGGCACCGGTTGTCATCAGTTTTATCAGGGGAAATATTGGATACGTTGTCACAGCCGTTTTGGTCACCAATATTGCCAACGCAGTTGTAATTCCCCTTGTCCTGCCCTTGTTGCTCAGTACAAAGCATGAAATTTCCATCTGGGGAGTTCTAGGGCCGGTACTGATTGTTATGTTTGTGCCGCTTATCCTGGCTTGTTTGGTTTCCGCTTTTTTACCCAGGATCAAAGGTTTTCTTAGAAAGGGAAAACCCCTGTCTTTCCTTATTTGGTTGATTAATTTATTGATAATCAGTGCCAATGCTTCAAATTTTCTTCGAAATGATCATTCAGATTCGCTTGCTTATCTGCTGCTGATTGCTTTGATTTCCATGATGATTTGTTCTGTCAATTTTGGTTTGGGTGCTTTGCTTGGCGGTCGCATTTCATGGCGGGAAAGCAGTCAGGCGCTTGGTCAGAAAAACCTCTCTTTTGTGATCTGGATTGCGCTGACCTTTATCAATCCGCTCGTTGCTATGGGACCGATGTTTTATATCTTATTCCATCATTTATATAACTCCTGGTTGATCTATCGTTTTGAGAAACAACAGGTTGTATAAAATTTTCTTTTTGGGAGAGTTGTAATGTATAAGGCAAATTTTGGATTTATGGGGTTGGGTGTCATGGGATATATGCTGGCTTTGAATATGGAACGCAATGGTTTCCGGGTAGCCGGATATGATGTTGATGCCGAAAAAGTACGCTCCTTTGGAACAAAATACCCGGATAAGAATCTGGTTCCCTGTACAACACTGTCAGAATTTATTGATGCCCTGGAACGTCCCCGCCGGATCATGATGATGGTCCCGGCAGGAAAAGTCGTTGATGACGCAATTGCAGGGATCAAGGATGCCCTTGAAATTGGAGACCTGTTGATCGATGGTGGAAACACTCATTTCCCGGATACGGAGCGCCGTTCAAAGGAACTAGATTCCCAGGGCATTATCTATATTGGCACTGGTGTCAGTGGTGGGGAACAGGGCGCCTTGTGGGGCCCGGCTATGATGCCTGGCGGACAACCAGAAGCCTGGGAACTGGTAAAACCGATCTTTGAAGCCATATCGGCCAAAGTAAATGGGGAACCTTGTGTAGGATACATGGGGCCGCGTGGAGCCGGGCATTATGTCAAGATGATCCATAATGGGATCGAATATGGGGACATGCAACTGATTGCAGAAGCCTATGATCTTTTACATCGAGGTTTGGGGTTGAGCAACAGGCAGTTGCATGAGGTTTTTGATGAATGGAACCATGGTGAACTTGAATCATACCTGATCGAAATCACTGCTGATATCTTTGCCAGGCAAGATCCGGAAACTGGTCAGGATGTGGTGGATTTGATCCTGGACGAGGCCAAACAGAAGGGGACTGGAAAGTGGACCAGCCAGAACTCACTTGATCTGGGTGCACCTACACCAACGATTAATGCTGCTGTAGAAAGTCGAATTCTCTCAGCCTATAAGGAGGAACGTATAAGGGCTTCAAAGATATTATTCGGTCCCAGGCCAGCGATCAAAGTAAAGCCGAAAATTGTGATTGATCAGATTCGTAATGCGCTTTATGCAGCCAAAATCTGCTCCTATGCACAAGGGTTTGGATTGATGCGTCTGGCCAGCAAGGAATATGAATACCACCTGAATTATGGAGAGATCGCACGCATCTGGCGTGGAGGCTGCATTATCCAGGCGCGTTTCCTGAACGACGTTCGGGATGCTTTTTCTCAAAACACTGGTTTAACGAACCTGATGATTGATGAAAAGTTTGCCAAAGCAATGAATGCCCATCAAGGAGACATGCGTGAAGTGGTAGCTCTGGCATCCCGGAACGGCATCCCGGCACTGGCTTTCAGTTCAGCGCTGGCATATTACGACGCCTATCGTAGTGAGCGCCTGCCTGCCAACCTGACACAGGCCCAACGGGATTATTTTGGTGCCCATACTTATCGCCGGCTGGATCGTGAAGGTACCTTTCATACGCAGTGGGTGGATCAAAGTGAGTCTGAGTGATACGGTATATTGCAAGAAAGAACTGAAGAAGATAACAAATGATGAAATACGGTTTGAATATAAAAGAAGACGCCGCCCTGGATTTTGTATCCCTGGGGGCTCTGATACATCGTCTTGATCCTGGGAACATCCCTTTTCGGAAAGTGACTGAGTGCAAGATCCATGTTAGTGGTGGGGAGTTCAATTGTGCGGCTAACCTGGCGGATTGTTTTCAGTTGAAAACCGGTGTGGTGACAGCCATGGTTGATTACCCGATCGGGCAGTTGATCGCAGAGCGTGTCAGGGCTATGGGTGTCAGGCCGTTTTACAAGCATTTTGAACACAACGGCGTCAATGGTCCAAACATGGCAACGGTTTACAGTGATCGCGGTTATGGAGTGCGAGCACCGGTTGTTTTCTACAATCGAGCCAATGAGGCTGGGGCACTGCTCAAGCCGGGTGATATTGATTGGGATGAGATATTTACTGGTGGTGTACGCTGGTTTCATAGTGGCGGGATATATGCGGCCTTGTCTGAAACAACAGGTCCATTGATTGCTGAGGGCATGCAAGCCGCTAAGGCTGAGGGTGCGGTCACTTCTTTTGACCTGAACTACAGGGCCAAGTTGTGGAACCTGTGGGGTGGACAGGAAAAAGCTGTTTCTACAGTAGCAAAAATCGTTGAGAATGTAGATGTGCTGGTTGGCAATGAAGAAGACTTACAACTCGGACTTGGGGTTCCTGGACCGGAAGTAGAGAAGAAATCCAAGCTTGATCCGAGTGCGTTCTTCGACATGATTGATAAAGTGAGAGGGAAATATCCGAAGGTGAAGATCATTGCAACCACACTACGGGAAGTTCATTTGACCAGTCACCACAGTTGGAGCGCGGTGGCCTGGATTGATGGTGAGACATATCTGGCGCCAACTGCCGAGTTGAATGTCTACGATCGGGTTGGAGGCGGGGATGGGTTTGCGTCTGGCTTCTTCTACGGATTGCTTTCAGGTGAAGAGCCACAGGAAGCGGTTAATCTCGGGTGGGCGCATGGCGCCTTGTTGACAACCTTCCCGGGGGATACGACCATGGCCACACTTGAACAGGTGCAGGCATTTGCGAAAGGCAGATCAGCACGAATTCAGCGCTGAACGATTTGTGTGGTTTTGAAACGATTTCATGTGCCAAAACCACACTTACTGTTGGGGGAAGGAAAAAAGATCTCAGTATACTGTACTTGTTGAAGTGGGTGGCCGGCAGCTCAGCCCAGATTTTTCGCTGAGACTCTCCGAGTAATTCAATCCGATGAGCATTATGAACCAGCCGGTCGAGGATCGCATCAGCCAAAGTAGGGTCAGCGAAGCCTTCATGATGCCTTCCTTTTGGATCGCCTGACTCGATCCAGATATCGTTTCAAAGATGCTATCTTCTCATCGTTGAGAGCAACTTTCCAAGGTGTTCCTTTTGCCACTTGATATGCATCTATTCGCTTGCTGCGAATCCATGAATAAATTGTACCCGGATATACCTCTAAAATCCTAGCAGCTCCTTCAATGGAATAGGTTCCATCCTCCCACTGTTTAGGGTTAAAACCCTGGTGGATTACAGTCGGTAATCCCCATCGTTTTCGTAATAGCCAGATTAATTTGAACTTCCCCCGAAAAAATGGACACCAAGTTAAGGAGAATCTATAATCAACTTGGAGGAAGGCATGGTAAGAACACGGCGGAAGTACGACAAGGAATTCAAGCTGGAAGCGATCCGGAGTTATGAGAATGGCGAGCGATCCCAGCGAGAAGTGGAGCAAGAACTGGGGATTACCAAAGGTTTGCTGGGAAAATGGATCCAGAGTTTGGAAAAAGCGCCCAAGAAAGGCGAAGCCTTTCCAGGGAAGGGTCGCTTAACTGAAACAGAAGCCCGCATCAGGCAATTGGAACGGGAGAATGCCCAGCTGCGGCAAGACAAAGAAATCCTACACTTGCCCTGGCGGGCAGTGCCAGGAAAAAAGTGCTGTCGATGTACTCAAAGGAAGAGAAATGAAGTACCGGTATATAGAGAAAAACCGGGAGCGTTATCCGGTCAAGCTGATGTGCCGGGTATTTGGGATCACCTGCAGCGCCTATTATGGCTGGAAAAGACGGCAGCCAAGCCTGCGGGCGCAAGCCAACCAGGCACTCATAGCGCATATTCGGCGCATCCATAAGCTGAGCCGGAAAACCTATGGCAGTCCACGGGTTTATTATGCGCTAAAAAAGCAGGGCATCTCCTGCAGCCGAAACCGTGTGGCCAGGCTTATGCGGCAAAATAACCTGAAAGGACAGCGGAAATACCGAAAAGTACGTACCACCGACAGCAACCATGCCCTTCCTGTGGCCGAGAATGTGCTCAACCGGGAGTTCTCAGCCGAAAAGCCTGATCAGAAATGGGTGGCTGATATCACCTACATTCCCACCGATGAAGGCTGGTTATACCTGGCCGGTGTGCTGGACCTGTATTCTCGCAAGATCGTAGGCTGGGCAATGTCGCACCTGATTGACGCTGACCTGGTGGAGAAGGGACTTCGGATGGTCTGCTATCAACGGCAACCTGATGGTGGTCTTTTGCATCACTCTGACCGAGGCAGCCAGTATGCCTGTCATCAAATCCGCAACCTTCTGGCGGCCAACCATACACAGGTCAGCATGTGTCGAAAGGCGAACTGCTGGGATAATGCCGTGATGGAAAGTTTTTGGGGTACGCTGAAGAACGAATGGGTTCATCATTGCAAGTACAAAACGCGTGCTGAAGCCAAAACTGATATCTTTGGATATATCGAAGGGTTTTAAGACAGTTATATTTGCAGGAAATCCCATAGAGAAACCTAATTTCATATGTAGACGCGGACGCGGACACGGTGAACCCCTCAACACCGTGCCCCCAAACGCCGCGTCAACTCAGATCAAGTCAGCAAATAAGGAATTATTTGCTGACGTTTCTACA
Organism: Anaerolineales bacterium; assembly: GCA_016927315.1. Taxonomy (GTDB): domain Bacteria; phylum Chloroflexota; class Anaerolineae; order Anaerolineales; family Villigracilaceae; genus JAFGMV01. The sequence continues at coordinate 6,914 of JAFGMV010000101.1, read as the reverse complement.
ATTTATTGTTCAAAATCGCTAACTGGTTCGCCAGATCTGTTAGGGAGCGAGCATTGATCGAAACAATGCGATTCTTTTCAGAACTGGTCAGTGAAAAGGCTTTTCCCAAATATCCGCTTTGCAGTGCAGTTTCTGGGTTATTCAATAAAGCATTACGGAATTGCGGGTTTACAACAGCAGCAGCCAGAACCTGGCTGATACCATTCATACATTTACTCTGTTCTGCCAATTGAACGGCCAGAGGGAGGTGGAAGAGTGGTGTTGAAATCATGAGGGTTGTAATTCCTTTACGAATATGCCTGTGCGAGCATGTGGCTGAACTAACACCCAGAAGATTCCCAGGACGATTGCTACATCGCCGAGGCTGTATATGGCCTGAAAGGGGAACCAGTCGGGGAAATGGTTTCGATCAGCCAACCATTCGAGCTGTGTGTCCTGTGCTGGTAATAGCACATCTTTTGTGCCGAAGCGTTCACCAACGAACATTTCATTTGCATGAATTGTTGGTAAAACGCTTTCGACAGTATCAGAATTGACTGGCATGAACCCACCGTTGGCGATAATTACAGCCAGATTGAGAATCAGACCAACAGCTAAAACCAATATTCCAGGCCATCTGCGGTTGAGCCAGACGAAGATCAACAGGAGCATCTGGGATCCGACCAGACAGGCGGCTGCAAATCCTTTGGACACCAAGCTGCGCGTGATCGGTAAGTAGAGTGCGATCACCTGGGGGAGGAGAGCAATCACCGGAATCCAGGGGAAACGCAATCCGTTGATCTGATATGTCTGGCCGCGTAACGTTGCCAGGAGGAGACCGGCGGCCAACCCGAGTGCCGCAGCCAGTAAAAGAATCACTGATTATCCGCCTACACCACCAATATCAACGGGGGCGCCTGAACCAAGGACCAATGCGATTAAAGCCAGCAAAGCCAGGAGAAGCTGAATGGTCTGGCGTTTAATTTTTAAAGCGGAAAGCACTAGATATTTCATTGGAAGCCTCGTTTATTACAGCGCAGTGTCAGATAACTTGGTTCTGAAAATACGGGTAAAAGCCGCTTCTGTATACCGCGTTGGGCAGAAATTTGCCCGGTCGGAAAGGCTAAAATCGGCAACCTTGCGCTGTAATACTTTTTAATTGGAATTATGAAATTATTTTATGAACTGTCAGGCTTCAAAACAGGCTTCAAAAAGGCAAAAAAAGCCCACGTGATGTGGGCTTCTGGCAGTGATGGAGTTCCCCTAAATCGGTTACGATGTCGTCAATTGACGGTACAGGTTCTCTGTTTCCAGGGAAGGTGGTAAATCAAGCTCGGTTTCGAGAGCTTTTTTGCATAGTTGGTATTGCCGGACGATTGCCGGGCGGTCGCCTCGTAAGGAATTTATCCGCATGATCAGGCGATGGCTTTGTTCAAAACACGGATCATGTTTCAGCGCCCACTGACAGGTCTCCAGTGATTGCTGTAAATTGTCTGTTTCCAGATAAAGTTCAGCCAGGGTAATAGCTGCTGTCAAATATTCTTTCTTCAAACGTTCTCTTTCCGGTTCAACCCAGGCAGCGTCAATATTGGTCAGATAGGGCCCTTTAACGAGATCCAAGGCATTTTGATAATGTGAAATCTTCTCTTCGAAAATTCTGCTTTGTTGGGTCAACCTGATATGGGTTTCAAACGCTTCAATATCGAACTCATGATCAACGGTCCGGTTGAATGAGTAACGTTCATCATCGAAGAGAATCACTTCGTGTCCAACCGCACGGCGAAGTCGGTAGAGGTCATTTTTGAAGCGTAGTTTCAATTTTCCAGGATCTTCAATATCAGGCCAGAATACATAACTGAGCTGTTCTTTGGTCATTGGTTGGGGATAGGATAGAAAGAAAAAGAACAAATCTCTCACCGATTTGGTTTGCCAATCTTTCAAGGTGAGCGCCTTGCCGTTGATTTTGACCTGGGCTTTTCCAAACGCACGGATGCTCAGCCAGGGAGTAGACATTGAGATTTCATTACTGGTGTGGCGCAGCCGCCTGCGAACTGCGGCAAGTTCACCTCCCAGTTGTTCTGCCTTTCTCACATACCTTTCAAAAAGTTTTCCAACTTCAGTGCCGTTTTGCAGCCTGGATAGTCTCTGGCTGGCCTGTCGCACAATTGTGTACAGAGGATATATGGAAGTGCTTGTTTCCATCATTTCCAGGACGGTTTTCAGCTCTTCCCTGGCAGAATCCATATCCTCCAATTTAAGATAGGACACAGTTAACCATAGTTTGCTTTTACACATTTCCAAAAACAAATCTCCTGCACGAAAATATTCTTCTGCGTTCAGCAGGTGTTTGTGAGCATCTTTCTGTTTTTCTTCTGACAATAACAGACAGCCCATTTCAAGCGAATACAGGCCGTCCTCTTGATTGTATTGACTATCTGAAATTCTGTTCTTCACGCTGTCAAGCAGCTGGTGTGCCTGTTCAATATTCCCGTCCAGGCGCTCGACTTTTGCCATGGCAACCGGTAGGTAGTTCAGTAAAAAGTGATCTGCGATGTGTTGTGATATTTCCCTTGCCTTTTGGTAGGCTTTTCTGGCAGACTTATATTCATCAAGATCATAATAGGCATCGCCCATGCTGGTCAGAAGTAATGCCTCCAGGCGTGGTGAACTGCTGCGTCTGGAGCAGGATAACCCTTTTTCCAGGGTCAGGATAGCTTTTTCATACTCGCCTTGCAGGTGATATAGAACCCCCAGATTGTTCAGTACGTTGGCTTGCCAGCTGAGATTGCCGCTTTGCTGCCAGATCGCCAGGGCTTTTTCGAAGGAAGTCCTGGCTTTTTCATAATTACCAATCGCAAAATAAGCACTTCCCAGTTCCATGTGTAGGATGGCAATCGAATTCTCGTAGTCCAGATTCGCGAAGATCGATAATGAGCGCTGCATCACATCGATCGCCTGTCGAACCTGGCCTAACCGGAACAGGTCGGTTCCTTTTACACGTAGCGCCTCGGCATAGATTGGACGAAGATCATCCGAGGCTGCGATCAGGTTTAACACTTCATCCGTATCGTCCAGGGACTGGTTATATTGGCCGAGGTCCCGCAAGCAGACCGCCCGCCGGACCAGGGTGCGGGTAAGCTCAGGTATGTTTCCCTGCTCTCGCAGGGCTACCTCTGCTTGGTTATAGATATCCCGGCTTTCTTCAACCTGACCTTTCAGGTTCAAGATAGCCCCATGCAGTGAAAGCAGCGCCGGTCGTTTGTGAAACGTGGATGGCGGTAGGGCATAAAGCCAGCCTTCCAGAGTGATAACAGCACGCTGCAGCATGGGGGTCCCGGCTCTCTCGATCATATTGGCCAGGAGATCAGGGTCATCCATGTGTTTGTAGATATGGTAGGCTCTTTCCCAATCACCATGCTGTTCATAGTATTCTGCCAGTCGACTCAGGATGGATGGCTTTTTGTCCGGATATTCTTCTTCAAAGCAGCTCTGTAAAAAATCACGAAAGAGGTGATGGTACCTGATCCATTGACCACCGACTCCAACCGGCAGCGCAAAAAGGTTTTTTTCCAGGATCAGGTTCAGCAGTTCAGACCAGTTCTGCGGCTGCGAGAAACATGGATCCAGGACATATTCGCATAGTTCGGAATTGAATTCTTCGAGCAGCGAGGTGTGGAGCAGGGCTTCGCGCAAGGCAGGCTCTTGTTGGTCCAGAACCTGCTGTCCAAGGTAGTCGAACACACCAACGCCGGAGGCGCGCGCCACCCGCAGGTAGTTGGTCATCCCCCGGGAACTCAGTTGCCCGCTGAATTGCAGGCCGGTGATCCAGCCTTCGGTCTCTTCGGCCAATTCTTCTGCGGCCTGGGATGAGATGTTCATTTGGTAATTCTGGGCCAGAAGCATCTGGATTTCACCGGAGCGGAAGGCTAGTTCGACGAAGTCGAGACCTTCTACCTGGTCATGGGCGATCATCAAAGGTAGGATGGGGAGGTTGACCAGGGTCCGTGAGGCGATGACCAGGTGGCAGTTTTCTCCAACCAGCTGGATAAAGCGGTTTAGAAAGGCCTGTACCAGACTGGAATCGTCAACAAGGTGATAATCGTCTAGGATGATGACAAAGTGTTCGGAAATCTGATGATAGACTTCATTGGTCAGGGTAATGACCAGTCGTTCCAGTTCGTCATCCAGGGATGAGACCGTGTTCAACAGGGCAATGGTCTCTTTGCCAAGACCCTGAAAACATTCTGCCAGGGACGCGACAAAGTAAGTAATGAACCGTTGGGGATCCCGGTCGAGTTCATCGAGTGCCAGCCAGCAGTAGGGCAGGTCGGTCTGGGCGGCAGCATCAATCAGGAAAGACGTCTTGCCATAGCCGGCCGGCGCCGAGATCAGGACCAGTTTCTTGTCCAACAGGTTGATCAACAGGTCGATCAGGCGGGGACGCGTCAAAAGTTCTGCACGTCTTGCCGGTACAGTTACTTTTGTCTTACTAATCGGAACGCTTTTATTTAACATAGTCTTTAGACATTAAATTATTGTACCCTCAATTGTAATTTGATTATTCCGGTAAACAAAAAGGATCGCCTTGCAAAAGCAAGGCGATCTGTCATTGTGCGTTTTTCAGGGTGTCGATCTCTTTTTTCATTGCTGCGTGGATACCCGGTGTGGAGGCCAGGATAGAAGGTGGCGATGCCATGAAATCTTCTTCTCCCCGGATGTTGGTGACCCTGGCGCCTGCTTCACGGGCGATCAGACCGCCAGCCGCCAGATCCCAGGGCTGCAGGCTCAACTCCCAATAGCCGTCGAAGCGGCCGCAGGCAACGTAACACAGGTCGATTGCGGCAGAGCCCAGCCGCCGGACGCCCTGGGTGCAGCGGGCAAAGTGACCGAAATAGACCAGGTTGTTAACCGGCAGGTCCCACATGTCATATGGGAAGCCGGTTACCAGCAGGCTGCGCTGCAGGTCGTTTGCTTCGGAGACCCGGATCGGGGATCCATTCAACAGGGCGCCTTTTCCCAGTTCGGCGCTGAAGCATTCGTCTCGCATCGGGTCGTAGACCACGCCCAGGATCAGCTGCCCGGCCCGGGCGTAGGCGATCGAAACGCTGAAGATTGGGATACCATGGGCATAGTTAACGGTTCCGTCCAGGGGATCGATAAACCACCGGTGGTCATCGTACCCATCCGTGGCGCCACTTTCTTCTGCCAGGATGCTGTGACCGGGGTACTGCTCGGCAATCGTCCTGATCAGGAATTCTTCAGACTGGTGATCGATCTCGGTAACCAGGTCGATCACCCCTTTGTAGTCGATTTGATGTTCATTTTTGTAACCGGCGCGCAGAATCTCGCCGGACTGTCGAGCAAGCTGCTCGACCTCGGGGAGGGTTGGTGCTGTCATCATTTACTTTTGTAGGTATCCAGGATTTGATAGATTTGTTTGAGTTCGGCTTCGATTTCTTCCCGGTCTTTGATCGCGTCTTTCAGCATGGTTTCGAAGGCCGGTTTTTGGGACTCTGGCAGGGTGCTCAACAGGCGTTCTGTGCGGGTGATCTGGATGTTCTTGTGACGGAGCTTGCTTTCCAGTCGCTCGCGGTAGCCCAGGTAGAAACTTTCCTCGTTGAGAATCGGCGGTACTGTTCCGGTACTGGTGGTCAGTAATTCGGCAATGGTCAGTAAAAATTCTTCAGTGTCGACCGGTTTTTCAATAAAGCGGTCGGCGCCCAGGCTCATTGCGAAGGCCTTGTCTTCGGGGGTGACGTAGGTGGCAGAGAGGAAGATCACCGGGATATCGCTGGTATCAGGGTTTGTGCGCAGGTTTTGCACGAAGGCAAAACCGTCCATTTTGGGCATCAAAATATCGGTGATCACCAGAGCCGGTCTGGCTTTTTTTATGCACGCGAGTGCTTCTTCACCGTTGGTGGCTGTCTGCACTTCATATCCCTTGAACTTAAGTGTAACGGACAGGAACTCCAGTATGTTCGGGACATCTTCAACAATCAGCAGGGGGCCGTAGGGGGTGTTCATGTTGCTATTCTAGCCTGTTTCCTCTCCCATTTCAAGGAACAGGCCCTTACAACTTATTTGCTTTGGATTGCAGGAATCAGCGTACACCGTTCCACTCGGCAATTAATTGTTCGAAGTAACCATCCAGGTAGGCAAGACGTGCGTTGGCGAGTGAACGCGCTGTCTGGGTATGCAGACGCTCGACGACCCGGCGCAGTTTGAAAAGATGTTCATGGTAGGCTGAATGCGGCTCTCCGGGTTCTTCTTTCCCGGTCTGGAGGAAAGTGGTGGAGGGCGGGGCATACCAGGGGGTCCCGGCCAGGGATGCGTAGGCGATCACGCGGGCAGCCCCGATGGCGCCCAGTACGTCTAGTTTATCCGCATCGAAGAGAATCCTGGCTTCTAACGAGGTAGGTTTTTCGCCGCCCCTGAAGCGGTGCGCCCGGATACAGTGCTGTACGGCAGCGATTTTTTCAGGAGACCAGGCCTGGTTGGCAAGCACTTCGCCGGCGAATTCAGCTGAGGCTAAATGGTGTTTGAGCCGGCCTGCCTCGCCGGGGGCGGCGCCTTTGGCATCGTGCAGCAGGGCAGCAGCACGGACGATCTCCAGGTCGGCGCCTTCAATCCCGGCGATGTACACGGCCAGGTTGTGAACCCGCAGGACGTGGTCGAAATCATGGACGGGGTCGGCATTGGTATGCCAGGTACGGGCCTGTTCGATTGTGGGCATCGGGATGTCAACTCCTGTCAGGATGAGGTAGAATCAGGCAGCGGGTTGTCTTGCAGGGGTTTGGCTACGGAACCACAGGACTCACCAATGATAAACGACTTTATTGGAAATTTAATGGTGACTTTTGGCCGGGTCCTGCGTGGATGGAGTGAAGGATTTTGGAAGACAGCTTATAGACAGGATATAGACAGCATATAGACAG
>JAFGMV010000100.1 GCA_016927315.1 Anaerolineales bacterium | reverse complement strand
TTCGACCTCAGGCAGCATCTCGCGGATATCGTTCTCCCGTTCGAGGATTGAGAGGCGCGAACAGTGATGCGGGCGGCAGTTTCCTGGTCCCATTTTCAGCTTTCCACTCCATCCGGACTGCACATCCCGTGCCCGGACCTGGACAGTGTTCTGTTCTTTGGCATGGTGAACGCCGGCGGACATCAGGGCCGCCCCGCACAGCCGGTACTCTTCCATAGTGCGGATCGTGCCGACATCCTCAGCGCGCCTGAGGTCTTTGTAGATGTGATCCCGCGTGGAAGGAAAAATCTTATACCCCTTTTCTTCCAGGATTTCCGCGGCGCGGTTCAGGAAACTTTTGCGTTCCTTTTCGCCGGGGGATAGATGGCGGACAAATTTCTGCTGTTTTCTTGGTGACACAACACACCTCCTCTAAGATGATCGAGCTGGCAGGGTGCCGTGTCGCCGTGTTGGTTTCGACTGCCTGGGATGCCGTCCGCAGTGAAGTTACTTCCATTATAGTAGGGCCGCAGTACCAGGGCAAGCGCATAATTACCTGGGGTTCCTCGTGCTGGATACGCTAAATCCATTGTTCAATTCGCAATACAAAAAATGGTAAACACCATGCCCTTAAGCTTGCCGATCGTATTTGATTGGAGAGATTGTTGGCGAGAATCTATTAACTCCGGAACTTCTTTACAAAAGCTTTAGAAAAACTTCATAGACGCTTTAAGCGCAATGGGTAAACTTGAGTCACAAGTTGGAAATCCAATGTTGGATAGGAGACAGTACAGATGAAGAAGACTTTAGTAATCATATTGGGGATTATTGGTGGAATCGTATTAAGCGCAATAATTTTTGGCGCAGGTTTGTTTTTAATCCGAACCAATTCAAGGCTGGCCGCAAATAACCTGAGCAGAATATTCGATTGGGACGCCAGTAACAATAACCCTGGTTATCCGATGAGGGGCGGTGATTTTTACAGGAGAGATAGAAACAACCTGTTCAGCGGCAATGGCATGATGGAGAATTTCCGACCCGGAAACATTGCAAACGTCACACCGCTTACCATTGACCAAACCGAACAGGCCATCGAGAATTATTTGAAAAGTTTGAACAATTCTGATCTTGAGCTCACAGAGATCATGATCTTTGACAATAATGGATACGCCATTATCACTGAGAAGAGTACCGGGATTGGCGCGATGGAACTTTTGGTAGATCCCGTAAGCCTATCCGTTTTCCCGGAATACGGCCCGAACATGATGTGGAACTTAAAATACGGGCACATGAGTGGTTACAATAGAGTGGGCATGATGGGTGGTCTGAACACCAACTCCGGTTTTGATTCTGCGTCGATGACAGTGACCCCTGATCAGGCAGCTAAAATTGCCCAGCAATATTTGGATAACCATTACCCCGGCTTCCGGGCTGCTATGGATCCGGACCCTTTCTATGGCTATTACACGATTGATATTCTCAAAGAGGGTAATCCGACCGGGATGCTCAGCGTCAACGGTTTTAGTGGAGAGGTATTTCTGCACACCTGGCATGGGAATTTTATTGTAATGTCGGAATAGCCGCATTAGTTTTTCTCTTCTGGGATCAGTGTTTTCACTGTTCCCTGTTTGTATGTAAAATATATTTAAGATCATAATTGCAGGTGGAGCCATAAGGAAAAAATGTGACTGAAGTAAAAATACTTTTGATTGATGATGAACCCTCAATCCATAACGTCGTAACGGCTTATCTGAAAGCTGAAGGATATGAATATTTATCTGCTATGGATGGCCCGAGTGGTTTGAACGCTGCCAGGACTTTTAAACCGGATATTATTATTCTGGATGTGATGCTGCCTGGAATGGACGGGATTGAACTGCTTACCAATTTACGCCGGGATTCGAATGTGTATGTGATCATGCTCACGGCACGCTCCGAGGAAACCGACAAGATCGTCGGGCTTTCCGTTGGCGCAGATGATTACCTGACCAAACCTTTCAGCCCACGCGAGCTGATCGCCAGAATTAAATCTGCCTTACGGCGAATTCAAAGTACAAGCGATCCTACAGATGCAGCTTCAAAGCTGGTCTTTTCTCATATTCGTATCGACCCTTCTGCCCGCCGGGTGTGGGTAAAAGAACGGTTGGTCGACCTCACCGCGGTAGAATTCGACCTTTTGATTGCTCTCGCGCAGCATCATGGCATGGTTTTAAGCCGGGAACAATTGTTGGAAAAAGTATGGGGCTATGATTATTTTGGCGATACCCGCGTGGTCGATGTTCACATCGGCCATATCCGCCAAAAATTGGGGGAAGACCGCTATATTGAAACAATTCGCGGGGTTGGTTACCGCTTCGAAGATAATTAGGTGACACAATGTTAAGATTTATCCGCACTCATCTTGTTTTGAAAGTATTTCTTTCTTATGTGGTTGTCGTTCTGGTTGGTGTTGTTGTCCTTGCGACAGCGACCAGCCTGACAGTGCCGGCCGCATTTGAACGGCATATGGCCGGGATGAGCGCCATGATGTCTGGGAATAACATGACCCTGGCACCCGCACCCAAGTCAGGGATGGGAAATACCCTGCCCATGGAAATGGATCTCTTTTCAAATTACCAGGCTGCCGTTACCGAAGCACTTTCCCTGGCAACATTGGCAGCATTGATCAGTGCTGTACTAGCCAGCTTTTTTATCAGCCGGCAGGTGGTTGGACCAGTTCAGCGAATGATGGGTATCAGCAGACGGATTGCAGAAGGCGATTACGAGGAACGTCTTAAAGTCTCCGGAAATTTGCAATCAAATCAACTGGATGAACTGGATCAACTGGCGCTTACCTTCAATCAGATGGCAGACAAACTTGAAAAGACAGAAACGATGCGCCGCCAGTTGATCGGCGATGTAACGCATGAGCTGCGCACCCCGCTCGCGGCAATCAAAGGATATATGGAAGGCTTGATGGATGGTGTCCTTTCAGCGACGCCAGAAACTTTCCAGCAAGTATATTCTGAGGCGGATCGTCTGCAACGATTGGTAAATGATCTGCAAGAACTCAGCCGGGTTGAGGCCGGGGCTTACCATCTTAATCGGGAATCGGTTTCTCCTGCCGATCTCATCGAAACCGCAGTAAGATACCTTGCCCGTCAGTTCGAAGAAAAAGGGATCAGGCTCGAAACGAAACTAAACGCAGAGCTTCCGAATGTATATGCGGACAAAGACCGTATTTTGCAAGTGCTGACCAACCTGCTTGGTAATGCATTGCAGTACACTCCCACTGGCGGAAGTGTGGCTGTAACGGCTGCCAGCGTAAAATCCGAAATTGTTATCTCCATAACTGATACGGGCATTGGGATCTCGCCGGATCACTTATCTTTGATTTTCAAGCGTTTTTACCGGACCGATAAATCTCGGGCTCGCGTCAGTGGAGGAAGTGGGATTGGCCTGACCATTGCCCAGGCGCTGATCAAAGCGCACCATGGGAGAATTTGGGCAGAAAGCGACGGCGAAGGAAAGGGCAGTACATTTCAATTCACTTTACCGGCAGGCTAAAAAATCAACAACAGCATCCCGGAAAATCTTTATCAAAGCTTTACATTAGCTTTAAAGAAGCTTCATCCTGTTCTGTTATCCTGAGAGAGTAAGAGTAACAACAATACTTTTGAAACACGGATAAGATCCGGGAAAAGGATGGAACATCATGTTTGGTAATTTTGGTTGCTGTGGTTACGGCGGTTTTGGTGGTTTTGGTTGGATTGGCATGATCCTGGGTTTGATCATTACAATTGGTGTGATTGCCTTCCTGGTCTTACTGGTTGTGTGGGGTGTTCGTCGAATAAGTAAGAGCGCTCAACCTGGTTCCCAGATTTTGAGCGGCCAATCTGCCAGAGACGTAGCGCAGGCGCGCTATGCCAAAGGCGAAATCAGCCGGGAAGAATATCAGCAAATTTTATTGGACTTAGGGCGATAGGAGGGCATGTGATGATGGGATTTGGAATGATCGGCGGTATGTTAGTGTTCTGGATTGTTTTGATTGGCCTGGCTGTATTATTGGTGCGTGGACTTTTCCCAACATACCGGGCTGGCGGAACAAACCAATCATTGTCCGCTCGTCAGATCCTGGAACAGCGCTACGCCAGAGGTGAGATCAGCCAGGAACAATATTTATTGATGCTGGAGGACATTCAGCATTAGTATAAGCAAACCAACAAAGCAGCCTTTGTAAACAGGAAAGGCTGCTTTTTGTTTAAGCGACCGGCAGACTGAATTAAGAACCAGGATCGTCAGAAACTGAGAAGCCCAAAACGGCTTCATCATTAAAACAAAGCCACCGTCCTGTTTGGCAGACTTGTGCGGAGTTTGGCACAAAACGAATCCTTCAAAAGCCTTCAGGCTAATTGTAAAAAAGCTTAGCTAACCCGAGAAATCATATTATGAAAAAGAGCGCCACCGGCGCTCTATGAATTACTTCTTTTTGCTTCCCACCGGGAAGACCGTATCGGACGCTCATCAGTCTCCTGAGAAATAATAAAGTTTTGGCGTCCCCTCAATACAGA
>JAFGMV010000013.1 GCA_016927315.1 Anaerolineales bacterium | reverse complement strand
GGCGACACCGATTACGCCGTGGTGCGGCCGTCCAATAATATGTGGTATGTGCGCGAGCCGGCCATCACCCAGGGCGGCTGGTACGCCAGCGGCGACTTCCCCCTGCCCGCACGCGACACCAACGGGGATGGGGATCCCTGGCAGTAAGTAGATAGTCCCTAAAGGTCTTGGAGACCTTTAGGGACTTTTTCGTTTGGAGAGTACGAAGCACATCCGAAGGATGCCAAACCTTTAGAGTCTTCTATCAGGTAACCTCCCGAAGGTTGTTTTATCACCCAGATAAGCAGGGTCACGGTCATGCCGTGACCCTGCTTATCTGTTCAAAAGGTATAATCACATCATGTTCGACCTCCTGCGAACCAAGACCAGCATCCCGCCTACCCGGCCCCGCCAGGTAGAGCGGTCACGTTTGCTGGGCTGCCTGTGGGAAGGAGTCCTGCGGGCGCTGACACTGGTGGTCGCCCCAGCCGGTTTTGGCAAGACCACCCTGGTGGCCGGATGGGCGCAAACCGGAAGCTTACCGGTCACCTGGCTTTCCTTGGAATCCGCCGACCAGTCTCCCTCACGTTTTCTCTCCTATCTCATCCAGGCGCTGCAGCAGGACCATCCGCAGGTCGGCCAAACCGCACTGGCCATCCTGCAGAGCCGGCAGGCCCTTTCGACTACAGCCGTACTGCACTCCCTGGTCAACGATCTGAGTGACCTGCCGGCGGACATTGCCATCGTGCTGGATGATTACCATGCAGTAGACTGCCCCGAGATCTGTGAAATCCTGCAGTTCCTGCTGGAGAAGCGGCCAACCCAGGTGCACCTGATCCTGGTGACACGTACAAAGCCAGGACTGAACCTGGCCCGGCTGCGGGCGCTCGACCAGGTGATCGAAATTACGGCCAGCGACCTGCGCTTTACATCGCAAGAAGTGCAGCAATTTCTGGATGAGGTCATGAGCATCCAACTCACCCCGGATGAACTGGTCCGTCTCAGCCAGACAACGGAAGGCTGGGCTGTGGGGCTGCAGCTGGCCGCCCTGGCGCATACCCGCCAGTCACCAGAGTGGGCTGCGCCGGATGGACAAGAGCACATTTTTGAATACCTGGCGGAAGAGGTGCTGCGGCGTGAACCCGAACACATCCAGGAAGCCCTGCTGCGGCTGGCGCTTTTCGATCGCTTCAGCCTTCCGCTATGTGAACTGCTCCTGGAACAGCCCCCTCTCATCGACCAGACAGCCGCCGGGCTGCTGGACTACGCAGAACAGGCCAACCTGTTTTTGATCCGACTGGACGCCGGGGGAAATTGGTACCGTTTTCACGCCCTGTTTGCAGACTTCCTGCGCCAGCAATTGGAACAGCAAAAGCCGGAACTGGCCGCACGCTTATACCGGGCAGGCAGCCAGTGGTTCGAAAAGAACGCGATGCTTGACGAGGCTATCCACTATGCCGTCCACACCGGCGACCAGCAAAGCACCGAACATGCTGCCGCGCTGATCGGCCGCCATTACCGGGATATGCTGCTGCGCGGCGAACAATCAGCACTGCTTGCATGGATATCAGAACTGCCGCCTGAACTGGTAGACCGGCGCCCCCGGTTGTGGCTGGCCAAAGGTTGGGCAAATGTCATCCAAATGGACTCTTCCGATGCAGATCGATGCGCCCGGCAGGCCGAAGCTGCTATTCCGGACGGAGATCACCAGGCAGAACTACGCGGGGAGATCGAAGCACTGCGCATCCTGTCGGGTATCTTCCAGGGAAAGATCATCCCCGAAGAACAAATCTCCAAAGCCTTCATCCTGCTGTCGGAACAGGATCACTTCTTACACAGTATCCTGCATTTCAACCTGGGAATGATGCATGTCCTGTCCGGTGAAAGCAGGCAGGCGCTGGAAGACTTTCAAGAGACCCTGCAGCTGGTAGAAAAACTTAACAATCCATTGATCACGATCTTCACCTGGACCCAGATGGGTGAACAGTACCAGGTTTGCGGTGAACTGGGTCTGTCTGAACAGGCTTTCCAGCAGTGTATTGCTTACACGAAAAAGACCCTCGGAGAACGGAGCCTGCTGCTGGGGCTGCCATACGTCAGCTATGCAGAACTGCTGCGTGAGCAAAACCGTTTCGAAGAAGCCCTGCGTTTTGCAGAATTAGGCATCTCTTACTGCCTGCTCTGGCAGCCAACTGCCAGCCTGGATGGGAATATCGCCCTGGCGCGCCTGCGGGCCGGGCAGGGCCGCTGGGCAGAAGCCTGCGCCTGTTTCGAACGCGGATTGGAAGTGGCTGCAAAATCGGATACTATCCTGGACGATAAGTTCGTAACCGCACACAAGGTACGCACACAGTTACTGCATGGCGACCTGCTCCAGGCCATGCAGGAGATCAGCCGCTATAATCCCGAACAGGATTTTGGACCGGGGTTCTACCATATGCATGAAATGGCCAGGCTGGTCATGCTGCGGGCCGAACTGCTGGGCGCCGAATCAAATCCGACCCGCATGGCTGAACTGGCGAAAGAACTGGAGGCCCTGATCCCGGAGATCGAGCAGCGCCAGCGTATCAGCCCGTTGATCGAAGCCCTGATCCTGCAAGCATATGCCCTGCATGGCGCCGGAGAGCATCCCCGGGCGGTCAATCGCCTCAAGCGGGCCCTGCACTACGGGGCACAATCCGGCTATGTGCGCCTGTTTGCAGATGAGGGCCGACGCCTGCAGCGCCTGTTGGAGCAGTATCGATCCAAACTGGACCCATCCGCCTGGCTGGATACCTTGCTTAAGCTCATGAAGCGTGATGCCAGCCATACGGGCCGGAAGGAAAGCGGGGCAGCCGGTGACCTGATGCCCTTCACCCGCCGCGAGCTGGAAATCCTGATCCTGGTGGCCGACGGTAAGAGTAACCAGGAAATCGCCGATGAACTGGTACTGGCCCTGAACACGGTCAAGAAGCATGTGGCCAATATCCTGGGCAAACTGGGGGTTTCCAACCGCACCCAGGCCGTTACTCAGGCCAGGTCCAGGAAGTGGCTCGAGTAATTCCCTGTAGTCCTTATTCACGTCTGATGACTGACCAATCAATGAACAACCAGGAGATCCTGCTCCTGGAAATGTATTCCTCTTTATAAATTCCCCAAACCCTTCCCTTACGGCGCTTTGCCAGGAAACGAACTGACCACCTTGAGCAGCCGATCAGTGCTGCCGTCCAGGGCCGGTACTACCAGTACACGGCAGGTTTCCCCTGCACCCATAAAGAAATTACTCCTTTTCTACTCCTTTCGAGTGGCGACGTTTTATCCCCAATTGAGTATCTTAAGAGAAAAGCTATTCCCGGGGAATTCCAGGCAGGAGTCTCCCCGAAAGGAGCAAACAGTGAAGCTGATCAACAAGTTCCCCAACGGTATCCTGATCAACCTGCGGGACATAACCAAAACTTACCAGACCGATGCGGGTCCTTTCCATGCCCTGAAAGGCGTCAACCTGGAAGTGCCGGCGGGCGAATTCGTAGCCATCGTCGGGAAATCGGGCAGCGGCAAGACCACCCTGATCAACATGATCACCGGTCTCGACCGTCCCAGCCGGGGAAAGATCAACGTCGGCGGCGTCTCGATCCAGGAGCTGGGTGAAAACCAGCTGGCTGAATGGCGCGGTCACACCATCGGCGTGGTTTTCCAGTTTTTCCAGCTCCTGCCCACCCTGACTGCCGTCGAAAATGTAATGCTGCCAATGGATTTCTGCGCCACACCCTCCTTTGGTGAACGGCGTGCCCGCGCCCTTGAGCTGCTCTCCCTGATGGAGATTGACCAGCACACCAATAAGCTGCCGTCCAAACTCTCCGGCGGCCAGCAGCAGCGCGTTGCCATCGCCCGCGCCCTGGCGACCGACCCGCCGATCCTGGCCGCCGACGAGCCAACCGGCAACCTGGACTCGAAGACCGCCGCGGCGGTCTTCGCCCTGTTCGAACGGTTGACCCGCCTGGGCAAGACCATCCTGATGGTCACCCATGACCCGGAACTGGCCGGGCGGGCAGGCCGGCAGCTTCACATTGCAGATGGGGAAATCATCCACGATGACAGCGGCAACCACAAAACTAACCGAGGCGGAAGATGAATACCCGGTGGGTGAAAGTCTGGCGTGACCTGTGGAACAATGGTTCCCGAACTGTCCTGGTCATCCTGTCGATCGCAGTGGGTGTCTTCGCAATCGGGATGATTGCCAGCACACAGTGGGCATTGAACCGTTCCCTGGCCAGCCAGTATGCGGCCCTGCATCCGGCCGATGCCATCCTGAAGACTGAACCGGGCCTTGATGACGACTTCGTTACCCGTATCCGCAATATGCATGAAATCGAAGAAGCCGAAGGCCGGCGATCCCTGGCCCTGCGGATCTCACTCGACGGACGCGGGGAAACCTGGCGCGACCTGAACCTGTATGCCATCGCTGATTTCGATGACCAGCGTCTCTTCCATGTCCGCCAAGAAAGTGATTCCTGGCCTCCCTTAAAAGGCCAGGTCCTGATGGAACGCGCTTCCATGCAGTATATCGGGCTTTCAGAAGGAGATGGAGTCCTGGTCAAGACCCCTGACGGACGCAAGTACACACTGACAGTAGCCGGGCAAGCCCACGACCTGTACCGCATCCCACCTGTGATCGAAGGCTGGATCTATGGTTACATCAGTCTGGATACCCTTCACTGGATGGGGGAAACTGAAAATTATAACGAACTCTACATCGCTGTGAAGGGAGAGACTGAAGCAGATATCCGGCAGGCGACAGATGAAGTTGCAGACCGCATAGAAAGCCAGGGGCTGCCGGTCTACCAGAAGACCCTGCCAGACCAGGGCCAGCATCCCCTCAACTATATCATCCAGACCGTCCTGGTCCTGCTGGGACTGCTCGCCGCCCTGTGCCTGCTGCTGAGCGCCTTCCTGGTGATCAATGTGGTTTCCGCCTTGATCGTACAGCAGGAACGCCAGATCGGGATCATGAAAGCGGTCGGGGCCCGCTCCTTCCAGATCACTGGCCTGTACTTCGGAATGGTCCTGATCCTGGGGCTGTTGGCCTGCCTGATCGCGATCCCGCTCAGCCAGGTCGGCGCCAATGCCCTGGCCCGCTTCGTGGCCGAACTGATCAATTTCAATCCGCCCCGGGTCAGGTGTACGTTCCAATCCCTGCTGCTGCAGTTGGGCGTGGGCCTGTTGGTTCCGCTCCTGGCGGCTGCGCCAGCCATCTTCAACGGCTCCCGGGTATCGCCGGCAGTTGTCTTGAGCGAGTACGGTATCAGCCAGATCTGGCGCGGCGCCGGGCTGGTCGACAGGCTGGTACACCATTTCCCGAGACTGACCCGGGATACCTTGCTGGCCATCCGGAATCCGTTCCGGAAGCGCGGGCGCCTGGTTCTGTCCCTGTTCACCCTGACCATGGCTGGGGCGATCTTCATGGCGGTGGTCAACCTGCAAGCTTCCCTCGATTCGGCCCTGGACGATATGCTGGGTTTGTGGAAATACGATGCCTGGCTGCTGTTGGACAATTACTACCCCAACGAACGCCTGACCAGCAAAGCCCGGGCTGTTCCCGGAGTGGACCAGACTGAAACCTGGTGTGTCTCCTTTGGCCGGCATGTCCGGCAGGATGGTTCCGAGAGCGCCAACCTGTACCTGCTGGCGCCCCCGGTCGGCACAGAGTTGATCGAGCCTGTCCTCATCGCAGGACGCCCCCTGCAGCCGGAGGATGTCAACGCCATCCTGGTGCCGCCAGCCCTGATCGAAAGCGAACCCGAGATCGAACTGGGACGCCAGATCACGATCAAGATTGACGGGCATGAGGAAGAATTCACAGTTGTCGGCGTAATCCAGATGATGGGCAATGATACAGTCGGGTATATGAGCTATATCCCCTACCAGGCTTATACCCGCCTGGTGCGCGAGCCTAACCGAGCCAATGCCCTGATCTTCACTACCACTGCCCCCGACCTTGAAACCCAGAGAAAAATCGCCAGCCAGGTCGAAGAAACCTACGACCGGGCAAACATCAAGGTGGTCTCAAACTTCCTGATCGCCGAAGAAAGGAAAGAGATCGACAGCGCCTTTGCCGTCATCGTCGCCCTGCTGTTAATCATGACCATCCTGCTGGCAGTGGTCGGCGGGCTGGGACTTGCCGGGACAATGGGATTGAATGTGATCGAACGCACCCGTGAAATCGGTGTAATGCGGGCATATGGCGCCAAAGACAGGGCGATCTTCCGTATTGTGATCATTGAGGGATTGCTGATCGGAATGTTGAGCTGGCTGCTGGCGATCATCCTGTCGCTGCCGTTCAGTATCATGTTGGCCCGGAGTATTGGTCAAACGTTCTTATCCTACGCCATGCCGGTTTCTTTCTCAATTGCCGGTATCCTGATCTGGGCCCTGCTGGTCATCGTCATCTCCACAGCAGCCAGTTACCTGCCTGCCTTGAAAGCTGTCCGTCTGACGGTGACACAGGTGCTGGCATATGAATAGTATGGAAGAAGAAAAGGAGTACATCATGAAAAAGAGAATCGCCCCCATCCTGCTCGTCGCGGCCTTTGCCCTGAGCGCCTGCGCCGGGACCCCGGCGCCTGCCGCGGAGATCGAGCCCTTCACACCCGAGACCGGTATCTCAGAAGTGGTCGCCGAAGGCAGGCTGCTTCCATCTCCCTCTGCCGAACTGGCCTTTGTCCAGTACGGGACTGTTGCGGAAATCCTGGTTGAACCCGGCCAGGAGGTCCCTGCCGGTGATACCATCGCCCGTTTGGAAAACAGGGAGATCCTGGCAGCTGAAGTCGCCCGTGCCCGGGCGACCCTCCTGCAAGCAGAACAGGCCTTCAACACCTCCGAAGCCGAAGCCCTGACAACCCTGGTGACTGCCCATGAAGCCGTCCGCCAGGCCCGGTACGAACTGGATTACTTCGACATCCCGACTGAGTTGAAGGATATGACTCAGTCAGAAGCCCTGACTTACACCCTCGAGAAAGTCAACACAGCCCGCGAAGCTTTCGAACCATACCGCTACCGGGAAGAACAGCTTGAATATGAATTGAAGCAAAAAAATCCAAATAAACCAAAAGTCTACCGGGATACGGCCAAACTATACAAAAAGCGACTTGACGACGCCTGGGCTGATTACAACAAAGCCATCCAATGGGGAGAACTGGAAGCCAATCTGCAGCGCGCCCAGGTCAACCTGGAAAACGCCCAGCGTGATTTCGACAGCCTGGTGGGTGATGCAGAACGATCGCTCTCCCGCGCCCGTTACGAAGCGGCTCAGGCCAACCTGGAAGCAGCCCAGGCCAACCTGTCGAATGCAGAACTAAACGCACCGTTTCGGGGAACTGTCCTGAGTATGGATCTTACCGTTGGCGAAGTCATCCAGCCAGGTCTGCCGGTCGTCTTCCTGGCCGATACCGGAAACTGGATTGTCGAGACCACAGACCTGGCTGAGATTGATATCGCCAGCGTTGCGACCGGCATGCGGGCGACCATAAAACTGGATGCCTTCCCCGGCGAGGAATTTACCGCAACGGTGACCGAAATCGACCCGGTCGGCCGGGAATATCTGGGCGACATGACCTACCAGGTCACACTCAAAATGGATGAAAGCGATCCACGCTTGATGTGGAATATGACCGCAACCGTCATCATCGAACTGGAATAGGATCCTGGCACAAACCCGGCAAGGTGTTTACTGTACCTGCTGCTTCTTGCATAAATATCTAAACTTGGATCCAATAAAGCACCTTCAAAAACCAGAATTTCAGTTCAGATATTTTCGCAGCACTCT
>JAFGMV010000099.1 GCA_016927315.1 Anaerolineales bacterium | reverse complement strand
TGGCGGAAGATTTGCCTTTCACCGATTCCGAGTTTGACTTTGTATTGATGATAACGACGATCTGTTTTGTTGACGATATTCTCAAATCCTTCATGGAAGCGTTCCGCGTGTTAAAATCCTGTGGAAGTATTATTGTGGGTTTTGTTGATAAAGAAAGTGAATTAGGAAAATATTATATAGACAAGCGTAATACAAGTGTCTTCTATAAAGATGCTGCCTTTTTCTCTACTCCACAAGTATGCAAGTATCTTGCGGATGCTGGTTTTGGAGATTTTACTTTTAAGCAAACTCTGATTCCCGGAGAGACAGAAGAAATAATTCAGAATGGCTTTGGTAAAGGTGCATTCATAGTAGTTAAAGCAGTAAAAAGCGGCTAACAATTGGCTGCACTTGACGGCGGGGTCGCCGTGCAAAATTAAGAATTTGCAGTATCTTAAGCTTTGTGGTGTATCTATGTTCTGTGGTCGAAATCCCCGCCGCAAGTGAGCCATGTCATTAGCTGCTGATTACTTTTAACCCAAAGGATAAAATATTTATGATTGCTTTAGACTGGAAACCATTGGGCATCAATGTTGACAATCAACTACAAAATGAAATCAACGTTCATAATGGGGCCATTATGGAAAAAACTGATCATTTCGAGGATATTGTAATCTCAAGTTCAACAGACAATAAAGAGAAATACTTGAAACTTTTCAATGAGCAAAGAGGCACACTGGCAATCATTACAGCTTACCATGACATTGGGAAGGCCCGGGAAAAACTTAATCACGGTGAACATAGTTACGATATTATCCAAGAAACAGACATTTTAGCTGAACACCACATTGATGAAGAGCATAAAACCTTAATTAAAAGCATTATAAGGCACCATTTAGTATTGGGGACAATGTTTACTGGAGAATGGTCAGCCAAGAAACTCTATGTGATAAACAAACAAATCGATTCATCGCTTAGCAATCCCGATCTGTTTTTTGATCTACTGGTGATATTTTCAGTATTGGACGCCTGGGCCTATGTGGATGATAAGAAAAACGCCATACGATTATTCAATAATTATGATCGAATAATCCGAAGATTCAAGCAAGACCGTATTGAAAACCATATTAAGCGCAATCATATTTGGAGGTTTTGCTGCTTCCTGGGGGCTTGGAAATCTGTTAACTATTTAGATGAGAAAATAATGCGGCAATATGAGGAACGGTTAGGCATGAAAATCAAAACTAGATATGATTGCGGTGAGAAAGGTGTCAGAGAAGAGATTTGGCAACGATTCATGGCCTTGGAAAATGTAAATTTTCAGTATGCCATATGGTTGTTGGGTAATTGTTGTTTTGCCAGTCGCTCAAAATGTGATAGAAATAATTTTGACGATATCCAAATTGATGATAGCCTGTTTTGTCTGATAGAGGATGTAGTCGCTACAGTGAATACCTTAAGTTCAAGGCATATGTGGGAGGTTTTATTCACCGGGTATAGAGAATCTACGGAGAAAGCGGAATATGTTTTTCAAAACGTTAAGAACAGTGAGAAACTCGATAAAGTGATAAAAGAAAAAATAGTCGACCAACAAAAACGCCAAATTACCTATAGATTTGATTTGCTATAGGTACGTTGAGTGACACATGTGGGCAGAATCCTTAGGTTATCAGACAAAAACAACATGTGCTTTTCAAATTCTGCTTATTGGCACAATAGGTCTGAACTAATTTTCGTACAAGGATGAGATTATGCAACAGAAAATATTTCATGGGATTCTTGTGGACATGGCGTTTATAGATCGACGCTATCCTGAAACTTTTTCAATCTTCGCGCAGGAAAAAAGCGGTGATTGGACGCTCTATGGAATTGAAGTCCCTCGGAACGACCTTGAGGACGCAGTTGTGAACATCCAAACACATATGCGAACGGATGAGCATTTTTATGCTCACCTTTACGATGACGAGATGGTGGTTGTAATCTTTAAGACGCACGTCTTTCGCGTAACACCCCATATATCGAGTTGGGGAGACATCCAGCAATACGGGATGACGCTGGAAATTCCCGTAGAGCAGCTTGATTTTTGGCCGAATCGGTTTCAGGATGAACTCCATTATTTTAAACGGGAAAATTTTGTAGGAAAAGCATAATCGCGAGGCTGTTTCAGTTAGCGGCTACGATCTGCCCACCGATATATGCAGTGATTAACGGAAATATCAAGTTCAAGTTCAAAACCGTCTTGCAAAATCTGCCCAACACAGCTTGCACCGGACAAAAGCGGGGTGGTTCTCCGCTTTTGGGTGGGATTTCAGTCTCAGGCTTTTTTGGCCTTTTGGCTTTTATCTTCTTTACCGCTTTTGCCGGTAAAGCCAGCCATTGGTTCAATTCCAACCAGTACCACAGTTATAAACAACAATTATAAAACTCTTGTCGAATTAGTATTTCTTTGGAAGAATGTCCCTGTCTGTTGATCTGGATGTTCCCCTCATCCAGACGGCGGGCGTTTTTTTAATCCAGTAACTTTACAGACTTGTATGCCGGAATGCTCCGGCAGCATACAATCATGTTTCCTTTGTTATGATTGTGTAACAAATAAAAAGATGATTAACGTTTTAATAATTTAATACAGTTTTTTCATTCGGAGGATCAATGGGACAAAACGAAGTTTTTCAAAAAGGCGGCTCAGATAGCATTCGTATTCCAAAGTGGACATTTGGTTGTGCAGTTGGGTTTATGGGTGCAGTTCTGATCGGTGGGATTGTGCTTCTGGTGTTATTTTTAACACCTGATCCGCCGAAAGTGGTGGAGCCTTCAGAGCCAATTATTGTTGTACGTGACGGCACTGGGAATTCAGGTCCTAAGTTAGATACGCAGGTAGCCCTGGATAATTATGAATTCCCTGTCCCAGAGTCTGGCGATAACAATGTTGTTTCAGTTAATTTTCCCGAATCGACTGCAGATGAATTTGTCTGGAAAATGACGTTAACTCATCCGGATACTACTTTTGAGGAGGGTGTTTATGGCATGAAATTCATCAGTGACAGTATGACGGGATATTCAGATGATATCTGTCAGGTAATCAGTGGTCGATTAACCTGTTCATTTGTCGGTCGTTCACAGCGTTTTTCAGAAACCTCAGTAAAAATTGCTGTCACCAAGAATAATGGTGTTGTCACTTCATTTTGGGGCAAAGTTTGGGAACAGAATGTCAATGAGTCTAATGGTGGGAATAACAATCGATCGAAGGCTGATAATCAAAACAATACTGGCAGTACGACAGGCAGTAATAATGATGATCAAAGTTCGAGTGATGCAGAAGACAGCGGCGCAGGAGTAAATGAAAGTACAAAATCCGGGGATTGTCCGCCTCCACCCAATGATGGAACTGTCATCCCTTATGACGGGACTGTATCCCTACCGATTATTTCTGACTGGGAAGCAGGAAAACCACTAAAGGTTGAGTTTGATTTCTCAGGTCCGGTGAGTGCAATTTCAGACGCCCAAAATGGAGAAGGAGCTTATGTGTTGCTTATTGGCGATTATCCGGCAGATCACTGTGAAGGAGTGGGTGAAAGTAATCCAAACCGTCTGACTTGTGAAATAAGTTTTCGCGAAGAGTATGCCAATACACCACACCTGCTCTACCTGGCTTATTCTAGTCAAGATTCAATGATTGGTTTGTGTACAACAATGGTTCAGGTCCCTGGTTTCGCTGGCAGCGATATGGATTGTTCCGCCTTCCAGAACAGCAGTATAGAAATTGCTTGGCCGGAATGGAAAGCTGGTGAACCACTGCCAATTACTTTTAAATTCCCAGGCCCGGTTCCGGGGCTTGAACCCAGCAGCGGGGTTGATCACGATTATCAATACTCTGTCAAAGTAAGCGACCCCAATAAGAATGTCGAATATTATGATCAAGAATGTGAATACTTGGGTTACACTGGAAAACTGCATTGCTATGTTCCTGTAGACTCAGGATGGTCAGGTTCTATAAAAGCTGTGGAATTGTCAGTATCGGGTTGTGGCCCTGTTTACCAAAATTCGAATGAGCATCTCCCACTGCTGGAGGGCGGCGCCAATCGCACTGACGATCATCATGATGATGACGACGACCAGGATGATCATCATCATTAGCCAACGCCTTTTATAAGAAACATGGACCAACCATCCAATAACCCGGATGGTTGGTCTTTTTTTACGAATGACTCAAAACAGAAGGATTTTTGACGTGATGTTTCTTCTCAATTTATTACAGTGACTTGAAAGTTACCAGACGGAAAAACAGCCGCAAAACAGAACAACAATAAATATGCCCATCGTTACTGCTTACACACGCTCACTCATCCACCGCCCCGTTCTTTATTCTCTGTAAGTTCCTCTTCATCAGTGGGTTCTGGGTAACGGCTTGTATTGAGCCCGCGGTCCCAGGTCGGCTGTGCAAAAGGGGCTGTCCTGAAAAAGGGACAGCCCCTGGCGGTTATCTTATACAGTTCGTCTTCTGCCGTGCTCAGGCCAGTTCGAAGCGGTCGGCGTTCATGACCTTGTTCCAGGCGGCTGTGAAGTCCTGCACGAACCTGGCCGGCGAGTCGTCCTGGGCATAGACCTCAGCCAGCGCCCGCAGCTGCGAGTTCGAGCCGAAGATCAGGTCGACCCGCGTGCCGGTCCACTTCAGCTTGCCGGTGGCGCGGTCACGCCCTGCGAACACCTCTTCATCATCTGAGGCGGCCTTCCACTCGGTGCGCATGTCGAGCAAATTCACAAAAAAATCGTTGCTGAGCGTCCCGGGTTTCTTGGTGAAGACGCCGTGCTGCGAGCCCCCGAAGTTGGCGCCCAGGACGCGCAGCCCGCCGACCAGCACCGTCATCTCGGGCGCGGTCAGCTTCAGCAGCTGCGCCCGGTCGACCAGGAGTTCTTCTGCCGATACGGCATACTTGGCCTTGAGGTAATTGCGGAACCCGTCTGCCAGTGGTTCGAGCACGGCGAAGGAGTCCACGTCGGTTTGCTCCTGGGAGGCGTCCATGCGCCCGGGCGTGAAGGGAACGGTCGCCTCATGGCCGGCATCCCGGGCGGCTTTCTCGATCGCTGCACAGCCGCCCAGGACGATCAGGTCGGCCAGCGAGACCCGCTTGCCGCCGGACTGGGCGCGGTTAAACTCCTGCTGGATCTTCTCATAGGTCTGAAGCACTTTCTCCAGTTGGGCCGGCTGGTTGACCTCCCAATCTTTCTGGGGCGCCAGACGGATGCGCGCCCCGTTGGCGCCGCCGCGCTTGTCGGAGCCGCGGAAGGTAGCAGCTGAAGCCCAGGCAGTCGAGACCAGTTCCGGGATCGACAGGCCCGCGGCCAGGATCTTGACCTTCAGGTCGGCGATGTCTTTTTCATCAATCAGTTCATGGTCCACTGCGGGTACCGGGTCCTGCCAGATCAGGGCTTCTTCAGGCGTTTCCGGGCCGAGGTAGCGCGAGCGGGGACCCATGTCGCGGTGGGTCAGTTTGAACCAGGCCCGGGCGAAGGCCTCGGCGAACTCGTCGGGGTTCTCGAGGAAGCGCCGCGAGATTTTCTCGTAGCGCGGGTCGAAGCGCAGTGAGAGGTCGGCGGTCGTCATCATCGGCCGGTGTTTCTTCGACGGATCGAAGGCGTCCACGACCATATCTTCCTCTTCCACGTCCTTGGCCAGCCACTGGTGCGCACCGGCCGGGCTCTTGACCAGCTCCCACTCGTATTTGAACAACACCTTCAGGTAGCCCATATCCCACTGGGTGGGGTTGGGCTTCCAGGCGCCTTCGATGCCGCTGCTGATGGTATCGCCGGCCAGGCCGCTGCCGTGACGGCTCTTCCATCCCAGGCCCATCTCTTCGATGCCGGCGCCCTCGGGTTCCGGGCCGACCAGCGCAGCGTCGCCGGCGCCGTGCGCTTTGCCGAAGGTGTGCCCACCGGCCACCAGCGCAACGGTTTCTTCATCATTCATCGCCATGCGCGCAAAGGTCTCGCGCACATCGCGGCCCGAGGCGACCGGGTCTGGTTCGCCGTTCGGACCTTCCGGATTGACGTAGATCAGGCCCATCTGTACGGCGGCCAGCGGGTTCTCGAGGTCGCGGTCGCCGCTGTAGCGTTTGTCGCCCAACCAGGTATCCTCGCTGCCCCAGTAGATGTCCTGCTCCGGCTCCCAGATGTCCTCGCGCCCACCGGCAAAACCAAAGGTCTTGAAGCCCATCGATTCAAGCGCGCAGTTACCTGCCAGGATCATCAGGTCGGCCCAGGAGATCTGGCGGCCATATTTCTGCTTGATCGGCCACAGCAGCCGGCGCGCCTTGTCGAGGTTGATGTTATCTGGCCAGCTGTTCAGCGGCGCAAAGCGCTGGGAACCAGACCCTGCACCGCCGCGGCCGTCGCCCATGCGGTAGGTGCCTGCGCTGTGCCACGCCATGCGGATGAAGAGTCCTCCGTAGTGACCGTAATCGGCCGGCCACCAGTCTTGTGAGTCGGTCATCAGCGCATACAGGTCCTGTTTCAGGGCCTGCAGGTCGAGTTTCTTGAATTCTTCAGCATAATTGAAGGCCTCGCCCATCGGGTTCGACAGAGAGGCATGCTGGTGCAGGATATGCAGGTTCAACTGGTTGGGCCACCAGTCCCGGTTCGACGGGCCTCCACCGGCAGTGGGATGATGGTGTACAGGACACTTGCTTTCTTCACTCATGAGATTACCTCCTTTGGTTATCTGATCTTATTCACAATTTGGTAATAAAAAAATCCTGTTTCGCTGTTATTGGGGACATTCTTTGGCCGGTTTCCACTTCCAATCATGATCCCTGTAATTTGATTATACAAAAATCAAATATAGTTGTAAAATATCAATCTCCTATAAGCTTTATAGTTAGTATCTATGAAACGAAAGGAAGACTGGCAACCGGACAGCGTACGCTTAGGAGCGCTGCTGGTCCCTGGGTGCAGGCAGGGACTTGCAGCCTGCGAGGATTCAAAGTAGCCGGTGGCTGAAAAGGCAGTAATGGAAATTCACCAACTCACTTATTTTGTGGCTGTCGCTGAGACCGGTAGTTTTACCCGCGCCGCTGAACACTGCAGTGTTGCTCAGCCTTCGCTCAGCCAGCAGATCATGAAACTTGAGCAGGAATTGGGCGAGCCGTTGTTCGACCGTTTACCCCGCCGGACCGTCCTGACGGAAGCCGGACGCATGCTGCTGCCGCGCGCCCGAGCCATCCTGGCTGAGCTGCAGGATATCAAACACGAATTGAATTTAGATGTGGAAGAGGGGCGCGGGGTTCTTTCGGTGGGGTTCATCCCCACCGTGGCCCCCTTCGTGCTGCCGCGTGTGGTAAGGCGCTTCAGCCGGGACTTTCCACTGGCGACCTTATCTGTACACGAAGACCTGACTGAGGTCCTGGTGCAAGACCTCGCTGACGGCAAACTGGATGTGGCCATCACCAGTCTGCCAATTCACAACAAATTGATCCGCACGCAGGAGTTACTCACCGAGCCGCTGTTGGTCGCCTCTCCGCGTGGCCATGACCTTGTGAACCGCGCCTCGCTTCACGTGAAAGAATTGAATGATTTTCCCTTCATCGCTCTCAGCGAGGTACACTGCCTGGGTGAACAGGTGCAGTCCTTTTGTTACCAGGAAGATTTGGATTTGCAGATCGTTTGCCACACCTCACAGCTTTCGACTGTACAAAACTGTATCGCGATGGGTTTGGGCGTCTCGCTTGTCCCGCACGCACTGGCAGTCAGTGACACATCTGAACGCATCTCTTATCGGGCGCTCAGCGATTCGGCGCCCCAACGGAAAATTGCCGCCGCAACCCATGCCGAGAGGCGGCAGTCGTTCCTGACCGGTAAATTCATCGAGATGGTCTCTGAAGAATATCCATCAGCAGGCCAGTCGCAGTGAGGTATTCCGAAATTTAATCCTGAGCGCAGCGAAGGATCGCTGTCATTGAATTGACGGGACTCTTCGGTCGCATACCCTGACCGGCGGCGCCAGGGTAGTACGTTCCCGTACCTCCTCCCGGTCTACTTCCGGAGGTTGAATATGCCATTCTGCCATCTGTAGTCGGCTTATGTCGTCAGCCCTGAATCGATCCCCATACGAATGAGTTCGCAAATTTTCCCGGTAATCCGATGCTCGCATAACAATCGTTCCAGACCGCTTTCATCGAATGATCTCCCAGATCGAAACGCTGTTCCTTGTCGAGGCTGCGGCAAAAGCGCTCAGGTCTGGGGCGTAGGCAATGTAGAGTTTTGCCCCGATATCGATCTCGCCTTTGATCTCCCGGTCGGCAATATCGATCAGCAGCAGCGTTCCTTCCCCCTGGTAGGCGCACACCAGGTACCGGCCGTCGGGGGAAACCACAATTCCCTCCACTGCGTCATTCAAGGGGATGCGAATGGGTTCCGACCGGTTGCCTGGGTAATCCCAGACCAGGATGCGGTTGCGCCAGCGCCTGTTCTGGATGTTGAGCCATTCACCGGCGCCGATCAGGATGCTGGCATCCGGCGAGAAGGCCGCCTCACCCAGATCTCTGGTATCCCCTTCCACGTCATAGTAGACCCCTGGCTGGAGATCGTCAGAGAAGACCTTATAAACGTGGATATACCTGGCCGCTACCGCCAGTTGTTCCCCGTCGGGAGACCAGGCCAGGTCGCGTATGCTGGTGTTGGTGTCATAGACTCGCAGGCTTTCTCCGCTGGATACCTCCCACACACGCGCCGTGCTGTCACTGCCGCCGGAGGCCAGCAGGGCGCCGTCCGGAGAGAAGGCCACCGTTCTGACCGGGTAGACATGTCCCGACAGCAGGTTGACGAGCTGCCCGTTTTCGCTATCCCACAACCGGACAAATCCTTCGTCTGTTCCTGTCGCGACCAGGGTCCCATCCGGCGAGAAGGCTAGCGCATTGTAGGGCGCCTTACCGATTTCGACCTCCCACAGCAGGGTCCCATCCCCTGCCTCCCGCAGTTCGAGCCGCCATTGGTCAGGATACTGCTGTGTGAAGACGGCCACGTTCTGCAGGTTTGGGGAGAGCGCAAGTCCGGTGATCTTGACGATCTTTTGGATTTCCCACTGCCGGGCAAGCCTGAAATCAGTTGCTGTTGAAATCGTGATCGTCGTTTGGGGAAATGGGATTTCTGTGGCTGTCGGAACAGTGATTGACGCTTCGGTTGCGTCTTCGGTCACGGTGCTCTCTTCAGCGAACGGGGCCGTTGAAACCGCGGCAGTGCCTTCTGTTTCGGCTGCGGCTGGATCTGTCTGGGCAGCCGGCGCACAGCCGGCCAGGAGTAAGAGCGCACAGAAGAATATCCATCGAAATTTCATCGTCTGTTCCCGGAATATGGTTGTGGTCGATTGGTAGTGCATAAATAAGTTGGTCAATCCGCCTGGCAGTGTCGGTTCGTGCTGTCAGCCGGGGATCGACTCTGCTCTCCCTGCTCCCTTTGGGAGCGCTTCGCGAGGAGATGGGTCAGGGCTCGACCGGCGCTACATCCTCCGGCGTCAGGCCGTTCTCGATCAGCTTGCGCTGCATGAATTCTTCCAGGTCTTCCCGCCAGGAGAAACTCTCAGCCCAGCCGAAACTGTATCGGTCGGCTGACTCGCTGGGCCAGGGGTGAGCGCCATACCCGCGCGCCAGGTATCCGCCGTCGTTGGATATCTGCAGACCGTTCCTCTCCAGGAAGATGAAATAATCCAACCCTTTATACAGGTTCCGGAGTTCCCAAGCATCTTCCGGCAGTACATTTTCACGGAAGATGGTCATGCTAATGGAGACACCTTGCATGGCGGTATAGGTCATGGCGTTGTCATTGGCAAATCCTGAAAGGAAGGCCTGGTTGATCAGGTGCCGGGGGGTTCCGTAGCGCTGTTGGAAAACATCCCAGGCTGTCCCGCGGCCTTCGGCAGTTGGGTCGAGCGGTTCCAGGAAAAGCGGCTCACCGGAATGGACGTCATACCCGGGGGCGAAGGCGGTCTCATACCCCTGCCTGCGCTCGAAGGAATAAATATAGTACAGGCTCTTATACTGCGCCGCCAGGATGCGGAACAGGGTCTCGAAATCGAAGGCCAGGTTGGTCGCTTCAAGATATTTTTCTGCCCGGTAATCCGGTTTGTCGGAGGCCGCAATCCAGTCCATCAGGTTTTCGAAGGTTTCCCCTTCCGACATGCGCTGGCCGATGTAAGGGGCATTGCTGTTTAAGTTTCTCCCGTAATTCAGGGTTTGCATGAATAGATAAGAAGTATCAACCCAGAATTCACTCCCGGATACCACCCGGTGGCTGCCATCCGTTTCAAAGTACACCGTGAATTTCTCCGGGGGAAGATGGGTCGGGTTCCCTTCCTGGGCTTCGATCAGGAGTTCCAGGGAATTGGCATAGCCCTGCAGCAGCTTGACTCCCTCCTCCTCAGGGAATTCGGAATTTTGTTTCGTGAAATCGATGACACTGCCATTGAAATCCCACAGGCTCAGTTCCATGGCGCCGTTCTCGTCGATGCCGCGCGGCGCGTAATACCAGGTATCATTGACCGAGACCACTTCATGATCGATGACCGCCTGCCACAAGGGCATCATGATTTCACCGCTGAGATAAGCCCCCAACGCCTCGACAACCGGCAGGCTGGCCGGTTCCCAGGACGTGTCGACCAGGACATGATTCTGTGAATCCCAGACTCCCTTGATCAGGCCTCTCTCATCCACCATGTGCTCCACAATAAAAATGGCTGTCCTTTTGCCAATGCGGTTCTCATGGTATGAAAACAGCAGCACCGGCAGACCTTCCGGAATGATCCCATACGGCCCGATGTCTTCATCCCCGTACAGGCGGCTGAAGTCTGTGATGGGCATATTGATCGAATAATCATCATTGAAGAGTGTCTCTTCATCAACAAAATCTGTCAGCCAGTCTTCTTTATGGAGCCTGTCACAGATGTATTGTTTAAACGCTTGGGGTGGAACTTTGTCGTCTTCGAAATCCTCAACCTGGATGATATGACGCATGAAATAGTCAACATCCTGGGGCGACATCTCATTGTTATCGAAGAACTCGATCGGGAGAGGTCCCTGCCAATGATCCCGGTAAAAAGTTGTATGCTCAAAGGCGCTCACATTTTCAGATGGCGATGTGAGTGAAGCCAGGAGGGCAGCCTCGATCGGCTGGCTGGTCTCCAGGTGTGCGCCTGGCGGTGTAAAGCTGGCTCCCGGCAGGAACTGCACGACCAGTTCTCGGGCGCCGCCGCGGAATTGCTCATAGGGGACGGTAACCGTTACCCTGGTTCCCTCTTTGGTCGTGTAGCGCCCAAGGTCGACCGAAAATTCCGGGTAACGCAGGATGGTTTCTTTGTCCACGGGTGTCTCTTGGGGAGCATCCGGATTTTCTTCGTCTTCCCTGGCTGGAAACGTGTCCATTGGAAGTTCAGTGAGATCGTATATTCCCGCAAAATAGCCGCGCTCATAGCCGAACAGGTCCCCGTCATTGGGCGGGATCGTGCCTGTGATCTCGAATTCGAGGATGATATTCCGGATGCAGGTGTCAATGTCGGGGTTGATGTGCCAGATGTAGGACAGCATAACGGGGTGGTTGCGGTCGAAGCCATCCGGTATCTCGACCGTAAAAGTTCCATCCCCATTGTCGATCCGGAAGTGGGCATTCTCCACTTCGGGGTCCGGCAGGAAAAGTGGGGCGGGCGAAGTAGGCTGCAGACCGGGTTCGATCCTTTCCGCAGCTGGTGCAGAGGGTGGTCGTTCAGTGGCTTCGGGTTGGCATGCTGCGGTTCCAATCAGGATGCTTATGCTGAGAACAAGCTTGGCAAGGACTGAAAAGTGTACTGGATTTTTCATTGTTTTCACCGGCTATATTTTACTCGACCCGGCGCTGGTTGAACTTTATCCGGGCCAAACCTGCAAGCCGCATGACACCTTCGGAGGACCGGGCCTCCAGGGTATTATTCGTCAAGTTGATGGAGTAACAACAAGGGATTTTGAGGGCTGAGTAATGCAGAAGAATTCCAGGGAGTGACTAATATTACAGCGCAAAGTTGCGTTTGAAGTGTAAATTACAAAACGAAACAGACATGGTAATCTTCTTCAAAACACGACCAGGTGAAAGGAGAAACGAGTTACCATGTCCACCGAAATTGTAACGGATATTTGCCCGCCGCCGGAATGGAATTTGACCGAGAAAGATATTCACGAAATGGTTAATGCTTTGGAAGAAACCTATCAGATCTACCAACCCGCATTTGAGCGTAATGATCAGGCGGCCCATGGCTGGATATCTCTGAAGGGGTTGTTGAGTGATTTACCGCGCAAGGTGACGGAGCGGATTGCTTTGCGGTTTGGGGAAAATGTACGCAGCCTGCAACATTTCATTGGCCAAAGTCCCTGGTCGAGTGAGCCCATGCTGAAGATTCACCAGGGGTTGGTGGTAGAAACGCTGGGTGAAGTGGATGCAGTCTTGTTGATCGATGAGTGTGGGATGGTGAAACAAGGAGAGCATGCGGTGAGCGCAGGATGGCAGTGGTGTGGTTCGGTGGGCAGGGCGGCGAACTCGCAAGTTGGTGTTTACCTGGGATATGCCAGTCGCAAGGGGCACAGTTTCCTGGACGCCCGGTTGTTCCTTCCCGATCAGTGGTTTGCGAAAACCCATCAAGAGAAAAGACAAACCTGTGGCGTTCCGGAAGAACTGAGTTATCAAACCAAACCTGAAATTGCCCTGGAACTGCTGTAAACGACGCTGGAGCGGGGTGAATTGCCCAGTCAAAGGGTGGCGGCAGACGAATTGTACGGCGATTCGCCTGCTTTTCGGGATGGCGTGGCAAAGTTGGGCAAGTGGTATTTCGTCGAAGTCAGCTGTTCGAGCCACATTTGGCTGGGGAAACCAGAAGTGTATCTGCCTGCCTGGAAAGGTCGCGGTCGCAAGCCTACTCGCCTGCGTTTGCGCAACCCGGAGCAGAAATCCCAGCGGGTTGATGCCTTGGCTCAACAACTGCCTGATAAAGCCTGGGTGCGAGCCAAGATCAAAGAAGGGACCAAGGGCCCCTTGGTCTGTGACTTTGCCTGCTTGCGAGTGGTCGAAGTCCGGGATGGCTTGCCTGGACCAGAACGTTGGCTCATCATCCGCCGCAATGTGGATGATCCCACAGATATCAAGTATTACCTCAGCAATGCCCCTGCAGCAATCGAACCGCTTGAATTGGTACGCATCAGCAGCATGCGCTGGCGCATTGAAATCATCTTCCGGGCTGCCAAAGTTGAGGTCGGTTTCGACCATTACGAACTGCGTAGTTGGCTGGGTTGGCATCACCTTATGTTCTTTACTTTCCTGGCTCATCTCTTTCTTATTCGCATGCGCACCTTTTTCAAAAAACGGGCTCCATCTCTGACCGTCCCGCAGGTTCGTTTACTGCTCCTGAGTGTCCTGTCGATACCCAAATTTGATACTGCGGCTGCCATTCGTATTTTTCGCTACTATCAGCGTAGAAATTACGTTGCCTATCTTTCTCTCCGCAACGGCTGGTTAGAGCGGCCTTCAGCTAACCTTGCGCTGGTGTGTCCTGATAAATCATCGTCTACTCACCGGTGAAAGTCCGGTCATGGTAACTGACAGGAGGCCATGTAGCAGGCATCTAGTGCAGCTGGGTGACTGGTTGTGCTAAAGCGATGTAACTCC
>JAFGMV010000098.1 GCA_016927315.1 Anaerolineales bacterium | reverse complement strand
TAATCGGGTCTCTTGAATTTTCTAGTCATACTTATAGTCTACTACCAACTTCGCTGACCTATGTTGCTCTCCGACAAACTGCTAGGAGGGTTGGAATACGGATTCACTGTAGAGGAGATAGGGTTACAAATTGCCAATACCATGGGAGCATCCATTACAATCCTGCATATTATCCCTCCTATTAATATGGACTACCACACATCACGAACTGTGAAAGAAAATCCGGAGTACCTTACAGATACAGACACTATCCTTGGACGTGTACTGCGTAAAGGGCTGGAGAACGCTCGACAGTCATCCTTGGATGCAGTCCTGAAGATCCGGCAAGGGAATATCGTTCCTGAAATTCTTGAAGAACTACAATCAGGGGAATATGACTTGATTTGTATGGGGTCTCCATACAGCACACACTCTTTGCGGCAACTTTACAGACCGAATGTAACTGCTGAAGTAGCAGAGATTGCCGGTTGCCCGGCACTGATCGCACGCTTTGAGGTTGAATCGAACACTACAATCCAGATGTAGACTCCCAGACACTGATGGCCATCCGGATTGCTTCCTGGATTTCCGGATCAGGAACAGTATCCACTCCCTGATAGCGGTTAATCCCGACATAAACAATCACACCTCCACCGGGTGCATCGGACAGTTTGATGCCGCGGTCATGCAGCGGTGTACCAGCGATCTGTTGTTGGAGTATGGCGTCAATTTGATCGACCATGCTGCCTTTCGCGGGAACAACAGATTCAAGGCCTGATGTCGGCGAAATTGCGGCTGGTTTCAGAGCCGGTGTTTGCACGGCAGGTTTGGGATGCCTGGGTGTCACTGCCGAAGATACTGGAGGCTGTGCCGGTGCATTACTGTCTACCCAGGGACGCACCTGATTCAAGGCAGCGATCAGGCGTTTTTTCTGATCAGGTGTTACTGCATCTTTCTTAAGGATATTCCCATCTAATTCGAGATTCAAGGTTTGGGTCTCATCCAACCACAAACGCATCAGGTTGTTCTTCAGGGCATTGACGCCTTCTTCCAGCTGGGCCTCTACTTTTGCCAGCCTGGCTTTAGTCTTTTCAAGATCTTGCTGAGCATCTTGAAGGTCGGTTTCCAGCTGTTCGTTTTTATTCGAAAATTTCGCCTTGAATTCCACATAGCCGATACCATAACCGACAAACAAAACAATGATGGTCATGACACCAAATAACAACCAGGTCAGTTCAATCGTTCCTTTTGTTATCTCTACCATAAGATTCCTATCCTAACAGTTGGCAGGTTGAACAAAGATGGGTTCCCCGCTGCCCCACTACAATACGTTGGATCGCATTGCCACATACAGGGCAGGGTTCACCAGTACGAGCATATACACGGAAATAGTTTTGAAATTCTCCGCCGCGATAGACCCAGTCAATACTGGACCCATTGTGGGCGATACCTTCTTCCAGCACAAAACGGACTGCGGCGTACAATCGATCGGTTTCTTCACCATTAATTGTATCTGATCTTCGCAAAGGGTGCAGCCCGGATAAATGCAATGCCTCATCAGTGTAGATATTCCCCAACCCGGCAAGAAAGGTTTGATCCAATAATAATGGTTTCAATTGACGATGCCGGGAATGCAGGGCTTCATAAAGCCAACCTGCGGTAAAGGCAGCATCCAGAGGTTCAGGCCCCAGCTTCTTCAGTATCTGATCGGGCTCGCGGGTAAACCAGACACGTCCAAATTTCCGGGTATCGTTGAAGGCAAGCACCCTGTCATTCGAAAAACCAAGGATCAGGCGGTCATACGCCTGTGGTTGGTATCCCTGCGGCTTGATCCACAGGTCTCCACTCATACGCAGGTGAATGAGCAAACTGTGGGAGGTAAGCTGCATAGTAAGGTATTTACCGCGCCGGGATATCTCCTGCACCTGCTGGCCAGGTAGCTGCCGGCGGAAACTGCCCGGGGAAGGAACCGCCAAGGTTTTCTCCCAGCGCAAATCGACCGACCGGATCGTGTGTCCTACCAGGGCGGGGCGCAGCCTGCGGGCTATGGTTTCGACTTCTGGTAATTCAGGCATGGCTACTCGTTGAACATCTCGCCAACACTGCGGCCTTCATGCGCCCGGCGAATGACCTCGCCCAGCAAAGGAGCAATGGAGATAATGGTGGTATGGTTTTCCAGGTAAACCCATTTTTCAGGCGGGATTGGGATCGCATCGGTGGTAATCAACCGCTTGATGGGGGCGCTACCCAGTTTTTGGGCAGCGTTCGTTGACAACACCGGATGCACACAAACCACGTAAATATCCAGCGCCCCTTCCTTTTTTACCAGTTCGATCGCCTCGATCATCGACCCGGCAGTATCGATCTCATCATCAACCAGGATAACATCGCGGTTATTTACACTTCCGATCAGCGAAAGGGCCTTGGCAGTAGAATCATTGGCCGCACGCCGTTTTTCAATAAACGAGATCGGCGCATCTAGTTCTGCTGCAAAATTCCGTCCCTTCTTAGCAAATCCCAGATCGGTAGCAACCACCACGGGATTTTGCATCATTGAAAGCAATTCGCCTTCGATGTAGTCCACGAGCAGGTGAATTGCGGTGAGCACATCCCCCGGGATCGAGAAGAACCCCTGCACCTGGCCGGCATGCGGATCCAGCGTCATATAGCGGTCTGCACCGGCTACTTCAATCATATCGGCCACCAGCCGGGCTGTAATAGGCACACGCGGTTGGTCTTTTTTATCGGAACGCCCGTAACAGAGATAAGGGACAACGGCTGTGATACGAGCAGCAGAATCAAGTTTCAGGGTCTGGAGCATGATCAACAGTTCCATCAAATTATGCTGAACAGGGGGGGATGTGGTCTGAATAACATACACATCCTGCCCACGCACACTGCCGCCCAGCTTGACGAACAAATTGTCATTCGGGAAGAGGATCACTTCCCGGTCGCAGAGCGTGGTATTCAAATATCCGGCAATCTTTTCAGCCAGACCTGGCGAAGCCGTACCTGCAAAAAGCTTGATATCGCCATAAATTGTTACCTCGTTACGATGATTTGACATAATTTCTTCCTGTTGTTTCTGGTCCCATTTCGAACGCAAGATACCCATTCATATGATTCCTCATAACATCCATTCTTATAAACCGCTTGCCGCATTCTTTCTTCATAGATAAAGCCGGTTTTTCGTACTGTTTGATCGCACGCGGGCCGCCAGCATAGACCTGCAGGGAGATATAGTTCGGGTTGAGCGTCTCGAACCCGTGCTTTAACAAAAGCTCAACCAGTTCCCTGCCCCCAAACAGATCCACCGCCAATGGCAAGACCGATCTCTCCGGAATGACCCTGGCGATCAATTGTCCTGAAGGTGCGGTTACCAATCAGGCGCCGCTCATCTCCATCCTTTCGCTCAACCACCCGGGATCTTTCAGCGGGATGCAAATTACGATGTTTCGAAAACCAATCTTCCTCGTCCTGCATCGAAAGCGGCCGATACCTCGCCAGACCGGCGATCACTTTGGAATCATTGAACCACCCGAAGAATTTGGACAGCCCCTGCCTTTCAAACGCTCGCAGGCGAATTCGGTTCCCGCAGATCACTTATGACTCCCATTGACCAGTTCCCGAACAACCTCCCAGGGGGACTTTTCCCGTTCCAATACCAGCGCCAAAGCCTGTTCATATACGGCAGGTTGGGTTTCCCGGCGAAAACGCGCCAGCAGTTCATTCTGGATGAGGGTATCCAACTCAGCCCGCAACCGGCTGCGATCACGCTCGACCCAATCACCGCTGTGGAGCAGGTAAGACCGATGCTGTTCGATCGCCCCTGCCAGTTCGGGAATACCCTGACCTGAAGTAGAAATTGTCTTAAGGACCGGAGACAGCCAGAGACCGCCTCCGGGGGCATCCTTCTGCACGGGGACTTCCATATCCTGGCCGTGGTGGCGAAAGACACGCTTCACCGGATGGGCCAGTTCGAGCATGGCTTTCAAGGCCCGTTCAGTCGCCTCAACACCGGGACGGTCTGCCTTGTTGATCACCAGGATATCGGCGATCTCCAAAATACCGGCCTTGATCGCCTGGATATCATCCCCCATCCCCGGGGCCTCAACCACCAGGGTGGTATGGACCAGCCGGGCGATATCGACCTCACTCTGACCAGCGCCAACAGTTTCGATCATGATCACGTCAAAACCGGCGGAATCAAACACCTGGACCACCGCGGCAGTCGCCTGAGCCAGGCCGCCCAGGGAGCCGCGGGAAGCCATCGAACGGATAAATACGTCCGGGTCACCGGCCAGGTCTTTCATCCTGACGCGATCGCCAAGGACTGCACCGCCGGTGAACGGACTGGAGGGATCCACTGCGACAATCGCCACCCGCCGAGGCGGATCTGTCTCCTGCCGGTAATGGAGCGCCAGTTGATTGACCAGGGAGGATTTCCCGGTTCCCGGTGCGCCAGTGACCCCAAGCAGGTGGGCCTTTCCGGTATGCGGAAACAATTCCGAGAGGGCCTGCCTCCCTTCGTCAGTGCCATTCTCAACCTGGGTGAGCAGGCGGGTCAGCGACAGCCGGCTGCCGGACAGGACGGACTGGGGCAGTGTTTCAGACACTGCAGCTCCTCCTCCCTGTTTGCATCTTATCGGAAACAAAAACGGTGATCAAGGCCGCACTACCTGGCAACTGCTGCCTGGATATCCTGAATAATAGCGGCGGTCATGGCTCCGGGGCCGTACACTCCGGTTACGCCCAGCGCCAGCAGCTTCGGAACGTCTTCATCCGGGATGATACCGCCAATAAAGACACTTACATCCTGCTGCCCGTTGGCTTTCAATAATTCAATCACGCGCGGCGCCAGGGCCATGTGAGCCCCAGAAAGGATGGAGAGACCAACGACATCGACGTCTTCCTGCAGCGCTGCTTCAGCGATCATTTCCGGAGTCTGGCGAAGTCCGGTATAAATGACTTCCATACCGGCATCCCGCAGCGCCCGGGCTACCACCTTGGCCCCCCGGTCATGACCATCCAGGCCTGGCTTGGCGACCAGCACACGGATTTTTTGCTTGCTCATGTTTCCTCCAATTATGGATCTATGAAAATTATACTATGTCCCTGCCTGCCAGAAAATTATCATTGAATTGTGATCTCCTGCCAGCATCACAAGGTAATACACTCAGGTCCCTGATTCGATACCCGGCCAGGAACAGTCCAAACACATCCCAAAAAGATAACCAAGGTTTCAGGAAGGTATGATACAGGATGAGTACAGGATGAGTACAGGATACCCGAAAGACATAAAAAGACGCCTACATAACCACCTGGATCTTTACAAAAAATCCGCT
>JAFGMV010000097.1 GCA_016927315.1 Anaerolineales bacterium | reverse complement strand
TCTTTTCACCAAAAGATGCGCATTTATTTACTAAAAGATGCGCATCTTTTTGGTAAAAGGTACCGTGTGGTTTTTATTCAGCCGGGATTTCTTTTTATTCACTCCACCGGCATTTCTCGTTTCTTTCGGGGCGATTTGTGGCCGGAAGACAAAGGACTTAATCCGGGAGTTGGGAGATTGGCAGCGGGATGGAAGAATATGGCTGCAGACTGCTCAGGGATCGGTTCGCCCAAGCGGGTATTTGTTTGAACAAGGTCAGACTTGAACGCTTATTACCTGTACGGGCGGCTCAGATGAGCGGCAGGTTTGATGGCTGCTGGGAGTATGCTCATTGCTCGCCCCCGGATTGAATACACCCACTGAAGTCGATTTCAACTTCATCCTGGTTTACTTCCAATATAACCGTATCAGCATACTGCAATCCAGGTATGTGTTTTGCAATGACTTCAACCAGGGAAGGGTTCTGAAAATGCCTTTTCTTGGTCTCTGGATGTGGATAATAAATCCAGGCTTTGAATAACTGCCCGGCATACTCCAGCCGGCAGGATGAAAAGGAAAAATGCTCGGGGGGATGAGCATCTGTCCAGTGTACATTAAAAAAAGTGAATTGTGGATATTTCATTGAAAAGGTGTGTGGTTCAATCAAGATATTGATCGTCCCCTGGTAATAAGGACTCAGGTCAAGACCCCGTTCCCGAAAAAACGGCAGCTGCATCTCAATCGTCCCGCGCGGGTAATGTTCCGATGCTTGTGAAGCCACATGGTGCCCCTGCACCACCACCCCTTCAACACGTACCGGGGAAGATTGCATCTTCCGCTGGTCAGTCTTTTTTCAACATCCTGGCCTGGATCACGATCCCCAGTACCGCCAGGAAGACAAAGGCAACCAGTCTGTACGCTTGTGGGATAGGCAGTGTTTCAGCCACCAGTACAGCCCCCACCAGCGACGAGAAAATGATCAGGGCCCAATTCAGGAGCGTATAAGCCAGGATAACCCCAATGATACCGCCAAAAAGGAAAAGTACCCAGGTGAGGCTGCCTACATTGAAACCAACCAGTCCAACCAGGGCTGCCAGAGCGTATCCTCCCCCAAGGAAACCGGCCAGCCCGATGGCCACTTTCTGTACGAAGCGGGCCAGCAGCGCTGTAACCAGCGCTGCTGCGAGTGCAATCCCGAAGACCAGCCACTCCATACCACCGGGAAAGACCTGCTGGGCAAAGTCTAGCCCGATCAAAAAACCGAACCCGGCTACAAAAAGCGTGAACAACTTACGTCCCAGGGTCATCAGGATCAACCCAACCACGCCGCGTATTAGATTCATCATTCCCTCCTTAGGAAGTCATACCCCAGACAGCCAGGGCGCCAAAGATCAGCAAAACCAGCATCACGCCAATAGCTATACCGAATAGATTTCTTTTATCGGTCACATGCAAAGCTGGGTAAAGCCCTTCAATCTTCCACAAGGGGCCCGCAAACCAGGCAAACATCAACCCGCCCAGCAGCCCACCAATGTGCCCCCAGTTGTCGATACCCGGCTGCAATCCCAGGATGAGGTTTAGTCCCGCGACAAAAATAATGTTCCCAAGCAGGCTCCGGGCCCGGCTGCCGAACAGCGTACGATTCTGATACAGGAAGACCCCTTCAGCCGCCAGAAGCCCGAAAATAGCCGTAGAGGCGCCAATGGAAGGCTGCACTGTAAACAGGAAGGAGGTCACATTCCCGGCAAAGCCCGCCAGTAAATACAGACACAGGAAGCGGAAGCGCCCGTAGCTGCGTTCCAGTTCTTGTCCAAAGATGATCAGCGCATACATATTAAAGCCAATATGTATAAGTGAACCATGCAGCAAGATTGGGGTAATGAAGCGCCACAACTCCCCCTGCAGTATATACTCATTGATTTTTCCCAAATACAAGACAGGTAAGTCAGTATCAAAAACTAATTCGCTGCCCATTTGTAAAAAATAGACGACGACAGTAATCCCCAGGATAATGTAAGTGGCAAACGGAGCCGTCTTTGGCAGGGATACCGCCACCGGTCCTCGGGGAGGCGGGGGTGAATAGGATTGGTCAGAATTAGGCTCACTCGGATAGCTGCTCATAAAATTACCTTTCGATGGTGGGTCCGACAGTGCTCTGCCGAGATAATATTCTCGATTTTGTCTATCGTCTTGGCCAGGCAACCTTCACGATTGACGACCACATAATCAAATTCATTGATGCGTTTCATCTCCTGGCGCACGGTTGCAATACGCATGGCCAAGGCTTCTTTTGATTCAGTTCTGCGGGCTTTCAATCGGTTGATCAGTTCATCTTCGGTTTCTGTGGTCAGGAAGATCAACAGCGCCTCCGGCGCCAGTTCCCGGACTGTGGCCGCCCCCTGGACATCAATGCGCATGACCACGTCCTTACCACTGGCCATGGCCGCTCGCACTTGCTGCTTGGGAATACCCTTATAATCGCCATACACAATGGCGTGCTCGATCAATTCTTCCGCACCGATCATCCGGTTGAATTCGTCTTTCGACACAAAGAAATAATCGACCCCGTGTACTTCTCCTTCACGGCAGGGGCGGCTGGTAGCCGTGATGACAAAATGGATCTGCTGGCTGCGTTCTTTCAGGCCGTTCACAACCGAATCCTTTCCGACCCCAGAAGGCCCGGAAATAACGATCAACAACGGCAATGGTTTTACGGGATTGAAATCATCAGACATGGCAATATTTTACCCGATGTGTGGTTATCGATTAAAATTGGTTTTGGAGAATTGCATGCCTATTTACGATTACCACTGCCGCGCCTGCCATAAACGCTTTGACGTTTTTCTTTCGTATGCAGCGTATGGTAAAAAGCCTGTTTCATGCCCATACTGCAGCAGCCGGAATGTCAGTCGGAGACTGCCGCGGGTGCGTGTCCTGCGCTCTGAAGAAAGCCGTATGGAAAGCCTCGGCAGCCTGGCAAATCCAGCTGCACTGGACAGCCTGGAAGACGATCCCAGGGCTTTGGGTCAAATGATGCGACGGATGGGAAATGAATTGGG
The DNA here is from genome assembly GCA_016927315.1 of Anaerolineales bacterium. Classification (GTDB taxonomy): domain Bacteria; phylum Chloroflexota; class Anaerolineae; order Anaerolineales; family Villigracilaceae; genus JAFGMV01. The sequence goes on along the minus strand of JAFGMV010000097.1, from coordinate 1,441 downwards.
AGATGAGATCCCCGCGGAATTCGACGAGGTTGTTGACCGGTTGGAACACGGCCAGAGCCCGGATGAAATCGAACAGGATCTGCCAGACCTGGGATCCGGTGACCTCGGTGGTGCGTTGGGTTGATACTTATTGCGTATTCAAATAAACAAACAGCCCTGACATAAACGGCAGGGCTGTTGTCCTGTGAATCTTTGATGGAGCGACGATGGGGAGCCGGTTACTTTGCTTCATCCTTCTTCAGGAAACGGGTCATCTTGGTCCCGCAGGTAGGGCAGACACCCTGGGCCATTTTACGGCCGTTGGTTGTCTCTTTGATTGTGCCATCCTTTGCGATCTTCTTTTCTTTGCATTTTACACAGTATGCTTCAAATTCCATGTCGTTTCTCCTTCTGAGTAATAAATGGAACGAGATTATACTCTACTTTTAGAATGTTTGTTCGGGGGCACTAAAGTAACCTTCTATTGTCTGTAAGTAGGGTCTAAAACCCCTGCCTTTCAGGCAGGCCGTTTTCAACCTTGAGTTTATAATGGGAGCATGAGTTACCGAAAGACCTCCCATTCAGTCTATGATCTGAAGTATCACATAGTATGGATAACGAAGTATCGCAAGCCAATATTACGAGGAGAGATAGGCAAACGTGTACGAGAGCTAATCCGTCAAACATGTGCAGGATTAGATGTGTACATAGAGAAAGGGCATGTATCGAAAGATCATGTGCATTTGCTGGTGTCAGTACCTCCGAGCATATCAGTAAGTGAATTGATAAAGCGACTGAAAGGACGAAGTAGCCGAAAGATGCTGGAAGAGTTCGGGGAACTGAAGAAGCTGTATTGGGGCAGGCACCTCTGGGCAAGGGGATACTTTGCGGCGAGCACCGGAAATGTAACGGACGAAATCGTGGCAGAGTACATAGAGAAACAATCACAGGATGCACCTGATGAAGCAGAGAACTTTAGTGTGGAGGAGCTTTAGTCGAATTTCATTCGACGTTCAAAGCTATCGACTGAAAGTCGATAGTAGTTTACTTTGAGGAACTACGGGGGTGGGGGCTCATCCCGGTTTGGGTGCACGAAAAAATTGTAGATCGTATCGCAGCGATGGCATCCTCGGAGCCGCGTCCTGAAGGGTGATCTGCACGGGAGAGGGTCTGATAGAAACCCTTCAGGACGTTCTGCTCTTATGATATTACAGTTTTTTAGCGTACTCCCTATCTGGGATTGCAACATATTAGACGTTATCATACTTTAACCAAATCGGTCCTGTAATGCCAGGGACTGTAATTCAAACGGAAATTGTGCAAAGCCGCACAGGTCTCCATAACACGATCTCGGAAGTTGTCTTTTCGGGCACGCACTTGATCTTTCACAATGCGGTAACGCTTGATACCACCGATGGCATGTTCCACTCGTATGCGCAGGCAAGAGATAGCGCGATTGAGT
>JAFGMV010000096.1 GCA_016927315.1 Anaerolineales bacterium | reverse complement strand
TATGAGAGTCTTTGCAGGATGCAGCTCCGTTCGGAATGTGAAACATTTATTGGTAGTGCAGGTCAAAAATGAATATATTCACCTCAAAATGGAAAAGAGCCGCCGTTTTTATATTGCTGATCGGGACCGTCACGCTGACAGCAATCCGGTCACAAGTCTTCACTGGACCAACGGGCCAGAACAAGCCGTCGACAACGATCCTTGAAAAACCGACGCCTTCAAGCCCTGGAAGTCTTCGACCGGATATCGCTGAACAGAAAGAAGGCAACCCCAATCGCCTGATTGACGAGCAGAGCCCGTACCTGCTGCAGCATGCTTACGATCCGGTTGATTGGTACCCATGGGGTAATGAAGCCTTTGAAAAAGCTCAGGTGGAAAACAAACCCATATTTCTATCCATTGGTTATTCCACCTGCCATTGGTGTCATGTCATGAAAGAAGAAGTGTTCAATGATCCCGAAGTCGCGCGTATGCTAAATGAAACCTTTGTCAATATCATTGTAGATCGCGAAGAACGGCCTGATATCGATGGTCTTTATTCTGATATATCGGTTTCTATGAATGGTACCAGCGGCTGGCCCCTGAATGTCATGATGACTTATGACCAGAAACCATTTTATATTACCACGTACATCCCTCGGGAAAGCCGGTTTGGACGCCTGGGTATGCTTGACTTGATCCCTCAATTACGAACCGCCTGGGAAGAACAACAAGATGATTTACTCAATATCGCCGACCAGGTGGCGGTGAAAGTAAATCAGATTTCAGGAACCAGCCGGCGCGGGGAATTTGCGCCGGACGAAGCCCTGTTTGAAAAAACCTATCAGGAAATGGAAAAACAATTCGATGAACAAAACGGCGGTTTTGGCAATGAACCGAAATTCCCTGTCCCTCACAGATTAATGTTCCTGCTGCGTTACTGGCACAGAAGCGGTAATGAAAACGCCCTGGCCATGGTCGAAAGCAGCCTGCAGGCTATGCATCAGGGAGGCATTTACGATCAGCTTGGATATGGTTTCCATCGCTATACCACCGATGAAGCCTGGCAGGAGCCGCATTTTGAAAAAATGCTGTATGATCAAGCGCTAATGGCAATGGTATACACGGAGGCTTATCAAATTACAGGCAGGCCCGAATACGCCCAAGCGGCCCATGAAATCTTTGCTTACATCCTGCGGGATATGACCGCCGCCTCAGGCGGGTTTTATTCAGCGGAAGATGCAGACAGTGAAGGAAAAGAAGGCGGCTTTTATCTGTGGACCACAGCGGAAATACGGGAAATTCTCGGTGAAGAAGACTCAGGACTATTCATCGCGGCCTACAATTTAACCGAAACAGGAAATTACCCCGATCCGCTTACCAACCAGTCTGCCGGAGATAATGCCCTTTACCTGGAGAGTCCGCTTTCAGAGCTGGCCATGGAATTTCACTTAACCGAAGAGGAATTAACTTCCAGGCTGGATGATGCCAGACACCAGCTTTTCATTGCCCGGGCTGCCCGCTCCCAACTACACCGCGACGATAAGATCCTGACAGACTGGAACGGGTTGATGATATCAGCCTTTGCCAAGGCTGGGCAGGTCTACGACGACCCTGACTATACGAAAGCCGCTCAGAATGCCGCAGACATTATCCTGCAAGAGATGGTGGAGGAAAATGAAGGCCTGCAGCACCGGTACCTTGCCGGTGAATCGGACCTGCCAGCCAATATAAACGATTATGCCTTCTTCACCTGGGGCCTGATTGATTTGTACGAATCCACTTTTGAAGTTCGCTATTTGGAAAATGCGCTGCTGTTAACAGATGAACTGCTGGCCCACTTTTGGGATGATGAAGAAGGCGCCTTTTACTTTACTCCTACTGTCGGTGAAGAACTGCTCGCCCGCCAAAAGATCATCAAAGACCGCGACCTCCCCTCCGGGAACTCAGTTGCAGCGCTCAACTTATTACGGCTCAGCCGTCTGACAGCCAACCCGGAGTACGAGAGGAAAGCCTATGACATCGCCCGGTCACATGCCGTAAAAATCACTGGGGCTCCGGCAGAGTACAGCATGCTGATGAGCGCCATCGACTTTGCCCTGGGACCGTCCTATGAGGTGGTGATTGCGGGAGAACCCACCGCGGCCGACACACAGGCCATGCTGGCCGCCCTGAGATCCGGATTCAATCCAAACAAGGTGGTCCTGCTGCGACCTGCGGGAGACTCTCCCGAAATACTGCTGTACGCTGAATATGCTAAATATAACACCCGTCATGGCGAACAGGCTACCGCCTATGTTTGTAAAAACTATCACTGTGAGCTGCCCACGACAGATATCGAATTGATGCTTGAATTTCTGAACGAATAAATCCGGATATTTTTACCTTCACTTTCGACACTTGTGTGGTTTAATTCACGCATGAGTGCTTACCGGTTTCAAATACGCCAATGCCGGAACCCGGAATGCGGGCTGCGCTATCCCCTGCCCTTGGGGGAAGATCACCCACTCACCGAACCCTGCCTGCGCTGCAAACAACCAACACAATTGGTACTTGATAAGACCCTCGCCCCGGCAGACACTTTATCTTCTGGCAAACCTTCAATCACAAGGAATGTACACCTGGAAGCCCTGCTGGATAACCTGCGCTCAGCCTGGAACGTGGGCGCCATCTTCCGCAGCGCCGATGGCCTGGGCGTGCAGCGTCTGCACCTGTGCGGGATCAGCGCTACACCGGAAAACAAAGCGGTCCAAAAGACCTCCCTGGGCGCCGAAGAGGTCCTGCCCTGGACATATGCAGCCAATTCGCTTGAACAGGCCAGCAAACTTAAAGCAGCTGGATACCGCCTGATCGCACTGGAACAAGACCGGCGCTCGGTCCCACTTTCACCCGTACTGGCCGCCGATCGCAGTGAGCCGGCAGTTCTGATCGTTGGGAACGAGATCACCGGCGTCGACCCACAGCTGCTCGACCTGTGCAGCCTGGTCCTGCATATTCCCATGCAGGGGACCAAACGTTCCTTGAATGTCGAAGCAGCCTTTGCAATCGCCGCCTACCAGTTGTTAAGCTAAGGTGACAGTCACTTTGGAAGCGGCTGTCACCTTTTCACATGGTTAACTGATCAGGAAAGCTATTCACCCGGCATCAAGCAGCTTTCGAACACGCCTGCCCGGCCGCGCCGGATAGTTTCCCAAAGAAATGCCCGGCGGCGACCACCAGCCCCAGCCGCAGCATACGCAGCCAGGCCTGCAGGTTCTTGCGCTCAGGGTAGGAACAGCGCAGGCGGTACCCATCCCGTTCGATAGCCTCCAGCACCAGCTCGAAGCGGGCGCAGTACCACACCCCGGCCAGTTTGCAGCGCAGCAAGTCCAGGGTTTCGATATACCGCAGTCCCCGCCGCAGGCGTCCCCTGGCTTCGGCAACCTGCCCCCTGACCCAGCACCGGGAAGCTTCCGCGCCGGCGTCTGCCAGCGCGAAGCAGCCGGCTTCCAGATCTTCCTGCGGGATGTTGATGAATCCCAGCGGCAGGTCTTCCAGCATATCGCGCAGCATGTGGGTCATGTGGGCGCCAATCACCGCCTGGAAGCGCTGCGGGGTTCTCGTGTACGGATGCCCATTGCCAATAAAGTACAACAGCCCATCCATGACCGCACAGCCCAGTCGTTCGGTGTAGATCTCCAGCTCGAGGCGGCTGATCGCCTCGCCGCGGCGGTTGGCATCGAAAGCAATCACACCCATAAATTTTTCGATAAAGGACCGCAGACCGCTGCCAGGACCGCGGTCATGGTGCACCAGATCGGCCAGCATACGCTCCTGCGGGCAAAGCCCATCCGGGCGCTCTCCCCGGTACAGGCCGGCTGCCAATTCCTGCTGGCGCCTGATAAAAGCCTGACGTTCTTCGCGGTCAGTCAATACCTCATCGACCATATCGTCCGCCCAGCGGAAATAGGCGTACGCCCGCAGGCAGTCATCGACCAGGTCCCGGTCGGCCAGCAGCAGCGCCGTCAGATAAGACTGTTTGCTGCTCTGCCAGGTGATCCGGTGGGCCAGGTAAGCAGAAGGACTGTTCACAGCGGCGCCTCCTGGCGGATGCGCTCGGCCGCCAGCCGGGCTGAAACCATCACGGTCGGCACCCCCGTTCCAGGATGCGTCCCGGCGCCGACGAAGTACAGGTTCCGGTAACGCGCATGCCGGTTGTGCGGCCGAAAGTAGGCCATCTGGGTTAGTTTATGACTGAGACCGTGTACCGATCCTCTGGGCAGGTTGTAGCGCTTCTGCCAGTCCAGTGGATCGAAACTGATCTCGGTCCGGATGCGCTCCTCGACCCCGGGCATCCCCAGCTCGGCCAGGCGCCCCAGCACAAAAGTCCTGGCCCGTTCCCGGACCGCTTCCCAATCCTGGGGATGCTGCCGGTCGATATGCCTGACCGGGACAGCCACGTAAAGCAGGTCATGCCCGGCCGGAGCCAGGCTGGCGTCCAACCGGACCGGAGCGTGGATGTAGAAGTTGGGCATTTCGGGCATGGTCACACCCCTGAAAATATCTTCGAAGCCCTTCTTATAATCACCGCACAGGAACAGGTTGTGCGCCCCAAGTCCGGGGACCTGCCGGTCCAGGCCCCAGTAGAACATCAGGGTCGAGCAGCCGTACTCCATCCGATCGATGCGGTCTGCGGTTCCGTCGTCCGGCAGCAGTTCACTGTACACGTACCCCGGTTCGGCGTTGGCCACTACAACATCGGCCGGCAGGAATCGGCCATCCGCCAGGGTGACGCCGATGGCCCTCCCGCCCTGTGTTTCGATTGCCGCGACCGGCATATTGTAACTGAATTCTACTCCCAGCTTCTGCACGATAGAAACCAGGCTCTCAGTAATGCGGTACAACCCGCCCTGCGGGTACCACAACCCGTCGATCAGTTCGGCGTACTGCAGGAAGGAATAGGTCGCTGGGGAGGCATACGGGCTGAGACCCATGTACATATCCTGGAAGGTAAAAGCAGCCTGCAGGCGGGGGTCTTTAAAAAAGCGGCGCACGTACCCGGTGTGCCGGCGGTAGGCGCGCAGGCGCAGGAATAACAACAGCATGCGCGGGTTGATGAACTGCGGCAGGCTGTAGAAACCACGCGTCAGCATGCTGCCGACGCCCATTTTGTAGTGCCCGCCAGCCTCATCCAGGTAGCGCAGCAGGCAGCGGAAGCTGCCCGGTTCCATCGCCTCCAGTTGAGCCTTCATGGCAGACATATCCGGGGTCAGCCGCATCTGTGAATCGTCATTGAAGTAGATATGGTAGGTTGGGTCGACCTGCTGCAGCGTCAGGTGGTCTTCCATACGCTCCCCCAGGGCGGCATAGGTCTCGGCATACAGTTCGGGCATTAAAAAGAAGGTTACCCCGGTGTCGAAGTGGTAACCGTCGACCGTCATACGGCCGCAGCGCCCGCCCGGGATCTCGCATTTCTCCAGCACGCACACCCGGTAGCCCTGTTTTGCCAGCCGGCCGGCAACGGTGATACCGGCGATCCCGGCCCCGATCACGAGTGCGGTCTTTCCAGTTTTGTTGGCGTCCATCGATCATCCTTGTTTGATGTCATCACGAGCCTTCGAAGGCGGCGCCGGGGATTGCCAACGGTCTGCGACCTTCTCGCAATAACAATGAAAATTGAAAATATCTACATCTATATACGCAGAATGCAGAAAAAAAGTTTCAGGATTCTGAAGATTTAACGAAAGATTCTTGAGATTATTCG